>NZ_CAHJXN010000002.1:357895-534580 GCF_903645285.1 Streptococcus thalassemiae | reverse complement strand
GGCTCCTTTCTGTTTCCTCTTACTTATCTATTCGAAAAACAATTCAAAAATAAACAACTAAATCAAATTTTATTTGAAAAATAATTTAGTAAACCACGGATAAAAAATTGGTAGATACATGAATTAGACTCCTTTCTTTTCCCTCTTACCTATCTATTCGAAAAAGAAGTCAAAAAAATAAGAATATCAGAAAATTTTCCGACATTCTTATTGATAAATTCATACAAGTCTAACAGATATTAGACATTGAGATGTTTTTTAAGGGTTCTTCTGGCTGTTCGTGATACGGGGAAATGCAAGCCTTCTAACAGGGTCACTTCTGTCGCAGTCATCTCTTCAATAGCCTGTAAACTGACTAAAGTATTGCGATTGGCATAGACAAAGTAATCTTTTTCAGCCTTAGTAGCGATATCCTTGAGACTACCATAAATGGTCTTGATAGAATGATTGGCATAGTAGACCTTGATACGGTGGGATTCCACTGAGGTTTCAAAAGCTAAAATCTCATGGTAGGGCAGAGTAAAGCCCCGTCTTCCCTCAAAACTATAAGTAAAGAGGCGCATATTTTCCCTCTTGTCCACTGCCAGTACATAGTCCAGACAGCGCTCCAACTGATGACGGTAATCTTCCTCTGGCTGATCCTTGGAAATAAAATCCAAGGCAGACAAGTGGTAGCGAAAAGCTAGAGGCAAGGCCTCCGAGTGTGTGGACACAAAGACAATACTTGTAAAAGGATCTCGCTCCCGAACCTGTTGAGCAACTTGAAAGCCCCGTTCACGCTCTCCATCAATCTCTAAATCCAATAAATAGAGTTGGTAATGGTCAAAATACTGAGAATACTTTTCAACATCTCCATAGCTTTTAGCAATATCAATTTCCAATCTTAAATTGCGAGAGCGACCGATATCTAGTAAAGTCTGCTCTATCCGTCCCTGCTGAACTCTATCGTCTTCCAAAACTAAAATTCTCATTTCTCTCCCCCTCGTTTCTCATCCTTAAATGGCAATTCTAAATCTTGTCTAAAAGTCGTCTCTCCTAGCTGGGTATCTAAGTTTAAATCATAATGAAAAACCATATCCTCCAAGGTCGCTAAGCCCAGTCCACTGTGGTTACCCTTGGTCGAATAACCCTTTTGACTGAGAATGCTGGGATTCAGTTCTTCTTTCTTACGAGTGTTTTCAATGATAAAACGGACACTCCTATCACCTGCCAACAAAGCAACCCCAATCTGCGGATTTTCCGCCTCACTGGCTGCCTCCAAGGCATTTGTCGTGAGGATAGAGAGGATACGGATAGCCTCCAACATCGGCAATGCCAGCTCTTCGACAACCCCCACCGTCTCCAAACTAAAATGAATTCCCTGATTATCTGCCACAATCATAGCTTTTGCCAAAGTATTACGAATGGCTATATCATGGATATTATGAAGATTAAAGGCCGTGTAGTCCGCCTTCCTCAGCTTTTCATTGGTCTTTAGAAAGACATCTTGATAAATGGTAGACACCTCAGCCATGTCTTGATTAGCTATGGCAGGCTCCATACTGGCGACAATCCCTGCAAAATCATGACGGAAACCTCGAACCTCATCATAGAGATGACCTAGCTTATCCACCATCCCTTGCAAGGAACGATTCTCATCTTCCTGTCTCTGAATGGTCTGCTCATCACGATAAACCTGCTCTAAGTGTCTGATATAAAAGAGCCAGGAGAAAAAGAGAATGAAAATCAGGAGAGAAATGGTCGTGTCAAAGCGAACGTAAAAAGAACTATTTCTATTGGTCATGAACGAAGAGAATATCCTAAATCCAGTCAGAGGTAGGATAATGAAAAAGCTCTTACGATAGTGGGTTTTAAAAGTATCTGAAAAGAATAAATCCAAATCCAAAGACCAACGCTTCATAATTTTACAACATAGAAAGATTGATAATAAATCAAATATAGATATATATAAAGTAGAAAACGAATCTACGAAACAACAATGCTCACCAGATAATACACGAATCCAAATTGTCAAAAATAAATAACGAATACTTTGAAAGAAGAGAAAAAGATACAGAGAAAGAAAAAGAGATTCCCCTTTTCCCTTGTGCAATACTAATAAAAAAATACAGTAAAAGTAGATAAGAACTCCTATATGAAATAATTCTCCAAATGTTTGACGAGCAGATAAACTAATTAAAAATATAAGTATCCAATAACGTTTTTTATAAAATTCTGGGGAAATTTGAGCGCCCAAATAAATAGTAGGAACTATGGTTGAAACGACTACCAACAGTAGATATATCACAGAAAATAAGAATTCTAAAATAAGCATAAATAAATCTAATCTCTAACTAATACTGTGAATTTAAGCAACGTGTCTACCCGTACCAAATAATTTATTGCACCATTTTACAGTATCTTCAAAAATTCCCTCCACCATTCACTTCCTCCAATACCTCTGGGGTTAACTCTTCAAATTGTTCCAATTCTACAAATGTATTTTTCATTTCCATGACAGACTCCTTTTCATTATTTTATAGATAACTCTATCCCCTGCTCCATCTACAAAAGGCTTTAGTTTCCTTTTAAAATACAAGAAATCTAAAGCCTCCTGAAAATGGTATATTGGTTAGAGTGTTAACAATTAGTTGTGAAGATATTATTTTTATTTAACCACAACCACTTTATAATATTCGTTTGAGTGTGGAGATTCAATCTTAATTTTTTCACCGTATAAACCATCGATTTCTTTATCCAGATAATCTGAAACTCCTGATGGCAAGCGTTTCATCTTAAGAATTTCACCAGATTGATCCGCATAGGCTAGAATGTGATGGTAAGTAGTGGTTGCTCCATCATCAATCAATACAAAGTAACCTGTTTTGAGCTTACCTTGCTCATTTTCTAAATAGTATAGTTTATTGTTATTGATTGTAAAGTGGGTAGCTCCAAGACGAAGTCGTGCACCTGGATTTTCTAAATAGACATCATTGCCAACTTTTTTAATCTCTGAATAGGTTGTCATTGCTGGGATATTAACCACACGATGTCCATTTTCATCAAAGTAGTAGCGATTTGGTAAGTTTTGGAAGTTCTGTACAACTGCCTTAGGATCAATTTCTTGTCCTTCTTCTTTATTATCCACTAAAGCTAAGGTAGTATTTGCAACCTCATCCCCATATTTGTTAGAAAACTTCTTGAACTCTGGTCTGATATACCAAGTGTTTTTTTCAATAATAACATCGTCACCTTTAGCATTTAGCAAATATTCTTGCCCATCTCCAAGTTTGACAATATCATGAATACTGTATCCAGCATCTTTTCTATTTGCTAGATAGCCATCCTTACCAATGACATAACTTTCCCCATCACTGGCTGGAACAGCTCTATCTGCGACCATAGCACCTGATTTTTCAAAGTAAGACCATTTACCATTTGGAGTCGCCCATCCTGTTGCCATAGCGCCACTGTCTTTGAGATAGTACCAAGTAGACCCTTCTTTGTACCAACCTGTACGCATGGCGCCACTATTTGCTAGTGAGTACCATGTGCTACCTTGCTTGTACCAGCCAGTGCGCATAGCACCACTATCTGCTAGAGAATACCAAGTATTGCCGTCTTTGAGCCAGCCTGTCTGCATTTTACCAGCGCTATCGAAGTGATACCATGACCCAGCATTTTGTACCCATTTATCCTTAGCTAGGCTGCCATCTTGAGAAAGATTCCAGTCAGCACCATTTTTAACCCAAGTATCTGCAGCCTGTGCTTGGTTGATAGACAAAAGCAGACCAGCACCTGCAAGCAAACCAAGAGTAAGTAATTTAGATTTTTTCATAGCCATTTCCTCCTTTATTGAATAGCTATAAGAAGGTTTCCCCTCTTTATTTAGCTATATTCTAATACTTTTCATTGTCAAAGTCAATAATATTGTGAAAAATTAGACAATATCACCAATATCTACGAATTGTATTTTGAGTAATACCGTATTGATATAACTCTATAAAAATCCTTTCTTTTTTCTCCTTTTTGGAGATTGATTTTTTCTGACTCTATTATATCCCTTATTTGTCCTCAGATTTCTACTGTCCCTAGAAAGACTAAATCTGTTCCTAAACGGTCACTTATACTCAATGAAAATCAAATAGCAAACTAGGAAGCTAGCCGCAGGTTGCTCAAAACACTGTTTTGAGGTGCAGATAGAGCTGACGTGGTTTGAAGAGATTTTCGAATAGTATTAAGCCAAATAAAAAATTCCAAAGCAAATGCCTTGGAATTCCGATTTCTATTTTGCTTGAATAATCTTAACCACATCTCCTACACTTTGGAGTTGGTCAATTTCCTCATCGCTGATTTCGATATTAAATTCATCTTCCAGTGTCAAGATAAACTCCATCAAGTCAACTGAGTCAGCATCCAAATCGTCTTTCAGACTCAAAGCTTCTGTCACGACAAAGTCTTCTCCCTGTCGTTCTTGGATAATAGTCACAATACGGTCAAAAATTTCTTTTTCTGTCATCTCTTTTATTCTCCTGAAAATTCACGCGCAGTCTGGGCAACTACGTCTGTTTTTAACATAGTACGAATCTGGCGAATCGTACTATAAACAGCCTTGGCATCGCTTGAGCCATGAGTCTTAACAACCGGTGCCTTAACACCAAACAAGACCGCTCCACCAACATCTGAGTAGTTGAGCTGTTTTTTCAAACCTCTGAGGCTGTCCTTGAGAAGGAGGGCACCTAGTTTCGCTCGAAGACCACCACCTGTAATAGCGGTCTTGAGCAAGCCCATAATTCCCATGGCTGTCCCTTCGATGGATTTAAGTACAGCGTTTCCCGTGAAACCATCTGCCACAACAACATCCGCAACGCCATCCATCAAATCACGCGCTTCCACGTTTCCGATAAAGTTCAAACTTTCATCAGCCGCCAGCAATTCATAGGTTTCCTTACGAAGCGGGTCGCCCTTACTACTCTCTGTTCCGTTGTTGAGCAAGCCAACACGTGGTTGCGCAATGCCACGGACATTTTTAGCATAGAAAGAACCTAGAACCGCATATTGATGGAGGTGCTGGGCTGTATTTTCCGCATTAGCACCAAGGTCAAGCATGTCAAAACCTTTCCCATCTACAGTCGGCAAGGTCGACATAAGCCCAGGACGGTCAATGTTCTTGATACGACCCACGATGAAAAATCCTGCTGCCAACAAAGCACCTGTATTCCCAGCTGAGAGGACAGCGTCTGCTTCACCCTCTTTGACAGCCTTGGCTGCCAATACCATACTGGCATTTTTCTTCTTCCGAATAGCTCTCGTAGGTTCATCGTCTGAATCAATCTTCTCATCCGTATGGATAATGCTAACACGCTCTGTCGCTGTCAGATATTGCTTGATTTTAGCTTCATCTCCGTAGAGTTGAACCTCGATATCTGAAAAGTCAGCTAGGGCTTGATTGACACCCTCAACGATGGCCTGAGGTGCGTAATCGCCCCCCATGGCATCTACTGCGATTTTTTTCATTTCTTTTCCTCTTTTAGTAATTGTCCCCAGTCTGCTAGGGAATCAATAAATTTCTTTGATTTTAGGTGAATCCCAACGTACTCTTCGTAGAGTTGATCCATAAATTGGCGTAGCTCTTGCTTGATTTCAGGCTTGAGCGAAATGGTCTCCAAAGTCTCAAAATCAATAGCTTGAAATTGATTGAGCAGATAAGGGATATTGGGATTGAGATGGCAACGTCTCTCATCTTCATGATAATGCTCTGGACAGAGGCAGGCTCCATATTTGAAAGAAAAGTCAAAAGCCTGACCGACCCGATGACAAAAGACACACTCATTAAAATTGAGGCTGATCCCAAATCTTGTCAAGATTTGAATTTCAAAAATATTGGTCAAAACCTGATAATCCAAACCCTCTTCCATCAACTCCAAAGTCTTTTGTAAAAAAGCAAACAAGGGAGCATCCTGCTGATTGTCCTGCAAACTAGCATCGGCAAGAGCTGCCACATAGGTCGCATAGCCCATGACAAAGAGGTCACTATTGATCTTGGGAAAAGTCATCACCTCATGATAGTCTTCAATGTAGCTAAGCCCGTCATCATTGATTCGCAAGAGAAATCGTGCCAGCACCAAGGGCTGAATAACAGGAGCCAGTTTGGACTGGCCAGCATGTTTGACGAAAAACATCCGCTTACCAGCCTGCTCAGTAAAAATCTTGACTAGCTTATCATCCTCACGAAAATTGCGATTGTAGAGCACCAAGCCTTGACTCGTGATAGACTGAATCATGCTTCTCTCATATACTCCTCAAGTCGTTTCATGGCTTCTTTGATAGTCTCCATGCTCGCTGCATAAGACAGACGCACATAGCCTTCTCCGTAACGCCCAAAGGCCGCACCAGGGATAAAGGCAACAGCCTTCTTCTGAGCAAAATCCTTCAGAAAAGCAAAAGAATCTTGATTGTAGTCCGCTGGAATCTTAGCAAAGATATAGAAGGCACCGTCTGGTTTGATAATCTCAAAACCAAGAGCAGCCATCTTTTCGATGATATAGTCCCGACGCTGGATGTATTCCTTTTTCATGGGCTCCGCATCGTTTTTACCAGCTGTCAAGGCTTCCACCGCAGCATGTTGAGCCATGGTATTTGCGGCAGTAACCAAGTACTGGTGACTCTTGATTAACTGAGCTGTGAAGACCGCAGGAGCGAAAATCAGACCCAAACGCCAACCGGTCATAGCATGTGATTTAGACAAACCATTGATAATAATAGCCTGATCTCTCAACATAGTCCCTAGAGACACATGAGCTTCCCCTGTATAGGTCAATTCTGAGTAAACCTCATCACAGACAACGAAAATCTCGTACTTGCGTAAAACAGCTGCCAAGGCTTCCAACTGCTCCCGACTATAGGTAATTCCTGTCGGATTTGCTGGATAGTTAAGAATCACCGCCTTGAGCTTGTCACCTTGCTCCAAAATAGCCTTCTCCAACATCTCAGGAGTCAATACAAAACCATTTTCAGTCGTGTCAATCTCGACAACCTCTGCCCCAACTAGATTGACAATTGGTTCATAACCCGGATAAGCAGGAGCTGGCAAGAGCACCTTGTCTCCCTCTTCCAAAATAGCTGTCAAAGTAGCAGATAAAGCCTCTGTCGCCCCAATTGTAACCAAGATTTCATTTTCAGGAGCATAGTCCAGTTGGTACTTTTCCTTAACAAAGTCACTGGCCGCCTGACGTAGAGTCAGCAGGCCACTCATCCCTGTATAGTAGGATTGGTTCTGATCAATCGCTCGCTTGGCCGCCTCCTTGACATGATTTGGCGTTGTAAAATCAGGTTCCCCCAAGGTCAAACGCAAGACCCCAGGAATCTCAGAAATAGCCTGGTCAAACTGACGAATCAACGAAACTTGAATCTTATCTAACTGTTTATTAAAGCGCTTAGTTAAGTCCATAGATACCTCCTACTTTCGAAACGTATCTCTATTATACTACAAAAGACCCCCGACCGCAAAAATACATGATAGAATAGCTTTCCACTTTCTATTTGACTTTTCCTGTTTTTATGTCCATAATGGTAATAGATTTTATTTGGAGGTTTTTATGTCATTTCTATCAAAAAATGGAGCAGGTATCTTGGCCTGCCTTCTCATTTCAATCGTATCTTGGTACTTAGGAGGGTTCTTCCCTGTTATTGGCGCGCCTGTCTTTGCAATTTTTATGGGCATGCTTCTCCATCCCTTTCTCTCGTCCTATAAACAACTGGATGCTGGGTTGACCTTTAGTTCTAAAAAATTGCTCCAATATGCCGTTGTCTTGCTTGGTTTTGGTCTCAATATCTCGCAGGTCTTCGCAGTTGGCCAATCTTCGCTCCCTGTCATCCTGTCCACTATCTCAATAGCTCTGATTATTGCCTATTTCTTCCAGCGCTTCTTTGCACTGGATACAAAACTGGCTACCTTGGTTGGAGTAGGTTCTTCAATCTGTGGTGGTTCTGCCATTGCAGCAACAGCGCCTGTTATTCACGCCAAGGAAAAGGAAGTAGCCCAAGCCATCTCCGTTATCTTTTTCTTCAATGTCTTGGCTGCGCTCATCTTTCCAACGCTAGGTACCTGGCTTCATCTATCAAATGACGGCTTCGCCCTCTTTGCAGGGACTGCGGTCAATGACACTTCCTCTGTAACCGCCACAGCTAGCGCCTGGGATAGTCTCTACCAGACCAATACCCTCGAATCCGCAACCATTGTCAAACTTACGCGGACTCTGGCTATCATCCCCATCACTCTCTTTCTCTCCTACTGGCAAAGTCGCGAGCAAAAAAATAAGCAAGGCTTACAACTGAAAAAAGTCTTCCCACTTTTTATCCTTTACTTTATCCTTGCCTCTCTCCTAACCACCCTACTGACCTCTCTCGGGGTATCCAGTAGTTTCTTTACCCCTCTCAAACAACTCTCCAAATTCCTCATTATCATGGCCATGAGTGCTATCGGTCTCAAAACTAATCTGGTCGCTATGGTCAAATCCAGCGGAAAATCCATTGTTCTCGGAGCCATCTGCTGGATTGCCATCATCCTCACTAGTCTTGGTATGCAGACCCTTATCGGCATTTTCTAATACTCTTCGAAAATCTCTTCAAACTACGTCAACGTCGCCTTGCTGTAGGTATGGTTACTGACTTCGTCAGTTCTATCCACAACCTCAAAACAGTGTTTTGAGCTGACTTCGTCAGTTCTATCCACAACCTCAAAACAGTGTTTTGAGCAGCCTGCGGCTAGTTTGCTCTTTGATTTTCATTGAGTATAACACAAAAGGTAGCCCACCAGCTACCTTTTTCTTATGCTTCCTTAATCAAGCGAGTATGTTCTCTCTTGATACAGCGATTCATCACAATGTCATCGCATCCACCAGCGCGCAAGATTTCTTCCGCCTCTAGACTTTCAAGTCCTAGCTGTGCCCAAAAAATCTTAGCATCAGCCTTGAGAAAATCACGCGCCACATCTGGCAAAAATTCACTGCGACGGTAAACATTAACAATATCTACAGGAAAAGGAATCTCTGCTAGGCTAGCATAAGCCTTTTCACCCAAGATTTCGCCACCTGCCACCTTGGGATTGACTGGGATGATTTTATAACCCCGAGCCTGCATTTCCTTGGTCACTCGATTGCTGGTTGTTTCCTCACGATCTGACAGGCCCACCACAGCAAGGGTTTTACTCGTTGCGAGATACTGACGAATCACACCATCACTTGGATTGATAAATTCTTGACTCATAGAAATCCTCCTTTTTCTTCAGTATAGCACAATTTGAAAAGGCTTGCAGAATTCTACTACAAAAAAGGAGGACTAGCCCCCTTTTTATTTGGCCTCGTACCAAGTTGCCCCTTCATTTTCATCTGCGATGAGGGGAACACTGAGTTGAATGGCTTCTTCCATAGTTTGTTTGACCAATTTTTTCATCTCTGCCAATTCAGATTTAGGAACTTCAAGGACGATTTCATCGTGCACTTGTAACAGCATCTTAGTCTGACAACCACCTGCAACCAAGGCTTTATCCAGCTGAATCATAGCAATCTTGAGAATATCTGCCGCCGACCCCTGAATAGGAGAGTTGATAGCTGTCCGCTCCGCAAAACCACGAATATTGAAGTTGCGAGAATTGATATCTGGCAACTCACGACGACGCTTGAAAAGTGTCTCTACATAGCCCTTATCACGCGCCTCACGCACCACTTCATCCATATAGTTTTTGATGCCTGGGAAGCGTTCAAAGTAGGTATCAATGTAGGCTTTGGCTTCCTTACGGCTAATGCCCAGGTTATTAGACAAACCAAAGTCTGAAATCCCGTAAACAACTCCAAAGTTGACCGCCTTGGCATTGCGACGGTCGTTTGCAGTCACATCCTCAGGACACTCAAGGCCAAAGACCCGCATGGCTGTCGAAGTATGGATATCTGCCCCCTCTTGGAAAGCCTTAATCAAGTGCTCGTCTTTAGAAATATGCGCCAAAACGCGCAATTCAATCTGTGAATAGTCCGAACTGAGAAGGACACTATTCTCCCACTCAGGCACAAAAGCCTTACGAATGAGACGGCCCTGCTCCAAACGCACAGGAATATTTTGCAAGTTTGGATCCACACTAGACAAACGCCCAGTCTGGGTCAAATCCTGCACATAACGGGTATGAATCTTACCATCAGCCAAAATCCAGTCTTGCAAGCCAATCACATAAGTCGATTGAATCTTAGCAATCTGACGGTAGTCAAGAATTTTCTTAACAATCGGAGCAATAGGAGCCAGGCGCTCCAAGACATCCACCGCTGTCGAATAACCTGTCTTGGTTTTCTTAGTGTATTCCAGAGGAAGTCCCAATTTTTCAAAGAGAAGCACGCCCAACTGCTTAGGCGAGTTGATATTAAACTCCTCACCAGCCAGTTCGTAAATCTCCTGAGTGAGTTTTTCAATGACAAGCTCATTTTCAGCCTGCATCTCAAGCAAGGTTTCTTTTTTAACCTTAATCCCAGCTATTTCCATCTTAGCAAGGACAAAAGCCAGAGGTTGCTCTATATCATAAAGAAGCTCTAATTGCCCATTTTCGCTGAGTTTTTCAAGTAAAACAGGCTCTGTTTCAACCAAAACAGCAAGCTTACGAGCCAAGTGTTCCAAGAATTTCTCGCGTTCAGGAATGGCCTTCTTGACTCCCTTACCATAGAAAGTCTCATCATCAACCAAATAAGTCTGACCATAAAGACTAGCGATGGTCGCAATTTCATTGTCCTCCACAGTCGAAAGGAGGTATTTAGCCAAACGGCTATCAAAAGCAGGCGCCTGCAAATCCAGACCAAAACGATGCAAGAGAACTTTAGCCTTCTTGAAGTCATAAACTCTCAGAGGTGTTTTTTCTAAAAAGTCCTTGAAAATAGGCTCTTGCAAAAGTTCAAGTTTATCTGTAGCATAGAGCTTATCGCCACAAGACCAGGCAAAACCAACCAAATCATCCGTATGGTAATTCTCACCAAAAAGCTCAAAATGGAAGATAGACTCTTCACTCAGCATATCTTGACTGACTTGCTCAACAATAGTAAAGTCCAAACTTTCAGCAACATCAGCTGACGACACATTTAAAGCCTGCTTGAGCTGTTTGAAGCCCATCTCATCGTAGAATTTCCCAAGATTTTCCACATCTGGACCACTATAGACCAAATCCTCCAAACCAATCTCAATCGGTGCCTTGGTATCAATGGTCGCCAGTGTTTTAGACAAAAAGGCCTGTTCCTTATCATTGATAAGATTTTCCTTCATCTTAGAAGCCTTCATCCCATCGATATTTTCATAAATCCCCTCAAGCGAATCATGCTCCAGCAAAAGCTTGATACCCGTCTTTTCACCGATTTTGGTCACCCCAGGAATATTATCCGACTTATCTCCCATAAGCGCCTTGAGATCGATAAACTGCGTCGGTGTGAGGCTCATTTTTTCCATGAGGTAATCTGGTGTAAAGGCCTCAAACTCAGCCACACCTTTCTTGGAAATCTCAACCACCGTATGCTCATCCGTCAGCTGAATCAAGTCCTTGTCCCCACTGACAATGGTAATATCAAAACCATCCTGCTCTGCTAGCTTATCCAGCGTCCCAATGATGTCATCCGCCTCATACTGAGCCAACTCATAGTGACGAATTCCCATATGATCCAGCAACTCACGAATGAAGGGAAATTGCTCACGAAACTCATCAGGAGTCTTAGCTCGACCACCCTTATAGTCCGCATACATCTCTGTACGGAAGGTTGTCTTTCCCGCATCAAAAGCCACCAAAATATGACTCGGCTCCACCCGCTCCAACAAATGGCTCAACATCAACTGGAAGCCATAAATGGCATTGGTATGTAAACCAGCCGCATTCTTAAAACGGTCCAACTGCTGATAAAGCGCAAAAAACGCCCGAAAAGCAACAGAAGACCCATCAATCAATAATAATTTTTTCTTATCCATACACCCATTATAAAGGAAAGCACCAAAAAATACCATTGGGAAGAGCTAGAACAAGTATTTTTCAAACTTTTTCCGAATAAATAGATAGAGCCAGAGAATCTAGTAAACCTAGATTTAAAAATGTGCTATAATGAAAGGAGAAAGAATATGACCTTACGTCATCCGGGCATTAGCCCAACCAATGACTTGGTTGCTAAGAAAATCTTTAGCAATCCAGAGATCACTTGTCAATTTATCCGCGATATGCTGGATTTACCAGCCAAAAATGTAACGATTTTAGAGGGAAGTAATATTCACATCTTGCCTTCCATGCCGTACTCAGCGCAGGATTTTTACACTAGTATAGATGTTTTAGCTGAACTAGATAATGGAACCCAAGTAATCATTGAAATTCAAGTTCATCATCAGAATTTTTTCATCAATCGCCTGTGGGCTTACCTGTGTAGTCAGGTCAATCAAAATCTTGAAAAAATCCGCCAGCGTGAAGGTGATACTCACCAAAGCTACAAGCATATCGCACCTGTTTACGCAATAGCTATTGTGGATAGTAATTATTTCCAAGATGATCTAGCTTTCCACAGTTTTAGCATGCGAGAAGATACGACGGGTGAAGTCTTAACTATCACAAACAATGGACAAGAAAACCATCTAGTCAAGATGGCATTCTTGGAATTAAAAAAATATAGAGAAACCAGCAAAGACGAGGTTCGCAAGCCGTGGTTGGAGTTTTTCGGCAACAAGCCCTTTACCCAAGAACCAGAGCGAGCCATCAGCCAAGCAGATCAACTGCTGGACTACAAGAGCTGGTCCGAGGAGGACAGGAAAATGTTTAGTCAACTACGTATGCGTGAAGAACAAGCCTTGTTAGCGCATGACTATGCCTTGGAACAAGCGGAGGAAAAAGGCTTAGAGCGTGGGCGTGCGGAGGGCATTGAACAGGGACTGGAGCGTGGGAAAGTTGAAGGAAGGGAAGAAGGGAAACTTTTTGCCTTCTTAGACATGGTTCGCCAACATGTTCTAACTTCCGAATTTGCGAGTGAGCAATTAGGCATGTCAGTCGCGGAGTTTGAGGCACTGTTATAAGATTATACAATCACTAATAACATAAAAGCGAACAAGAATGAAATATTGTCTTGTTCACTTTTTATTTTCTACTGTCCAACAAAACCTTCACGCAATTATATACCACAAAAAGAGAAGGCATCAAGTCCTTCTCTTTCATATTTTTAACTAATTAGTTTTTGCGTTTAACAAATGGAAGGGCACCAAGGAGTAATCCTAGGAATCCTAATGATGCAATTGCAACATTATCTTTTCCACCAGTATTTGGAAGTTCTTTCTTATCATCTGCTTTTGCAGCTGGGGCTTGATAAGTGTTATCTTGGCTAGTACCTGCTACTGCTGGAGCTGCCGTTGCTGGGGCTTCAGCTGCTGGTGTTGCAGGTGTCTCATTTGCTGGTGTAGACGGTGTTGTTGAACCTGGTGTAGGGCGATTGCCTTGTCTTGGTTCTCCATCACCTTGGTGACCTGGATTGCTATTATCAGCAGGAACACCATTGAAACCATAATTTGAGTTACCTGAATTAGAACCAGTTGCCTTATAGATATGTCTTAAAATACCATCTTTTGTATATGAAACTCCTGTATAAGTGTATCCAGGGATATTTCTAGGTGCATGTGTACCTAATTCACCTTCTGCAATTGGGTTTTCTCCCGTTTCGTCAAAGAAACCAGTTACTGGACCTTCGTATGGGTTAACTTCATTTACCGCTGGTTCTACACCATATAATAAAAGATTAAGTTCGTTTTCAGCTTTTTCTAATTCAGCTTTCTTAGCTTCTAGTTTTTCTTTAGCTGCAGTAACGTAGTCAACTGCATCTGGATTATTTTCATTGTCAGCTACTAATTTTTCTAATTCAGCTACTTCTTTTTCCAAGTCAGCTACTTTGCTTTGAAGTGCTTCGATTGCAGCATCTTCAACTTCTTCAGCTTCTTTTTCTTTAGCAGCTTCTACTTCTTTAAGAGCAGCATTATACTCGTCAACAAGTTTGTTAGCTTCTTCAATTCTAGCGTCAGCAGATTCTTTAGCAGCTGTAGCTTCTGCTTCTTGTTCTTGAGCTTTAGCTTCTAATGCTTTTTGAGCATCTTCTAAGTTTTTAATAACATCAGGTGATTCCTGATTTTCCTTAGCAGTTTTAACAGCTTCTTTAGTTTCTTTTAATACTGCGTTAGTTTTTTCTAATGCAGCAGCTTGTTCTGCAGCTGTTTTAGCATCAGCGTCAGCTTGTTTTTTAAGTTTATCTGCTTTTTCAGCTAAATCATCAGCTTTTTCTTGAGCTTTTTCTGATTCTGGACGAGCAACTTCAGCTTTTTTAGCTTCTTCAATTTTTTCATTCTCTTCAGGAGTGAATGGTTTGTCTGTATTTTCTTTTCCAGCATCTGCTGGGTTTTTACCAGCTTCTTCTAAGAATTTTTCAGCATCAGCTGCAGTAGCACCATTTTTGAATGCTTCTTCGATTTCAGCTTTGTTTGCAGCAGCTTCTTCTTTTAACTTAGCAATAACAGCCTCTTTTGCAGCAGCTTCTTCTGGACTAGCAGTTGTAGCTTTTTCTAATTCTGCAACAGTATCAGCTAATGCTTTATCATAGTTAGATAAGAATTCTTCTTTAGCAGCGGCTTCTTCTTTAGCAGCTTCTTCTTTAGCAGCTTCTTCTTTAGCAGCTTCTTCTTTAGCTTTTGCTAATGCTTCATCAGCAGCGAGTTTATCTGCTTTTGCTTTTTCAACTGCTGCGGCAGCAGCAGCAGCTTCTTGCTTCTCAGATTGAGCTTTAGCTTCAGCATCTTTTAAAGCTTGATCTTTAGCTTCAGCCTCTTTTTGTAATTCTTCAACAGTTGCAGCTTTCACAACTGATGGGTTTGAAGCAAGGAAACCTGCTCCTAAAACGGCAACGCTAGCCAAGCTAGCAGTGAAAAGTTTTTTCTTGTCCATAAAGTATTTACCACCTTTAATATCCTTTTTGCTGTCATTATAGCATTTTCTTTCGGAAAAATCAAGAAATAATCTCCTTATTGACAAAAAAATAAGAGGAATTTCCCCTTATTTCTTTATTATATTCCTTACACCCACTCACCATTGGCATTTACTGTGTAACCATCGATAGTTGTGTTCACCGCCAAAGCTCCTGATGGGTATGAATAGTACCATTTACCGCCAACTTGGTACCAACCTGTCTTCATTGCACCTGAGCCAGCAAGATAATACCATGTACCACCTTGCTTGAGCCAACCTGTTTGCATAGCACCTGAGCTGTTGAGGTAGTACCATGTGCCACCTTGGTTCAACCAACCTGTCTGCATAGCACCTGAACCATTGAGATAATACCATACCCCATCAATTTTTTGCCAACCTGTCTTCATTACACCAGAAGCATCCAAGTAGTACCATGAGCCATCTTTAACCCAACCTGTCTTCATGTTATCTTCCGCATCATAATAGTACCACTTACCATCAATTTTATTCCAACCTGGCTTGCTACTAGCACGATCCGCTAAACGATAAGTCACGCCGTCAATAGTGATAGAACCTGTTTTACGTTCACCTTCTGGAGTAAGGTAATGATAAGCACCATCACTATCTTTTACGAGACCAACTTTACGTTCGCCATCATTTGTAATATAGTACCATTTCTTATTTGCATCTTGAACGAGACCTGTTTTACGGCTACCGTCTGCCAATAAATAATACCACTTCTTCTCAATCTGTTGAAGACCTGTTTGTTGAATTCCCTCTTTAACGTAGTAAATCTTCTCACCTTTTGCAATGATAGTAGTTGGTTTAGATCCATCATCAGTAATATAGTAATCCTTACCACCTTCATTGACCCAACCAGTTTTCTTCACACCATCTTCATCAAGGTAGTAGCGTTTATCTTTTACTTCGAGGATTCCTATTTTCATAAAACCATCTTCATCTAAGTAATAAGTTTTACCTTCAACAGTTTGCCAACCCTTAGCTAAATTATTATTAATATAAAGCTGAAGTTTCCCATTAACAGTTAACCATTTGTACTCAGTTTTATTGGTTGATGAAGCATTATTAGAACTTGAAGTATTGTTACTGCTTGTGTTACTGTTTGTACTAGCTGAACTATTACCTTGAGAACCTGTGTCAGTACTTGTGTTTGTTGAAACTGAAGAGCTTGGGTTAAAATAGTGAACCCAATTATGACCATCCCTACCACTTCCTACATAGGTATAGCCAGATTTACTACCTGGAGTTGCAACATAGCCACTTTGATAGTTAAAATCTGTATATCCATATTTACCATTCAAATATTTCCAAGTTGTACCAAGAGTAAACTGGCCGTCTGGAGCTTGGTCTGCATACACCACACTATGATTACTAACTGAAGCTAATAAAGTACTAGCTCCAAGTAATGTTACCCCTGCAGCTCCCACTGCTAAAATGTATTTTACTTTCATATTTTACCTCTTTATCACTTATTCCGTTTATAATATTACACCCACTCACCATTTGCATTTAGAGTGTAGCCGTTAATCGTTGTATTTACTGCAAGAGCGCCTGAACTATAGGCATAATACCACTTGCCACCTGCTTGGAACCAGCCAGTCACCAGAGCACCAGAAGTATTCAGATAGTACCAGACACCATCTACTTTTCTCCAACCAGTAGCCATTGCACCATCAGAATGCAGATAGTACCACTTACCACCTTGGTTTAACCATCCCGTCTGCATAGAACCAGCACTATTGAGATAGTACCATTTACCAGAGATGAATTTCCAACCTGTTTGCATACTACCATCTGCCGCTAGATAATACCAGCTACCGTCACTGACCCAGCCAGTCTTCTTCACGCCATCTTGATCAAAGAAATACCACTTATCAGCGATATATTGCCAACCTGTACGTTTCTCTTCCACTTTTTCAGTTCCAGTAACACTATCGTCTTTTACAAACCAATGTTTACGAACACCCTCTTCTATTTTAGTTTCAACAAAGCGATATCCTTTAAATGTGCCATGCTCAACTTCCTCAGCTTTTTTAACAGAGATTGAAGAAACAAATTTCTTTAATTCTCGACTCGTTCCATCTGATTCCATGACCAACCAAGAAGTCCCTTTGACTGTATCTTTAAAGGGTTTTATAATATCAGGCTTCACAGAAAGCCCATCTACCTTATCTCCCTTAACTGTAACTGAAGGCTTAAAATAATGTTTTAATACAGTACCATCAATTACTGAACTTTCAAATTGATACCCTGAGAAATTACCTGGGGATGATGTTTCTGGTTTTGATGAATCATAAGTTTGGGGATTTCTTAAGATTTTTTCCTTCCCATCTTCCTGTTTTGTGACCCAAACAACTGTCTTATACACATTCGTTTCCGAAGCCTTTACCTCAGTTGTTTTTACGCTAACAAGAGCTGCACTTGCCAAAGTAGCACCTAATAAAATGTTAATTACTTTTGATTTCATTGGAAACCTCCTATTATTTTTAACTATTATAATACTTATACAAATTAAATGCAAGAAAAAACAGGAGAGCTATCTCCTGTTTTATATTCTAGTTATAGGATTATACCCACTCACCGTTTGCGTTTACGTTGTAACCGTCAACAGTTGTGTTTACTGAAAGGGCACCTGAACCATTTACATGGTACCATTTACCAGCAACTTCAAACCATTGGCTAGCTTTCATAGCACCTGTTGCTTCAAGGAAGTACCAAGTATCACCATCTTTCAACCAACCAGTTTGCATAGCACCTGATTTGTTTAGGTAGTACCAAGTTCCGTTAACGTTTACCCAACCAGTTTGCATTACGCCTTTATCGTTTAGGTAGTACCAGTTGCCATCAACTTGTTTCCAACCTGTAACAGCTGTAGCTTTTTCGAAGTATTTCCATCCGTCAGCTGTGTTAGCCCAACCTTCAACTGCAGTTGAAGTTGGATTTCCAATTTGTACACTACGGTCATCAGTGTGATATGGAAGTACAACTTTACCATTTGTATACATATCTCCACCAACTGTCAATGTAGCTTCTAAACCAGTTGCTGATTTGAATTCTGATGTTGGGTTAGTAACACGGAATTTAATCACTTCACCAGTTTTGAATTTTAATGCTTCTTTAACTTGTACTCCAGCTGAATTTTTAACTGGTTGTCCATCTTTATCATATGACAAAACTTCAACTTCTGAAAAATCTGCATCTCCTGAAGCATTTGTCTTCACAGTGAAGTTTTCATATTGTTTTTGTTCGCTTGCACGATCACCTGTAGGGATGATTTGGATGTCGATTTCAGTATTTGGAACTGGACGTCCACCACCGTCAACAACTGTTACACGAACGTGTTTTGTATACCCTGCTGCTGCAACACGGTTATATTTAATGTAACCGTATTTAACCATTGGGTTACGTGAATCACTAGTACCAACTGGATTTGTAGAAGGAGCAGTAGTATTTGTTGAACCTTGTCCACCATTGTTCCATCCTGTCCAGTTTCCGTATGCGTGTACTGGAGCTGCGTTAAGAGCTGCTGCTGCAGCTACAACTGCTGCACTTGTCAATAAAACTTTTTTCATCGTTTTATCTCCTTTGTTTTTCTTTAAAATATTTTTTCGTAAGACTATCTTACTACCATACAGTATATAAATATTTGCAGGATTTGTCAAGGGTTTTCATCAACTTTTTACCTATTTTTTTCAAAAAAGGTGAAAAAACGTCTTTGTGAGATGAAATACCCTTCAAATACCGTATCTTCCAAGTGAAAATCTCACAAATTTCTTAAGCCCTGAGTCAAACCTCACATATCTAATCCATATCGATAGTTGGATAGAACTCACTTCTATGGTATTATCCTATAACCCCTTCCAAATGTCAAGCAAAAATGACAAGTATTTTAGAAATAACTCGCCATTTCATTAACTTTCTACTATTTAAAATGTGACCTCATAGCAAGGACTCAAACTCAGTAACTGACATGCCCAACTGCTGGCTGGCAACCTCAGAAGTCAGAAGACCTTGGCGAACGAGATTTACTAGACCTACTTTTAATCCCTCTTCAATGCCTTCCGCTCGTCCTCGTTCGAGTCCTTGTTCAATCCCCTCAGCTCGACCACGCTCAAGACCTTGCTCTAAACCTTTTTCGATTCCTTGTTCAACCCCCTCCGCTCTAGCTGTTTCCAAGGCATAGTCCTGTGCCAACAAGGCTTGTTCTTCGCGCATACGTAGTTGACTAAACATCTTCCTGTCCTCCTCGGACCAGCTTTTGTAGTCTAGCAGTTGGTCTGCTTGGCTGATCGCTCGCTCGGGTTGTTGGGTAAAGGGCTTATTCCCGAAAAACTCCAACCAGGGCTTGCGAACCTCGTCTTTGCTGGTTTCTCTATATTTTTTTAGTTCCAAGAATGCCATCTTAACTAGATGGTTTTCTTGTCCATTATTGGTGATAGTTAAAACCTCACCTGTCGTGTCCTCGCGCATACTAAAACTATGGAAAGCCAAGTCATCTTGGAAGTAGTTACTATCTACAATTGCAATAGCATAAACTGGGGCAATGTGTTTGTAACTTTGGTGTGTGTCACCTTCTCGTTGACGAATTTTTTCAAGATTTTGATTGACCTGACTACACAGATACGCCCACAGGCGATTGATGAAAAAATTCTGATGATGAACTTGAATTTCAATAATAACTTGCGTGCCATTGTCCAACTCCGCCAAGACGTCTATACTGGTATAGAAATCCTGTGCCGAGTACGGTGTAGTGGGCAAGACGTGAATGTTACTTCCCTCCAAAATGGTCACATTTTTTGCTGGCAAGTCCAGCATATCGCGGATAAATTGACAAGTGATTTCTGGATTGCTAAAAATCTTCTTAGCAACCAAATCATTAGTTGGGCTAATGCCCGGATGACGCACAGTCATATTTCTTCTCCTTTCATTATAGCACATTTTTAAATCTAGGTTTACTAGATTCACTGCTACTATCTATTTATTCGGAAAAGAGACGAAAAAAATAAAAGTTATTAAAATTATTGTTTATCCTTAATTTTGTCTGTGTTAAAAGAGGTTTTGACACCTAATTTTTAAAATTAAAGCACACTGAATCTAGGAACGATTTGAATCATCTTGACCTGTTCTTGGTATTCTTGACTGAGTTTCCAAATCTTCTTTACAGACGGAAAGAGCATCATCGTGTTCCTTGATGATTCTGATTTTCTCACCTTGTTCAGCTGTTACATCGTCCGCTATAGCAATTCCCAAATCTCGCATCTTATCCTTCATTCATCTTGGTAATCAACTTCTTAATGTTTGGTTTCTCATCTGGATTGTCAAAGATTCTCTGAATAATAACTTGAGTAAAAAATCATTCCTTAGTTCAACCAATCCACAATATATCTTTCCAATTGCTTGGCAAACCAATCTTACTAGATAATATGATATTTGACTTTTCCATCAACTGTGCCTCTAAAGTCGTCAAAAAATCGTTCCAATCTTGAACAAAAGAATGTGAATGATGTTGTATAAGATTTTTCATAGCAAGAAGATAAGCAAATAAATCGTTATTATGCGTCTTTTTCTTTTTAGTCTCTGCATTCTTGTTTATTTGACGCAAATCAGCTGAAAAGAAACTTGGACTTGCTATTGTAAAATTTTGACCATATAATCTTAAATGATGTGCAGTTCTATTTCTCATATACCATGTAGCTGAAACCCAGCCAAATAATTTACTCTGGATTTCTTCTCCATGAATTTTAGAATTTACCACACCAGTTGATAAAAATGTAGTATCTATCCAATACTCCCGGTACTCTTTTTTCAGTGCACTTATAAAACGAGTTGTTTCCCCAAAAGTCATCTCTTGAAAAAGCACCCAAATTGGGAACTTAGAACCTTTATTTTTGATATGATGCTGTATTGACAGACTTTGATTCTCTGATAAATGTTTTTCTATAATTGAAATAAATTCGTTATATAATTCAGAGTTTTCATAAATAGTTTCATCCAAGTAACACTCACCTTTTTGATATTTTCCATTATATTGCTGACAAAGCGATTCAATAAAAGTTGATTTTATAAACTGCTCTAATCTACCAGAAAATATAAACAGAAACTGTGACAACCAGTCATTAAATTCATACAATGAAATCGCTGCTTGAAATTTTCCTTTATGAAGATTATCTGGAACCTGTTTAATAAAAGCAGAAAACGAATAGTAATTATGGCAACGTAAAAAATTTTTGGAATCTAGTTCCTCTTCAGGTGACATATCTAGCTTATCTGAAAGATAACTTACCAAATCTTCAAGAGGTAAAAATGCTTTCATTTCTCTCTTTAAATCTCTTGACAAAGAAATACTATTATCAGTTGTGTACATCATTAACCTTCTAAATTTATAAAAAAATGACTCCAGTTGCTATGAAACAGGGAGCAAAAGGAGTGCTTGTATCTAAATACTATACTATTCTATAAAAAAAGTCAAGTCAACTTGATATTTTTTCAATTTGTGTCTAATTGTTCACTCGCGAATTCGGAAGTTAAAACATGTTGGCGGACCATATCTAGGAAGGCAAAGAGTTTTCCACGTTCAAGACCTTGTTCAATCCCCTCTGCACGACCACGTTCAAGACCTCGCTCTAAACCTTTTTCGATTCCTTGTTCAAGACCTTCAGCCCTAGCAGTTTCCAAAGCATAGTCCTGAGCTAACAAGGCCTGTTCTTCGCGCCTGCGTTGTTCACTAAACATTTTCCTGTCCTCCTCGGACCAGCTCTTGTAGTCCAGCAGTTGGTCTGCCTGGCTGATGGCTCGCTCGGGTTCTTGGGTAAAGGGCTTGTTGCCGAAAAACTCCAACCATGGCTTGCGAACCTCGTCTTTGCTGGTTTCTCTGTATTTTTTTAGTTCTTAGTTATGATGGTCTTTCAATAGCTCCTCAAACTCAGCCACGGTCATGCCTAATTGCTCACTCGCAACTTCTGAAGTCAGAAGACCTTGACGGACCATATCTAAGAAGGCAAAAAGTTTTCCACGTTCTAACCCCTGTTCAAGACCCTGTTCGATACCTTCCGATCGTCCTTGTTCAATCCCCTCTGCTCGCCCTCGTTCTAGTCCCTGTTCAATGCCCTCTGCGCGACCACGTTCAAGACCTCTCTCTAAACCTTTTTCTTCGGCTTGTTCCAAGGCATAGTCCTGTGCTAACAAGGCCTGTTCTTCACGCCTGCGTTGTTCACTAAACATTTTCCTGTCCTCCTCGGACCAGCTCTTGTAGTCCAGCAGTTGGTCTGCCTGACTGATGGCTCGCTCGGGTTCTTGGGTAAAGGGCTTGTTGCCGAAAAACTCCAACCATGGCTTGCGAACCTTGTCTTTGCTGGTTTCTCTGTATTTTCTTAATTCCAAGAACGCCATCTTGACTAGATGATGTTCCTGTCCATTATTTGTGATGGTTAAGGCTTCACCTGTCGTGTCCTCTCGCATACTAAAGCTATGAAAAGCCAAGTCATCTGAGAAATAATTGCTATCCACAATTGCAATAGCGTATACTGGTGCGATGTGTTTATAGCTCTGATGAGTATCACCTTCTCGTTGACGAATTTTTTCTAGGTTTTGATTGACCTGACTGCAAAGGTAAGCCCACAGGCGATTGATGAAAAAATTCTGATGATGTACCTGAATTTCAATGATTACTTGGGTTCCATTGTCCAACTCTGCCAAGACGTCTATACTGGTATAGAAGTCTTGGGCCGAGTAAGGCATGGAGGGTAATACGTGAATATTGCTCCCCTCCAAAATGGTCACGTTTTTTGCTGGCAAGTCCAGCATATCGCGGATAAATTGACAAGTGATTTCTGGATTGCTGAAAATTTTCTTAGCAACCAAATCATTGGTCGGGCTAATGCCCGGATGTCTTAGAATCATTCTTTTCCTCCTTTTATTATACCACAGTTTTAAATCTAGGTTTACTAGATTCTCTGGCTCTATCTATTTATTCGGAAAAAAACGAAAAAACCTGAGAATCATCTCAGGCTTGGTCATTAAATTTTTTTCTCAATACCGAAAAGTGGAGAAAGTGGTCGTTTTTCATGAATACGTACGATAGCATCACCCAGTAGATGAGCAATCGAAATTTGCTCAATCTTATCAATCAAACGCTCTTCTGGCAGATAGATGGTATCCAAAACAACCAATTTCTTGATAGCTGAATTTTGGATATTGTCCATAGCAGGGCCAGAAAGAACTGGGTGCGTACAGCTTGCATAGACTTCAACAGCACCAGCTTCTGCAAGGGCATCTGCCGCATGACAAATCGTTCCAGCAGTATCAATCATATCATCAATCAAGATACAAGTCTTGCCTTCGACCTTACCGATGATGTTCATGACTTCACTGGTATTCATCTTATCAACACTGCGACGTTTGTCGATGATAGCGATAGATGTTTTCAAAAACTCAGCCAACTTACGGGCACGAGTCACCCCTCCATGGTCTGGGCTGACAACCACATAGTCAGAACCAACCATGCCACGACGCTCAAAATAATCCGCAATCAGAGGAGCACCCATCAAGTGATCCACAGGAATATCAAAGAATCCTTGAATCTGCGCAGCATGCAAGTCGATGGTCAATAAACGATCCACTCCAGCTACTTCAAGCATATTTGCGACAAGTTTTGAAGTGATTGGCTCACGCGCTCTCGCCTTTCTATCCTGACGTGCATACCCATAGTAAGGCATGACAACATTGACAGATTCTGCACTCGCACGCTTCAAAGCATCCACCATAATCAAAATTTCAAGCAGATTGTCATTTACAGGCGAACTAGTTGATTGTAGGATAAAGACGTGTTTCCCACGGATTGATTCTTCGATGTTGACCTGAATCTCTCCATCTGAAAATTGACGGACACTTGATTTCCCCAACTCTATCCCAATCTCCTGCGCCACACGTTCTGCCAATTCTTTATTAGAAGAAAGGGCAAACAGCTTTAAATCAGAAAAAGACATGATTTCCTCCGGTATATATGTATCGCTTGTGCTTTTCACAAGATTTTTCCATCTACCATTGTAGCGCTTTTTACACTATTTTTCAATCAAAAATAAAAGAAGGGCACCATATTTGTACCCTTGCATCATTCTTTTGAAAAATATTCTAGTTCATCAACTCATCGTGCTTCTCAACAAAACGATAAGCCTGATAAAAACCATAGAGAGTAATAGCCGTAACCACTGGAATCGCTAAAGGCAACTCTGTCTCCAATTCAACAAAAGGAGAGTTAAACAAGAAATGAGTTCCCAAGGCTAAACCTAGGAAAATAAGCCCCTCTTTCTTGCCAACCTTCTGTCCTTTATAGGCTCTGTAAAGCAAGTAAACACCTACTACAGCCAGGCCTGAAAAAGTCCAGTGAGAGGCAATTCCTGAGATGATACGCTCTAAAATCCTCGAAATAGTAAAGTCAAATCCCTCTGGCAAATCCGTACGAATGTAGCCAATATCCTCAATCATTTGGAATCCCAAACCAGAAGCAATTCCTAGTAAAAACAAAGATTTTAATTTTCGCACAGGAATCAAAGCTAAAACAAAGACAAGTGGCAATAATTTCAAGGGTTCTTCTACCAAAGGAGCCACAATAGCACTTTCAAAGGCATTTAAAAATGCACTATCTGGAAAAAGAACGCCAAGCAAATCATGGATATAGGTATTAGCAAAGCTAGACAACCAGCCTGAAAGGAACATCCCACCCAATAAAGACAAGATCAAGGAGTTCTTTGGCAATTCCCATTTTTTCCCAATACGGAAAAGGAAATAAAGAGCCGGAATCATGTAAAAGAGAGCTAGAAAGATAGAAACTCCCATTAGTCCATATTCCGCAGCTGACATCGAACCGTCCGTATAGTAGATGGTTTCATACTGCAAACCAATACATAGCAATAAAATAAAAATAAATAAAATACTGTTTTTCTTCATACACTTTCTTTCTAAGTAAAATATTTACAATTCTACGACTGTCATACTTCCTGTATCTACATCATAAATGGCACCAGAGATAATGACATCGTCTGGTATTAGGGGGGACTCGATAAGGAGTTGCATATCCTCTCGCACACTCTCTTCTATATCTTGGAAGGGCAAGAAGTCCTGGTCTGACACATCGACACCTAGTTCCTCTTTTAAATACTCCTGAAAAGGTCCATTTTCAAAGGTCTGAGCACCACAGTCTGTATGGTGCAACACCACAATCTCTCTTGTCCCCATTTGTTGTTGGGAAATAACTAGCGAACGAATCATGTCCTCAGTCACTCGACCACCTGCATTCCGCAAGATATGAGCATCCCCAAGTGCCAATCCCAAAGCTTGCGCAACGTGCAGACGTGAGTCCATACAGGTCACAATGGCTACTCTGGTTTTGGGTTTAAGTGGCAGATTTAACTGCCCATGTAGGGCAACATAAGCCTGATTGGCTTGCATAAACTGTTCAAAATACGACACGATTCCCTCCTTGAAAATTTGATAGTCAAATATTTCTCCTATCTTATCATTTTTAAGAGGATTTGTCACAGATTAAGCAAAAACCTTTTTCAAAACTTCCTGAATCGTTGTCACCCCAATGACCTGTATTTCCTTGGGTGGAGTGATTCCTGTCAAGGAATTCTTAGGTACATAAATCTTAGTAAATCCCAGTTTAGCAGCTTCGTTAATACGTTGTTCGATACGATTCACGCGCCGAATCTCTCCAGTCAAGCCCAGTTCGCCTACAAAACATTCCTGAGGATTAGTTGGCTTGTCTTTATAGCTCGAAGCAATAGCAACTGCAACGGCCAAGTCTATCGCAGGTTCATCCAATTTGACACCGCCAGCAGATTTGAGATAGGCATCCTGATTTTGCAAGAGAAGACCTGCACGCTTTTCCAAAACAGCCATAATCAAGCTAGCACGGTTAAAATCAAGTCCTGTCGTAGTACGCTTGGCATTTCCAAACATGGTCGGTGTCACCAAAGCCTGAACCTCCGCCAAAATTGGACGCGTCCCTTCCATGGTCACAACGATGGAGGAACCAGTCGCCCCGTCCAAACGCTCCTCTAAGAAAACTTGACTCGGATTGAGAACCTCAACCAAACCGCCCGACTGCATCTCAAAAATCCCAATTTCATTGGTAGAACCAAAACGGTTTTTGACCGCTCTCAAAATACGAAAGGTATGGTGGCGTTCCCCTTCAAAGTAAAGTACCGTATCTACCATGTGCTCCAACATACGAGGACCAGCCAAGGTTCCTTCCTTGGTCACATGACCTACGATAAAGATAGCAATGTTATTGGTCTTGGCCAGTTGCATGAGCTCAGCCGTCACCTCACGCACCTGAGAAACAGACCCCTGCACCCCTGAAATCTCAGGAGACATAATAGTCTGGATGGAGTCAATAATGAGAAAGTCTGGTTGGATACGCTCCACCTCAGCACGAACACTCTGCATATTGGTCTCTGCATAGAGATAAAACTCGCTATCAATATCTCCCAAGCGTTCCGCTCGCAACTTGATTTGCTGGGCAGACTCCTCCCCACTGACATAGAGAACTGTCCCCACTTGAGACAACTGGGTTGAGACTTGTAGGAGAAGAGTCGATTTCCCGATTCCAGGATCCCCACCGATTAGGACGAGACTTCCTGGTACCACTCCGCCTCCAAGTACACGGTTGAATTCCTCCATCTCCGTCTTGGTTCGATTGACATTGATTGAAGTCACCTCAGCCAGTTTCATGGGCTTGGTTTTCTCACCTGTCAAGGACACACGCGCATTCTTGACCTCGGCAACCTCAACCTCTTCTACAAAAGAAGACCAAGACCCACAGTTGGGACAACGTCCCAGATATTTAGGGGAATTATACCCACAATTTTGACATACAAATGTCGCTTTTTTCTTTGCGATGATAAACCTCTTTCTATATCTCTATCTCACATTCAATCACTTGGCAAAAATCAATCTTCTCATTTGGCACAAACTGGCGCATGAGCATGTTGTGAGTTACCACTATCACGGTCTGGTAATCTCGATACTTAGCCATGCATTCTAGAAAACGAGACTTCATCTCCGTAGCTGTCTCATATTGAATAGGACTATTAGGAAGTAACTCCCCCTTATTTTCTAGAAACATAGTACGAGCTTTTTCAAAATTATCTGTGCCACTTTCATAGACCTGCCATTCATGTAACAAAGGCTCTACTCTTAAAGGAAGTCCCGTAGCACAAACCACATAAAAAGCCGTTTCTAAAGCTCTTGTGACTGCAGAAGATATAATTATTTCAGCTGAAAGGAGTAAAGGATTGGTGCTCAGTTCCTGAGCCTGCTGCCGTCCCTTCTCAGATAAGGGCGCCAAATCTATCCCAAATCCCGTATAAGAATGCTCCTCTAACTCACAATAATCTGGCTCTCCATGACGTACAAAGATAATCTTCATTCTAGTGCCCTGTCGATCCAAATCCACCAGTCCGCACGCCGTCTGCCACATCTCCATCTACGATTAAGAAAGGCGCAAAGACAGCCTGGACCACACGTTCTCCAACTTCAAGAACAACCTCTTGATCTGTAATATTCTTCATCTGAGCAAAAATGTGACCTTCATTCCCAGGATTTCCATAATAATCCCCATCAATGACACCAACCGAGTTAATCAAGACCAAGCCCTTCTTACGAGGATTTGAAGAGCGATCATAAAGGTAGAGAACCTCAGTCGGCTGCATATAAGCCTTAACCCCTGTAGGAACCAAGACAATCTCTCCTGGAGCTATAACTGTACGCACAGCAACCTTTAAGTCGTAACCAGCCGCATGCGCTGTCTCACGCTTGGGCAATAAATTTTTATCTGTAAAAGTCGAAACCAATTCAAAACCACGAATTTTCATCATCTTCTCTTTTCTATTATCATTTATTCTAGATTATTCTATCTTATTTATTCGTAAAAAGCACGAAAAAAAGAGCACACAATTCAAATCGCTTAGGGCTGCTGGATTCCTCCCCTGACCCGCTTCACGCAGAACTGTTGCTCCACTATTTATTATATCACATTCCTATTCATTTTAAAAGCAAAATTATTTTTTCCGTCTATTTCTAAAAAAGTCCTGCATAATAGCTGCGCATTCATCTTCCAAAATTCCCGTTTCAACCTCCACACGATGATTGAGACGCTCATCTGTCAAAATATCGTACAAACTCCCAGCAGCGCCAAATTTCTGGTTTTTAGCCCCATAGACCACGTTTGGAATACGGGCAAGTCCAATCGCCCCACTACACATGACACACGGCTCAATGGTCACAAAAAGCGTGCAATCCAGCAAGCGCCAGCTCTCCTCACTCAGGTTCGCATTCTCTATGGCCATAATCTCCGCGTGCATAACCGCTCGCTGCAACTCCTCACGTGCATTATGCCCACGACCAATGATTTCTCCGTCCTTGACAATCACACAACCAATCGGAATTTCATCGTGTTCCAGGGCAATCTCAGCCTCTCTCAAAGCCTCCCTCATAAAAACTTCTTTTTCTTCAACTGTATAATTCATCAATTTCCCTTTTCCTACTTGTCAGTTTTATTATTATATCATGAATCCCTACACAAAAAAAGCCACCGAATGCGGTGACTTTATAGGGAGATTATTATGAAAAAGAAAAGTTTAGGATATTTGTTACAACAAGTTAGGAGGTCTTCTTGTAACTGTCTATAGTATACCCGACCTATCTTAAACAAATCTTAAAAATCTCTTAGGACCAAACACTTTCTAAAATATTTGTTTGCTCACGACCAGGACCTACTGAGAAAGTAGAAATACGAACGCCAACCAATTCACTCACACGACGAACGTAGTTACGCGCATTCTCAGGAAGATCTTCCAAATTACGAACTCCAGTAATATCTTCTGACCAACCTGGCAACTCTTCATAGATAGGCTTGCAACGTTTCAATTGCTCAAGACTAGCTGGATAGTAGTCAATACGTTGACCATCAAGATCATAGGCCACGCAGATTTTCACAGTATCTAAACCACTCAAAACATCGATAGAGTTCAATGAAAGATTAGTAATACCAGAAACACGACGACTATGACGCATCACAACTGAATCAAACCATCCCACACGACGTGGACGACCAGTTGTTGTACCATATTCATGACCGACTTCACGGATACGTTCTCCCACTTCATCAAACAACTCAGTTGGGAAAGGACCGTCTCCTACACGACTCGTATAGGCTTTACATACACCTACAACCTTGTCAATCTTACTTGGACCAACACCAGAACCAATTGTCACACCACCAGCCACAGGGTTTGAAGAAGTAACAAATGGATAGGTCCCTTGGTCAATATCTAGCATAACACCTTGTGCACCTTCAAAAAGCACACGTTTACCATTATCAAGCGCATCATTCAAAATGACGGACGTGTCTGTCACATATTTCTTGATTTGTTGACCATATTCGTAATATTCTTCAAAAATATCATCGAAGACGATAGCTTTACTATCATACAATTTTTCAAAAAGACGATTCTTTTCAGCAAGGTTACGTTCTAAACGCTCACGGAAAATGTCTTTATCCAAAAGATCGGCGATACGAATTCCCACACGAGCAGCCTTGTCCATATAAGCTGGACCAATTCCCTTGATTGTAGTCCCAATCTTATTGTCGCCCTTAGCTTCTTCTTGCAAACGATCTAACTCGATATGATAAGGCAAAATGACATGCGCGCGATCAGAAATACGCAAGTTATCAGTTGTCACACCTTCCTCATGAAGATAGCTCAACTCTTTTACAAGAGATTTAGGATTTACAACCATACCATTCCCAATAACAGAGATTTTTTCAGGGAAGAAAATCCCAGATGGAATCAAGTGCAATTTAAACTTCTTACCATCAATCACAATCGTGTGACCTGCATTATCACCACCTTGGTAACGTGCAATCACTTCTGCATTCGCTGAAAGGAAGTCTGTAATCTTCCCTTTACCTTCATCACCCCATTGGGTACCTACAACAACAACTGAAGTCATAATCTTGTCTGAGCCCTCAGGCTCTTCCTTTCTCACATACATGGCAGGACTCTCACCTGCAATTATATCTTACAATTTATTATAAGAAAAAATCGCCTTTTTATCAAGAAGAAACAATAGAAAGATTTGCTATTTCCAACTATTAAAAAATGATTTAGAAAAATAAGCAGCTATTTATTATTATCTTTCCATAAAAAAGTAAATTTGTTCGGAAATTTACTCAAAACATCTCAACAAGCAACAAAACCTTGTTTCATTATCATCTTTTCAAGATACAAACGATAAGCAACACGATAATGGTAAACAATAAAATCCCTACGACACCCAATGCCATATCTAACTAAATAATAAATCAAAAATTTAAAATGAAAATGTTCCCAGTCCCAACTATTACCAAAGAAAGTAGCATACTCTTCTTCGATACTGTCATAGAAATCCGCCATCTGCTCATAAATACTTTTTAGCATAAATATATACTCCTTTTCTTTTTTATAAACTTATTCTAACAAAAAATTTTACATATTCACTATCAATTCCTGAATTGTTAAAATACCAACCTCAACAAGAGAAAAAATAGGAAAAGTTGACAGAATAGAAACAAATTTACTACCTAAATTAAACTATTGTAAAGACCTTATTAACTGCGTTAAATACTAAAAGAGACTGAGGTAAAAATCTTAAAATAAGAAAAACGCATAGTATCAAATTTTTCAAACTATCTTTAAAACATTTCTCAAAGATAACGAGAAAATTGTCAATTCCCAAACTAACTTCCACTGCTAATCCAAACGGAAGTTAGTTTGATAAAAATCATAAAAACCAGTGGAATTCCGTGTCAGGATAACTTCCACTGGTTTTACTCATATTTGATTTTATAGCTTTTGTAACCAAAATGAATCGAAAAAAAGAGCGCACAAAATCGCCTTATCTGAAAGCGTTTCAGATTAAGTTCCGCTATGGTGGAAGTTAGTGTGAGACGTTTGAATGCGGTTAAAGATTAGTTTTTAGATCTTATGTTGAAGTAATTTAGACGACTGGCAGACGTCTTCTGCAGGTATTTTAGAAATGCCGAGAAGTTTAGGAATTTCTTCTCCATAGGTAAAGGCAAAGAGTTCATAGGCTGACTTTCCATTCAAAGCGGCACGTTTGACACTGTTGACATGCGAACAAACGAGATTGATGTCCTCTTGAGTTAAGTTGTCAAAAGAAGTTCCTTTAGGTAGAATGTCGCGAATCAGCGTGTGATTTTTCTCGATTCTCCCTTTCTGGTCAGAGCGATTAGGGTCACAAAAGAAGAGTTTACTCTCTCCTCGCACATCCATTTCGATATCATCAATCCTGGCAAACTCTCCACCATTATCGGTAAGAATGACAGGAAAGAGTTGGAAGAAATCTTTGTCAGCTTGGTGAAGAGTGATCTTGATTTTATAAAGGTGTTTGGTAACCTTAAGGGCAGTTTTATTATCCAGAAGTCTAGCGAAGATAAAGTTACAGAAAGATAGATTGAAGGTGAGTAGGACTTTACCTCCCATTCTGCCCAAAACTGTATCCATTTCCAGCCAAGAGTCTAGTTGATTCAGTACTAAATAGTTTTGGAAATCCTCATAGGAACGGTCTTTTTTCGCTTCTTTAGGGATGGAAGGTAGCTTACTTTTCCATCTTTCTTTGAATTTAACGGCTCTGGCTAGGTCAATAGGAGCGATAGATAGGTATCCTTTTCGGATGTGCCGATAGACAGTTGAGGAGCTGACATCAAGGTTATGGATAGATGTGTTGTCCCTTTTTAACCCCATCAGAAATGACTTTGTCCATGTCCCAGAAGGTCTTGGAATTGAGGGGAGTTCCTTCACGAGATTCAACAAGAGTTTGTTCGTACTGTTTTTGAGCTTGTTTAGCGAGGTAGAAGATCTTCTTATAGCCACAGTTTTGTCTTCTTTTAGGGCAGCCATTACAGACAAAGGGCGCTTTGTCGAGTAGAGGGCAAGGAAGGTTGTTAGAGGTAGAGTATCTAATTTGTTTGTTTCGTTTGACTTCTTTGGAAACAGTAGTTGGGTCTTTTAGAATGGATTGTCCGATAGCTTTGAAGGTTTCACTGCGCTCTAAGTCTAGTTGGATATCGTTACGGTCTGAAAGGGTAAGGTGTTTATGTTTTGTCATAGTGAGCCTCATTTCTAATTCAAACGTCTCACACTTAATTCCACCATAAAAATCCGTTTTAGACTAATTTCCACTTCGGCTAGGCAAGTGGAAGTTAGTTTGAGAAGTTAGCATAACAAGAAAATTGTCAATATCCTTAAACTAGCCTATTCTAACGCCAAACTAGAAGTCACTAATAATCCCATCAAACTTATCAAGCGCAACGACTTTGGTTTTCGGAACTTTGAAAACTTCAAAAAACGGATTTTCATCGCTCTAAACATCAAAAAAAGAAAGGACGAAATTTGTCCTTTCTCGAGATTAGCTTTTCTGGCTCTATAATATTTGTAGTGGGTAAATCCCCTATGGATATTATGGAGCCTATTTTAGGGTAGAAAAAAATTCCATTTATCACAAAATTACTAGAGCTTACAGACCCTAATTTCTAAATTATGGATATCATCAATAGGGATACACATAAGAAAATCATCGCTAAACTGGACTACGACGCCCCATCTTTCCCTGACTGCAGAAGTTAAATGAAGAAATATGACTTTCAAAAACCTTCTAAAATTCCTTACCTTGAAACTACTGGTATGCCTACTATAATTCTCCTTAGAAAACGTCGTTTAAAGTGCTATCATTGCTATAAAATGATGGTATAAGAAAAATATTCCGCTTCATTAGGTGCGAGATAGATTATTAATTATATAACAAAAAAGAGGTCAAAACCTCTTTTAATTAACTACTCCGCCAGTAGGACTCGAACCTACGACATCATGATTAACAGTCATGCGCTACTACCAACTGAGCTATGGCGGAATAAAGCTAAGCGACTTCCATATCTCACAGGGGGCAACCCCCAACTACTTCCGGCGTTCTAGGGCTTAACTTCTGTGTTCGGCATGGGTACAGGTGTATCTCCTAGGCTATCGTCACTTAACTCTGAGTAATACCTACTCAAAATTGAATATCTATTCAAACTAAGAAAACCGTTCGCTTTCGTATTCTCAGTTACTTTGGATAAGTCCTCGAGCTATTAGTATTAGTCCGCTACATGTGTCGCCACACTTCCACTTCTAACCTATCTACCTGATCATCTCTCAGGGCTCTTACTGATATAAAATCATGGGAAATCTCATCTTGAGGTGGGTTTCACACTTAGATGCTTTCAGCGTTTATCCCTTCCCTACATAGCTACCCAGCGATGCCTTTGGCAAGACAACTGGTACACCAGCGGTAAGTCCACTCTGGTCCTCTCGTACTAGGAGCAGATCCTCTCAAATTTCCTACGCCCGCGACGGATAGGGACCGAACTGTCTCACGACGTTCTGAACCCAGCTCGCGTGCCGCTTTAATGGGCGAACAGCCCAACCCTTGGGACCGACTACAGCCCCAGGATGCGACGAGCCGACATCGAGGTGCCAAACCTCCCCGTCGATGTGAACTCTTGGGGGAGATAAGCCTGTTATCCCCAGGGTAGCTTTTATCCGTTGAGCGATGGCCCTTCCATACGGAACCACCGGATCACTAAGCCCGACTTTCGTCCCTGCTCGAGTTGTAGCTCTCGCAGTCAAGCTCCCTTATACCTTTACACTCTGCGAATGATTTCCAACCATTCTGAGGGAACCTTTGGGCGCCTCCGTTACCTTTTAGGAGGCGACCGCCCCAGTCAAACTGCCCGTCAGACACTGTCTCCGATAGGGATCACCTATCTGGGTTAGAGTGGCCATAACACAAGGGTAGTATCCCAACAACGTCTCCTTCGAAACTGGCGTCCCGATCTCATAGACTCCTACCTATCCTGTACATGTGGTACAGACACTCAATATCAAACTGCAGTAAAGCTCCATGGGGTCTTTCCGTCCTGTCGCGGGTAACCTGCATCTTCACAGGTACTAAAATTTCACCGAGTCTCTCGTTGAGACAGTGCCCAAATCATTACGCCTTTCGTGCGGGTCGGAACTTACCCGACAAGGAATTTCGCTACCTTAGGACCGTTATAGTTACGGCCGCCGTTTACTGGGGCTTCAATTCATACCTTCGCTTACGCTAAGCACTCCTCTTAACCTTCCAGCACCGGGCAGGCGTCACCCCCTATACATCATCTTACGATTTAGCAGAGAGCTGTGTTTTTGATAAACAGTTGCTTGGGCCTATTCACTGCGGCTGACTTAAAGTCAGCACCCCTTCTCCCGAAGTTACGGGGTCATTTTGCCGAGTTCCTTAACGAGAGTTCTCTCGCTCACCTGAGGCTACTCGCCTCGACTACCTGTGTCGGTTTGCGGTACGGGTAGAGTATGTTTAAACGCTAGAAGCTTTTCTTGGCAGTGTGACGTCACTAACTTCGCTACTAAACTTCGCTCCCCATCACAGCTCAATGTTATAGAACTAAGCATTTAACTCAATTCACACCTCACTGCTTAGACAGACTCTTCCAATCGTCTGCTTTAGTTAGCCTACTGCGTCCCTCCATCACTACATACTCTAGTACAGGAATATCAACCTGTTGTCCATCGGATACACCTTTCGGTCTCTCCTTAGGTCCCGACTAACCCAGGGCGGACGAGCCTTCCCCTTGAAACCTTAGTCTTACGGTGGACAGGATTCTCACCTGTCTTTCGCTACTCATACCGGCATTCTCACTTCTATGCGTTCCAGCACTCCTCACGGTATACCTTCTTCACACATAGAACGCTCTCCTACCATACCTATAAAGGTATCCACAGCTTCGGTAAATTGTTTTAGCCCCGGTACATTTTCGGCGCAGGGTCACTCGACTAGTGAGCTATTACGCACTCTTTGAATGAATAGCTGCTTCTAAGCTAACATCCTAGTTGTCTGTGCAACCCCACATCCTTTTCCACTTAACAATTATTTTGGGACCTTAGCTGGTGGTCTGGGCTGTTTCCCTTTCGACTACGGATCTTAGCACTCGCAGTCTGACTGCCGACCATAATTCATTGGCATTCGGAGTTTATCTGAGATTGGTAATCCGGGATGGACCCCTCACCCAAACAGTGCTCTACCTCCAAGAATCTCTAATATCGACGCTAGCCCTAAAGCTATTTCGGAGAGAACCAGCTATCTCCAAGTTCGTTTGGAATTTCTCCGCTACCCACAAGTCATCCAAGCACTTTTCAACGTGCCCTGGTTCGGTCCTCCAGTGCGTCTTACCGCACCTTCAACCTGCTCATGGGTAGGTCACATGGTTTCGGGTCTACGTCATGATACTAATTCGCCCTGTTCAGACTCGGTTTCCCTACGGCTCCGTCTCTTCAACTTAACCTCGCATCATAACGTAACTCGCCGGTTCATTCTACAAAAGGCACGCTCTCACCCATTAACGGGCTCGAACTTGTTGTAGGCACACGGTTTCAGGTTCTATTTCACTCCCCTCCCGGGGTGCTTTTCACCTTTCCCTCACGGTACTGGTTCACTATCGGTCACTAGGGAGTATTTAGGGTTGGGAGATGGTCCTCCCAGATTCCGACGGGATTTCTCGTGTCCCGCCGTACTCAGGATACTGCTAGGTACAAAGACTATTTTAAATACGAGGCTATTACTCTCTTTGGCTGATCTTCCCAAATCATTCTTCTATAATCTTTGAGTCCACATTGCAGTCCTACAACCCCGAAGAGTAAACTCTTCGGTTTGCCCTTCTGCCGTTTCGCTCGCCGCTACTAAGGCAATCGCTTTTGCTTTCTCTTCCTGCAGCTACTTAGATGTTTCAGTTCACTGCGTCTTCCTCCTCACATCCTTAACAGATGCGGGTAACAGGTAGTACCTGTTGGGTTCCCCCATTCGGAAATCCCTGGATCATCGCTTACTTACAGCTACCCAAGGCATATCGTCGTTTGTCACGTCCTTCTTCGGCTCCTAGTGCCAAGGCATCCACCGTGCGCCCTTATTAACTTAACCTTATTTTTCTGACCTTTCAGTCATAAACTCTTATTAATACTACAGCGTTTTCGGTTTATTTTCTTGTTACTATTTGATATAGATATTCAATTTTCAATGTGCATTACTTGGTGATCTCTCACCAATGGAGCCTAGCGGGATCGAACCGCTGACCTCCTGCGTGCAAAGCAGGCGCTCTCCCAGCTGAGCTAAGGCCCCACAAGACCTCTCAAGACTAAACAAGACCAATGCGCAGTTCCTTATCCTTAGAAAGGAGGTGATCCAGCCGCACCTTCCGATACGGCTACCTTGTTACGACTTCACCCCAATCATCTATCCCACCTTAGGCGGCTGGCTCCTTACGGTTACCTCACCGACTTCGGGTGTTACAAACTCTCGTGGTGTGACGGGCGGTGTGTACAAGGCCCGGGAACGTATTCACCGCGGCGTGCTGATCCGCGATTACTAGCGATTCCGACTTCATGTAGGCGAGTTGCAGCCTACAATCCGAACTGAGACTGGCTTTAAGAGATTAGCTTGCCGTCACCGGCTTGCGACTCGTTGTACCAGCCATTGTAGCACGTGTGTAGCCCAGGTCATAAGGGGCATGATGATTTGACGTCATCCCCACCTTCCTCCGGTTTATTACCGGCAGTCTCGCTAGAGTGCCCAACTGAATGATGGCAACTAACAATAGGGGTTGCGCTCGTTGCGGGACTTAACCCAACATCTCACGACACGAGCTGACGACAACCATGCACCACCTGTCACCTCTGTCCCGAAGGAAAACTCTATCTCTAGAGCGGTCAGAGGGATGTCAAGACCTGGTAAGGTTCTTCGCGTTGCTTCGAATTAAACCACATGCTCCACCGCTTGTGCGGGCCCCCGTCAATTCCTTTGAGTTTCAACCTTGCGGTCGTACTCCCCAGGCGGAGTGCTTAATGCGTTAGCTACGGCACTAAACCCCGGAAAGGGTCTAACACCTAGCACTCATCGTTTACGGCGTGGACTACCAGGGTATCTAATCCTGTTTGCTCCCCACGCTTTCGAGCCTCAGCGTCAGTTACAAGCCAGAGAGCCGCTTTCGCCACCGGTGTTCCTCCATATATCTACGCATTTCACCGCTACACATGGAATTCCACTCTCCCCTCTTGCACTCAAGTTAAACAGTTTCCAAAGCGTACTATGGTTAAGCCACAGCCTTTAACTTCAGACTTATCTAACCGCCTGCGCTCGCTTTACGCCCAATAAATCCGGACAACGCTCGGGACCTACGTATTACCGCGGCTGCTGGCACGTAGTTAGCCGTCCCTTTCTGGTAAGATACCGTCACAGTGTGAACTTTCCACTCTCACACTCGTTCTTCTCTTACAACAGAGCTTTACGATCCGAAAACCTTCTTCACTCACGCGGCGTTGCTCGGTCAGACTTCCGTCCATTGCCGAAGATTCCCTACTGCTGCCTCCCGTAGGAGTCTGGGCCGTGTCTCAGTCCCAGTGTGGCCGATCACCCTCTCAGGTCGGCTATGTATCGTCGCCTTGGTGAGCCGTTACCCCACCAACTAGCTAATACAACGCAGGTCCATCTGGTAGTGATGCAATTGCACCTTTTAAGCAAATGTCATGCAACATCTACTCTTATGCGGTATTAGCTATCGTTTCCAATAGTTATCCCCCGCTACCAGGCAGGTTACCTACGCGTTACTCACCCGTTCGCAACTCATCCAGAGAAGCAAGCTCCTCCTTCAGCGTTCTACTTGCATGTATTAGGCACGCCGCCAGCGTTCGTCCTGAGCCAGGATCAAACTCTCATTAAAAGTTTGAGTTCTCACTCATTTCTGTCACTGACAGATTTATTGTTTTTTCATTGTTCAGTACTACAACAGTTGTTGTAGTGCCCTGCACATTGGTTCGTCTTGTTCAGTTTTCAAAGGTCTTTGTCACTCGCTTCTCTCAAGCGACAACTATATTAGTATATCACAGCCGCTTTCGCTTGTCAACACTTTTTTGAAACTTTTTTAAAACTTTTTTCATCAAGTGTTCCTACCGCAACATACCATAGTCCGTACGGGATTCGAACCCGTGTTACCGCCGTGAAAAGGCGGTGTCTTAACCCCTTGACCAACGGACCAGAGTTGTTATTTTCAACTCTTACTATTATACCCACTTTTCAAACTTTGTCAACACCTTTTTTAAACTTTTTTTACTTTTTTGCATGAATTCCTAATGAGTACGGATATCAAACTCTTTAAACACAATACGTAAGTCCTTTAGCACTCTTTGACGCCCTCGGAAACGTTCATTTCTTAAAACGCGTTCTAACTCTTCTCGTTGCTCTTTACTTTGTTTGTTTCTATAATCTCTTAGTGTTTCATGAAAGAGATAATAGTCATCTAGCCATAGACCGCCCTCACTTATACGATGACTTATCTCACTCACTTCTTCATATGTTTCTTTATCATATCTTCGTTTGTGGCTTTCTTGCTTACGGAGATAATCTAAAATCCGATTCCGGAACTTGGTTTTGAAATATTTACGTAAACGTGGTATATCTTCTACCAGTCCTTCTTCTCTACTGATCAATTCATGTAAGCAAATCATGCCTTCTTGGTCCCAATCCGACAATTCCCATAAATGAAGGTAATATTCATTTCTACACTTATACACAGTTCCCTGGACTTCTTCATACAATTCTTTAAGCATTCTTTTCCCCTTTCTGTGTACAGTCTAACAAATAAAGAAGCTAGTTGGGTTCATTTCCTCCATTCTGTTCCCTTTAGCTCCTCAACTGCACAAAAAAGAGAGGACAGGCCTCTCTTAAGGTTATTTTTCGTCATTCATTTTTGACTTTACTTCATCATAGGATAGTGCATGAGATTCCTCTTCTACTGTTTCAGGCATCTTTCCTGTTTCATAGAGAGATTTAATTTGTGTACTATCCAATGTTTCGTATTTCAATAATGCTTCTGCAATCAACTTGTGAGTTTCACTATTTGACTGAATAATTTCAGCAGCTTTATTTCGTGCTTCATTCAATAATGAACGAACCTCTTCGTCAATTTCATAAGCTGTTTGTTCTGAAATTGATTTTTGAGGGCTTTGTGCACCAAACATAGCATGATTGCCCTCATATTGAACTGGACCTAGTTTTTCACTCATACCGTACTCTGTAACCATTGCACGCGCCATTTGTGTCGCTTGTTCAAAGTCGTTTGAAGCTCCTGTCGTTTGGACATTAAAAATAATTTCTTCAGCTACACGTCCACCCATTAAGCCAGCCAATTGCTCTTTCATATCTTCTTTAGATAGAAGCATTTGATCTTCCTTAGGAAGTGCAATCATGTAACCACCTGCACGGCCGCGTGGTACAATTGTAACCTTATGGACAACGCGAGCATTCGACAAGACTAGACCAACAATGGTATGTCCTGCCTCATGGAAAGCAACCAATTCTCGTTCTTTTTGTGAAACTGTCTTATCTTTCTTAGAAGGTCCAGCAATCACTCTATCTTCTGCTTCATCAATATCTGAGGCATCAATTATCGACTTATTGCGACGAGCGGCAACCAAGGCTGCTTCATTCAAGACATTCTCTAAGTCAGCACCAACAAAGCCTGGAGTTTGTTGAGCCACTAATTTCAAATCAACATCTTCTGCTAAAGGCTTGTTCTTAGCATGAACTTTCAAGATTGCTTCGCGCCCCTTAACATCAGGACGGCCAACCAATACTTTTCTATCAAAACGTCCTGGACGCAGAAGGGCAGGGTCAAGTACATCTGAACGGTTTGTCGCAGCGATGACAATAATCCCTTCATTTCCCTCAAAACCATCCATCTCAATCAAGAGTTGGTTCAAGGTTTGTTCACGTTCATCATTACCTCCACCAAGACCGACTCCACGTTGACGTCCAACAGCATCAATTTCATCGATAAAGATGATAGCTGGTGCTGCTTTTTTTGCATCTTCAAAAAGAGAACGAACACGACTAGCTCCAACTCCGACAAACATTTCTACAAAGTCAGAACCTGAGATACTAAAGAATGGAACGCCTGCTTCTCCGGCGACTGCCTTAGCAAGCAATGTCTTACCTGTTCCCGGAGGTCCCTCCAAAAGAACACCTGCTGGAATCCGGGCTCCAAGTTTTGTAAATCGTTTTGGATCTTTTAAGAATTCAACAACTTCAACTAGTTCTTGTTTTTCTTCCTCAGCTCCAGCAACATCTGAAAATCTTACTTTAATATCTTCTTTATTTGCAGCTTTAGCCTTACTACGTCCAAAACTCATTGGGTTACGACCATTGCCTCCCCCCATATTTCCCATCATAGAGAATAGGAAGAAGAAAAGAATCCCAAATGGCACAATGGATACGAGTAGATTAATCCACATACCACTTGAACTTTCATGCTTAACAGTTACTTCCGCTTTATGATCAGAAGCAAGCTTTTGCAATTCTGATACTGTGGTATCAGAGGGAAGAATAATACTTGAAAATTTCTCTACTGTTGTAACAGATGGAGAAAAGAACTGAATGCCTGTTTCTTCTTTACTTGTTTTAGGATTTTTATAGACACCAGAAACTTCGATAACACTACCATTTGGTTGATAAGTTAATTCTTTTACATTGTCATCGGTAATTTCTTTTACCAATTCTGTATAATTAATTTGCTCACTTTTCCCTGCAACACTACCTGTACTAAAATACTGGTAAGCTGTAACTAGGAAAAAAATAAGTAATAACCATAGAAAAGGATTTTTAATTAAACCATTATTTTGTTTTTTCATTAAAAATTGTTCTTTCTAATTTGAATACACTTCTTCTTTCAATACTCCAACATAAGGAAGATTACGATAATTTTCTTTGTAGTCTAAACCATAACCTACTACAAACTCATTTGGGATAGTAAAGCAGGTATAGTCTGCCTCAATTTCTACAACACGTCCCTCTGGTTTATCCAATAAGGTTGCAATCTTAACAGAAGCTGCATCTCTTGCAATAAACATATCTCGCAAATTCTTCAAAGTTTGACCTGTATCAATGATATCTTCTACAAATAGAACATGTCTTCCTTTGATATCTTGAGTCACATCTTGTTTAATATTGATGACACCACTACTTGCTGTTCCACCATGGTAGCTAGAAACCATCATGAAGTCCATTTCAATATGTGTATCAATATGTTTGACCAATTCAGCCATAAAAGGAATAGATCCTTTTAAAATCCCAACCAAGATTGGATTTTTTCCTGCATAGTCCTTAGTTAATTGAGCACCTAATTTTTTAGCAGCTTCTGTAATTTCATCGTGTGAAACGAGGATTTTTTTAATATCGTTTTCTAACATTTTTTTACCTATCTATTTTTTCTATATAAAGTACAGTGTTCATTATATCATTTTTCGTGTTTTTACTCAAATTACTGGTCGCAATTCCTAAAATTGAGACAATTTCACCAAATTGCTCAATAATCAGAGCAGATTTTCGCTTTTCCATAGGGATTTTCAAATCAATAAATAGACGTCTGAGTTTTTTTCTATGCCCATTTTGAATCAAAACATCTCCTGGTTTTCGATGACGAATGTGTATGGATGTTTCGCGTGAAACAGGTATTTGTTGAATTGATTCACCTTCTAAAGGAATTCCAAAGGAAAATAAATATCCTTGATAAGATACCTGATTTTGATAGTGTAACACAAGTTCATCTTCCTTTTCATCAGCCTGCGGACTGATTTTACAAATCTGAAACTGTTGATACTCTTTTATCAATTCATAACCATTTTTAATCGGATGACTATACTGGCTTTTAGTTTTTAAAATTTGTCTAACTTCTTCAAACTGAGCTTTTGTAAGCTTCAAATCTGGAAAACGATTCAGATAAGTTTGAAGTAAAACTCTTTGTGTCGACTCAGAGTAAGACAATAGCTGATCTAAATTTTCTACATCAATATTGTTAGATAATTCAGCTATAGCTAAGTCATAATCTAAAATTTCATTTCCGATACTTAAGATTGCATCTCTAAATCGAGGATTTTCTTTTTCTAATTCTGGTAAATAAGCGTTTCGAATACGATTGCGAAAATAATGATTTTCCTGATTTGATGTATCTTCAAAGTGAAAAATTGGTGGAAAGTCTTTTTTCTGAAAATGCAAGAAGGGCCGAATGATTTCTATCTCTCCGACTACTTGCTTCTCCTTAATTCCTGATAGATAGCGCAAACGAGTGCCTCGAATCAAACGCATTAAAATCGTTTCCACCTGATCATCCGCATGGTGGGCAGTGACTAAAGCTGTCGCACCTGTCTTTTTCATGATCTCTTGAAAAAAATCATAACGAAAATTTCGTGCACGCGCTTCTGAAAATTCTCCTGAAAAATTGCTGATATAAATAGGAAGCTCTGCTTCAGTAGCCAACTTCCTTAATTCCTTTTCTTCCCAATCTGATTCAATTCTCTGCTTATGATTCACATGAGCTAAGATCAATTCAATTTCTAACTCTTTTTGATAAGTAGATAATACCTTAAATAGAAACATAGAATCTAACCCACCAGAAAGAGCTAACACCACCTTAGCATGCTTTTTGAAATATCCCTTCTTGAGAAAATGATTTAAAAAATCTTGTTCCCTCATTTTAGAACCTCATAAACATCCTTGGATATCTGAGAAATTGTATCATAATCAGAATTCTTAGTGAAAATAGAAAGAATAAATGGAGAATCTGCATAGACAACACCCGTATCATGCTTAAATTCGTCCGCATCCCCAATTTTATGAGCGACCTTCACAGAAACAGCTTTGGCAATTCGCTGATTATCAAAATCTGTTTTGGTCAAGGACTCTAGCACAAATCCATTTTGATTATAAATAGCTTCCATGACCTTCCCGGCCATCTTGGAAGAAATCAATTTTTCTTTTGGATCCCAATCATCTCCCATAATGGCAGACATCTTGGATTTGAATGTTGCATCAGATTGGTTTGAAATGTAATATCCCAATATATTATGAGCTACATTATCCGATTCTTTAGATACTTTCGTAATTAAATCCTTGAGAGAATATTCTTTATTATCCTCTTTTTTAGGAAGACTACCACTTCCCTCTGTTTTATAAGAACCTGGAAAATCATTGACTTCAGATACGTATTTTACAGTCGTATCTAACTGATAAAGACCCTCATTTATTTTTTCTTGCGCATAATAGAGATAAGGGAGTTTCAAAACACTAGCTGCATACATCTTTTCATCTTGATTGATACCAGCTTCTTTTCCAGTAGTCAGTTGCTTAACATAAATAGAGAATGAATCCTTCTGATATTTTTCCGATAACATTTCTTGGACTTTACTCATCCGATTATCTTCTTCAGAAGTTGATTCCTTATCTACCCATCCAACCTGATCAATATGTAGAAATTCTCTTCCTTCTACAAATATGGTCTTGTCGATTGATACTTGTGAATAAGCTGATAAGGATGATTTCACTTCTTTTAAATCATAAGGACTATTGTACAGTTTAAAATCAGATTCTAACCATACTTTTTTTATTATTGGAGTTACCTCTGACTGATCATATAAAAATCGTTTGTCCGCAGCTATGAATTGATGATTTGATAGCTTAAATACCGGAATCCCTTGTTTATTTAAGCGCCACTCAGTTATTTGAAAACTTGTTTTGGGAGTCAATTTTCCAGATTCCACTACTAAATCTTCATTTGCATAAACAGGAACTTCTCCATAAACCATAGGAGAATTTAGCTTTTCTCTAAAATAAATACCAAAGTCAGATTGTGAAAGGTAATAAATTTCTTTCGAAGTATAGACGACTTCTTTTTCTGTACTAACAACTTTTGAAATGGTAAAAAAACTTGGTAGCAACAAAATAATTAAGAATTTACGCATTCTTCCTTTCCTTTTCTTCTTGTAAACGCAATAATTGATTTTTATCAGCCAATTCTTCCAGCTTTTCATCTGACAAACTCAAAAATTGCTCTATTACGTCTAGTAAGTTTTCCATTTTATCACCTTTGAAGCAAGTCAGGAATCGTATAAACTATTTCCCTCGACTTAGAATAATAGTACTTCGCTCGTGTATATTTGGCAGCATAATCCTCATCTTTCAACTTGGTAGCAAATGCTGTTTCCTTATCCTTTTCATCACTCAAAGTTTGATACTGAGTTTGCAAGTCTGCTAATTGCTGACGTCTTTGGAGTAATTGCTGATAGCTCTGCGCTAAATTAAAAGTTGGCAAGATAAATAATAGCATAATCAAAATCAATACCCATCCCATAAAACGATTCCGTTTTTGCCGTTCTTTCATCAGGTAGCGACGGCGTTGGTGTTCATTTTGAATAAAAGAATTATTCAATTGTACGATATTTTTAGACATTTTCTTCTACCCGTGTTTCACTGATAATTTCATACATGCCTGCTGCATCTTCTTTTTTTGTACTATCTTTCATCTCCAGTACTTTTACAAGTAGCAACTTATTGCCAAAGTGAATTTCAACTTGATCATTAACTTTCAAATCCGTTGAACTTTTGGCCAAGATTCCATTCACCTTGATTCTGCCTTTATCTGCTACTTCTTTTGCGACTGTACGACGCTTGATAATTCGCGATACTTTTAAATATTTGTCTAATCTCATCCTTATTACCTCAACTTATTATTGTACCATTTTTATCTATTTTATAGAAGAAAAATATCAAATGGAATTTTCTTTCTTAGACTCTTTTATATCTAATAAACTTTCTCCAAAAATCAGCAGACCTTCTAAAATTTCATAATCTTTCTTATTTCGGACATCAAATACAAGCTCCATTGATCCCTTATTCTCAGTGATGCCTGCTTTTAAGTTCGTTGCGGATAAAGCTTTAAAATAATCTTGAGCTAAAAACAGTCGTTGAGTGACTTTTTCAAATTGAACTGTAATTTTATTATCTTTTCTTTCCACACGTTGAACAAAGACCTTGTCAAGATAAGACTTAACCAAACCAATCTCTAAAAGATAGGCTACCACGTCTGGGTACTCTCCAAAACGGTCTATCAGCTCTTCTTGTAAGTCTTCGTAATTGACACGGTTGTCAATTTGACGAATTTTCTTGTAAATTTCGATTTTATGTCTTTGGTCAGAAATATAAGTATCAGGAATATAGGCATCAATTTGTAAAATCAATTCGGCATTCCCTTTGGTTCTTGTGTTTCCATTACCATTTCGTTTAGCAATAGCTTCCTCTAGTAACTGCGAATACAATTCAAAACCAATAGAATCAATGAAACCAGACTGGGATTTTCCTAGGAGATTTCCTGCTCCACGAATAGAAAGATCTCGCATAGCAATCTTAAATCCTGAGCCCAATTCTGTAAATCCTTTTATCGCTTCTAATCTCTTTTCAGAGACTTCACTGATTGATTTTTCTGGACGATACATGAGATAGGCATAAGCAATACGATTACTACGACCAACTCTTCCTCTTAACTGATACAAGGTTGACAAGCCCATATGGTCCGCATTTTCTATAAATAAAGTATTGGCATTGGGAATATCCACTCCTGTCTCAATAATGGTAGTCGTTACTAAAATATCGTATTGTCCTTCAATGAAGTCTAATAGAGTATTTTCCAACTGGATTTCACTCATGCGACCATGAACATAACCAATCGAAGCCTCTGGAATTAACTCCTGTAATTCTGAAACCTTCTGGTCAATCGTGTCAACTTTGTTGTAAAGGTAGTAAACTTGACCTCCACGCTCCATTTCACGCAAAACAGCATCACGAATGACACTCTCATTCTTTTCCAAAACATAGGTTTGCACTGGATAACGATTAGTCGGCGGAGTTTCAATAACAGACAAATCTCTGATTCCCAGCATAGACATGTGAAGGGTACGAGGAATTGGCGTTGCTGTCAAGGTCAGGACATCTACTTGTTTTTTCAGTTCTTTCAAGGTTTCCTTATGCTTGACACCAAATCGCTGTTCCTCATCAATAATCATCAAGCCCAAATCAGCAAACACAACATCTTTTGACAAAACACGATGGGTTCCAATCAAAATATCAACTTGACCGTTTTTTAATTTTTCAAGTGTTTCAGTCTGCTCTTTTTTACTTCTAAAGCGACTCAACACATCAATATTAACTGCAAAATTTTGGAATCGCTCCTTAAAATTTGTATAGTGCTGTTGCGCTAAAACCGTCGTCGGAACTAAGACGACAACCTGTTTATGATCATTGACTGCCTTAAAGGCTGCACGCATAGCAACTTCAGTCTTTCCAAAACCAACATCCCCAACTAAAAGTCGATCCATTGGCTGAGAAGCCTGCATATCTCTCTTGATTTCCTCAACACTACGAAGTTGATCATCCGTTTCAACATAAGGAAAGGCATCATCAAAAGCATGTTGATCTTCATCATCAGCTGAAAAAGCAAAACCCTTCAACTGGCTGCGTTCAGAATAAAGTTTAATTAAATCGTCAGCTATATCCTCTACCTGGTTCTTAACTTTTTGCTTGGTCTTTTTGAAATGACCATCATTTAATTTATTGAGTTTTGGCGCTTTACCGTCACTTGAAATATATTTGGACAGTAGATGAATCTGCTCTACTGGGATGGAGATTTGATCCCCATTTTGATACTGAACACTAACATAATCACGGTGAATCCCTTTGATTTCAATGGTTTCAATTCCTAGATATTGACCAATCCCATGGATATGATGGACAACGTAATCTCCTTTTTCAAGTTCATTATAATCTTTTAAGCGCTCTGCATTTGAAACATGTTGTCTGCGAAAACGACGTTTTAATTTCTTTTGAAAAATCTCATGTTCAGTAATCACCAGAATTTTTTCATCTACAAAATGAAAACCATGTCTTAGGTTACCCTCAATTAAGTTTACAGATTGTTGACAGATTCTTGACTTATCTCTGAAATCCAATTTAATCTGATATTCCTCTAACATATCCTCCAATGCCTTACTTCCCATTGAATTGCTAGATTGCAGGATAATAGTGTAATCCATTTTTTTGTATCGTTCAATTTCTTCTTTTAGAAAAGAAAACTGATTGAAAAACTCCTGCACAGGATATTGATTAAATTGATAAATTTGGTCAAACTTGAGATTTCCTAGTCCCTTTTGAAGATTAGAGAAAAAGGTCACCGGACTTTGTTTTTTATAGATTTGTTCAATATCAGCAAAATACTGCATATCAGAAAATGCTTTACTATTCTGTAATTCTTCTGTAAAGTACTGCGCTAATTCTCTTTCAAAGACTTCATACTGATTCATCAATTTTTGATAATCATCAAAGAATATTGGTATGTTTTTTTCAATATAATCAAATACAGTCCATGTCTTATCATAGCACAAAGATAAAAACTTCCGAGAATCTGCATGGCTTTGTTTTTGGTGAAAACTTGAAAGAATTTCTTCTAGGTAGGATTTCAAAATAGGTGATAAAGTCTTTGAAATTTGTTTTTCTAAAGCTGACTGACCTCTTTGATAATCCTTTTCTCTCAAAAGCATATCGCTAGCTGGAAAGATGGTGAGTTCTGTCTTATTTTCTTTCGATAATTGTGTTTCTACTTCAAATGACCTGATACCATCAATTTCATCACCAAAAAACTCAATTCGGCAAGGTTCTAACTGGGATATTTCAAAAATATCTAAAATATCTCCTCGCAGACTAAATTCGCCCTGAGTTTGTACTTGTGTAACTTTTCGATAGCCAATTTCCTTTAACTGATGGATAAGCGCGTGTTGATCATATTCTTCACCAACTGAGATTTTTACAATACTATCTTTGAATACATTGGGAGACGGTAAAATCAATCGACTTGCTGCGATATTACAAACTAAAATCCCTTTCTTAGATGAATCAGTCAAAAAACGCAGGGCTTCAACCCGTGAAATGATTTTTTCTTGTGAAGACATCAAAAACTCGACCATAGGGGAGTCATCTACCAAAAACGGATAAACAAGTTCCTCACCCAAGATAGAGATAAGATCACTAACCAGTCCTTCTGCCTCTCCATAAGTGGACGTCAGTAACACAATCTTATCTTCTTTTTCTAGACTACTTGCAATTGCAAGAGCCTTAGTAGACGTTGATAAACCAAGTATTAGTTGTCTTTTCTTATCTGTCAAATTTTGATGCCATTTTTTAATCTGATCATTTTCTGAGAATAAATCTAATAAGGTCACCATTTATCCGTTATACCTCTGCATCGTTTTTTCAAAGTTTTTCTCTTTTAAATAGTAGTTTACAGAATCGTCAACCTTGTCAATAGACTGTAAAATATCAATATAATCATCCTTGTCAAACTTACTCAAAACATGGTGAACAACTGACATACCATTTTTAGGTCTTCCGATTCCAATCTTAACACGGTTAAAGACCTGAGTTCCAATATGTTGAATAATAGACTTAATACCATTGTGACCACCTGCTGAGCCCTTTGCTCTTAAACGAATTTTCCCAACTTCCATGTCAAGGTCGTCGTAAATGACGAGTAAATCTTCAATATCCAAACTATAGTAAGTCAATAAAGCATGAACTGCTTTTCCACTTTCATTCATAAAGGTCATTGGTTTGACAAGATAAATTTTTTCTCCATTTAGGAAAAAGGATGCTAGGTCAGCTTGAAATATCTTATCGTGTGTAAAAGTGACATTCTGTTTTCTCGCTAGTTGATCAATCAACATAAAACCAACATTGTGTTTTGTTTCAAAATATTTATCCCCTGGATTTCCCAAGCCTACAAGTAATTTGGTCATTTATTTTTCCTTTCAAAAGCCAAAAGGGTTGGAATTTTTTTCCAACCTAATTGACACCATTTATTAATTTTTTAGACATTAAAGCGGAATTCCATGATATCGCCATCTTGAACGATATATTCTTTTCCCTCTTCACGCAAGCGTCCAGCTTCTTTTACCGCCTTTTCAGATCCATATTTCACCAAATCATCGTATGACATGGTTACTGCACGGATAAAGCCTTTTTCAAAGTCTGAGTGGATAATCCCAGCTGCTTGAGGAGCCTTCATACCACGTTTGAAGGTCCAAGCGCGAACTTCTTTTTCACCAGCTGTGAAGTAAGTTCCCAATCCAAGCAAGTGGTAAGCTGCACGCGTCAACTTATCTACACCTGATTCTGTCAAACCAATGGCTTCAAGAAACTCTTTTTTATCTTCATCGTCCAATTCAGAAATTTCTTCCTCAGCACGCGCAGAAATAACGACTACTTCAGCATTTTCTGTCGCTGCAAATTTACGAATTTGTTTGACATAGTCGATAGAGTCAGGTTCTGAAACCACATCCTCGTCCACATTAGCAACATAGAGCACTGGTTTAGTCGTCAACAGGAAGAGACCTTTGACAACCTTTTGTTCCTCATCTGTAAATTCGATTGTACGAGCTGATTTCCCATCTTCAAGGACTGGTTTAATCTTTTGAAGAACATTGAATTCTGCTACTGATTCTTTATCTTTTTGCGTACGTGCCATCTTTTCTACACGCGCATAACGCTTATTGACTGATTCTAAGTCAGCGAGAATCAATTCTAGGTTAATGGTGTCAATATCTGCAAGTGGATCCACAAAGGCGTCTTCACGTCCTTGCTCGCGCATGACATTTTCATCATCAAAAGCACGAACTACGTGAACAATTGCATCTACTTCACGGATATTGGCCAAGAATTTATTCCCCAGCCCTTCTCCTTTTGAAGCTCCTTTTACAATCCCTGCAATATCTGTAAATTCAAATGTTGTTGGAACTGTCTTTTTAGGTGTGATCATTTCCGTTAGTTTTTGTAGTCGTTCATCTGGAACTTCCACCATTCCAACGTTTGGATCAATCGTTGCAAATGGGTAGTTCGCTGCCTCTGCTCCTGCTTTTGTAATTGCATTAAAGAGTGTTGATTTACCAACATTTGGCAAACCAACGATACCTGCTGTTAAAGCCATATTTCTCATTCTCCGTTTTCATTTCAATCCCTAATATTATAACACAAAAAGGGAAAACTTGCTAACCCTCTAACTAAGGGTTCTCAGTCAATAATTTTATTCATTTTTCGATCAAAATCATAGCGTCCCATCATGACAACATGGTCACAATTACTGCATTTTATTTTGATATCTGCTCCTACACGTGTAATTTCCCAACGATTTGCTTTTTTACCAGTTGACTTGATAGTACAAGCATGTGGTTTTTTCATCTCAACAAAATTTCCAACTTGATACATACTACTCTCCTTTTCTTTTTCGATTATATCATAAAAGAGGCGAGCTGGGCTCAACCTCTTTCACTTAGTTTGTACGAACTGGTGTAATGAGCTGCATGAAATCCTCGTCAGTATCTGCTGGCACAAGAGTAAATGGACGAACAGCTGAGATAAAGCTAATGGTCACCTTTTCGCTATTTAAAGCCTTGAGGGAATCAATCAAGTAAGTTGGGTTGAAACTAATGGTCAAATCTTCACCAGTAACCTGATTAGTATCGATTTCTTCGTTTACTTTACCAACTTCTGGAGAGTGAACATGGGCGCTAACAATACCACCTTTAATTTCAAGTTTCACAGTACCATTTTGAGTAGCACTTGATAAAAGACGAGCACGTTCCATTGACTGGCGTAAGTTTACAACATCAAAAGTAATAGTAGTATTAAAGTCCGTTGGAATCAAACGATCTGTGTCAGGATAGTTTCCTTCTAACAAACGTGTGTAGAAGCTAATATTTTCACTTCTAAAGAGGATTTGGTTATTGGCAAAGAAAATCTCTACAGTTTCGATATCATCTGTAAATACCGCTGAAAATTCGCGTAGAGAACGGCTAGGAATCACGACATCAAAATCATCACTATTTTTTTCAAGAGTCAATTTTTTCTGGCTTAGACGATGAGAGTCTGTTGCAACTGTTTTTAGCTCCTTATGCTGACTCAATACAAAATGAACACCTGTTAAAATTGGACGACTCTCTTGGGTACTTGCAGCAAATGCTGTTTCATTGATTATTTTCTTGAGTAATTTTGTTTCAAGAACCAAAGGAGTGCTTGCTGAAATTTCTTGGATTCGTGGGTACTGTTCGCTATCTTTTCCTTTTAGGGTAATTTCTGATTTTCCACTGGTTAAAACAATTTGATTTTGTTCAATTTCTTTAAAATCAAGAGTCACATCAGGTAGACTAGATACCACATTGATGAAGAAAGAAGCTTCAAGAAGGATAGAACCTAAAGAAGTAATTAACAAACCAGCATCTTCATTTTTTTGAGAAATAAAATTTTCAATTGAAATCTGACCATTTGAACCAATTAAAGTAACACCTTCGTTAGTCACGTCAATTTTTACTGTTGATAAAATAGGAATAGCATTTTTAGAACTAATAGCTCTCTTAGTTGTATTCAATGCTTGTAGAAATAAATTTTTATTAATTGAAAAATGAATCATGGATTCTCCTTTATTTATTTTTAGTATTAGAAGGATAATAGTAATAATAGGGTCTGTGAATTCTGTGGAAAACAGTCTTTAAACAAGTTATATCAAGTTTTTTAGCTTGTTTAAAAAATGTGGATAAAAAAGATAATAAAGTAAAAGTTATCCACAAGTTATTTAATTTTCTTTTTGATTGATTCAATTTCTAAACGTAAATTATCGTCTTCATCAATCAAAGATTTAATTTTTGCATGGGCATGAATGACTGTTGTATGATCTTTTCCTCCAAATTCCTTCCCAATTTTTGGAAGACTATTATCTGTCAGTTCTCTAGATAAATACATGGCTACTTGACGGGCTAACACAATATTTTGAAGGCGTCTGCTTCCCTTCATTTCTTTGATACTAACACCATAAAAGTTACCAACTTCATTTTGGATTTTATCAATTGGGATGACGAGAATTTGGCTAACATCTTGTTTTCGAGCTCTAATAGCTTCTGCAGCAATATCAATAGTGATATCCTTGATGTTTTTTACTCTGGCAATTAAAGTGATGTCGTTGATAGCTCCCTCAAGATCTCGAACATTTGAGTCAAATTGCCCAGCTAGGTATTCTAGAGTATCACTTTGAAAATTGTAGCCTAAATGTTCCGTTTTACTTTGTAAAATGGCAATACGTGTTTCAAAGTCAGGGGGGGTGATAGTTTGGGTCAACCCCCAACTAAAGCGCGTTACAAGCCTTTCCTCGAGTCCTTCTAAATGTTTTGGACTACGATCACTGGTTAGGACAATCTGTTTTTGCTTGTCATGAAGGGCATTAAAAGTATTGAAAAATTCTTCTTGAGTTGCAACTTTTTTTCCGCTGAGTGACTGAATATCATCAATTAACAAAAGATCAAGACTGCGGTAGGTTTTTTTAAACTTTTCCATTTCCCCAAGTCTCAGGTGATCAAGAAAGTCATTGATAAAGCTTTCGGCAGGAATATATTTAACACGCGCATTTGGAATATTTTTTAGAATTTCATTTCCAATAGCGTTTAACAGGTGAGTCTTACCAAGCCCAGGTCCTCCATAGATAAAAAGAGGGTTATAGGTCAGAGCCAAATCTTCAGAGACAGCCAAAGCGGCTGATACTGCCCAAACATTTCCATCCCCTTGAATAAAATTATCAAAGGTATACTTTTCTTTTAATCCCGTATCCGAATAAGGAATAGATGCTAACTTTGGACTATAATCATAAAGAGTTGAATTTGTAGCTTCTTCAACTTGTGAGATAGCCGTATCTTGAGGTTTAGTGAAAATATAGTGAGGAGTAATCTCAGCATCATAAATTTCAAATCCAGCAACGACAATAATATCTTTTAGTTGTTTTTCCCAGACCATTTCCATTTCAGATCGTGGTAAAAATATAGTGGCAACATTTTCCTCTACCTTGATGAGTTCAGCTTGAATAGCATAGAAATCATACATGGATCGAGTCAGTCTTTCTTGAGCAAATTCTAATATACGATTCCAAAATTGTTTTTCTTTCAATCCTTTCTCCTCCTTTACTATTTAAAAGTTTAATACTAGAGATATTTTACCATAGATAGCAAGAATTTTCCACAAGCTGTGAAAAATAATCCACAATGTTACCAAGTTTTATCCACAGATTGGGGATAAAGTCAGAAACTATTGATTTAGTAAGTTTTTTATCGAAAAATATAGTGGATAACCTTGTGAGATAAAAAAATAAAAGAACAGCCTTATTTCAGGCTGTTGATAATTCTACTATATTCTTCTTGATTTGAAAAAGAAATAATGATTTTTCCACTATCTTTTTTAGACAGTTTAATCTCTACATCTAATCCGAGTAGTTTTCTTAACTGTTTTTCTTCATTTTGTATGAAATGATCATTTTTTTGCTGTTTCTTTTGTTTTTTCTCTGTCAGAAGAGCTTCTAACTTCCTTACAGAAATATCTTCTTCTATAATCCGTTGAAAGAAATAGTCTTGTTGTTCCTTATTCAACCCAACTAGCGAACGAGCATGTGCTTGTGATAGTTTGCCATTTTCTACTTCTGAGAGAATCTGTTCTGGCAAGGAAAGCAAACGAATGGAGTTGCTGATATAAGGACGAGACTTGCCCATTTTATCTGCAATTTCAGCATGGGTGAATCCTTTCTCTACGAGAGATTCATAGGCGCGTGCTTCTTCTATTGGGTTTAAATTTTCTCTCTGCAAATTTTCAATAATGGACTGGACCATCATCTCTTGGTCTGAAAGCTGTTTAATAACAGCTGGGATAGACCTTAGGCCAGCTAAAAGTGAAGCCCGATAGCGTCTTTCTCCTGCAAGGATTTCATAACCAATAACAGGAGATTGACGAACAATAATCGGTTGAATGAGTCCATTTTCTTTGATAGACTGTGCTAGTTCATCTAGTTTTTCTCTATCAAATTCTTTTCGGGGTTGATAGGGATTTTTTTGTATATCCGTGATAGAAATCATTTCAAATTTTTCCATGATTCTACACTAACACATCTTTTCTCTTATGTAAAGTTTTCTTTACATAGATGTCAATTAAGATTCTAAATCACCTGAACTCTTGTCAAGCTTGATGGATGTAGTTTCTTCTTTACCGTTACGATAGTAAGTGATCTTAATGGTGTCTCCGATAGAATGATTGTAAAGAGCACTTTGTAAGTCTGTTGATGAAGCAATCTCTTTGTCATCTACTTTTGTAATCACATCGTATTTTTCGAGGTGCCCATTGGCAGGCATATTACTTTGTACAGAACGAACAACTACGCCAGATGTAACATTACTTGGAATATTGAGTCTTCTGATGTCGCTTGTACTTATATTAGATAAATTAACCATCTGGATACCCAAAGCTGGACGCGTCACTTTTCCGTTTTTTTCTAACTGTTCAATAATATTGATAGCATCATTTGCAGGAATTGCGAAACCAAGGCCCTCTACAGATGTTCCTCCATTTGTGGCAATTTTACTTGAGGTAATTCCGATAACCTGTCCTTGAATATTGATCAGTGGGCCACCAGAGTTACCTGGGTTAATAGCAGTATCAGTTTGGATGGCTTTTGTAGAAATGGCTTGTCCATCTTCAGATTTTAAGGATACATTTCGATTGAGACTAGATACGATACCTTGAGTAACAGTATTTGCATATTCAGAACCTAACGGGCTACCAATAGCAATAGCAGTTTCTCCTACGGTTAACTTGCTAGAATCACCAAACTCAGCTACTGTTGTAACTTTTTCTGAAGAGATTTTGACGACAGCAATATCAGAGAAAGTGTCAGCTCCGACAATTTCTCCAGGTACTTTAGTTCCATCTGACAAACGAATATCTACTTTGCTGGCGCCATTTATAACGTGATTGTTGGTGACGATGTAAGCTTCTTTATCATTCTTTTTATAAATAACTCCAGATCCTTCACTAGAGATTTGCTGAGAATCTGTATCAGTCTCATCATTGCCAAATACGCTATTTTGTCTGTTTGCTGAATAAGTAATAACAGAAACAACAGCATCTTTTACTTTATTAACAGCCTGTGTTGTTGAATTTTCGTTCTTATAGGCAGTTTGTGTAATAGTACTATTGTTGTTAGAGTTGCTTACACTACTTTTTTGAGTTAGTTGAGCTATTGAAAAACTACCCAAGGCTCCACTAAAAAAGCTAATGACGATAACGACTAATAATTGAAACCCTTTTTTGTAAAATGTTTTTAAATGTTTCATATTTGCCCTCCATATTTTTGAATTACTGAAAGTATAAACTGACTAGCTTAATTATAACTTAAACACAAAAAGTTTTACACAAACTGTGGATAACTCTTTTAAAACTGTGATTTTCTCAATTGAAATCTATTTTTTATTTTGTGAATAAGATGTGAAAAAATAGAGAATATGTTAGAATAGAGTCATGAAAATTAAAGTTGTAACAGTTGGGAAACTGAAAGAAAAGTATTTAAAAGATGGTATTGCAGAGTATTCAAAACGAATTTCTCGATTTGCTAAGCTTGAAATGATTGAGCTAGCAGATGAAAAAACACCAGATAAGGCCAGTGAGTCAGAAAATCAAAAGATTTTAGAAATAGAAGGTCAGAGAATTTTATCAAAAGTTGGTGACCGTGATTTTGTTATTGCGTTAGCTATTGAAGGGAAAACTTTCTCCTCAGAAGAATTTAGTAAGCAGTTAGAAGAAGCTTCTATAAAAGGATTTTCTACTCTTACCTTTATTATTGGAGGGAGTCTGGGGTTAGCACAGGATGTAAAAAATAGAGCCAATCTTTCTGTCAGTTTTGGTCGTTTAACCTTGCCCCATCAGTTAATGAGACTAGTTCTTGTTGAACAAATCTATCGCGCTTTTACGATTCAGCAGGGATCACCCTATCATAAATAGAAAATTGACTTTTAATTGAATTTTTGGTAGAATAATTGTGTTAGGTCTCATAGCTCAGCTGGATAGAGCATTCGCCTTCTAAGCGAACGGTCGCAGGTTCGAATCCTGCTGGGATCAATATAGTAGCAAAGCTGGGAATTTTCCCGGCTTTTTTCTTAAAAAAGTACACTTGGGGAGAAAAAAATGACAGTTGAGAGAATTTTATCTAAAATGAAATTCCATTTTGTATAATGGTTTTTGTAAGTTAGTTTACAAGAAAAAATATTTTAGGAGATTTTATTATGAAAAACACAGTTAAATTGGAACAGTTTGTAGCCTTGAAGGAAAAAGACTTGCAGGAGATTCAAGGTGGAGAAAGTAGGATTTCAGACATCCTCCTTAATTTTCTTTTCCAACGAAAAAAGTAATGAAATAAGGAGAAAGAGTAATGAATTTACTTGGATTTGGGACAGTTATTGGTCATTTTTTAATTATTAGTTACAGTTACCATTTAATTTGTAAAGGTCAAATAAATAGAAAAGAGCTATACGTTTTTGGTGCTTATACATTACTAGTAGAAGTAGTACTTGAACTTTCCTTTTATCTTCTAAATTTGGATGGGTTAGGGACTGCAACATTTTTACTTCCTTTGGGCTTATATTCCTATTTTCGATGGATGAAACAGTATGAGAGGGATAGAGGATTATTCCTAAGTTTACTACTAGCTCTTTTATATGAGAGTACTCATAACTTTCTGTCCGTAACTTTCTCCTCTCTAACAGGAGACAATTTTGTTTTACAATATTATTACCCATTCTTTTTCGTTGTAACGGTATTGACCTATGTCGTTATCGTAACAATCATTCATTATTTCCATCTAGAACTAAACTATTTTGATAAGGACTACCTTTATCCCTTCTTGAAAAAAGTATTTTTTGCTTTACTACTGCTCCATACTGCATCTTTCGTTTCAGATATGGTAAGTACGATTAAACATTTGAATAGTTTTGGAAGTATTTTGTCATCTATTGTCTTTATTTCTCTCCTTTTGACCTTCTTTGCAATGAATTCGCATAAAGAACAAATAGAAAAAGAGATTGCGTTGAAGCAGAAGAAATTTGAACAGAAACATTTACAGAATTATACAGATGAAATTGTCGGACTGTATAATGAAATCCGTGGTTTTCGACATGACTATGCTGGAATGCTTGTCAGCATGCAGATGGCAATTGACAGTGGTGATTTACAGGAAATTGACAGAGTTTACAATGAAGTTTTGGTCAAAGCAAATCATAAATTGCGTTCAGATAAGTATACTTACTTTGACTTGAACAACATAGAAGATTCAGCTTTACGAAGTTTGGTTGCTCAGTCCATTGTCTATGCTCGAAATAATGGTGTAGAGTTTACACTGGAAGTAAAAGATACGATTATCAAGCTTCCAATTGAACTATTGGATTTGGTTCGTATCATGAGCGTTTTATTGAACAATGCTGTCGAAGGATCAGCCGATAGTTATAAAAAGCAGATGGAAGTAGCAGTTATTAAGATGGAAACTGAAACAGTTATTGTGATTCAGAATTCATGTAAAATGACGATGACTCCTTCAGGAGATCTATTTGCTTTAGGATTCTCCACTAAGGGAAGAAATCGCGGGGTAGGATTAAATAATGTGAAAGAACTACTAGATAAGTACAACAATATCATTTTAGAAACAGAGATGGAAGGCAGTACATTTAGACAAATTATTAGATTTAAGAGGGAATTTGAATGAAAGTTTTAATTTTAGAGGATGTTATTGAACATCAAGTGAGACTAGAGAGAATATTGGATGAAATTTCGAAAGAATCGAATATTCCAATATCATACAAGACAACAGGAAAAGTCCGTGAATTTGAAGAATACATTGAAAATGATGAAGTAAATCAGCTTTATTTCCTAGATATCGATATTCATGGAATTGAGAAAAAGGGATTTGAAGTGGCTCAACTCATTCGTCATTACAATCCTTACGCTATTATCGTCTTTATCACCAGTCGATCAGAGTTTGCGACTCTAACCTATAAATACCAGGTATCAGCCTTAGATTTTGTTGATAAGGATATCAACGATGAGATGTTTAAGAAGCGAATTGAGCAAAATATCTTCTACACGAAGAGTATGTTACTTGAAAATGAAGATGTTGTAGATTATTTCGACTACAATTACAAGGGAAATGATTTAAAAATTCCTTACCATGATATTTTGTATATTGAAACAACAGGAGTCTCTCATAAATTGCGCATTATTGGTAAGAATTTTGCAAAAGAGTTCTATGGTACCATGACAGATATTCAGGAAAAGGACAAACATACTCAGCGATTTTATTCTCCTCATAAGTCATTTTTGGTAAATATAGGCAATATCAGAGAGATTGATCGAAAAAACTTAGAAATTGTTTTCTATGAAGACCATCGTTGTCCTATTTCAAGATTAAAAATTAGAAAATTAAAAGATATTTTAGAGAAAAAATCTCAAAAGTGATTGACAATTAGCAAGAAATTGATATAATGGTTATATCTGCTACAGATAGAAGGTCCGTTGGTCAAGGGGTTAAGACACCGCCTTTTCACGGCGGTAACACGGGTTCGAATCCCGTACGGACTATTTTATCCGCCATAGCTCAGTTGGTAGTAGCGCATGACTGTTAATCATGATGTCGTAGGTTCGAGTCCTACTGGCGGAGTATAGATAAAAGGGAACACAGCTGTGTTCCTCTTTTTGTATCAATTTGTATCACCAAGCATCTTCATAAGGAAGTCTGTTATTTCTTGAGGACTTTCTTTTTTTCCGTGTGCAATCCAAGTTTGGCAGACACCAAAAAGTGCATGAGTTAGATAGATGCTACTATATTCTAATTCAGTGGTATTAAGATTCAGTTGCATAAATCGCTTTTGTAAATCTGTACTGAGCATGATATGAAGTTTATTTCGTAAGAAATTTTGGATTTCTTTAGTCCCATTTTCAGAAAGAAGGGCAGCCAGAAGTGGTTCTGACTCTAGATATTCAAAGACTTCTAAAATAGCGTCTCTTTTGTGATGAGCATGTTTTTGAAAAATATATTCAAATGTATGGAATAGCTTGCTTTGATAATGCTCAATCATATCATACTTATCCTTATAGTGCGTATAGAAGCTGGAACGACTAATTCCGGCTTTTTCTGCTAGCTTGACAGTAGAAATTTGATCAAATGGTTGTTCCATTAGTAGCTGTACCATAGCATTTTCAATAGTTCGCTTTGTTTTTAAGCGTTTGTTACTTTCTTGCATATTTCCTCCTTGTAAACAAATTAGACCATATGTCTAAAAATGGATTTTTTATCTTGTAATTTAGATTTTTTAATGTATAATCTATTATATCAAAATTTTAGACAATATGTGTAAAAAAGGAGAAACTATGTTTAAAGAATGGAAAGCAATTTTTAAAAAACCAACCTTTATTATTGTCATGATAGGGATTTCTCTTATTCCAGCTCTGTACAATATCATATTTTTGTCATCAATGTGGGATCCATATGGTCAATTGTCTGACTTACCTGTGGCAGTTGTCAATAATGATAAAGATGCTTCCTATAACGGTAATACCATGACAATAGGAAAAGACATGGTGTCCAATTTAAAAGAAAATAAAACCTTGGATTTTCATTTCGTGGATGAAGAGGAAGGAAAGAAGGGATTGGAAGATGGCGATTACTATATGGTAGTAACTTTACCAAGTGATTTATCTGAAAAAGCAGCTTCTATTTTAACGGATCATCCAGAGCAAATGCAAATTGATTATCAGACTTCAAGTGGTCATAGTTTTATTGCAAGCAAAATGAGTGATTCTGCTATGATACAATTAAAGCAGAATGTTTCTACCAATGTAACTGAGACCTATACTAAAGCCTTATTTAACAAAATGGTCGATTTAAAGGATGGTATGAGTCAAGCAGCTTCAGGTAGTGAAAAATTAACTGATGGAGCGAATCAGTTAGTGGCAGGAAGTCAAACATTAACTACTAACCTACACTCTTTATCAGCTTCAAGTTTAACATTTTCAAATGGAACGGAGCAGTTTACTAAAGGATTATCTGCTTATGTCTCTGGTGTTGAACAACTTCATCTTGGCTTAGGGAATTTTAATAGTGGTTTAGTTACATATACTGGTGTAGTGAGTCAATTAGATAGCGGATTAGGTCAATTATCTTCTAAAAGTCCTGAATTAGTAAGAGGAATCAATCAACTATATACTGGTGTAGAGTCCTATACTGGCGGTGTTTCTCATCTCAATGCTGGTCTTAATCAATTTTCATCTGGTGTCAGTGCCTATACAAACGGAGTGGGAAATCTTGTAACAGGAGCTAATCAGTTATCTAGTCAATCAGCTACACTTCGAATAGGGGTAGAGCAATTAAGTGAAGGAATTCAACAACTTTCTAGCAAGTTAGATGCTTCATCTGAGCAAAAAGATCAAATTGCTCAATTATCTTCTGGTCTAAATCAGTTAAATCAAGCCATTCAAAGTATTGATGTTGGAGATACAAAACAATTAGATTCTGTTTTATCAAGTATAGCATCTCTTTCTAATCAAATGTTAGTAAGTGCTCAGTCTGAAAAAGCAACTACATTAGCCAATATTCAATCGACAGCAGCTTATCAATCATTGACAAGTGAGCAACAAGCTGAGATAAGTGCTTCTGTATCTCAAAATTCGACTGATAGTATTCAATCGGCTCAGTCAATTGTAGCTTTAGTACAAGGTTTACAGGGAAGTTTGGAAAACTTACAAAATCAATCTTCTAATCTTTCAACACTAAAAAATCAAGCTAATCAAGTATTACCGCTTGCTTCTACTTCTTTGACAGGATTGTCAAGTGGATTAACAGAGATACAAGGAGCTGTTTCTAGTAAATTAGTTCCTGCCAGTCAGTCTATTACATCGGGTGTAAAGGAATATACTGCAGGTGTTGATAAAGTTTCTCAAGGCGCAAGTCAACTAAGTGAAAAGAATTCCACCTTGACAGGTAGTTTGGATCAACTAGTTTCAGGCTCAACTACCTTGACACAAAAATCTTCTAGCTTGACAGCAGGAGTTGGTCAATTAGTTGAAAAAACTCCAGAATTAGTGTCTGGTATTGAAAAATTATCAACTGGCTCCAGTCAATTGAATCAAAAGAGTCAAGAATTGATAGCAGGAGTTGATAAATTGCAGTCAGGATCTAGCCAACTAGCTGACAAATCCAGTCAGTTAATTTCAGGTGCTTCTCAATTAGAAAGTGGAGCTAATAAATTGGCAGATGGAGCTGGGAAACTAGCAGAAGGTGGAACAAAGTTAACTTCTGGATTGGAAGGTTTACAGACAGGAGCTGCTTCTTTAGGACAAGGACTAAGTAATGCTAGTGATCAACTCAAATCAGCATCTACGGAATCTCAAAATGCAGAGATTTTGTCAAATCCACTCAATCTTTCCAAAACAGACAATGACCAAGTTCATGTAAATGGAATCGCAATGGCTCCTTATATGATATCAGTTGCTCTCTTTGTTGCAGCAATATCAACGAATATGATCTTTGCGAAGCTACCTTCAGGACGTCATCCAGAGAGCCGTTGGGCTTGGTTGAAATCTCGAGCTGAAATAAATGGTATTATAGCTGTTTTAGCAGGGATTTTGGTATATGGAGGAGTTCATCTTATTGGTCTAACTGCTAATCATGAAATGAAAACATTTATTCTCATCATCTTAACAAGTTTAGTATTCATGTCTATGGTGACAGCTTTAACAACATGGAATAGCCGTATAGGAGCTTTCTTTTCTCTTATTTTGCTTTTATTACAGTTAGCATCAAGTGCAGGTACTTACCCACTTGCTTTGACAAATGATTTCTTTAGAGCCATCAATCCTTGGTTACCAATGAGTTATTCAGTTTCTGGACTACGACAAACAATCTCTATGACAGGAAATATTCATCATCAAGTCATTTTCCTTGCCGTTATATTAGTACTATTTATTGGTTTAGGTATGCTAGCCTATCAACCTAAGAAAATGGAAGAAGATTAAAAAATCGACCGATTAACTGGTCGATTTTTTATGTCTTAGATGACTTTCGTTTGTGATTATAGATTCCAAATAGTAAAAGAGAAGTAAAGGAACAGATTGCTCCAATAATAAAACCATTGGGAATAAAGGAAAGTGTAATAGTTCCTTTTCCCTTAGGAACATCAACTTTCATAAAACCAGTTTGAGCTTGTTTAATTTCTATTTTCTTACCATCTTGGTAGGCAGACCAACCTTTATCATAAGGAATGGTGAAGAAAATGGACGTGTCTTGTTTAACATCATATCTAGCAAAAACCTTGTTTTTAGAAGTTGATACTGTTACAGGCTGTTCTTTAATTTTTTGAATTGCCTCAGTTAAAGTTTGGGTATCTAAACGGTAGAAGGTAGGAGATTCAAATGATACTTGTGAATTTCCAGGGAAACTAACATGAATATTGAAAGTTTTTTTCTCTTTAGTATATCCTAGATTAAAGAAGGAGAAGACATTATCAGTTGTAAAAGTCTTTTTTTCACCATTTACAAGGATGTCAACCTTCTTTTGTTTGTCATTAGAAAAGTGAAGGTTTGTGAAAGAAAGATAAACTTGGCTGTTTTCTGGTACTTCAATTTGATACTGGATTGCTGCATCCTCATTTGAAGAACTTGTAACACTAATCAAATCATTAGTATTTTCTGTTTTGTCATAAGGGATTGGAGAAAAATAATCAAAATCGACGTTAGCAAGTTGATTTAAAAACGAGGCTTGATTATCCAAAGTGTGTTCATTGAACTTGACATCATTGTAAACAGATTGACTAGCAAATGCAATCGGAAGAGAGAATTGATTTTCATATAGGGTAAGATTATCTTTTTGATATATATCTTGGAAACCATACTTATCAATAGGATTTTCTGAGATATTGTACTGGATACCAAATAAACTATCAGCCAAAATACTATTATTGGCATAACGGAGATTGAGATTAGTCCCAGATGATTTAAACCCAAGTTTATCCAAAGTAGAGCTTGCTGAACGATTTCGAACAGATGAAAATTGAGAGATTCCATTGTAGTTGAATTTCATACTGTCATTTCCTGTTTGAGTTTCTAGTTTCTCAGTACGAGTAAATGAATTTCCAATATATGTTGAGAAAGATTCCATAGCTGGGATATCTCGATTATATGAACTTCGAGAAGCAAAACCCCATTCTTTAGCAATTCCGTCTATTTGAGATGAAGCATTTAAACTCATTTCAACCATTATAAATAAAGAGATTAGAATGGCAAATAGATTTACAGAGATAAACTTTTTGATAACTGCAAGGAGTAAAAGAGAATAGACAACCAAAAATTCAAGAGTAAGCAGAATATTCAAATCTGTTAAAAAAGAATAATGCGATTTTAGATAGATGGTAGCTAAAAATCCTGTTACTAGAAGAAAAAGCGAAACTAAAAAATTCCAGACTTTAAGTTCTTTCAGACGCTTTAAGACTTCTGCTGCTGTGTAAATTAACAAGGTAGAAAAAATCCAAGAATAGCGATGTAAAAACATATTTGGAGTATGCATACCTTGCCAAAATAAATCAAGAGCTTCTATATAAAAGCTGGCAATTAGAAATGCAAAGAAAATTGCATAGATAAGTTTCACGTGAAACGTAATGGATTTCAGCGTAAAAAATAAAATGGTCAAAATAAAGGGAAGTAGTCCAACAAAAATCATTGGGATGGCCCCATACTTTGTTGTATCAAAGGAACCGATGAATTGCTTAGCAAAGAGATCAAGATACCAGCTACTTTCAGTTTGAAACTTTGTAACTTCAGTTAATTTTTCCCCATGTGTCTGTAAATCAAACAGAGTGGGAAGAGTCATAATCAAACTAGCCATACCAGCTAAAATGGAGGTGATTATGAAATCAAGAAAAGATGATTTTCGAGTTTTAAAGTTCCAAGAAATTTGACAGAGATACCAGAAAATAAGAAACAATGCTGCCATGTAGCCAAAATAATAGTTTTGGATAAATAAGATTGACAGACTTGTAAAGTATAATAAGAATTTCTTTTCAGTTATAAGTAGGTGTAAACCAGTGATAATTAAAGGAATCAAGATAAAAACATCTAGCCAGGTTTTTATCTCTAATTGACTGACAGAGAAACTCATCAGAGCATATGAAGTAGATAAAGCTAGTTTTAAAGGCTTAGGAATCGATTGAAATAATTTGTTTAAACTAAAATAAGTTGACAGACCAATCAATCCAAATTTTAAGAGAGTTGTCAGATAGACAGCATCTGGCATATTCGTTAGATCAAAAAAGTAAACTAGTGGTGAAAGGAAACTACCCAAGTAATAACTAGATAGGGCATAGAAATTCAATCCGAGGCCACTTGTAAAGGTGTAAAACAAACTACCATTTCCATATAGGATATTTCGTAAAGCTACATCAAAAATAACGTATTGATGAAAGCCATCTCCTAATAGAGGAGAGTTGTCGCTATTCCAGTAGATACCTTGAGATAGATATACTCCTATCATAATAATTATGGGAATGATGAAAGAAACAAAATAGGTCCAATATGTTTTAAAAAATGATTTCATGTTACCTCATAAAATGTTAGAAAACTCAGCTGGTTAACCCAACTGAGTTTTGAAGTTTTATTTAGTCTTTCCAAAGTTCTTTAACTTTTGCTTGTACTTCTGCATTTTCTAGGAATTCATCATAGGTTTCATCAATACGATCGATGACGCCATTTTTAGACAAGACAATGATATGGTTAGCCAAAGTTTGAATAAACTCGTGGTCATGACTGGCAAAGATGATTGATTCTTTAAAGTTTTTCAATCCGTCGTTTAAACTTGAGATAGATTCCAAGTCCAAGTGATTGGTTGGATCATCGAGGACAAGCACATTTGATTTCAAGAGCATGAGTTTTGAAAGCATGACACGAACTTTTTCTCCTCCTGATAAGACGTTTACAGGTTTGTTAACTTCATCTCCAGAGAAGAGCATACGGCCGAGGAAACCGCGTAGGAAAGTATTGTCATCTTCCTCTTTACTTGCAAATTGACGCAACCAGTCAAGGATTGACTCTCCTCCTGCAAAATCTGCCGAGTTATCTTTTGGCAAGTAAGAACGGCTAGTAGTTACTCCCCACTTGACAGTTCCTTCATAGTCAATGTCCCCCATGATTGCACGAATCAATGCAGTCGTTTGGATGTCATTTTGTCCGATAAGTGCTGTTTTATCACCTGGACGCAAGATAAAGCTGATATTATCTAAAATAGTTTCACCATCAATCTTTACAGTTAGATTTTCTACTGTCAAGAGATCATTACCGATCTCACGTTCTGCTTTAAAGTTAATAAATGGATATTTACGACTAGATGGCACAATCTCTTCTAGCTCAATCTTGTCAAGCATTTTCTTACGTGAGGTTGCTTGTCTTGATTTAGAAGCATTGGCAGAGAAACGAGCAACGAATTCTTGCAATTGCTTAATTTTTTCTTCTGCTTTAGCATTACGGTCTGCTAGCAATTTAGCAGCAAGCTCAGAAGATTCCTTCCAGAAGTCGTAGTTTCCGACATAGAGTTTGATTTTTCCAAAGTCAAGGTCGGCCATGTGAGTACATACTTTGTTTAAGAAGTGGCGATCATGGGATACTACGATAACGGTGTTATCAAAGTCAATCAAGAAGTCTTCTAGCCAAGTAATAGATTGGATATCCAAACCGTTAGTAGGCTCGTCCAAAAGAAGAACATCTGGTTTACCAAAAAGTGCTTTGGCGAGGAGAACCTTTACTTTCTCACCATTGGCCAATTCGCTCATATTTTGGTAGTGCAATTCTTCTGGAATGTTTAGGTTTTGAAGTAGTTGAGAGGCTTCACTTTCTGCTTCCCAGCCTCCAAGCTCGGCAAACTCTCCTTCAAGTTCGGCAGCACGCACTCCATCTTCGTCTGAGAAATCTTCCTTCATGTAGATGGCATCCTTCTCTTTCATGATGCTATAAAGTTTTTCATTTCCCATGATAACGACATCAATGGCACGTTCATCTTCATAGTCAAAGTGATTTTGACGAAGAACAGAGAGACGTTCATCTGGACCAAGAGAGATGTGACCAGTAGTAGGTTCGATATCTCCAGCTAAAATTTTTAAAAAGGTTGATTTTCCGGCACCATTAGCACCGATTAATCCATAAGTATTTCCTTCTGTAAATTTGATATTGACATCATCAAAAAGTTTACGATCACTAAAACGTAGTGAAACATCAGATACTGTAAGCAATGTTTTTCTCCTATATGTGTAATATATTTATTCTACTAGAAAATACGGAAATATTCAAATTTTTATCTGTCAATTTTGTGTAAATTATGTTTACAACTCTCTTTACAAAAAGCAGTAAATAGCAAGGTTGATTTATTTTAATAAATTGCGGTTATTTCATTAAAAAAATGCTATAATTGAAGTGACTATGTCGAAGGAGAACAAAATGACTAAACCCATTATTTTAACAGGAGACCGTCCAACAGGCAAATTGCATATTGGACATTATGTTGGAAGTCTCAAAAATCGAGTATTATTACAGGAAGAGGATAAGTATGACATGTTTGTGTTCTTGGCTGACCAACAAGCCTTGACAGATCACGCCAAAGATCCTCAAACCATTGTAGAGTCTATTGGAAATGTGGCTTTGGATTATCTTGCAGTTGGATTGGATCCGAATAAATCAACTATCTTTATTCAAAGTCAAATTCCAGAATTAGCTGAGTTGTCTATGTATTATATGAATTTGGTGTCACTAGCTCGTTTGGAACGAAATCCGACAGTAAAAACAGAGATTGCTCAAAAGGGATTTGGAGAAAGTATTCCAACGGGATTTTTGGTTTATCCAATCGCTCAAGCAGCTGACATTACTGCTTTCAAAGCTAATTATGTTCCTGTTGGGACAGATCAGAAACCAATGATTGAGCAAACTCGCGAGATTGTTCGTTCTTTTAATAATGCGTATAACTGTGATGTCTTGGTGGAACCAGAAGGTATTTATCCAGAAAATGAGAGAGCAGGGCGTTTGCCTGGTTTGGATGGAAATGCTAAAATGTCTAAATCACTTAATAACGGTATTTATTTAGCTGATGATGCGGATACTTTGCGTAAAAAAGTGATGAGTATGTATACAGATCCAGATCATATTCGAGTGGAAGATCCAGGTAAAATTGAAGGAAATATGGTTTTCCATTATCTAGATGTTTTTGGTCGCCCAGAAGATGCTCAAGAAATTGCTGAAATGAAAGAACATTATCAACGAGGTGGTCTTGGTGATGTGAAGACCAAGCGTTATCTACTTGAAATATTAGAACGTGAACTGGGTCCTATTCGTGAGCGCCGTATCGAATTTGCTAAGGATATGGGAGAAGTTTATAATATGCTTCAAAAAGGTAGTGAAAGAGCGCGTGAAGTTGCGGGTCAAACCCTATCTGAAGTTAAAGGAGCAATGGGACTTCATTACTTTAACTAAGTTTATTTACCCCTGTAACATTTGACAAATTTTTATAGAATGGTATGATAGATACAATATAAAAAGAGTCAAGCTCAAAAAGAAAGAAAAGAGGAAACTTCGAATGTCTAATTGGGACACTAAATTTTTGAAAAAAGGTTTTACCTTTGATGATGTATTGCTTATTCCAGCTGAAAGTCATGTGTTGCCTAACGATGCAGATTTAACAACTAAATTGGCAGATAATCTGACTTTAAATATCCCAATTATTACCGCTGCCATGGACACAGTTACAGAGAGTCAAATGGCCATTGCTATTGCTCGTGCAGGCGGTCTCGGAGTTATCCATAAAAACATGTCAATTGCTCAACAAGCAGACGAGGTTCGTAAGGTAAAACGTTCTGAAAATGGAGTTATTATTGATCCGTTCTTCTTGACGCCTGAACATACAATTGCTGAAGCAGATGAGCTTATGGGACGTTACCGCATCAGTGGTGTTCCAGTTGTTGAAACACTTGAAAATCGTAAATTGGTTGGTATTTTGACAAACCGAGATCTTCGTTTTATTTCAGATTATAACCAACCAATTTCAAACCATATGACTAGTGAAAATCTTGTGACTGCTCCTGTGGGTACAGATCTTGCAATAGCTGAGAGCATTCTTCAAGAACACCGTATTGAAAAGCTTCCGTTGGTAGATGAAGAAGGTCGTCTTTCTGGTTTGATTACTATCAAAGATATTGAAAAAGTTATTGAGTTTCCAAATGCTGCTAAAGATGAGTTTGGTCGTCTACTAGTTGCAGGTGCAGTAGGTGTTACTTCAGATACATTTGAACGTGCAGAGGCTCTTTTTGAAGCAGGAGCGGATGCGATTGTTATTGATACTGCACATGGTCATTCTGCAGGTGTCTTGCGTAAAATTGCTGAGATTCGTGCTCACTTCCCAGATCGTACTTTGATTGCTGGAAATATTGCTACTGCTGAAGGTGCACGTGCCCTTTATGAAGCAGGTGTAGACGTTGTTAAGGTTGGTATTGGACCAGGTTCTATCTGTACTACTCGTGTAATTGCTGGTGTTGGTGTTCCACAAGTAACAGCTATCTATGATGCTGCAGCTGTTGCGCGTGAATATGGAAAAACGATCATTGCTGATGGTGGAATCAAGTATTCTGGAGATATTGTAAAAGCTCTTGCTGCTGGTGGAAACGCTGTTATGCTTGGATCTATGTTTGCTGGAACTGATGAAGCTCCAGGCGAAACTGAAATCTTCCAAGGACGTAAATTCAAGACTTACCGTGGTATGGGATCAATTGCTGCTATGAAGAAAGGTTCAAGCGATCGTTACTTCCAAGGTTCTGTCAATGAAGCAAACAAACTTGTTCCAGAAGGAATTGAAGGTCGTGTTGCTTATAAAGGAGCGGCAGCTGATATTGTTTTCCAAATGATTGGTGGTATTCGCTCTGGTATGGGTTACTGTGGTGCAGCTAACCTTAAAGAACTACACGATAATGCTCAATTTATTGAAATGTCTGGTGCTGGTTTGAAAGAAAGCCATCCTCATGATGTACAAATTACTAATGAGGCACCAAATTATTCTATGTAAAAAAACAATGAAAAGAACTCCCGTGGAAACAGGAGTTCTTTTACAATGTTGTCAATTTTAATTTACAAAAACTTTACCATCCTGAATAGTGAAGATACTTAGATTTTTTGGCAGATTTTGAAGATGATCTAAGCTGGTTGTTGTGATAAAGGTTTGGATTGAATGAGAAATCGTTTCTAATAATTTTAGTTGTCTAGTGTTGTCAAGTTCGCTCATAACATCGTCAAGCAGTAATATTGGAGATTCTGTAGTAATGCTTTCCATTAATTCGATTTCTGCTAATTTTATCGAGAGGACGAGACTACGATGTTGACCTTGACTTCCGAAACTAGCATCCATCCCATTTATATAAAAAGAAATGTCATCTCGATGAGGACCGACACCAGTATTCTTTTTAAATAAATCTCTGGATCTACTTTTTTCTAAAGCAATTTTGAAAGATTCTGATAAGTCTTCTTTGTCAGTTATCTTTACAGAAGATTGATAGGATATTGACAATTCTTCAATCTGATTAGAAAGTTCAAAATGTTTCTTACGACCAAAATGCTCTAGTTTTTTTATGAAATCTAAGCGGTGATTCATCACACGACATCCATAATCAACTAGCTGATCATCTAGTACTGAAAGGAAGGTTTCATCTATTGTTTGAGCTGATTTTAGATAAGTGTTTCTTTGCTTAAGAATATGGTTATAATTGGTTAAATCTGATAAATAGATGGGCTTGATTTGTCCAAGCTCCATATCAATGAATTTTCGTCGAACTGAAGGCGCTCCTTTAATTAGTTGTAAATCTTCAGGAGCAAATAAGACAACATTCATGTGTCCTACGTAATCTGAAAGTCGTGCCTGTTTTAAATGATTAACTTTTGTCACCCGGCCTTTTTGTGTTAGTTCTATTTCTAGGGGAATGAATCCAGTTTTTTTCTGAACGAGACCTGAAAGATGAAGTTGTTCCTCATCAAAATGAATGAGATTTTTATCTGTTCGAGTTCGATGACTACGCGTTAAGGCTAAAAAATAGATAGCCTCTAACATGTTTGTTTTTCCTTGTGCATTCCGTCCCAAAAAGACATTCAATTTAGGATTAAAGTCTATTTTCGTCTCTTTGTAATTACGAAAAGTCTTGAGATATAGGTTTTGTAGCCACATGATTATCTACCAGGGAATCGCGGAGCTTGTCTGCTTTTGGGTGATGAATCAGGTTTCGAGTTGTCTTTTTTTACTCCCTTATTCATCTCTTTAACGAGTTTAGCGATTCGTTCTTTTTCAACTTTATCAGCTTGGTATTCATCCTGTTCTTCAGAAGTAGGTTGTGTCAACAAGATGTCAATGTTCATGTCAGGGATGTCAACCTTATCGCCAATACGAAGTTTTTTACCACGACGACTCTCTAATTCCCCATTAAAGTAAACAGAATGTTCAGAGAGAAAGGATTTAATAGCTCCTCCGCTATGTGTAATTCCAAGTTCTTTGAGTAGTGCTTGGAGGGTAATAAATTCTTCAAATAATTTGTATTCCATAATTCACCTCAATCTTTGGTATTATACCATATTTTCCTAAAAATAGTGAGAGAAACAGGGAGTAATGTAAGCGATTTTTATTTCAAAAGTGTTACAGAGAACAAGAAAATTTCAGGTTTTCGTGATATAATAGAAGTCTGTATATAAGGAGGTAAATCATGGAGTTAGTGCATGGAATTTCAACACATTTTATCCAATCAAAAAAGTTTAAAACGAACAAAATCACCGTGCGTTTTACCGCTCCATTATCCCTTGATACGATTGCAGGTCGCATGTTGAGTGCGAGTATGCTAGAGACTGCTAATCAGATGTATCCCACTTCTCAAAATTTGAGAAGACATTTGGCCAGTCTATACGGTACAGATATGTCAACCAATTGTTTCAGAAGAGGGCAAAGTCACATTGTAGAATTGACATTTACCTATGTTCGTGATGAGTTTTTAAGTAGGAAAAATGTTCTAACTTCTCAGGTTTTGGAATTTGTAAAAGAAACTCTTTTTTCACCCGTAGTAGTTGATAATGGCTTTGATTCGGTCTTATTTGAAATTGAGAAAAAACAATTGCTAGCAAGTTTAGCAGCTGATATGGATGATTCTTTTTATTTCGCACATAAAGAATTGGATAAATTATTTTTTTATGATGAACGTCTTCAATTGGAATATAGTGATTTACGAAATCGTATTTTAGCTGAAACTCCACAAAGTTCTTATTCTTGTTTCCAAGAATTTTTGACCAATGATCGAATAGATTTCTTTTTCCTGGGTGATTTTAATGAGGTTGAAATTCAAAATGTATTAGAATCATTTGCCTTTAAAGGTCGAAAAGGAGATGTGAAGGTTCAGTATTGTCAACCTTATTCCAATATACTACAAGAAGGTATGGTTCGGAAAAATGTGGGACAATCCATTTTGGAATTAGGTTATCATTGCTCTTCTGAATATGGTGATGAGCAACATTTACCCATGATTGTAATGAATGGTTTACTTGGTGAATTTGCTCATTCTAAACTCTTTACAAATGTCCGTGAAAATGCTGGATTGGCTTATACTATTTCAAGTCAGCTCGATTTGTTTAGTGGATTCTTGAGGATGTATGCTGGTATCAATCGAGAGAATCGTAACCAGGTTCGTAAAATGATGAATAATCAACTGATTGATTTAAAAAAAGGATATTTTACAGAGCTTGAGTTAGAGCAGACCAAAGAAATGATTCGTCGGTCTTTGTTACTTTCTCAAGATAATCAAAGTTCATTGATTGAACGTGCTTATCAAAATGCTTTACTTGGAAAATCTTCAGCAGACTTTAAAGGTTGGATTGCAAAACTCGAGCAAGTTGACAAAGATGCTATTTGTAGAGCAGCTAATAATGTGAAACTACAGGCGATTTACTTTATGGAAGGAATAGAATGACAAAGGTTGTTTTTGAAGAAAAATACTATCCAGCTGTAAAAGAAATGGTTTATCGAACTCGTTTGGCCAACGGATTGACAGTTGCTCTTATGCCTAAAAAGGAATTTAAAGAGGTTTACGGGAGTGTCACTGTTCAGTTTGGTTCGGTAGATACGCTTGTCACAGAAGTTGACGGAGATGTAAAACAATATCCTGGAGGAATTGCTCATTTTCTTGAACATAAATTATTTGAGAGAGAAGATTCTAGCGATTTGATGTCAGCTTTTACGAGTCTAGGTGCAGATAGCAATGCCTTTACAAGCTTTACAAAAACAAACTATCTTTTTTCATCGACGGATTATCTCTTAGAGAATTTAGATTTACTTGATGAATTGGTAACATCAGCACACTTTACTGAAGCTTCCATTTTGAGAGAGCAGGATATTATCCAGCAAGAACGAGAAATGTATCAAGATGATCCAGATTCGTGTTTATTCTTTTCAACCTTAGCGAATTTGTATCCTGGTACTCCTTTAGCAACTGATATAGTTGGAAGTGAGGAGTCCATTTCCCAAATCTATCTAACGAATTTGCAAGAAAATTTTACAAAGTTTTACAAACCTGTAAACATGTCTCTGTTTTTAGTTGGCAATTTTGATGTGGATCAAGTACAGGACTATTTTGAAAGAAAAGAACGGAAAGATTTAGATGTTCAGGAAGTAGTAAGAGAAAAATTTGTTTTACAGGCTGTAAAGCAAACAGACAGTATGAGAATGGAAGTATCTTCTCCCAAACTAGCGATTGGAGTTAGAGGTAAGCGAGAAGTTGCTGAGGCGGATTGCTATCGACATCATATTTTATTAAAATTATTGTTTGCAATGATGTTTGGTTGGACTTCGGATCGTTTTCAAAAATTATATGAATCAGGTAAAATTGACACATCCTTATCTCTTGAAGTTGAAGTTACAAGTCGCTTTCATTTTGTTATGTTGACAATGGATGCGAAAGAGCCAGTTGCTTTATCTCATCAATTTAGGAAGGCCATTCGTAATTTTACAAAGGATTTAGATATTACAGAGGATCATTTAGATATTATCAAAAGAGAGATGTTTGGAGAATTTTTCAGTAGCATGAACTCTCTTGAATTTATTGCAACGCAATATGATGCTTTTGAACATGGTGAGACAATTTTTGATTTACCGAAAATTTTACAGGAAATTACTTTAGAGGATGTCCTTGAAGCAGGACATCACTTAATAGATGATGGTGACATAGTTGATTTTACAATATTCCCATCGTAGTAACCTATCATAATAGACACTAGAAAGAAGGGATGACAAGTATGAGGAAAAAAACAATTGGTGAGGTTTTACGATTAGCTAGAATCAATCAGGGATTGAGTTTAGATGAATTGCAGAAAAAGACAGAAATCCAGTTAGATATGTTGGAAGCAATGGAAGCAGACGATTTCGATCAACTTCCAAGTCCTTTTTACACGCGTTCTTTCTTGAGAAAATATGCATGGGCTGTTGAGTTAGATGATCAAATTGTTTTGGATGCTTATGATTCTGGGAGTATGATTACTTATGAGGAAGTAGATGTTGATGAAGACGAGTTGACAGGTCGTAGGCGTTCAAGTAAGAAAAAGAAGAAAAAAACATCATTTTTACCTTTATTTTATTTTATCCTTTTTGCCTTATCGATTTTAATTTTTGTGACCTATTATGTTTGGAACTATATTCAAACTCAACCAGAGGGACCTTCTCTTTCTAATTACAGTGTGGTTCAATCAACAAGTTCAACTAGCTCTGTTCCCCACTCCTCAAGTAGTAGTTCATCTAGCAGTTCTTCTAGTGTAGAATCAGCTATAAGTGTATCAGGCGAAGGAAATCATGTAGACATAGCTTATAAGACAAGTAAGGAAACAGTTAAATTGCAATTGGCAGTTTCAGATGTTACAAGTTGGGTCAGCATTTCAGAAAGCGAACTTGAGGGCGGTGTAACCTTATCGCCAGAGAAGAAAAGTGCAGAAGCAACAGTTGCAACAAAAAATCCTGTAACCATTACGTTAGGTGTTGTAAAAGGTGTTGCTTTGACAGTAGATAATCAGACTGTTGATTTATCGAAATTAACAGCTCAGACTGGACAAATCACTGTAACCTTTACTAAAAATTAAGGAAAAACGAATGAAAAAAGAACAAATTCCCAATCTCTTAACAATAGGTCGAATTCTCTTTATACCTATTTTTATCTTTGTTTTAACGATAGGAAATTCGACAGAGAGTCATATAGTGGCAGCTATTATCTTTGCTGTTGCCAGTATTACCGACTATTTAGATGGATATTTAGCTCGTAAATGGAATGTAGTCAGTAATTTCGGTAAATTTGCAGATCCTATGGCGGATAAACTACTAGTTATGTCGGCTTTTATTATGCTGATTGAGTTAGGTATGGCTCCTGCTTGGATTGTTGCAGTAATCATCTGTCGTGAGTTGGCTGTGACAGGTTTAAGGCTTTTACTGGTTGAAACTGGCGGAACGGTTTTAGCAGCGGCAATGCCTGGAAAAATTAAAACTTTCAGTCAGATGTTTGCCATTATTTTCTTGCTATTACATTGGACTTTGCTTGGTCAAGTTCTACTTTATGTAGCCTTGTTTTTCACTATCTACTCTGGCTATGATTATTTCAAGGGTAGTGCTTATGTATTTAAAGGGACATTTGGTTCGAAATGAAATCAATAATTGATGTAAAAAATCTTTCTTTTCGCTATAAGGAAAGTCAGGAATACTATGATGTGAAAGATATTACGTTTCACGTGAAACGTGGAGAATGGCTTTCGATTGTAGGGCATAATGGTAGTGGTAAATCAACGACGGTTCGCTTAATTGATGGCTTACTGGAAGCAGAATCCGGAGAGATTGTAATTGATGGCCAACGGCTGACTGAGGAAAATGTTTGGAATATACGTCGTCAAATCGGTATGGTTTTTCAAAATCCAGACAATCAATTTGTTGGAGCGACTGTTGAAGATGATGTTGCTTTTGGTTTGGAAAATCAGGGCCTTTCTCGTCAAGAAATGAAAAAGAGAGTGGAAGAAGCTCTGGCTTTAGTTGGCATGTTAGACTTTAAAAAGAGAGAGCCGGCGCGTCTATCAGGTGGCCAAAAGCAACGTGTGGCCATTGCAGGCGTTGTAGCCCTAAGACCAGCTATTTTAATCTTAGATGAAGCAACGAGTATGTTGGACCCTGAGGGGCGTAGAGAACTGATTGAGACAGTACAGGGAATTCGGAAAGACTATGATATGACGGTCATTTCTATTACCCATGATTTGGAAGAAGTTGCCATGAGTGACCGCGTATTGGTCATGAAAAAAGGGGAAATTGAATCAACTAGTAGCCCAAGAGAACTTTTCTCTCGAAATGATTTAGATCAAATTGGATTAGACGATCCTTTTGCCAATCAATTAAAACATTCTTTGAGCCAGAATGGCTATGATTTACCTGAAAATTATTTGACAGAAAGTGAGCTAGAGGATAAGCTATGGGAATTGCTCTAGAAAATGTGAATTTTATATATCAAGAAGGGACTCCCTTAGCTTCAGCAGCTTTGTCGAATGTTTCTTTGACGATTGAAGATGGTTCTTATACGGCTTTAATTGGCCATACAGGTAGTGGCAAATCAACTATTTTACAACTATTAAATGGTTTATTAGTTCCAAGTCAAGGGAGTGTGCGAGTTTTTGATACCTTAATCACCTCGACTTCTAAAAATAAAGATATTCGTCAAATTAGAAAACAGGTTGGCTTGGTATTTCAGTTTGCTGAAAATCAGATTTTTGAAGAAACGGTTTTGAAAGACGTTGCTTTTGGACCGCAAAATTTTGGAGTTTCTGAAGAAGATGCGGAGAAGATTGCGCGTGAGAAACTGGCTCTGGTTGGAATTGATGAATCACTTTTTAATCGCAGTCCGTTTGAGTTGTCAGGGGGACAAATGAGACGTGTTGCCATTGCAGGCATACTTGCCATGGAGCCAGCTATATTAGTCTTAGATGAGCCAACAGCTGGCCTAGATCCTCTGGGTAGAAAAGAGTTGATGAATTTGTTCAAAAAACTCCACCAGTCAGGGATGACCATCGTCTTGGTAACGCATTTGATGGATGATGTTGCTGAATATGCGAATCAAGTCTATGTAATGGAAAAGGGACGTTTGGTTAAGGGTGGTAAACCGAGTGATGTCTTTCAAGATGTTGTTTTTATGGAAGAAGTGCAGTTGGGAGTACCTAAGATTACGGCTTTCTGTAAACGATTGGCTGATAGAGGCGTGTCATTTAAACGATTACCGATTAAGATAGAGGAGTTCAAGGAGTCGCTAAATGGATAGTATGATTTTGGGGCGTTATATCCCAGGGGATTCGATTGTTCACCGATTGGATCCACGTAGCAAATTGCTTGCTATGATGTTACTAATTTTGATCGTTTTTTGGGCTAATAATCCCTTGACGAATCTAATTCTTTTTATAGCGACAGGGATATTTATTGCCTTGTCAGGAGTATCTCTTTCATTTTTTATTCAGGGCTTGAAGTCTATGTTTTTCTTGATTGCCTTCACAACTATTTTTCAACTATTTTTCATTTCTAATGGGAATGTGTTATTTGAGTTTTCGTTTGTGAGAATCACAGATTATGCTTTGCAACAAGCTGGGATTATTTTTTGTCGTTTTGTATTGATTATTTTCTTTTCAACTTTGTTAACCTTAACGACCATGCCCTTAAGTTTGGCATCAGCTGTCGAAGCTTTATTAGCACCTTTAAAGCGTGTGAAAGTTCCAGTTCATGAAATTGGTTTGATGCTGTCCATGAGTCTACGTTTTGTTCCGACCTTAATGGATGATACGACGCGGATTATGAATGCACAGAAAGCGCGTGGAGTGGATTTTGGTGAAGGAAGCATCGTTCAAAAAGTAAAGGCGATGATTCCTATTTTGATTCCTCTTTTTGCAACAAGTTTAAAACGTGCAGATTCCTTGGCTATCGCCATGGAAGCGCGTGGTTATCAGGGTGGAAAAGGTAGAAGTCAATACCGACAACTGAAATGGACTCGAAAGGATACGCTGACTATTCTTGTTATTATCGTACTTGGTTGTTGCTTATTTTTCTTAAAATCTTAGTAGCTTTCAGGAATTGATAAAAAGTTACTGTAACAGTTTTTGATATAAAGGTAGGGATATGAACCGTTTTAAAAAATCAAAATATGTCATTATTGTTTTTGTCACTGTTCTGCTTGTCTCAGCTCTCTTAGCGACGACTTATTCAAGTACAATTGTGACAAAATTAGGAGATGGGATCTCATTGGTTGATAGAGTTGTGCAAAAACCTTTTCGGTGGTTTGATTCTGTCAAATCAGATTTGGCTCATTTGACACGAACATATAATGAAAATGAAAGTTTGAAGAAACAGATTTACCAGTTAGAAGTCAAATCAAATGAGGCGGAAAGTTTAAAGACGGAAAATGAACAACTGCGCCAATTGCTTGATATGAAGTCTAAATTGCAAGCCACAAAGACTTTAGCAGCAGATGTTATTATGCGTTCTCCGGTATCTTGGAAGCAGGAGTTGACCTTAGATGCAGGTAGATCAAAAGGTGCTTCTGAGAACATGTTAGCTATTGCAAATGGTGGCTTGATTGGGAGTGTTTCAAAAGTGGAGGACAACTCTACTATGGTCAACCTTCTGACAAATACGGAAAATGCTGATAAGATTTCTGTTAAAATTCAACACGGCACTACTACAATTTATGGAATTATTGTTGGCTACGACAAGGAAAATGAAGTTCTTAAAATTAGTCAATTAAATAGTAATAGCGATATTAGTACAGGCGATAAGGTAACAACAGGTGGATTAGGAAACTTTAACGTTGCTGATATTCCTGTAGGTGAAGTGGTTGCCACAACGCATAGTACAGACTATTTGACACGAGAAGTAACTGTTAAATTGAGTGCAGATACTCATAATGTGGATGTGATAGAATTAGTGGGGAATTCATAATGAGACAGTTGAAGCGGGTTGGAGTGTTTTTATTGCTCCCTTTCTTTGTTCTAATTGACGCCCATATTAGCCAGCTTCTGGGCTCATTTTTCCCCCATGTACATTTAGCTAGTCATTTTCTTTTTCTATTTCTCTTATTTGAGACGATAGAAGTATCAGAATATCTCTACCTAGTCTATTGTTTTGTGATAGGCTTGGTTTACGATGTTTACTTTTTCCATCTAATAGGGATTGCAACTCTCTTATTTATCTTATTGGGAGCCTTTCTTCATAAATTGAATAGTGTTATTTTATTGAATCGTTGGACACGAATGCTCTCTATGATTGTACTGACATTCCTGTTTGAAATGGGTAGTTATCTTTTGGCTTTTATGGTAGGGTTGACAGTGGATAACATGTCGATTTTTATAGTCTATAGCTTGGTACCGACGATGATTTTAAATTTTTTATGGATTACTGTTTTTCAATTTATTTTTGAAAAATATTATCTATAAGAACGACATATAAATGTAACAAAGGCGTAATATTTATTGGAGTTTTTTTTTGGTATACTAGTATTGTCTTAAACAGAAGGAGTATTTATTAACCATGAAGAAAAAAATCTTAGCCTCGCTTTTATTAAGTACAGTAATGGTTTCCCAGGCAGCAGTATTGACGACTGCCCATGCAGAAACGACTGATGACAAAATTGCTGCTCAAGATAATAAAATTAGTAACTTAACAGCACAACAAGAAGAAGCACAAAAACAAGTTGATCAAATTCAGGAGCAAGTATCTGCTATTCAAGCAGAGCAATCTAACTTGCAATCTGAAAATGATAGATTACAAGCAGAATCTAAGAAACTCGAGGGTGAGATTACAGAACTTTCTAAAAACATTGTTTCTCGTAACCAATCTTTGGAAAAACAAGCTCGTAGTGCTCAAACAAATGGAGCCGCAACTAGCTATATCAATACCATTGTAAACTCAAAATCAATTACAGAAGCTATTTCACGTGTTGCTGCAATGAGTGAAATCGTATCTGCGAATAACAAAATGTTAGAACAACAAAAGGCAGATAAAAAAGCTATTTCTGAAAAGCAAGTAGCAAACAATGATGCTATCAATACTGTAATTGCTAATCAACAAAAATTGGCAGATGATGCTCAAGCATTGACTACTAAACAGGCAGAACTAAAAGCTGCTGAATTGAGTCTTGCTGCTGAGAAAGCGACAGCTGAAGGGGAAAAGGCAAGTCTATTAGAACAAAAAGCAGCAGCTGAGGCAGAGGCTCGTGCAGCTGCGGCAGCAGAAGCAGCTTATAAAGAAAAACAAGCTAGCCAACAACAATCAGTACTTGCTTCAGGGAATACAAACCTAACAGCACAGGTACAAGCAGTATCTGAATCTGCAGTAGCACCTGTTCAGGCTAAAGTACGTCCAACATATAACACGGATGCCTCAACTTATCCAATTGGAGAATGTACCTGGGGAGTTAAAACATTAGCACCTTGGGCTGGAGACTATTGGGGTAATGGAGCACAGTGGGCTACAAGTGCAGCTGCAGCAGGATTCCGTACAGGATCGACACCTCAAGTTGGAGCAATTGCATGTTGGAACGATGGTGGATATGGACACGTAGCGGTTGTTACAGCTGTTGAATCAACAACACGTATCCAAGTATCAGAATCAAACTATGCAGGTAATCGCACACTTGGAAACCACCGTGGATGGTTTAATCCAACAACGACTTCTGAAGGTTTTGTGACATATATTTATGCAGACTAATTAGAGAGAGGGACTCGAATAGAGCCCTCTTTTTTGGCTCTATAATATTTGTAGTGGGTAAATCCTCTATAGATATTATGGAGCCTATTTTTGTATAGAAAAAAAGTCCCATAAGATCTATAATGAAAAGCGACCAAACAACTCATTAGAAAGATTCATATGGAACAATTACATTTTATCACAAAACTGCTCGATATCAAAGACCCTAATATCCAATTTATGGATATCATCAATAGGGATACACACAAGGAAATTATCGCTAAACTGGATTATGAGGCCCCCTCTTGTCCTGATTGCGAAAGTCAAATGAAGAAATATGACTTTCAAAAACCGTCTAAAATTCCTTACCTCGAAACGACTGGTATGCCTACTAGAATACTTCTTAAAAAGCGTCGATTTAAGTGCTATCATTGCTCTAAAATAATGGTCTCAGAGACCCCTCTCGTCAAGAAGAATCACCAAATCCCTCGTATTATCAACCAAAAAATTGCGCAAAAGTTGATTGAAAAGACTTCTATGACCGATATCGCTCATCAACTGGCTATTTCAACTTCAACTGTCATTCGCAAGCTTAATGACTTCCGTTTTAAGCCTGATTTTTCTAGTCTTCCTAAGATTATGTCCTGGGACGAGTATGCCTTCACTAAGGGAAAGATGAGTTTCATTGCACAAGATTTTGATAATCTCAACATCATCACTGTTCTTGAAGGCAGAACACAGGCTATCATACGAAATCACTTTCTGCGCTACGATAGAGTCGTTCGTTGTCAGGTGAAAATCATTACGATGGATATGTTTAGTCCTTATTATGACTTGGCTAAACAGCTTTTTCCATGTGCTAAAATTGTTCTAGATCGTTTTCATATTGTGCAACACTTAAGCCGTGCTATAAGTCGTGTCCGTGTTCAAATCATGAATCAATTTGAGCGAAAATCCCATGAATATAAGGCTATTAAACGCTACTGGAAACTCATTCAACAGGATAGTCGTAAATTGAGTGATAAACGATTTTATCGCCCTACTTTTCGTATGCACTTGACGAATAAAGAAATTCTAGATAAGCTTTTGAGCTATTCAGAAGACTTGAAACACCACTACAATGTCTATCAACTCTTACTCTTTCACTTTCAGAACAAGGAGCCAGACAAATTTTTCGGACTCATTGAGGACAATCTTAAACAGATTCATCCTCTTTTTCAGACTGTCTTTAAAACCTTCCTCAAGGATAAAGAAAAGATTGTCAATGCCCTTCAACTACCTTATTCTAATGCCAAATTAGAAGCAACTAATAATCTCATCAAACTTATCAAACGAAATGCCTTTGGATTTCGGAACTTTGAAAACTTCAAAAAAAGGATTTTTATCGCTCTCAACATCAAAAAAGAAAGGACGAATTTCGTCCTTTCTAGATCTTAGCTTTTCTTCAACCCACTACAGTTGACAAAGAGCCTCTTTTTTAGGTTTTACCAGAGACAATAACGATTAAAAATCCCATCAAAATAGCTTGAAAATATCGAAAAAGTATGGTAGAATAAAAATTGTCGTGTGAACGATAATACTCATTCTTGATGAATTGTGAAGCAGTTGCCCTTGGGTCGTTTTGCGAGTTGAAGTCAAGAAGAGGAAAAAAACAAAAAGGAGAAATACTCATGGCAGTAATTTCAATGAAACAACTTCTTGAGGCTGGTGTACACTTTGGTCACCAAACTCGTCGCTGGAACCCTAAGATGGCTAAATACATCTTTACAGAACGTAACGGAATCCACGTTATCGACTTGCAACAAACTGTAAAATACGCTGACCAAGCATACGACTTCATGCGTGATGCGGCAGCTAACGATGCAGTTGTATTGTTCGTTGGTACTAAGAAACAAGCAGCTGATGCAGTTGCTGAAGAAGCAGTACGTTCAGGTCAATACTTCATCAACCACCGTTGGTTGGGTGGAACTCTTACAAACTGGGGAACAATCCAAAAACGTATCGCTCGTTTGAAAGAAATCAAACGTATGGAAGAAGATGGAACTTTCGAAGTTCTTCCTAAGAAAGAAGTTGCACTTCTTAACAAACAACGTGCACGTCTTGAAAAATTCTTGGGTGGTATCGAAGATATGCCTCGTATTCCAGATGTGATGTACGTAGTTGACCCACATAAAGAGCAAATCGCTGTTAAAGAAGCTAAGAAATTGGGAATCCCAGTTGTAGCGATGGTTGACACAAACACTGATCCAGATGATATCGATGTAATCATCCCAGCTAACGATGATGCTATCCGCGCTGTTAAATTGATCACAGCTAAATTGGCTGACGCTATCATCGAAGGACGTCAAGGTGAAGATGCAGTAGCAGTTGAAGCAGAATTTGTAGCTTCAGAAACTCAAGCAGATTCAATTGAAGAAATCGTTGAAGTTGTAGAAGGCGACAACGCTTAATTCATATAAATAGTAATTACCTAGGAGGGCGGGGCTTAGCCCGGCTCTCCTATTTTCAAAAAAATATAGGAGAATTAAAATGGCAGAAATTACAGCTAAACTTGTAAAAGAGTTGCGTGAAAAATCTGGTGCCGGTGTTATGGACGCTAAAAAAGCATTGGTTGAAGTGGAAGGCGATATCGAAAAAGCGATTGAATTGCTTCGCGAAAAAGGTATGGCAAAAGCAGCTAAGAAAGCTGACCGTGTTGCTGCAGAAGGTTTGACTGGTGTTTATGTTGATGGTAACATTGCAGCAGTTGTTGAAGTAAATGCTGAAACTGACTTCGTTGCGAAAAACGCTCAATTTGTTGAGTTGGTAAACGCAACAGCTAAAGCAATCGTTGAAGGAAAACCAGCTAACAACGAAGAAGCTCTTGCTTTGACTATGCCTTCAGGTGAAACTCTTGAAGCTGCATACGTATCTGCAACAGCGACTATCGGAGAAAAAATCTCATTCCGTCGCTTTGCTTTGATTGAAAAAACAGATGCACAACACTTCGGAGCATACCAACACAACGGTGGACGTATCGGTGTTATCTCTGTAATCGAAGGTGGAGACGAAGCACTTGCTAAACAAATTTCAATGCACATCGCTGCTATGAAACCAACAGTTCTTTCATACAAAGAATTGGATGAGCAATTTGTTAAAGATGAGTTGGCACAATTGAACCACGTTATCGACCAAGATAACGAAAGCCGTGCAATGGTTAACAAACCAGCTCTTCCACACTTGAAATATGGATCAAAAGCTCAATTGACTGATGATGTTATTGCTCAAGCTGAAGCTGACATCAAAGCTGAATTGGCTGCAGAAGGCAAACCAGAAAAAATCTGGGACAAAATCATCCCAGGTAAAATGGATCGCTTCATGCTTGACAATACTAAAGTTGACCAAGCTTACACACTTCTTGCACAAGTTTACATCATGGATGACAGCAAGACAGTTGAAGCATATCTTGAATCAGTTAACGCTTCAGTAGTTGAGTTCGCTCGCTTTGAAGTTGGTGAAGGTATTGAGAAAGCTGCAAACGACTTTGAAGCTGAAGTTGCAGCTACAATGGCAGCAGCCTTGAATAACTAATTATAGAAAGGAAGTAAATTTGCTTCCTTTTTTCTATGCAGTCGATCCCTATAGGGAGAGCTTCCTATTTTCAAGGTAAAAATAAAAAGCCCTATAATAAGGGCTAAGTGCATTTAGGAGACTAAACTTCAAATTCATAGAGTGCTGTAGAGAGATAACGTTCACCGTTATCTGGTGCTAGAGCAAGGACTTTTTTACCTGTACCTAATTTTTTGGCAATCTCGATGGCTCCGTAGATAGCTGCGGCTGAAGAAATCCCTACAAGGAAGCCTTCTTTTCCACCAATTTCACGTCCGAGTGCAAGAGCATCATCTGATGTTACACGAACGATACCATCATAGGATTTAGTATCAAGTGTATCAGGAATAAATCCAGCTGATATACCTTGAATTTTGTGAGGACCAGGTTTTTCACCAGATAGAATAGCAGATTCATCAGCTTCCACTGCATAAACTTGAATGTTTGAATTTGCTGATTTGAGTGCATGAGAAACACCAGAAATCGTTCCACCGGTACCCACTCCAGCAACAAAGGCATCTAGTCCATCTTTACCGAAAGCAGCTAGTATTTCAGCTCCTGTTGTTCTTTCGTGTACTTCTGGATTAGCTGGATTGTCAAATTGAAGAGGAAGGAAACCATCACGTTCAGCAGCGATTTCTTGAGCCTTAGCAATAGCACCTTTCATTCCTTCGCTACCAGGCGTAAGGACGAGTTCAGCACCATAGGCTTGGATAATCTTACGTCGTTCCACACTCATAGTTTCAGGCATAACGATAACAACTTTATACCCTTTAGCAGCCCCTACCCATGAAAGTCCAATACCAGTGTTTCCACTTGTTGCTTCAACAATAGTAGAACCAGGTTTCAGAATACCGTCTTGTTCAGCTTTTTCAATCATGCTAAGAGCAATACGGTCTTTTACAGAAGAACCAGGGTTAAATGCTTCAAGTTTTACATAGACATCTGCAGCACCTTCTGGCACAATGTTGTTGAGTTTAACAATCGGAGTTTGACCGATTAGTTCAGTAATGTTGTTATAAATAGACATATGAATACCTCTTTGTATAAGATATTTCTAGTATAACGCTAACTATACCATTTGTAAAATATAGAAATCCTATCGGAGCGATAGGATTTTTTTATATCACAGGTCTAAGCCATTAATTTTTAAGCGATTGTGATAAGTTAATTTTAGTAAATAGGTGTAAAGAAGAAAGTTATCAGTTTTCTTTTTGAATTGCTTAATTTTCTAGTAAGTCTTGGCAAGAACCTTTTTATGTTGCTAATTAAAGTAGCGGTAAAAATATCAGTGAAACACTGTATTATCTATTGTTTACACTAGGTTTACAGGAACCTCAACTTCGCGTAAACCTTGATCAGTTAAAGTGACTTTTCCATTAAAAAACTCCACCAGTGCAGCTTTAATAGTTTCTTTTTCTTCTTTATCAACATAAATCATCGTATCGACTTGATCTGTAAAATTTGTATCTAGCTCCATGAGATTATGTTCTTTAAGGAAGTTACTGTACTCTTGGTACTGAGCGTAAGATATTTGAATAGCAATGCCAGCTTGTTCCTTTATTTCAATGATGCCAATTTCTTTGACGGCTAAGGCAACACTGCCGGCGTAAGCACGAATTAGTCCTCCAGCGCCTAGTTTAATACCACCAAAGTAGCGTGTTACGACCACACAGACATTGGTGAGATTGTGATTTTCTAGTACCCCAAGCATGGGAACACCAGCAGTACCACTAGGCTCACCATCATCACTTGTACGTTTAATTTCACTACGTTCTCCAATAATAAAGGCAGAGCAGTTATGTGTCGCTTTGTAGTGTTCTTTTTTGATGGCAGTAATGAAGTCACGAGCCTCTTCTTCGCTATAAACACGCTTGGCATGGCAGATAAAGCGGGATTTTTTGATTTCTTCTTGGACTTGTCCGTCCTCTTTAATTGTTCTAAATTCCATGATTTAATTGTACTAAAAAATCATCTAAAGCGCTAGGTTTTTACGAATAAAGAAGTATGAAAGTAAATTTAGATTATCTCGGTCGTTTATTTACTGAGAATGAATTAACAGAAGAGGAGCGTCAGTTGGCGGAGAAACTTCCAGCAATGAGAAAGGAGAAGGGTAAATTGTTCTGTCAACGTTGTAATAGTCCTATTTTAGAAGAATGGTATTTGCCCATCGGTGCTTACTATTGTCGAGAGTGCTTGCTGATGAAGCGAGTCAGAAGTGATCAAACTTTATATTATTTTCCGCAGGAGGATTTTCCGAAGCAAGATGTTCTCAAATGGCGCGGTCAATTAACTCCTTTTCAAGAGAAGGTGTCAGAGGGACTGCTTCAAGCAGAAGACAAGCACGAGCCAACCTTAGTACATGCGGTAACAGGGGCTGGAAAGACAGAAATGATTTATCAAGTAGTGGCTAAAGTGATCAATGGAGGTGGTGCAGTATGTTTGGCTAGTCCTCGCATAGATGTTTGTTTAGAGCTGTATAAGCGCCTGCAAAATGATTTTTCTTGCGAGATAGCCCTCCTACATGGAGAATCAGAGCCGTATTTTCGAACACCATTAGTTGTTGCAACGACCCATCAGTTATTGAAATTTTATCAAGCTTTTGATTTGCTGATAGTGGATGAAGTAGATGCTTTTCCTTATGTTGACAATCCCACGCTTTACCACGCTGTCAAGAATAGTGTAAAGGAGAATGGATTGAGAATCTTTTTAACAGCGACTTCGACCGATGAGTTAGATAAAAAGGTCCGTTTAGGAGAATTGAAACGATTGAGTTTGCCTAGACGATTTCATGGAAATCCGTTGATTATTCCTAAGCCAGTTTGGTTATCGGATTTTAATCGCTATTTGGATAAGAATCGTTTGTCACCAAATTTAAAGTCCTATATTGAGAAGCAGAGAAAGACTGCTTATCCGTTGCTTATTTTTGCTTCAGAAATTAAGAAAGGGGAGCAGTTAAAAGAAATATTACAGGAGCAATTTCCAAATGAGAAAATTGGATTTGTATCTTCTATCACAGAAAATCGATTAGAGCAGGTACAAGCTTTTCGAGATGGAGAACTGACAATACTTATCAGTACGACAATCTTGGAGCGTGGAGTTACCTTCCCTTGTGTGGATGTTTTCGTAGTAGAGGCTAATCATCGTCTGTTTACCAAGTCAAGCTTGATTCAGATTGGTGGACGAGTTGGACGAAGCATGGATAGACCGACAGGAGATTTGCTTTTCTTCCATGATGGGTTAAATGATTCAATCAAGAAGGCGATTAAGGAAATTCAGATGATGAATAAGGAGGCTGGTCTATGAAATGCTTGTTATGTGGGCAGACTATGAAGACTGTTTTAACTTTTAGTAGTCTCTTACTTCTGAAGAATGATGCCTCCTGTCTTTGTTTAGATTGTGATTCTACTTTTGAAAGAATTGGGGAAGAGAACTGTCCAAATTGTATGAAAACAGGTTTGTCAATAAAATGTCAAGATTGTCAATTTTGGTGTAAAGAAGGAGTTGAGGTCAGTCATAGAGCGATTTTCACTTACAATCAAGCTATGAAGGATTTTTTTAGTAGGTATAAGTTTGATGGAGACTTTCTTTTAAGAAAAGTGTTCGCTTCATTTTTAAGTGCGGAGTTAAAAAAGTACAAAGAGTATCAATTTGTTGTCATTCCCCTAAGTCCTGATAGATATGCTGATAGAGGATTTAATCAGGTTGAAGGTTTAGTTGAAGCAGCAGGGTTCTCTTTTCAAGACTTACTAGAGAAGAGAGAAGAGCGGACCAGTTCTTCTAAAAGTCGCTCAGAGCGCTTGGCGACAGAACTTCCTTTCTTTATTAAAAGTGGAGTCCGCATTCCTAAAAAAATCCTACTTATAGATGATATCTATACTACAGGAGCAACTATAAATCGTGTGAAGAAACTGTTGGAAGAAGCTGGTGCTAAGGATGTAAAAACATTTTCCCTTGTAAGATGAGGAAAAAATTTGCAAAAATAGAATGAAAGCGTTATAATAAAATTATAAAAACAAAAATGTTTAGAAAGAAGGTACTCATATGATTAAATATAGTATCCGTGGTGAAAACCTAGAAGTAACAGAAGCAATTCGTGATTATGTAGTTTCTAAACTCGAAAAGATCGAAAAGTACTTCCAGCCAGAACAAGAGTTGGATGCCCGAATTAACTTAAAAGTTTATCGTGAAAAAACAGCTAAAGTGGAAGTAACGATTCCGCTTGGATCTATTACTCTCCGTGCAGAAGATGTGTCTCAAGATATGTATGGTTCAATTGACCTTGTAACTGATAAAATTGAACGTCAGATTCGTAAAAACAAAACAAAAATCGAGCGTAAAAATAAAAATAAGGTAGCAACTAGTCAATTATTTACAGATGCTTTGGTGGAAGATTCAAATGTTGTCCAGTCTAAAGTTGTTCGTTCAAAACAAATTGATTTAAAACCAATGGATTTGGAAGAAGCTATTCTACAGATGGATTTGTTGGGACATGATTTCTTTATCTATGTGGATGTTGAAGATCAAACAACTAATGTGATTTATCGTCGTGAAGATGGCGAAATTGGTTTGTTAGAGGTTAAAGAATCTTAAGAAAAATGAAATATAAAAAGTGGTTTACTTTCGGGTAAATCACTTTTTATATTTCAAGAAAGAGGGAGTTTGTGTAGCTAATTGAAATTAGAGTTGAACGTATTAGGTGCTAAAATATTGCTAGTAATTGGATTGAATTTCCTAGTCAATTTGTTTAGATTTTATTTCACTATATAAAGCGACTATGTCTAGTTTCAGTATTTTTTATCTATTTTGTCTTTTGTAATACAAGTAGCTATGAGGAATAATAGATATCTAAATAATTACTGAGATTTTAGAGGGTGTGTAGATTGTAGAATGGAAGTTTGGAAGAAAACAGTTATTGATTATATAAGAGAGATGGCTTGTGTCTATGGATAAATTTTCAAAAAGTAAGTGGAAGAACTATCTATAAATTCAACTTATAGCTCTATTCATTTTTATTAAGTAGACAAAATACTGGTTGAAGCGATAGAATGGACTTGTCAACAAATAGCGAGCAATAAAATGTAAGCGTTCTTAAAATAAAAGAAGGAGTCATAACTATGGCAACAAAACAAGAAATTTTACGTGAACTATATCCTGAGGATCTCTTTCATTACGCTGATGGTTTAACATTAGGGGAAGCTGAAGTACTACAAGAAACTCGTCGTTTGATTGAAAAACATCTACGTCCAGTTATCAACGAATACTGGGAAAAACCTGATTTCCCATTTGAGGAATTTTACGCTGTCGCTAAGGGTGCTCAAATCATGAACAATCCAAAATTGTTTGAAGGGCGTGAAGGAAGCTATAAACCATCTGAATTGTACATCACATTTTTATATTTGGAACTAGCTCGCTTCGATGCTTCAATCGCAACGTTCTATACAGTTCATGGAGGACTTTGCTATAACACTATTTTATTGGGTGGGGATGAAAGACAACAGAAAGAATTTCTTCCTAAGTTAGCTTCATTTGACTGGCAAGGATGTTTTGCCTTAACAGAACCGCTTTCTGGATCTGATATTGCTGGTGGTCTATCAACAACTGCTGAGCGTGTTGGAGATAAGTGGATTTTGAACGGAGAAAAGCGTTGGGTTGGTGGTTCAGATACAGCAGATGTTGTTCCTGTATTTGCTCGTGATGTGGCAGACGGTAAGGTGAAATGTTTTATTGTCCGTAAAGGTGCCCCTGGCTACCATGCAGAGCCTATTCCACATAAGATTGCACTGCGTTGTATCCGCAATGGTCATATTACAATGAAGAATGTAGAAGTTCCAGACTCAGATCGTTTGGTTAACATCAATGGATTTGGAGATGTAGCACGTATTCTAACATTTACTCGTGCCGATGTAGCGCATATTGCTATGGGAGTAACATGTGGTTCATATGTGGCAGCTCTTAAATATGCAAAAGATCGTCAACAGTTTAAGCGTCCGATTGCCAAATTCCAAATTGTTCAAGAAAAATTAGCTAGAATGCAAGCTAATGCTGTAGCAGCTCTTGCTTACTCAACTCGTATTGCTGAAATGCAGGAAGAGGGTAATGAGTTGATGCTCAATTCTGCTCTAGCGAAAATGCATAACTCCTTAGTAATGCGTGAAACAGTAGCTCTTGCGCGTGAAACATGTGGTGGTAATGGTATTACTTTGGAAACAGATGTGGCACGATTCTTTGCAGATGCGGAATCAATCTATACTTATGAAGGTTCGCACGAAGTCAATGCTTTGATTGTAGGTCGTGAAATTACTGGATTGGGTGCATTTGTTTAATAGAACTAGGACGATTGAAGGGTTTGTTTTCAATCGTCCTTGCTTCATAATGTGATTTACTTAGAATAAAAAGGAGAAAAAATGATCTCAAATGTAATGATAATTGGCTCTGGTCAGATGGGAAGTGGTATTGCTCAAGTATTTGCTCAAGCTGGATTTACGGTTTATTTGAATGATATCAAAGAAGAATTTGTTCAACGAGGATTGAATAACATAACAAAACAGTTGGAACGTTCGGTTGAAAAAGGACGTCTATCTGCAGATGAGAAAGACAAAGTGGTTGCCAATTTAATTCCTTCTACTTCATATGAAGATGCGAAAAATGTACAATTGGTTATCGAGGCTGCGACTGAAAATCGTGATATTAAACTCAGTATATTTAAACAATTGGACGAAATCACAGATTCTAAAACAATTCTAGCATCAAATACTTCCTCTCTATCTATCACAGATATTGCAGCCGCAACTAAGAACCAAGAACGTGTGATTGGAATGCACTTTTTTAATCCTGCTCCAGTGATGAAATTAGTTGAAGTGATTAAAGCTTTGCAGACTTCGGATGAAGTAGTGGCAGAAATCCGTGAACTTACAAAGAAAATTGGAAAAACTCCTGTTGATGTTAAAGATTCTTATGGATTTGTAGTAAACCGTGTATTGATTCCTATGATCAATGAAGCTATTTATATCTTAGGAGAAGGAGTTGCTAGTGCTGAAGAAATAGATGAGGCAATGAAACTAGGTGCGAATCATCCTATTGGTCCCTTAGCTTTGGCCGATTTGATTGGATTGGATGTTTGCCTTGCAATTATGGGTGTTTTGAACCAAGGATTTGGTGATCAAAAATACCGTCCTGCTCCTCTTTTGAAGAAAATGGTAGAGGCTGGAAAATTGGGACGTAAGTCAAAAGAAGGGTTCTTTACTTACTAGAAAAAATGGAGGTAGTCATGAAAGATGTAGTTATTGTATCGGCGGTACGTACTCCTTTAGGTTCCTTTGGAGGAAGCTTGAAGAATATTTCAGCTGTCGAATTGGGCTCTTTGGTAATTAAGAGTGTTTTGGAAAAAGCGAATATTAAATCAGAGCAGGTAGATGAAGTGATCATGGGGAATGTCCTAGGCGCAGGTTTAGGTCAAAACGTGGCTCGCCAAATGAGTATTCATGCAGGACTCCCTGAATTTACACCAGCTTTTACTATCAATAAGGTTTGTGGTTCAGGTTTGAAGGCAGTACAATTGGCTGCTCAAGCTATTCAGTGTGGGGATGCTGATATTATCGTAGCTGGTGGGGCAGAAAATATGAGTCAAGCTCCATACGTATTGCCAAACTTCCGCTGGGGAGGACGCATGGGAGACTCTAACGTTGTTGATACCATGATTAAAGATGGGTTGTCTGATGCCTTCAACGAATATCATATGGGGATTACAGCTGAGAATGTGGCTGAAGAATATGGTATTAGCAGAGATGATCAAGATGCTCTTGCTTTAGAATCACAAAAAAGAGCAGTGGCAGCTATAGAATCTGGACGCTTTAAAGAAGAAATTGTTCCAGTGGTCATTCCGCAACGTAAAGGAGATCCGGTTGTCTTTGATACAGACGAATTTCCTAGAAAAGATGCCAGCTTGGAAAGCTTGTCTAAGTTACGTCCTGTTTTCAAAAAAGACGGTTCTGTTACGGCGGGGAATGCTTCTGGTATCAATGATGGAGCAGCAGCTGTCTTGGTCATGAGTGCTGACAAAGCTGAAGAATTAGGACTTCCAGTGATTGCTCGCATTCGTTCTTATGCAAGCGCAGGTTTGGATCCTAAGATTATGGGATGTGGACCGATTTATGCGACACGCAAGGCTCTTGAAAAAGGCAATTTGACAGTTGATGATCTTGACTTGATTGAGTCAAATGAAGCTTTTGCCGCCCAGGCTTGTGCGGTTGGTAAAACGCTTGGTTTCAATACAGATATTGTCAATGTTAACGGTGGTGCTATTGCTCTTGGTCATCCAATCGGAGCCTCAGGTTGTCGTATCCTAGTGACTCTTGTACATGAGATGATGAAGCGCGATGCCAAAACTGGATTAGCGACTCTATGTATTGGAGGCGGTATGGGCACAGCTCTTATCGTTGAACGCTAATGAACTATTTATGTCGTGTGTCTTTCTTTTAATATACCATTATTAAATAGAGTTTTATTTGGAAACTGATAATTCTTATACCTTATCACGCATGCTCTTCATGATGCTGCGTGATAAGGTATTTTTGATAGTGTAAGTTAGTAGCAGCCATGGAACATAGATTAAATTAAGATCTAAGTCTGCTGGATAAGAATTGTAGTAGAGCTGTTAGGAAAAGGCGTTTAAGAAGTAACTTATATATTAAAGTGAAACAAGAATTTAACAATTTAATTTTTGAATTCAAATCAATTTATAATAGTTTAGAAACGATATTGCACTAGTCCAGATTCACTTCGCTATATATTTTCCTAGACTTAAGGTAGTTGATATTGTTGAAATGAACTATTTTTTAATGCTCATATATGTATTTATGTGATTGCTATCGTTCATTTGATGGGGATTATTTGAAGCAAAATCAAACTATAAGCTGTACTTATAGGATTATAAACTAAGATTAAGTAGACGGATTGATTTAAATGAGTTATCATAAAAATGTAAGCTCTTACATTTGGTATCGGTATTTGTTGACACTGTACTCTGTACTCAAAAAAATTAAGTAGGAGCAGAATAATGAGTAAAACAGTTTTATTAGAGCAGAAGAATGGGATTGGTTACCTTACAATAAATCGTCCAGCAGCTTTGAATGCTTTAAGTTCAGAAGTTTTGACTGACTTAAATCATGTTTTAGACAAAATTGAAGCAAGTGATGATATTCGTGTTGTGATTGTGACTGGACAAGGTGAAAAAGCATTTGTTGCAGGAGCGGATATCAAAGAGATGGATCAAATGTCTCCTATCCAAGCACATGATTATATGACCTATGCTAATGATACGTTTACCCGTCTATCTGAACTAACGCAACCAACTATTGCAGTTCTAAACGGTTATGCTTTAGGAGGTGGTTTGGAATTAGCTCTATCAACAGATATTCGTATTGGTTACGAAAAGACCACTGTAGGATTTCCAGAGGTAGGCCTAGGTATTATTCCAGGATTTGCTGGAACACAAAGAATGTCTCGCTTAATTGGTACCAGCAAGACAAAAGAACTAATTTTTACTGCTAGAATGGTTAAAGGTCAAGAAGCCTATGAATTAGGCATCTTGAATAAATTGGTGGCAGCCGAGGAATTGTTGACAGCAGCTGAGGAATTGGCAGTCTCTATTATGAAAAACGCTCCTTTGGCAGTTGAAAAAGCCAAGCATATTATTCAAGTTGGATCAGAACTCCCACTGAAAAATGCGATTCGATTAGAAACAGAAGCTGAAGCTCTCCTCTTCTCAACAGAAGATAAGGTAGAAGGAATGCGCGCTTTTGTTGAGAAACGCAAAGCTGAGTTTCAGCGTAAATAGAAAGAGGAGATAGAAGATGCAAGTTGTAACATTATCGGATGCAATTTCCTTGATTCACTCAGGAGATAAAGTAGGAATTTCAGGTTTTCTTGGAGTAGGGGAACCACTTGAATTGATTGAAGAATTGGTTTCTCAAAACCAGCAAGATTTGACATTGGTATCAGTCGTAACATCTCAACCTGGTAAGGAAGTCGGTGTGGGGCGTCTTTGTGAAAATCACCAAGTTAAAAAATACATTGCAGCTCACGTAGGAACGTCTGCAGCAGCTCAACACGAGTATTTCAGTGGAAATATGGAAGTTGAATTTACTCCAATGGGAACTGTTGTTGAACGATTACATGCAGCTGGAGCTGGTCTAGGAGCAGTATTGACACCAACAGGTGTAGGTACTATTTTGGAAAAAGATCAGGAGAAGGTTACTCGCAATGGAAAAGAATATTTAATTTATGATCCATTGAAGATTGATGTAGCTTTGATTAAGGCTACGAAGGCAGACAAGTATGGGAACTTATACTTGGACGGTACGACAAAAAATATTTCACTTCAGCTAGCTTTGGCAGCTAATACAGTCATTGTAGAAACTAATGAGTTGTTAGAAGTGGGAGAAATTGATCCTAATGATATTTACATCCCAGGTATCCTTGTCGATTATGTTGTTCAGGGATTGTCTCCAGAAGAGCATCATAAAATGATGGGTGATTTGTGGACAGAGACTAAGAAACTTGCGGGGGTAAACTAAAATGAAGGCAAAAGAAATTATTGCAAGACGTGTGGCGCTTGAGTTTAAAGATGGGGATGTTGTGAATCTGGGCTTTGGTATTCCAAACGCATCTGCCGATTATATCCCTGAGGGAGTTAATGTCATTCTTCAAGCAGAAAATGGAGCTCTTCGTTTTGGGGAAACCCCTACCAAAGATGGATACAATGCAAACTTGGCAAATTCGGGAGGTGCCCCAATCACCTTGTTGCCAGGAGCCGCCTTGTTTGATTTGCAAACATCTTTTGCGATTATTCGTGGAGGTCATGTGGATGCTACAGTATTAGGTGCACTTGAAGTGAGCCAAGACGGTAGTATCGCAAACTGGATTATTCCAGGTAAGTTTGCCCCAGGTATGGGTGGTGCTATGGACTTACTTGTTGGAGCAAAACGTGTTATTGGTGCGATTCAACATACGACAGGGGATGGTCAATCAAAATTGTTGAAAGAGTGTACCCTTCCTTTGTCAGCTAAAGGAGTATTGGATTTGATTATTACTGATTTAGCTGTTTTTGGAATCCAAGATGGTAAATTCTTATTGAAGGAATTAGCTCCTGGTGTGACTTTAGAGGAAGTCCTTGAAAAGACAGACGGAGATGTTATTGTTTCAGATGATTTGAAAATCATGCCTATTTGATAATGAGCAATCGGTAGGAAGATATTTTTTTCATAGTGTGGTATGATATATATTGATAACTTTTGTAAGCGATTTATAAATGAGAGTGCAATAGTTATCTAACAGACTATATCTAATGAAAAGAGGTTGAAAGATTTCTGAATTATATGATTTGCTATAAGATTTAATTATTGGGTAGCTTGTATAAATAACGGAGATAGAACTGAGCTTGTGTTAGTTTAGAGTTTCCTGTTTGCGTATAAGTTTGGTGAAAAAGATAGTATCTATAGTAGCGAAGGAAAGAGAGGTGATTGGCCAGTGGATATTATTCAAATGAATTATTTTATCAATATTATAGAATGTGGATGTAATCTTTCCATTGCTGCGAAAAAAATCCACATCAGTCAGTCTGCCTTAAGTCAGTTTGTAACAAATTTTGAAGCGACTGAAGGGGTTCAGTTATTTCATAGAAAAAATGGGAGATTAGAAAGTCTCACTGGAGCTGGAAGAAAGATTTATCGGTTTGCTACTGAGATTGTGAATCGTCATGAAGAAATGCTTTCCATGATTCATAGTGAAGCGCAAAAACAAAAAGGGACAATAAACCTTGGAATTCCATCCTTGATTTTACGTGTGTATTTTGCTAGTTTGCTTCCACAATTTTTAAAAAATAACCCTCATATCCATATACAAGTGACAGAAGGAGGGGGAAAAGAAATTCGTCAAAAAATGACGGAAGGAGATTTGAGCCTAGCATTTTTGATTGAGCCTACTTTGTTGGATACAAAGAAGTTTGATCAGCATGTTATCCAACTGGATGAGTATGTTGCTTATATGGATAAAAATCATCCACTTTCAGATAAAGGATTGCTGGAATGGTCAGATATATCTGACTATGAGATAGCAACCTTTAATAAGTCCTTTACTACTTATGATTTGGTTACTGAAAAATTCGCTTCACAGGGAATTTCTCCTAAATTTGCTTATCTTTCCTCTACATGGGACTTTTTGGTTGAGTCAACTTACCAAACGGACTTAATCGCGATTTTACCTAAACCGATTAGCCATCTAGTAGATAGTAGTCGCTTTAAAGCAGTGACTTTTAAAGATCCGATTCCATTTAATATTTGGTTTTGTAGACCATATAAATCTTCCTATAGTGAGGTTGAATCATATGTTTACGAAGAGCTATTGAGGGATTATTACCAACCTGTTGCTGATAATTAAATTGAGGTGAAGATGATGATTGATAATAATGCCTTGGAGCATGAACTGGATGCAGAGTTACGGAATTTACTTTTACCCTATTTGAGGAACAGGGAGGATGAAAATCAATTTCCGAGAGAGTTACTCTCTAAATTTATTGATAAATATAATATTTTTTCCTCTTGTGTAGATAGTCAGCTTGATGGGGCGACTGTACCTTTTCTAACTCTTATTCGTCTGATTGCAAAGTATTTTCCAGCATTTTCTACAATTTTATTGACTCAAGCTTACTATGGAATCTACCCTTTTATGCGCTTTGGAACCATAGACCAGCAGTCTCATTATCTTGAATCATTAGTAAAAGGTGAGAGATTAGTAGGCTTGGGATTCTCTGAAGGAAAATCCATGGAAAGTTTGTCAGTAATTGAAACTACTGCTGCGAAAACAGCTACTGGTTGGCGTTTATCAGGTGAAAAATCAATTGTGTCTAATTGTCGATTTGCTGATATTTTATTGATACTTGCGAAGATAGAAGCAGATGGGGGAAAAGATTCTTTTGGTTTTTTCATAGTCGATACAAGAGACCCAGGTGTTGTTATTGGTGATGACATTAGCAAACCAGGTCTAAAGGGGTTACCCATCAGTTCTGTTGCCTTTGACAATGTGCTTCTGACGCAAGACAGATTATTGGGTTTGAGCTTATCAGGTGCTGAACAATTGAATGATATTCTTCAAAAATTACAGCTTGGTCTTAGTGCAGTCTCCCTCGGAGTTGCTGAAGGTGCATTTGAAAAAGGATTGTCTTTTGTGAAAGTTAAACGTGGGTTTGGCAAGCGTTTACTAGATGCAACTGTTTATCAGTATCAGTTTGCAGACTTGTATACAAAATTGTGTTCAGCAAAAGCGTATTTTAATTCGTATCAAGATAACATGGGAGATGCACTTTTGTTTGTATGTCAGATTAAACTTTATACAACAAAAGTTGCCTTGGAGATTTCTGAGGATATTATTCGGTTGATGAGCCCCCTGCATACTGTGGAAGATATTCCCATTGACCGGTATTTAAAAGATGCTAAAACGCTTGAAATGTATGGTAAATCAGGAGATTCGATTCGCAAGCGAATTGCCTGTCAGTGGCTAAAGGAGTAAAGAATGACAAATCTCACACTACAGGAATACCAGTTCCATGATATGAAGTTGACTTGGCTACGTGGTGCAGATAAATTAACTGATGCAGGAACACTTTTTGGCCCTGTTCCTAAAGTTGTATGGTCGCGCTATTATCCAACCAATGAGGATAATATGATGGCTGAGCTAACAGATCCAATTTTGATTCAATATAAGGAGAAAAATTACCTTATTGATACTAGTTTTGATACAGCTAAATTATCAGAAAAACAAAGACGAAATTTAGGTATTTTATCAGAGAGCAGGGTTGAGGAGAGTTTGGAACTCTTAGGATTGACTACTAGTCAGATTGATGTTGTTCTCATGACTCATATGCATCATGATCATTCAGGTGGTTTGACCTATAGGGATGTCTCTGGAGACTTGGTATCCAAGTATCCCAAAGCAAAAATCATTGTAAACGATGTCGAATGGTATGAAATGCGAAATCCTAATAATCGGACAAAAGGCACTTATCTTAGAGAAAACTGGGAACCAATTGAAAAGCAAGTAACAACTTTTTCAGAATACATTAATGTGATTCCAGAAATTCAAATGATTCGTACGAGTGGTCATAGTAATGGTCATAGTATTATTCTATTGAAACAAGGAAAGGATACGATGATTCATATGGGAGATTTGATGTTGACACATGTTCATCGGAATTCTCTGTGGGTTCCTGCAGTGGATGATTACCCTATGAAATCAATCTTGGCAAAAGAGAAGTGGCTCCGTCAAGCTTTTGAAAATGACTATAAATTTTTCTTTTATCATGATCAATTTTTAGCAGTCGCCCAGTTTGATAAAGAAGGTAAAGAATTTGTAGATTATGTGCCACGCTCTCGACCTCCAATAATTCCTTTTACAGATAGGCAAGATCGCAAACCAATTTTTTTAGGATAGTCGTATATAAGGAGACAAATGATTTCATTTTCTTGTTGACTTGGATCAGGTGGGATGACTACCCATACGCCAACAAGAAGCAACAGAAAATAAAGGAGTATTCACATGTCTATTACAAAACTTTTACAAATTAAATATCCAATTTTTCAAGGAGCTATGGCTCAAATTTCTCATTATCAATTAGCTGCAGCTGTATCAGAAGCTGGGGGATTGGGAATTATTGCCTCTGGTGGGATGACTGGAGAACAGTTACGTGAAGAAATTCGTGAGTTAAGAAAGTTGACAGATAAGCCTTTTGGTGTCAATATTATGTTGATGATGAAGAATATCAAAGATATTGTTACAGTTATTATCGAAGAAAAAGTGCCTGTTGTTACAACTGGGGCGGGAACACCAAAACATGTCATGCCTTATTTGAAGGAAGCTGGAATTAAGGTTATTCCAGTTATTGCTAGTGTGAAACATGCTCAAAAAATGCAAGAACTCGGAGTTGATGCTGTTATTGCAGAAGGTTCAGAAGCAGGTGGTCACATCGGAGAAAGTAACACTATGGCTCTTATCCCGCAAATTGTAGATGCTGTTACGATTCCTGTTATCGCAGCAGGAGGAATTGCGGATGGTAGAGGACTAGCTGCAGCCATTGCTTTAGGAGCAGCAGGTGTGCAGATGGGAACTGTTTTTCTAGCTTCAGATGAGTGTCCGATTGCTACAGAGTACAAAGAAGCAGTTTTGGAGGCAAATGACACGGCAACTGCTGTTACTGGACGGATTGCTGGGGCACCAGTTCGTTGCATCCGAAATGCCATGACTGATCATTATATTGAATTAGAGCAAAAAGGAACTAACCGTGAGGAATTAGAGGAAATTACTATCGGATCTCTTTCTAAAGCGGTTTATGAAGGAGATACAGAAAATGGTTCAATGATGAGTGGTCAGATTGCGGGGTTAGTCAAAGAAATCAAACCTTGTAAGTTTATTATAGAGTCTATTGTAAGCCAAGCCCAAGAAAGATTGAAAGGTCTTCAGATAGAAGTTGGAGAATAGTCTCTTTTAGTTAAAGAAACTATCGTTAATGAAGAAAATAGAGGATGACTACTTCTTCCTCTATTTTTTATGTTCAAATCAAGAAGAAATAGAGACTGAATGTATAAACTCACAGCTAAACTGTTAATGCTAATAGCCATAAACTTCTTTAAAAGTCGCTTTTTGAGGGTTATTATGGTATAATGGGTGCCAAGAGGTTTGGAATGAAAAAATTTTATGTAAGTCCAATTTTTCCTATTCTAGTAGGATTGATTGCGTTTGGAGTCTTATCCACTTTCATTATTTTTGTTAATAATAATCTGCTGACGCTTTTAATTTTGTTTCTTTTTGTAGGAGGCTATGTTTTTTTATTTAAGAAACTGAGAGTGCATTATACAAGGAGTGATGTAGAACAGATACAGTATGTAAACCACCAAGCGGAAGAAAGTTTGACAGCTCTATTGGAACAGATGCCTGTAGGTGTTATGAAATTGAATTTATCTTCTGGAGAGGTTGAGTGGTTTAATCCCTATGCTGAATTGATTTTGACCAAGGAAGATGGTGATTTTGATTTGGAAGCTGTTCAAACGATTATCAAGGCTTCAGTAGGAAATCCGTCTACTTATGCTAAGCTGGGTGAGAAGCGTTATGCTGTTCATATGGATGCTTCTTCCGGTGTTTTGTATTTTGTAGATGTATCCAGGGAGCAAGCCATAACAGATGAATTAGTAACAAGTCGACCAGTGATTGGAATTGTATCTGTGGATAATTATGATGATTTGGAGGATGCAACTTCTGAGTCAGATATTAGTCAAATCAATAGTTTTGTAGCTAATTTTATATCAGAGTTTTCAGAAAAATACATGATGTTTTCTCGTCGGGTAAGTATGGATCGATTTTATCTATTTACTGACTACACGGTGCTTGAGGGCTTGATGAATGATAAATTTTCTGTTATTGATGCTTTCAGAGAAGAGTCGAAACAGAGACAGTTGCCCTTGACCTTAAGTATGGGATTTTCTTATGGCGATGGAAATCATGATGAGATAGGGAAAGTTGCTTTGCTCAACTTGAACTTGGCTGAAGTACGTGGTGGCGACCAGGTGGTTGTCAAGGAGAATGATGAAACGAAAAATCCAGTCTACTTTGGCGGTGGGTCGGCTGCGTCCATCAAGCGCACTCGTACCCGTACTCGATCAATGATGACAGCCATATCTGATAAGATTCGTAGTGTGGATCAAGTGTTTGTAGTTGGGCATAGAAATTTAGATATGGATGCCTTGGGCTCTGCTGTAGGTATGCAGTTGTTCGCCAGCAATGTGATTGAAAATAGCTATGCTCTTTATGATGAAGAACAAATGTCTCCAGATATTGAACGTGCTGTTTCATTCTTAGAAAAAGAAGGAGTTACGAAGTTGTTGTCTGTTAAGGATGCAATGGGGATGGTGACCAATCGTTCTTTGTTGATTCTTGTAGACCATTCAAAGACAGCCTTAACATTATCAAAAGAATTTTATGATTTGTTTACACAGACCATCGTTATTGACCACCATAGAAGGGATCAGGATTTCCCAGACAATGCGGTTATCACTTATATCGAAAGTGGTGCAAGCAGTGCCAGTGAGTTGGTAACGGAATTGATTCAGTTCCAAAATTCTAAGAAAAATCGTCTGAGTCGTATGCAGGCCAGTGTTTTGATGGCTGGTATGATGCTGGATACTAAAAATTTCACCTCACGAGTGACTAGTCGGACATTTGATGTTGCTAGCTATCTCAGAACGAGAGGAAGTGATAGTATTGCTATCCAAGAAATCGCTGCGACAGATTTTGAAGAATATCGTGAGGTCAATGAACTGATTTTACAGGGGCGTAAATTAGGTTCAGATGTACTGATAGCAGAGGCTAAGGACACGAAATGCTACGATACAGTTGTTATTAGTAAGGCAGCAGATGCCATGTTAGCTATGTCAGGTATTGAAGCGAGTTTTGTTCTTGCGAAGAATACACAAGGATTTATCTCCATCTCAGCTCGAAGTCGTAGTAAACTGAATGTGCAACGGATTATGGAAGAGTTAGGCGGTGGAGGCCACTTTAATTTAGCTGCAGCTCAAATTAAGGATTTAACCTTGTCGGAAGCAGGTGAAAAACTGACAGAAATTGTATTAAATGAAATAAAGGAAAAGGAGAAAGAAGAATGAAAGTAATCTTTTTAGCAGATGTTAAAGGAAAAGGTAAAAAAGGCGAAATTAAGGAAGTACCAACAGGGTATGCGCAAAACTTTCTTATCAAAAAGAACCTAGCAAAAGAAGCGACTGCTCAAGCTGTAGGTGAACTTCGTGGTAAACAAAAATCGGAAGAAAAAGCTCATGCTGAGATGATTGCAGAAGCAAAAGCAATTAAAGCCCAACTTGAAGCAGAAGAAACTGTTGTAGAATTTGTTGAAAAAGTTGGTCCAGATGGACGTACTTTTGGTTCTATTACCAATAAGAAAATTGCAGAAGAATTGCAAAAGCAATTTGGAATTAAGATTGATAAACGTCATATTCAAGTACAAGCTCCGATTCGAGCGGTTGGTTTGATTGATGTGCCAGTGAAAATCTATCAAGATATCACAAGTGTAATCAATCTTCGTGTGAAAGAAGGATAAGTTTACACCTTCTTGACAAGATTGTAAAAGGAAGGGAAGTCTGATGGCAGAAGTAGAAGAGTTACGAGTACAACCTCAAGATATCTTAGCTGAGCAATCCGTTTTAGGGGCTATCTTTATTGATGAGAGTAAGCTTGTTTTTGTGCGAGAATACATTGAGTCTCGGGACTTTTTTAAGTATGCCCATCGTTTGATTTTCCAAGCTATGGTCGATTTATCCGATCGTGGCGATGCTATAGATGCAACAACGGTTCGTACTATCCTTGATAATCAAGGTAATTTACAGAATATTGGTGGCTTGTCTTACTTGGTTGAGATTGTCAATTCTGTGCCAACTTCTGCTAATGCGGAGTACTATGCTAAGATTGTTGCAGAAAAAGCAATGCTACGTCGTTTAATTGCCAAGTTGACAGAGTCTGTCAACCAAGCTTACGAGGCTTCACAACCAGCTGACGAAATCATTGCTCAGGCAGAAAAAGGGCTGATTGATGTCAGCGAAAATGCTAATCGAAGTGGATTTAAGAACATTCGAGATGTGTTGAATATCAACTTTGGAAATCTGGAAGCTCGCTCGCAACAAACGACCGATATTACTGGTATTGCGACAGGCTATCGTGACTTAGATCATATGACGACTGGACTTCATGAGGAGGAGTTGATTATCCTAGCAGCCCGTCCAGCGGTTGGTAAGACAGCCTTTGCCTTGAATATCGCTCAGAACATTGGGACTAAGTTGGACAAAACGGTTGCTATCTTTTCGCTCGAAATGGGTGCGGAAAGTTTAGTGGATCGTATGTTGGCGGCAGAAGGTTTGGTGGAATCCTATTCTATCCGTACGGGGCAATTGACCGATGAGGAATGGCAAAAGTATACCATTGCTCAAGGGAATCTAGCCAACGCAAGTATCTATATCGATGATACGCCAGGGATTCGGATTACAGAGATTCGTTCTCGTTCTCGTAAATTGGCTCAAGAAACGGGCAATCTTGGTTTGATTTTGATAGATTACTTGCAATTGATTACAGGTACAGGCCGAGAAAATCGTCAACAAGAAGTTTCAGAAATTTCACGTCAGTTGAAAATCCTAGCCAAGGAACTGAAGGTTCCAGTAATCGCTCTAAGTCAGCTTTCTCGTGGTGTAGAACAACGTCAGGACAAGAGGCCAGTCTTGTCTGATATTCGTGAATCTGGGTCTATTGAGCAGGATGCTGATATCGTAGCCTTTCTCTATCGTGACGATTACTATGAGCGTGGTGGTGAAGAAGAGGACGGTATCCCAAATAATAAGGTAGAAGTTATCATTGAGAAAAACCGTAGTGGAGCTCGTGGAACAGTGGAATTGATTTTCCAAAAAGAATACAATAAATTTTCAAGTATCTCAAAAAGGGAGGCATAAAATGACAGATGCATTTACAGATGTAGCTAAGATGAAAAAAATCAAAGAGGAAATTAAGGCGCATGAGGGTCATGTAATTGAAATGACTTTGGAAAATGGACGTAAGCGCCAAAAAAATAGATTGGGTAAGTTAATTGAAGTTTATCCATCCCTATTTATTGTGGAATTTGGGAATGTGGAAGGAGATAAACAAGCTAATGTTTACGTTGAATCCTTTACTTACTCAGATATCCTTACAGAAAAGAATTTGATTCATTATCTGGACTAAAGTGAGAAATTTTCTCACTTTTTCTTTTTTCTCCGAATAGTTTAAGTGAAGGCAATCTTCGATTTATATTATTTTTCAAGGAGGAAGAATGAAAATTTTACCGTTTATAGCAAGAGGGACAAGTTATTGTTTGAAGATGTCAGTTAAAAAGGTTGTTCCCTTTTTAGTAGTAGTATTGATGTTAGCAGCGGGTAATAGTGTATATGCCTATTCTGGAGGAAATGGATCGATTGCGCGTGGAGATGATTATCCTGCTTACTATAAAAATGGGAGTCAGGAAATTGATCAGTGGCGCATGTACTCTCGTCAGTGTACTTCTTTTGCAGCCTTTCGTTTGAGTAGTGTCAATGGTTTTGAGATTCCAAGGGCTTATGGAAATGCGAATGAATGGGGGCATCGTGCTCGTCGTGAAGGCTATCGTGTAGATAATACACCGACGATTGGCTCCATTGCTTGGTCTACTGCAGGAACTTATGGGCATGTTGCCTGGGTGTCAAATGTAATGGGAGATCAGATTGAGATCGAGGAATATAACTATGGTTATACAGAAGCCTATAATAAACGAAGTATAAAAGCAAATACGATGACAGGATTTATTCATTTTAAAGATTTGGATGTTGGCAGTGTTGGGAATAGTCAATCCTCAGCTTCAACAGGAGGAATACATTATTTTAAGACCAAGTCTGCTATCAAAACTGAACCCCTAGCTAGTGCAACTGTGATTGATTACTATTATCCTGGAGAGAAGGTTCATTATAATCAGATACTTGAAAAAGACGGCTACAAGTGGTTGAGTTATACGGCCTATAACGGAAGCTATCGTTACGTTCAATTGGAGGCTGTGAATAAAAATCCTATAGGTTATTCTGGTATTTCTTCAACAGGAGGAACACATTATTTCAAGTCTAAGTCTGCTATCAAAAATCAGCCACTAGCTAGCGCAACTGTGATTGATTACTATTATCCTGGGGAGAATGTTCATTATGATCAAATTCTCGAAAAAGATGGCTACAAGTGGTTGAGTTATACAGCTTATAACGGAAGTCGTCGCTATATCCAGCTAGAGGGAGTGACTTCTTCACAGAATTATCAGAACCAATCAGGGAATAGCTCTAATTATAGCTCAAATAATGGATCGACTGTTGGTTGGAAAAAAATAAATGGTAGTTGGTATCATTTCAAATCAAATGGTTCTAAATCAACGGGATGGTTGAAGGATGGTACCAGCTGGTATTATTTGAAATCATCTGGTGAAATGCAGACAGGCTGGTTAAAGGAAAATGGCTCGTGGTATTATCTGGATAGTTCAGGGGCAATGAAAACAGGCTGGTATCAAGTTTCTGGTAAGTGGTATTATTCTTACTCTTCAGGTGTCTTAGCTGTTAATACGACGGTGGATGGCTACAGAGTAAACAGTGATGGAGAACGAGTATAGAAAATTGGAGTAGGAAATTTTTCCTGCTCTTTTCTGTAAGCAGTTTCCTTGACATTTTTCTTATTTTGCGCTATCATATGTCTATATAATATATGGGAGTCTGTGTACAGTCTGAGAGGAAGTGTTAAACTTCGACCGCACCTGATCTGGGTAATGCCAGCGTAGGGAACGATACTTAGTCTATTCTTGACCTTTTCCATATATGGTAAAGGTTTTTCTTTTTGTCAAAGGAAAACGAGAAGAGGAGGTTTTTATGAAAGCAAGCATTGCCTTGCAAGTTTTACCCTTGGCACAGGGGATTGATCGGATTGCTGTTATCGATCAAGTCATTGCTTACCTGCAAGCTCAAGAAGTGACGATGGTGGTGACACCATTTGAAACGGTCTTGGAAGGGGAGTTTGATGAGCTTATGCGCATTCTCAAAGAAGCGCTGGAGGTGGCAGGGCAGGAGGCAGATAATGTCTTTGCCAATGTCAAAATAAATGTAGGAGAGATTTTAAGTATTGATGAGAAACTTGAAAAGTATGCTGAGACGACACATTAGTCTATTGGGCTTTCTGGGAGTCTTGTCAATCTGGCAGTTAGCAGGTTTGCTTAAACTTCTCCCCAAGTTTATCCTGCCGACACCTCTTGAAATTCTCCAGTCCTTTGTTCGTGACAGAGAATTTCTCTGGCACCATAGCTGGGCCACCTTGAGAGTGGCTTTACTGGGGTTGGTTCTAGGAGTTTTGATTGCCTGTCTCATGGCTGTACTTATGGATAGTTTGACTTGGCTCAATGACCTGATTTACCCTATGATGGTGGTCGTGCAGACTATCCCGACCATTGCCATAGCTCCTATCTTGGTCTTGTGGCTAGGTTATGGGATTCTGCCCAAGATTGTCTTGATTATTTTGACGACAACCTTTCCTATCATCGTCAGTATTTTGGACGGTTTTAGGCATTGTGACAAGGATATGCTGACCTTGTTTAGTCTGATGCGGGCCAAACCTTGGCAAATCCTGTGGCATTTTAAAATCCCAGTCAGTCTGCCTTACTTTTATGCAGGTCTGAGGGTCAGTGTCTCCTACGCCTTTATCACAACAGTGGTATCTGAGTGGTTGGGAGGCTTTGAAGGACTAGGTGTCTACATGATTCAGTCCAAGAAACTGTTTCAGTATGATACCATGTTTGCTATTATTATTCTGGTATCGATTATCAGTCTTCTCGGTATGAAGCTGGTTGATGTCAGTGAAAAATATGTTATTAAATGGAAACGTTCATAAGAATAAGAATGTTTCTGAAAAAGAAAAGAGGAAATCAAAATGAAGAAAACATGGAAAGTGTTTTTAACGCTTGTGACAGCTCTTGTAGCTGTTGTGCTTGTGGCCTGTGGCCAAGGAACTGCTTCTAAGGACAACAAAGAAGCAGAACTCAAGAAGATCGACTTTATCCTAGACTGGACACCAAATACTAACCACACAGGACTTTATGTTGCCAAGGAAAAAGGTTATTTCAAAGAAGCTGGAGTGGATGTTGATTTGAAATTGCCACCAGAAGAAAGCTCATCTGACTTGGTTATCAATGGTAAGGCACCATTTGCAGTGTATTTCCAAGACTACATGGCTAAAAAATTGGAAAAAGGAGCAGGAATCACTGCCGTTGCAGCTATTGTTGAACACAATACATCAGGAATCATCTCACGTAAATCTGACAATGTAAGCAGTCCAAAAGACTTAGTTGGTAAGAAATACGGGACTTGGAATGACCCAACTGAACTTGCTATGTTGAAAACCTTGGTAGAATCACAAGGTGGGGACTTTGAGAAGGTAGAAAAAGTACCAAATAACGACTCAAACTCTATCACACCTATTGCCAATGGTGTCTTTGACACTGCTTGGATCTACTATGGATGGGATGGTATCCTTGCTAAATCTCAAGGTGTAGATGCTAACTTCATGTATTTGAAAGACTATGTCAAGGAGTTTGACTACTATTCACCAGTTATCATCGCAAACAACGACTATCTGAAAGATAACAAAGAAGAAGCTCGTAAAGTCATCCAAGCCATCAAAAAAGGTTACCAATATGCTATGGAGCATCCAGAAGAAGCGGCTGATATCCTCATCAAGAATGCACCTGAACTTCAGGAAAAACGTGACTTTGTCATCGAATCTCAAAAATACTTGTCAAAAGAATACGCAAGCGACAAGGAAAAATGGGGTCAATTTGATGCAACTCGCTGGAATGCCTTCTACAAATGGGATAAAGAAAATGGTATCCTTAAAGAAGACTTGACAGACAAAGGCTTCACCAACGAATTTGTGAAATAATGACAGAAATTAGACTAGAACACGTCAGTTATGCCTATGGTCAAGAGAGGATTTTAGAGGACATCAACCTGCAGGTGACTTCAGGAGAAGTGGTTTCCATCCTAGGCCCAAGTGGTGTTGGTAAGACTACGCTTTTCAACTTAATCGCTGGGATTTTAGAAGTTCAGTCAGGGAGAATTGTCCTTGATGGGGAGGAGAATCCCAAGGGGCGCGTGAGTTATATGTTGCAAAAGGATCTGCTCTTGGAGCACAAGACGGTGCTTGGTAATATCATTCTTCCTCTCTTGATTCAAAAAGTGGATAAGGCGGAAGCCATTGCCCGCGCGGATGAAATTCTTGCGACCTTCCAGTTGACAGCTGTAAGAGATAAATACCCTCATGAACTCAGTGGTGGGATGCGTCAGCGTGTAGCCTTGCTTCGAACTTACCTTTTTGGGCACAAGCTCTTTCTCTTGGATGAGGCCTTTAGCGCTTTGGATGAGATGACCAAGATGGAACTCCATGCTTGGTATCTTGAAATTCACAAGCAGTTGCAGCTAACAACCTTGATTATTACTCACAGTATCGAGGAGGCCCTTAATCTCAGCGACCGCATCTATATCTTAAAAAATCGCCCTGGGCAGATTGTTTCAGAAATTAAACTAGATTGGTCTGAAGACGAGGACAAGGAAGTCCAAAAGATTGCCTACAAACGTCAAATCTTGGCAGAATTAGGCTTAGATAAGTAGAAAAATAGGGAGTTGGTGAAGATTATCCTTTACCAGCGCCCTTTTTCTTTTAAAAATGAGAAAATTTCGGTATAATAGTCAAAGATAGTCAAGGTTTAAAGAGAGAGGTGGGTTTGTAATGAGATTTAAAAATACATCGGATCATATTGAGGCCTACATCAAGGCGATTTTAGATCAATCTGGTATTGTGGAGTTGCAACGGAGTCAGTTGGCAGATACCTTCCAGGTTGTTCCTAGTCAAATTAACTATGTGATCAAGACACGCTTTACGGAAAGTAGAGGCTACTTGGTTGAAAGTAAGCGTGGTGGCGGAGGCTATATTCGTATAGGACGGATTGAGTTTTCTAGTCATCATGAAATGCTCAGGGAGCTGCTTTACTCGATTGGTGAGCGAGTCAGTCAAGAAATTTATGAAGATATTCTCCAGCTTTTGGTTGAGCAGGAATTGGTGACCAAGCAGGAGATGAATTTGCTGGTAGCAGTAGCTTTGGATCGCGTTCTAGGAGAAGAAGCTCCAGTTGTTCGTGCTAATATGCTACGACAGGTCATACAAGAGGTAGATAGAAAAGGGAAGTAAGATGAACTATTCAAAAGCATTGAATGAATGTATCGAAAGTGCCTACATGGTGGCTGGCCATTTTGGAGCTCATTATCTAGAGTCTTGGCACTTGTTGATTGCCATGTCCAATCACAGTTATAGTGTGGCAGGGGCAACTTTAAATGATTATCCATATGAGATGGACCGTTTAGAAGAAGTCGCTTTGGAACTGACTGAAACGGACTATAGCCAGGATGAAATCTTTACGGAATTGCCGTTTTCTCATCGTTTGCAGGTCCTTCTTGATGAAGCAGAGTATGTAGCGTCAGTGGTCCATGCTAAGGTGCTAGGGACGGAGCACGTCCTTTATGCGATTTTGCATGATGGAAATGCCTTGGCGACTCGTATCTTGGAGAGGGCTGGTTTTTCTTATGAAGACAAGAAAGATCAGGTTAAGATTGCTGCCCTACGTCGAAATCTAGAAGAACGTGCAGGCTGGACTCGTGAAGACCTCAAGGCTCTACGCCAACGCCATCGTACAGTAGCTGACAAGCAAAATTCTATGGCTAATATGATGGGCATGCCCCAGACTCCAAGCGGTGGTCTCGAGGACTATACTCATGATTTGACAGAGCAAGCTCGTTCTGGCAAGTTAGAGCCAGTCATTGGTCGGGACAAGGAAATCTCGCGTATGATTCAAATTTTGAGCCGGAAGACTAAGAATAATCCTGTCTTGGTTGGGGATGCTGGTGTCGGGAAAACTGCTCTGGCGCTTGGTATTGCCCAGCGTATTGCTAGTGGTGATGTACCTGCGGAAATGGCTAAGATGCGCGTGTTAGAGCTTGATTTGATGAATGTCGTTGCAGGGACACGTTTCCGTGGTGACTTTGAAGAGCGCATGAACAATATCATCAAGGATATTGAAGAAGATGGTCAAGTAATTCTATTTATCGACGAACTCCACACCATCATGGGTTCTGGGAGCGGGATTGATTCGACTCTGGATGCGGCCAATATCTTGAAGCCAGCCTTGGCGCGTGGAACTTTGAGAACGGTTGGTGCCACCACTCAGGAAGAATATCAAAAACATATCGAAAAAGATGCTGCCCTTTCTCGTCGTTTTGCTAAAGTAACGATTGAAGAGCCAAGTGTTGCAGACAGCATGACCATTTTGCAAGGTTTGAAGGCGACTTATGAGAAACATCACCGTGTGCAAATCACAGATGAAGCGGTTGAAACAGCGGTCAAGATGGCTCATCGTTACTTGACCAGTCGCCATTTGCCAGACTCTGCTATCGATCTCTTGGATGAGGCAGCAGCAACAGTGCAAAATAAATCAAAGCATGTAAAAGCAGACGATTCTGACTTGAGTCCAGCTGACAAGGCCTTGATGGATGGTAAGTGGAAACAGGCAGCCCAGCTAATCGCAAAAGAAGAGGAAGTGCCTGTCTATAAAGACTTGGTGACAGAGGCTGATATTTTGACTACCTTGAGTCGTTTGTCAGGTATCCCTGTTCAAAAATTGACGCAAACAGATGCTAAGAAATACTTGAACTTGGAAGCCGAACTCCACAAACGTGTCATTGGGCAAGATCAAGCTGTTTCAAGCATTAGCCGTGCGATTCGCCGTAATCAGTCAGGAATTCGCAGTCACAAGCGTCCGATTGGTTCTTTTATGTTCTTAGGACCTACAGGTGTCGGTAAGACCGAATTGGCTAAGACTTTGGCAGAAGTTCTTTTTGACGATGAATCAGCCCTTATCCGCTTTGATATGAGTGAGTATATGGAGAAATTCGCAGCCAGCCGTCTCAATGGAGCTCCTCCGGGTTATGTGGGTTATGAAGAAGGTGGGGAGTTGACCGAGAAGGTTCGCAACAAACCCTATTCCGTTCTCCTCTTTGACGAGGTAGAAAAGGCCCACCCAGACATCTTTAATGTTCTCTTGCAGGTTTTGGATGACGGTGTCTTGACAGATAGCAAGGGACGCAAGGTTGACTTTTCAAATACTATTATCATCATGACGTCAAATCTTGGTGCGACAGCCCTTCGTGATGACAAGACTGTCGGATTTGGGGCTAAGGATATTCGTTTTAATCAGGAAAATATGGAAAAACGCATGTTTGAAGAGCTGAAAAAAGCTTATAGACCGGAGTTTATCAACCGTATTGATGAAAAGGTGGTCTTCCATAGCCTGTCTAGTGACCATATGCAGGAAGTAGTGAAGATTATGGTCAAGCCTTTAGTGGCAAGTTTAGCTGAAAAAGGCATTGACTTGAAATTACAAGCTTCCGCACTGAAATTGTTGGCAAATCAAGGATATGACCCAGAGATGGGAGCTCGTCCACTTCGCAGAACCCTACAAACAGAAGTGGAAGATAAGTTAGCAGAACTTCTTCTCAAGGGAGAATTAGAGGCAGGCAGCACACTTAAGATTGGTGTTAAAGCAGGCCAGTTAAAATTTGATATTGCATAAAAGAATAAAAGTATCAGCATCTGACCATAAGTCACAGTGGAGTGATACTCAATGAAAATCAAAGAGCAAACTAGGAAGCTAGCCACAGGTTGCTAAAAACACTGTTTTGAGGTTGCAGATAGAGCTGACGTGGTTTGAAGAGATTTTCGAAGAGTATGAAACTAAAACCTATAGCTTCTAAAGGATCCGTGGTTTTCACTATTCAACCCAAAATTCATATGTTTATTACCCTCCATCGTATTTGTCTTAGAGCGTGTGTAGTAGAAAAAGAGCAGTCTTATCTGAAATTTTTATCCTTTCAAAAGAGACCTGTTTCTTTTTTGCCTGTCAAATCCGTTCTAGCTGGTATTTGAAAAATCAAACTAAGCTGCAAGATGAATGATTTTCTTGTATTGACGTTGTTGTTGACAACAAGTAGCGGATAAATGAAATCCATTCCATTATCATAGATGATAGGCTGGTAGGAAATTTTCAAATAACATACAGGGAATAGATGTGTGAAGTTCCGGTAGTAGAAAGGGAGAAAGATGAACATTTTAGTTGCAGATGACGAGGAAATGATTAGAGAAGGAATTGCAGCATTTCTGACAGAAGAGGGTTATCACGTCATTATGGCTAAGGATGGACAAGAGGCCTTGGAAAAATTTCAGGATCTCCCTATCCATCTCATGGTACTGGATTTAATGATGCCTAGGAAGAGTGGTTTTGAAGTGTTAAAAGAAATCAATCAAGAGCACGATATTCCTGTCATCGTCTTGAGTGCTCTAGGAGATGAAACTACTCAGTCACAGGTATTTGATCTCTATGCTGATGATCATGTGACAAAGCCTTTTTCTTTGGTACTGCTTGCCAAGCGTATTAAAGCGCTTATCAGACGTTACTACGTCATAGAGGATCTTTGGCAATATCAGGATGCAACAGTGGATTTTACCTCTTACAAAGCACATTATAAAAATGAAGAAATTGATCTCAAACCAAAGGAATTATTGGTACTAAAGTGTTTGATTCAACATAAAAATCAAGTTTTAAGTAGAGAGCAGATATTGGAAGAAATTTCAAAAGATGTAGCTGATTTACCTTGTGATAGGGTCGTTGATGTCTATATTCGTACTCTTCGCAAAAAATTAGCTTTAGATTGCATTGTGACTGTGAAAAATGTTGGGTATAAGATTAGCTTATGATAAAAAATCCTAAATTATTAACCAAGTCTTTTTTAAGAAGTTTTGCAATTCTAGGTGGTGTTGGTCTAGTCATTCATATAGCTATTTATTTGACCTTTCCTTTTTATTATATTCAATTGGAGGGGGAAAAGTTTAATGAGAGTGCAAGAGTGTTTACGGAGTATTTAAAGACTAAGACAGCTGATGAAATTCCAAGCTTACTCCAGTCTTATTCAAAGTCCTTGACCATATCTGCTCACCTTAAAAGAGATATCTTAGATAAGCGGCTCCCTCTTGTGCATGACTTAGATATTAAAGATGGAGAGCTATCAAATTATATCGTGATGTTAGATATGCCCGTTAGTACAGCAGATGGTAAACAGGTAACGGTGCAGTTTGTGCAGGGAGTGGATATCTACAAAGAAGCAAAGAATATTTTGCTTTTGTATCTCCCATATACATTTTTGGTTACAATTGCTTTTTCCTTTGTTTTTTCTTATTTTTATACGAAACGCTTGCTCAATCCTCTTTTTTACATTTCAGAAGTGACTAGTAAGATGCAAGATTTGGATGACAATATTCGTTTTGATGAAAGCAGAAAAGATGAAGTTGGTGAAGTTGGAAAACAGATTAATGGTGTGTATGAGCACTTGTTGAAGGTTATTCATGAGTTGGAAAATCGTAATGAGCAAATTGTAAAATTGCAAAATCAAAAGGTCTCCTTTGTCCGTGGAGCATCACATGAATTAAAGACACCTCTAGCTACTCTCAGGATTATCTTAGAAAATATGCAATATAATGTGGGGGATTATAAGGATCATCCTAAGTATCTTGAAAAGAGTATTGATAAAATCGATCAGATGAGTTTCTTGCTAGAGGAAGTGTTGGAATCTTCTAAATTTCAAGAATGGACAGAGTGCAGTGAGATTTTAATAGTAAATACCGTTTTGACAGATGTTTTGTCTCGATATCAGGAATTGGCATTTTCTAAAAATCTTGTGATTGATAATCAGTTGACTACTGATACAAAAGTAAGGATGAGCTTGAAGGCTTTGGATAAAGTCTTGACAAATCTTATCAGTAATGCTATCAAGTACTCAGATCAATCTGGCATTGTGACTATTTCTGAGCAAGATGGTTATCTTTCTATTAGGAATACATGTGCTCCGTTGAATCAGGAAGAGTTAGAACATTTATTTGATATTTTTTACCATTCACAAATTGTAACAGACAGAGAAACAGGATCAGGATTGGGTCTTTATATTGTTAAGAATATCTTAGAGAGTCATCGTATGTCCTATAGTTTCTTGCCTTATGAACAAGGGATGGAATTTAAAATCTGCTTGTTACCAGATAGTTAGCTTTAGTAAGACTCTTTTCTTACTTGAGGATAATTTAAGGAAGCATAGTTTGAATGGTAGTGATAGAGTAAATCAAAGAACGGAATCAGTTTTCGTTCTTTTTCTTTTCCAATTCATATTGGGTTAACATAGAGATGTTACAGTAGTGGTAAAGAAAGGGGATTGTGATGATAGCAATAATCATTATCTGTGTATTTTTAATTCGCTTGTTGTTCCTAAAGAAATCAATTGCAAATGAAAAACGGCTTCGTAGGGATGGTGGGCGAGAATTTGGCATTAAAAATACCAAACGTCTTACCTTGGTTCATATTGTTTTTTATCTGGCTTGTTTTATGGAAGCCCTAGTCTATCGACCGTCTTTCAATATGATGAGTGTTGTGGGTTTGGTGCTCCTGATATTTTCTATGTTGATGTTGCTACTTGTTATTCATCTGCTTGGGGATATTTGGACAGTCAAGTTGATGTTAGCACCGAATCATAAGTTTGTGGATCATGTCTTATTTAGGACAGTAAAACATCCCAATTACTTTTTAAATATCCTTCCTGAGTTGATTGGCTTGACCTTGCTGAGTCATGCCTATATGACTTTTGTTTTAGTTTTTCCAGTTTATGCAGTTATTTTGTATCGACGAATAGCTGAAGAGGAAAAGTTATTACATGAAGTTATAATCCCAAATGGAAGCATAAAGAGATAAATACAAGATTCAATTCATATACAGTTCATATTGAAATGATATAGTAGTGTTAAGAAAAATATTGGAGGAAATAATTATGTTTGCATCAAAAAGTGAGAGAAAAGTACGTTATTCAATTCGTAAATTTAGTATTGGAGTAGCTAGTGTAGTAGTTGCTAGTCTGTTCTTAGGAGGAGTAGTCCATGCAGAAGTGGTTGGTGGTGGAAATAACCCCATGGTTACATCTAGTGGGCAAGATAAGCTGAAGGAATATAGACAGCAGTTGATAAAAGAGTTGGAAGATACGGATTTATCTAGTGATAGAAAAGCTGACTATAGAAAACAAATTGAAACAGAGACAAATACTCAAAAGTTGGTGGAAATAGAGAATAATTTTCATAATGAAAGTCGGATAGATCATGATCAAGCTGTTGACCAAGCTAGCACTAGTTTGTCTATGTATATGACTAGCCTTCTAAATGAATTAGATACTTCTGCTCCCGGATTTGGAGATATTCTCCAGCAAGCTCAGGGAATTGTACGAGAGTACCAGGAGAAAATTGGTGGAGCTTCTGATAGAGAAAAAATAGAGAAACTGCAGCAAGAGGGGCAAACGAAGCTAGATAAATTGGTAGAGGACTTTAAGAATAGTTTATCAAATCAACAAAGTGAACCATCAGGAAATTCTAATTCTTCTAATGGTAGAGGTGATACGACTAAGCCTGCGAATCAAGGATTAGATTCTGATTCACCTTCTGGAAAAGAACATAATAATCCAACTCCACCAAAAGTAGAAAATCAAGGAGGAAATATAGTTTCTACTGAAAAAACTACGGAGACAAATCTTAAAGAAGCTAAAGAAACAGCTAAAACAACTTTGGATAATTATATGCTTACTCGTTTAAAACGGGAAAATGGAGGAGCTTTTTGGTTTGGAGAACTTTTAAAAGAATCCAAAGAATCTGTAGAGAAGTATAAAAAGATGTTTGATGAGGCTTCGAGTAAAGAAAGAGTGGAGACCTTGGTGAAAGAAGCTGAACAGGAGATAGAAGCTCTAGTCGTTAAACATAAGGGACGAGAAATCGGCTTAGAGCGAAATAAGGCAAAGGAAGCTGTCACTAAACATCTAACAGGTTTATTGGATGACATCAAGAAAAATTTAGAAAAAGAGCAACATATCAATACTGTAGAGCTAATTAAAAATCTAAAAGATATTGAAAAAACGTATTTGCATAAATTAGATGAATCAACCCAAAAAGCCCAACTAAAGAAACTGGTGGCAGAGAGTCAATCAAAACTAGATGAAGCTTTGTCTAACTTTAAAAAAGGCTTATCTTCTTCGTCAAATTCAGGATCTTCCACTAAACCAGAAACTCCAGAAAAACCAGAGCAACCTACTCCAAGCAAACCTGCGGAAAAAGAGCAGAACCCATCGGGATCCACTGCAGGAAGTCACTCCGGTTCCACCAGCTCTTCAGGAAGTTCTAGTGCTTCCACTAAACCAGAAACTCCAGAAAAACCAGAGCGACCTGCTCCAAGCAAACCTGCGGAAAAAGAGCAGAACCCATCAGGATCCACTGCAGGAAGTCACTCCGGTTCCACTAGCTCTTCAGGAAGTTCTAGTGCTTCCACTAAACCAAAATCTCCAGAAAAACCAGGGGAACCTGCTCCAAGCAAACCTGCGGAAAAGGAGCAGAATCCATCAGATTCAACCACAGGAAGTCACTCCGGTTCCACCAGCTCTTCAGGAAGTTCTAGTGCTTCCACTAAACCAAAATCTCCAGAAAAACCAGAGCGACCTGCTCCAAGCAAACCTGCGGAAAAAGAGCAGAACCCATCAGGTTCAACCACAGGAAGTCACTCCGGTTCCACCAGCTCTTCAGGAAGTTCTAGTGCTTCCACTAAACCAAAATCTCCAGAAAAACCAGAGGAACCTACTCCAAGTAAACCATCAGGAAACGAGATAAATTCTTCATCTCCTACAGGATCTAACAGTCTTTCTCCTACTCTCTCATCTCAACCGACATCTACTGTTCAAAAGGTATTTACAACTCAAAATGGAAATACCAAGATTACTGTTATGTTTGAAACTGCTACAGAAGCAGACTCTGTCAATCTTAAAGAGGTAACAACAAAAGAAATGCTTGATAATGTTATCCGTCAAACAGGGCAAGGAACAGTGCGCATATTTGATATTTCCCTTTCAAAAGATGGAAAAGAAACCCATGTCAATGGAGAGAGAGTAGTTCGTCTTGCAATTGGTAATATTGATTCTGAGATTCAAGTTTACCATGTGAAAGAAAATGGAGAATTGGAGTTACTCCCATCAACAGTTGAAAATGGGCAAGTCGTTTTCAAAACGAGTCATTTCAGCTTGTTTGCGATTAAAATGCTTCCTAAAAAACAAATGGTTGCCGAGCCAGAGGCAAATAGGGAAGGAAAAACTCAATCTGATGATAAGGAAATGGTTCTTCTTGCTGATAAAGCAAATCAAATGAGTGAAAATCATTCAAATTCAGATAAAAAAGATAAGCAAGCGCTCCCATCAACTGGAACAATGTCAACGTTGCTTATGGAATTCTTAGGTCTTATATCTCTAGTAGGTGTTTATCTATTAAAAGGAAAAAAGACGGAGAATGACTAATTTCATATAGACATTACTTGCCTGTATAAATCAAAGAAACCCGTAAACTTTAAGATAGTTACGGGTTTTTGTCTATTAAGCCTTATCCAACTGCAAGAGTGCTTCAATCTCTGCTAGGGTGCTAGCTTGTGAAATAGCTCCACGGAGTTTGGCTGCGCCAGATGTTCCACGGAGGTAGTGAGGAGCGAGGCCACGGAATTCACGAACTGCGACGTTTTCCCCTTTGAGGTTAATCAAGCGTTTCAAATGTTCATAGGCGATTTTCATCTTATCTTCAAAGGTCAAATCAGGTAGGATTTCTCCTGTTTCAAAGTAATGGTTGATTTGGTTGAAGAGGTAAGGATTTCCCATGGCTGCGCGGCCAATCATAACTGCGTCAGCACCGACTTCTTCGATGCGTTGCTTGGCTTCTTGGACCGTACGGATGTCACCGTTTGCGATGAAAGGAATCTTGGTCAGAGCTTGAGCTACGTCGTGTAAGGTCTCAAGGTCTGCATGACCTGTATACATTTGTTCGCGGGTACGGCCATGCATGGCGAGGGCAGAAACACCTGCTGCTTCAGCAGCGAGGGCATTTTCTACTGCAAGAGATGGGTCGGCCCAGCCGGTACGCATTTTAACAGTAAGTGGAATATCAAGGACAGATTGGACCTTGTTGATAATAGAGTAGATCTTGTCTGGATCCTTGAGCCACATAGCCCCAGCTTCGTTCTTCACGATTTTATTAACTGGGCAGCCCATGTTGATATCCACGATATCGGTTTTGGTGTTTTCTTGGATGAATTCTGCTGCGCGTGCTAGGCTGTCTTCATCACTACCAAATAGTTGGATAGAGACAGGATTTTCTCCTTCGTCGATATGAAGCATGTGCAGAGTTTTTTCGTTGTTGTATTGGATTCCTTTGTCAGAGACCATTTCCATGACAACGAGTCCAGCTCCGAGCTCTTTTGCGATAGTACGAAAGGCTGAGTTGGTGACACCTGCCATGGGTGCTAAAACGGTACGATTGGGAATCTCAACATTGCCAATCATAAAAGGTGTATTAAGATTTGTCACGAATGAGTTCCTCCAGGTCGTTTTCATCAAAGTTGTAAGTCGTTTGGCAGAATTGACAAGTGATTTCTGCCCCGTGGTCTTCCTCTTTCATTTCCTGTAAGTCTGAGCTTGGAAGACTAGCAAGAGCGTTCATAAAGCGCTCATGGCTACAGTCACATTGGAAACGGATTTCTTCTTCAGAAAGACGCTTGTAGGCCTCGTCACCGTAGATTGCCTTGAGGAGGGCTTCGATATGGTCTTCACTTTCGAGAAGGGTCGAGATAGCTGGCATTTCTTGGATGCGTTTTTCAAAGCGAGCAATCTCTTCTTCCTTGGCTCCTGGTAACACTTGAACTAGGAAACCACCTGCAACCTTGACCTTGTCTTCTTCGTCCAAAAGGACATTGAGGCCGACTGCAGAAGGGGTTTGTTGGCTTTCAGTCAGGTAAAAGGCCAGGTCTTCACCAATCTCTCCAGAGATGAGTGGGGTCAAGGAAGTATAAGGATTTCCAATGCCGTAGTCTGTGATAACGAGAAATTGACCATTTCCAACAAAAGGTCCGACTAGAACTTCACCAGTTGCGGTCTTTTTAATGTCAACACCAGGATTTTGAACGTAACCTTTGACATTCCCCTTGGTATCAGCGACGGTGATGATAGCACCTAGAGAGCTAGATCCCAGCACCTTAACTGTTAGTTTGGTATTTCCTTTTTCATTGGCTGCGAGAATCTGGCTAGCGATAAGAGTTCGACCAAGCGCTACAGTTGAGCTGGCTTGGGTTTGATGTTTTTCTTGAGCAGTGCGGACGGTTTCTGTGCTATCAAGGACAAAAGCACGAAAGGCTCCGCTTTCTGATATAGTTTTAATAATTTTATCCATAGCTACTATTTTAGCATAAAAATGCCCAAAGGGGGAGCCGTGTGTTTGCTGATTTTTAGGATAATGGACCAGGAAATCAGCATGAAAATAAAAAGAGAAACAGATTATTTCAGCATTTGTAAGATTTATGCTATGCTTAAGGTAGAAAATGAAAGGGGTAACAAATGTATTTAGGAGACTTGATGGAAAAGGCTGAATCTGGCCAATTTTCAATCCTTTCCTTTCTCTTACAAGAGTCTCAGACGACCGTCAAGGCTGTAATGGAGGAAACAGGATTTTCAAAAGCAACCCTAACCAAATATGTCACCCTACTCAATGATAAGGCTTTGGACAGTGGCTTAGAGCTGACTATTCATTTAGAAGATGAAAATCTGCGTCTATCAATCGGTGCAGCTACCAAGGGGAGAGATATTCGGAGCTTGTTTTTGGAGAATGCTGTTAAATACCAGATTTTGGTTTATCTTCTCTACCACCAACAGTTTTTAGCCCATCAGCTGGTTCAAGAATTGATGATTAGTGAGGCAACGCTTGGTCGTCACTTGGCTAGTCTAAATCAGATTTTGTCAGAATTTGACTTATCTATCCAAAATGGACGGTGGCGAGGTCCAGAGCATCAGATTCGTTATTTCTATTTCTGTCTTTTCCGCAAGGTCTGGTCCAGTCAGGAATGGGAAGGCCACATGCAGAAACCAGAGAGAAAACAGGAGATTGCCAGTTTAGAAGAAATCTGTGGTGCAAGTTTGTCTTCAGGGCAGAAATTGGACTTGGTTCTCTGGGCTCATATCAGTCAACAACGTCTTCGGGTTAATGCCTGTCAGTTCCAAGTGATAGAAGAAAAAATGCGAGGGTATTTTGACAATATTTTCTACCTTCGTTTGCTGAGAAAGGCTCCGTCCTTTTTTGCTGGGCAACACCTTCCTCTAGGAACTGAGGATGGGGAGATGATGATATTCTTCTCTTTCCTCCTATCTCATCGTATTCTTCCTCTTCATACTATGGAGTATATCCTTGGTTTTGGAGGGCAGTTGGCAGATTTGCTAACGCAATTGATTCAAGAAATGAAGAAGGAGGAGTTGCTGGGCGATTATACAGAGGATCATGTTACCTATGAACTCAGCCAGCTTTGTGCTCAAGTCTATCTCTATAAGGGCTATATTTTACAGGATCGCTACAAGTACCAGTTAGAGAATCGTCATCCATATTTACTGATGGAACATGATTTTAGGGGAACGGCAGAGGAGATTTTTCATGCCTTGCCCGCCTTTCAGCAGGGGACGGATTTGGATAAGAAAATTCTCTGGGAATGGCTCCAGTTGATAGAATATATGGCTGAAAATGGTGGTCAGCATATGCGTATTGGTCTGGATTTGACATCTGGTTTTCTTGTCTTTTCAAGGATGGCAGCCATTTTGAAACGGTATTTGGAATACAATCGCTTTATTACCATTGAAGCCTATGATTGTACTCGGCATTATGATTTGCTGGTTACCAATAACCCTATTTATAAGAAGGAGCAGACACCAGTTTATTATTTAAAAAACGACTTGGATATGGAAGATTTGGCAGGGATTCGTCAGTTATTATTCACTTAAAAGGCTTGGTTGTTCCAGGTCCTTTTTTTGTGAAATTCACACAATCTCCTCACATTTTTTTAAAAATTAAAAAAAGTTGATGAACAAGAAAGCGCTTTATTTTGTATACTAGTTAGTGTAAAGAGGAAACATCCTCAAGATCTTTATCAGGAGGACAGCACATGTCACAAGAAAAATTCATTATGGCCATTGACCAGGGAACTACAAGTTCTCGTGCCATTATTTTCAACAAAAAAGGAGAAAAAGTTAGCTCGAGTCAAAAAGAGTTCACTCAGATTTTCCCTCAGGCAGGTTGGGTTGAGCACAATGCCAATGAAATTTGGAATTCCGTCCAGTCTGTTATTGCGGGAGCTTTCATCGAAAGTGGTGTCAAGCCAAATCAAATCGAGGCAATCGGGATTACCAACCAACGTGAAACAACGGTTGTCTGGGATAAGAAAACAGGGCTCCCTATCTACAACGCTATCGTTTGGCAATCACGTCAGACAGCTCCTCTGGCTGAGCAACTAAAAAGCCAAGGTTATGTGGAAAAATTCCATGAAAAGACTGGTTTGATCATCGATGCTTACTTCTCTGCTACCAAGGTTCGTTGGATTTTGGACCATGTAGAAGGCGCTCAAGAGCGAGCAGAAAAAGGAGAATTGCTCTTTGGTACCATCGATACTTGGTTGGTTTGGAAATTGACAGACGGTGCGGCTCACGTGACCGACTACTCAAATGCAGCTCGTACCATGCTTTATAACATTAAAGAACTCAAATGGGATGATGAGATTTTGGAAATTCTCAACATTCCGAAGGCTATGCTGCCAGAAGTTCGTTCTAACTCTGAAATTTACGGTAAGACAGCGCCATTCCATTTCTATGGTGGACAAGTGCCAATCTCAGGTATGGCTGGGGACCAACAAGCAGCCCTCTTTGGACAGTTGGCCTTTGAACCTGGTATGGTCAAGAATACTTATGGAACAGGCTCTTTCATCATCATGAATACTGGTGAAGAAATGCAGTTGTCTGAAAATAACCTCTTGACAACCATTGGTTATGGTATTAACGGCAAGGTTTACTATGCCTTGGAAGGTTCTATCTTCATCGCAGGAAGTGCTATTCAGTGGCTTCGTGACGGTCTTCGAATGGTTGAAAATTCACCAGAATCTGAAAAATACGCTCGTGATTCTCACAACAACGATGAAGTTTATGTTGTTCCAGCCTTTACAGGTCTAGGTGCTCCATACTGGAACCAAAATGCTCGCGGTTCTGTCTTTGGTTTGACTCGTGGAACAAGTAAAGAAGACTTTATTAAGGCAACTTTGCAATCTATCGCTTATCAAGTGCGTGACATCATCGACACCATGCAAGTGGATGCGCAGACAGCTATCCAAGTCTTGAAAGTAGACGGTGGTGCAGCTATGAACAATTTCCTCATGCAGTTCCAAGCTGATATTTTGGGAATCGATATCGCACGCGCCAAAAACTTGGAAACAACAGCTTTGGGGGCAGCTTTCCTAGCAGGTTTGTCAGTAGGCTACTGGAAGGATTTGGATGAGTTGAAACTCTTGAACGAGACAGGAGAACTCTTTGAGCCATCTATGAACGAATCGCGCAAGGAACAACTCTACAAGGGCTGGAAGAAGGCCGTAAAAGCAACCCAAGTCTTTGCGGAAGTAGACGACTAATACTGGCAGAATAAAGCGACTCAGTTAGAAAGTGTGTAAATATGGAATTTTCAAAGAAAACACGTGAATTGTCAATTAAAAAAATGCAGGAACGTACCCTGGACCTCTTGATTATCGGTGGAGGAATCACTGGTGCTGGTGTAGCCTTGCAGGCGGCAGCTAGCGGTCTTGAGACTGGATTGATTGAAATGCAAGACTTTGCAGAAGGAACATCTAGCCGTTCAACAAAATTAGTTCACGGAGGTCTTCGTTACCTTAAGCAATTTGATGTAGAAGTGGTATCAGATACGGTTTCAGAACGTGCAGTAGTTCAACAAATCGCTCCACACATTCCGAAACCAGATCCAATGCTCTTGCCAGTTTACGACGAAGATGGAGCTACTTTTAGCCTTTTCCGTCTTAAAGTAGCTATGGACTTGTATGACCTTTTGGCAGGAGTTAACAACACCCCAGCTGCTAACAAGGTCTTGAGCAAGGAAGAAGTCTTGGAACGCCAGCCAAACTTGAAGAAAGAAGGTTTGGTAGGAGGTGGGGTTTACCTTGACTTCCGTAACAATGATGCGCGTCTCGTGATTGAAAATATCAAACGTGCCAACCAAGACGGTGCCCTCATTGCTAACCACGTGAAGGCAGAAGGCTTCCTCTTTGACGAAAGTGGCAAGATTACAGGTGTTGTAGCTCGTGATCTCTTGACAGATCAAGTCTTTGAAATCAAGGCCCGTCTGGTTATCAATACAACAGGTCCTTGGAGTGATAAGGTACGCAATTTGTCTAATAAGGGAACGCAATTCTCACAAATGCGTCCAACTAAGGGAGTTCACTTGGTAGTGGACTCAAGTAAGATCAAGGTTTCACAGCCAGTTTACTTTGACACAGGTTTGGGTGATGGCCGTATGGTCTTTGTTCTCCCACGTGAAAATAAGACCTACTTTGGTACAACGGATACAGACTACACAGGGGATTTGGAACATCCAAAAGTGACGCAGGAAGATGTAGATCACCTACTTGGTATTGTCAACAACCGCTTCCCAGAAGCAAACATTACCATTGATGATATCGAAAGTAGCTGGGCAGGCCTTCGTCCATTGATCGCAGGCAATAGCGCTTCTGACTACAATGGAGGAAATAACGGAACCATCAGTGATGAAAGCTTTAACAACTTGATTGCGACTGTTGAATCTTATCTCTCTAAAGAAAAAACGCGTGAAGATGTTGAGTCTGCTGTTAGCAAGCTTGAAAGCAGCACATCGGAGAAGCATTTGGATCCATCTGCAGTTTCTCGTGGTTCTAGCTTGGACCGTGATGATAATGGTCTCTTGACTCTTGCTGGTGGTAAAATAACAGACTACCGTAAGATGGCTGAAGGGGCTATGGAGCGCGTGGTTGACATCCTCAAAGCAGAATTTGACCGTAGCTTTAAACTCATCAACTCTAAGACATACCCTGTTTCAGGTGGGGAATTGAACCCAGCAAATGTGGACTCAGAAATCGAAGCCTTTGCGCAACTTGGAGTGTCACGTGGTTTGGATAGCAAGGAAGCTCATTACCTAGCAAATCTTTACGGTTCAAATGTACCGAAGGTCTTTGCCCTTGCTCACAGCTTGGAACAAGCACCAGGACTCAGCTTGGCAGATACCTTGTCCCTTCACTATGCAATGCGCAATGAGTTGGCTCTTAGCCCGGTTGACTTCCTCCTTCGCCGTACCAACCACATGCTCTTTATGCGTGATAGTTTGGATAGCATCGTTGAGCCAGTTTTGGATGAAATGGGACGATTCTATGACTGGACAGAAGAGGAAAAAGCAGCTTACCGTGCAGATGTCGAAGCAGCTCTCGCTAACAACGATTTAGCAGAATTAAAAAATTAAGAAAAAATAAAAGAGGTGGAGGGCAGGACTCCTAGTCTACCCTCTCCTCCTTTTTAATGGAGACAGAAAGATGATGAATGAATTATTTGGAGAATTTTTGGGGACTTTAATCCTGATTCTTCTAGGAAATGGTGTTGTTGCAGGTGTGGTTCTTCCAAAAACCAAGAGCAACAGTTCAGGTTGGATTGTGATTACCATGGGCTGGGGGATTGCAGTTGCGGTTGCAGTATTTGTATCTGGCAAGCTCAGTCCAGCTCATTTAAACCCAGCTGTGACCATTGGTGTGGCCTTGAAAGGTGGTTTGCCTTGGGCTTCCGTTTTCCCTTATATCCTAGCTCAGTTCGCAGGGGCTATGCTGGGTCAGATTTTGGTTTGGTTGCAATTCAAACCGCATTATGAGGCAGAAGAAAATGCAGGAAATATTTTGGCTACTTTCAGCACAGGACCAGCTATCAAAGATACTGTATCAAACTTGATTAGTGAAATCCTTGGAACCTTTGTATTGGTATTGACAATCTTTGCTTTGGGACTTTACGATTTTCAGGCAGGTATCGGAACCTTTGCAGTGGGGACTTTGATTGTCGGTATCGGTCTATCACTAGGTGGGACAACAGGTTATGCCTTGAACCCTGCGCGTGACCTCGGTCCTCGTATCATGCACAGTATCCTTCCAATTTCAAACAAGGGAGACGGAGACTGGTCTTATGCCTGGATTCCTGTTGTGGGACCTGTTATCGGAGCAGCCTTGGCAGTGCTTGTATTTTCACTTTTCTAGTTTAGAAAATAACTATTATTGCTAGAGCTTGGGCGAAAACTCAATTTCAGGAAAAAATGAAGTAAATCTTCTCACAATAAAACGCATAGTATCAAGTTTTCAATACCTGATATTATGCGTTTTTCTGATTTTTAAGACTTTTTCTCCAGTCTCTTTTTTCGATTGAAGATGTAAGTATTTTAGTAACTAATTTCTTAGTACTAGCCAACAACGATAATCATAATTCCTTCAAAAAGTAGGAAGAATAAAGACAATAGTTTTTGCTTTTTCATGTGAAATACCTCACTTTTATTTTCTTCTATTTTATGCTAAAATATTAAAAATCAAAAACTGTTCCCATATATGCTTGTTGGAGAGATATTATGAAAAAATTTGGAGAAATTTTTAAAAAGTTTCGAGAATCTAGAGGGTTTCGCTTAAAAGATGTCGAAAAAGCTGGTATATCAACATCACAGCTCTCACGTTTTGAAAAGGGAGAGACTGATTTAACCATTTCAAAATTTATGGCTATTTTGGATGAAATTAACATGCCTATTGATGAATTTATGTATGCTGTTCATGATTTTCATCGTGATGAACTGAACGAACTCTTATCAAAGGTTAGGCATTTTGTATCAAATTATGATGTTGATGGGTTGAAAAAACTACTTTATTCTCAGATGGAGTCAGATTCTAAACAGGAGAAATTTCATAAGCTTAACATTATTTTATTAAAAATTCGTTTACAAGATTTATCTGGAGAAGCTTATTATTCTGGTGATGATTTATCTTATCTAACTGACTATCTCTTTAGTGTTGAATACTGGGGATACTATGAATTATTGATTTTAGATGTCCTAAAACACGATGTCTTTATGGTTTTGGCTAGAGAGATGTCTAGACGTTCTGATTTTTATAAAGAAATTCCTAATAATAGACGATTGATTTCATCTATGCTATTGAACGGATATATCACATGTATTGAAAGAGGAAAATTTCTTGATGCTTTGTATTTTGAAAAACGACTAAACCAATGCTTTTTCACTGAAACTGAAATTTATGAACGGTTGGTATTCCAGTATGCCCAATATCTATATCGCTATAAAAAAGAGACGGATTGTAAAGCAATTATTGAAATGAGGAAGTGTATTGGAGCAATGAAATTAGCGGGAAGTAGCCATTTGGCAAAGAATTATGAGGGACATTTAGAAAAAATTTTAGCAGATAAAGGGTAGTGTGCAGATATGGGAAAGGAAGTATCTCGAAATAATATTTTGGTAGAATTGTCTTTAGAAATTTCAATTACGGTTGTTTTATCAGTTCATTGTATTTGAGCGATAGGATTTTTCGAAGTTGTCACCATAATTATGAATTTTGAGGTATTTAATATGCAAGTTCTATCTCCATATATTTTAAAAAAGAAAAGTGAAACAGGAGAATTATTTTTCAATAGTAAAAATAATCATTCTTTTTTCATTACAAATGATTTACAAGATGTTGATGAAGATGGAAATGAGTTTTAGATTGATTTTTAAAATATAAATCGAAATTTAGTTAGTCTAGTTCAGGAGGTAACCACTCTTAATAAACAGCATCATATATAGGTTAATTAAATTATTGTATAGTCTCAGTTGGAGTTAATTTGTTTATAACTTTTAGACTGAGGCTTTTATATCTATTCGCTTTCTTTTAGATAGGCTTATTTATGAAATTTCTAAAATACATTAAAACTAATATTTTTATCTATTTTTTAATAGGAGTGCTTTTGAATAGCGGAATGGCTCTAATAAAGCCATTGTTATTGGATAAGCTATTGAATATTCGTGAAGAGCAACTTACAATTGGTACAATTTCATACTTTGTTTTATACGGTCTGTGTTTACACCTGTTTTTTTATAGCACGATGTTGCTAGCAAATTTTGTTAGTAATAATCTGCAACGTCATCTTCAAATTCGTTTAAAAGATCAGCTTATTAAGAAATTATTTTTGAAAGAAAACTTTGTATATGATGAAAAAGTTTCAATTGTTACACAAGATATGGAACTGCTCTATAATCGCTTCTTTTTACCCTTGGATATGATAGTTGGAAGAGTTTTTATACTTTGTACAACGATTGTTTTTATTTTGGTGCAAAATTTTTGGCTTGGTATTGTTTTTATCGTGTTCTCTTTTCTTCGACCATTACCTCAATGGGTAATGAATAATCGTTTAATGAAAAGTGGTGCAAATTTTTCGGAAATGCAAAAAGCTTTTCATCTATCTGTAGGAGATTTTTTCAAGGGAGCAGATACGATATATTTTTATGGCGCTAGTAAAGAAAACTTTGCTAAGATGAGAAAAAACAACGAGTGTTACGAGAATGCTCGTTGGAAAAATGAATGGACTAGCAATGTCGTTTATTTTTTCAATGGTCCTTTAGAATTCCTTAGTCAGGTACTACCTCTTGCACTTGGTCTTTTATTACAAAAGAGTGGTATAGAGTTAACAACAGCTAGTTTGGTCTCTATGTATATAGCTACAATGAATCTTAGCGGACCTATTCAAAGAATTATGTATAGCATATCTGATATACAGCGATCGCAAACAGTGAAAGAAAAAATATTTTCATTATTGGAAGAATCTTGTTTAGAAACATCATATCCGACAGTCGAATCTTTAGCTGAGCTAGTTTTGGAGGGTGTTTCAAAACAGGTTGGAGAGCAAGTGCTCTTTTATGATTTGTCACTTAGATTAACTAAGCCGAGTAAAGTTTTAATAAAGGGAGCTAGTGGTACCGGAAAGTCAACTCTCCTACAGTTGGTAGCAGGAAAGATAAGTCCGAATAGTGGTAGAATTATCGTACGTGATAAATCAGGTCGAGAATTTACTCATTATCAAGGGAATGTCGCTTATATCTCTCAGAATCCATTTTTCAGACATGGGACAATCCGAGAAAATTTAACATTAGGACAGGAGATTTCAGATAAAGAATTACTCTGTTGCCTAGAACAAGTTGGATTAACGAATGAAATCACCAATATCTTGGATTATCAACTGATAAATAATGGAGAAAACATTTCAGGCGGACAACGTTTACGACTTGAATTAGTTCGCTGTCTGCTTCGACAAAAAGACATTGTGTTGGCGGATGAGGTTACATCATCCTTAGACAAGGACAATGCATATCAAGTGCGCCAGTTACTTTTGCAGTTGCCTATCATTTTGATTGAAGTTGCTCATCATATTGATTCAGAAACAGTTTATAATCAAGTAATTGATTTGGGAAAATATAGAATAAAATAAATAGACTTGTTCAGCATCTTGCTAGCAATAATATATATGCCGTATTGTGGGTTATTTTAGCTGATTTAAAGATATGAAAACTAAAAACGATGACTAAGTTGGAATGCTAAAAATTCAATTTCTGACCACCTAATCTTGTGTCAAATAGTTATCAAACAAAGTCTACTATACCATTTATCAGTTAAATATTTTTATGTTATAGGAGCGCTACATGTCTAATTCATTTGTCAAGTTGTTAGTCTCTCAATTGTTTGCAAATTTAGCAGATATTTTCTTTAGAGTAACAATCATTGCTAACATATACATTATTTCAAAATCAGTAATTGCCACATCACTAGTTCCCATTTTAATAGGGATATCCTCTTTTGTTGCGAGTCTTTTAGTTCCTTTAGTTACTAAAAGGATAGCGCTAAATAGAGTTTTATTTTTATCCCAATTTGGAAAGACTATATTATTGGCGATACTGGTAGGAATGTTTACCGTAATGCAATCCGTAGCGCCTTTGGTAACCTATCTATTTGTTGTTGCAATTTCAATATTAGATGGTTTTGCAGCACCTGTTTCCTATGCTATTGTGCCACGCTATGCGACCGATTTGGGCAAGGCTAATTCAGCCTTATCAATGAGTGGTGAAGCTGTTCAATTGGTGGGTTGGGGATTAGGTGGACTCTTGTTTGCAACAATTGGTCTCTTACCTACCACGTTTATCATTTTAATCTTGTATATCATTTCTAGCTTTCTGATGTTATTTCTTCCTAAGGCTGAAGTGGAGGTGCTAGAGTCAGAGACAAATCTTGAAATTTTGCTCAAAGGTTGGAAGTTAGTTGCTAGAGATCCGAGATTAAGACTTTTTGTATCAGCAAATTTATTGGAAATTTTTTCAAATACGATTTGGGTTTCTTCCATTATACTTGTTTTTGTAACTGAGTTATTAAATAAAACGGAAAGTTACTGGGGATATTCTAATACAGCATACTCTATTGGTATTATAATTAGTGGCTTAATTGCTTTTAGGCTTTCTGAAAAGTTCCTTGCTGCTAAATGGGAAAGTATTCTTTTTCCTCTTGTAGCTATGGCAATAGTGACACTGACTATTCTATATTTTCCAAACGCACAGATGTTTTTATTATTTTCAGCTTTAGTTGGTATGTTATCGCAGCTAAAAGAAGTTCCTGAAAGTGTATTTCTTCAGGAAACAGTAGAGGAAAATCATTTGGTTAATGTCTATTCCGTTCTTGAAGTGATTTCGATACTATCATTTTCAGTATTTGTTTTGCTAATGAGCTATATTACTGAGACTTTTGGTATTAGTATCAGTTTTTGGCTATCAGCCATTTGTCTGATGATAGAAGCTATTTTAATTTATATCAGACGAGATTATTTTAAATGAGAGACTGGTTAAAAAGTCTTGAAAAATTAGAAAAGCGCATAGTATCAGGTGTTGAAAAAACTTGATATTGTGCGTTTTATTATGGAAAGATTTACTTCATTTTCTCTTAAAATTGAGTTTTTGCCCAGGATCACTCTATTTGAAATATTCATAGAAAAACCGTATAATTCTTAAAATAAGCTGAAATCTATTGAAAACATACGGTAAACAATTGAAAAAATACTATATAAAGTGGTACAATGGTAGAAAAATAAGCTAGTAAGAATCACTCTTATTTTAGCGAAAAATTACAGAAATGAATGGTTTTTCTTGATGAAACAGAGAAAAGAATTGTACCTCTTTCTTGGTCGGACAGCCTTGTATTTTCTTATCTTTCTAGGGCTGCTTTACTTCTTTAGCTATCTTGGTCAAGGTCAAGGAAGCTTTATCTATAATGAATTTTAACTTGAAGGAGAATTCCTATTGTGTCAAATAAACCAATAGTAGATATGATTGAAACCATTGAGCATTTTGCTCAGACCCAGCCTAGCTATCCTGTTTATAATGTTTTGGGTCAGGAACACACTTATGGAGATTTAAAGGCTAATTCGGATAGTTTAGCTACAGCCATTGACCAACTAGGCTTGCCTGAGAAGTCTCCTGTGGTTGTTTTTGGTGGCCAAGAATATGACATGTTGGCAACTTTTGTAGCGCTGACTAAGTCAGGTCACGCCTACATTCCAATTGATAGCCATTCGGCCTTGGAGCGAGTTTCAGCTATTTTAGAAGTGGCAGAGCCAAGCTTGATTATTGCCATCTCAGACTTTCCATTGGAGCAGGTTTCTACACCGATGATGACTCTAGCTCAGGTTCAAGAAGCCTTTGCTCAGGGGAATAACTATGAGATCACGCATCCAGTCAAGGGAGATGATAATTACTACATCATCTTTACTTCTGGTACGACTGGTAAGCCAAAGGGAGTGCAGATTTCACATGATAATCTCCTCAGCTTTACCAACTGGATGATTACGGACAAGGAATTTGCGACGCCAAGTCGTCCGCAAATGCTGGCTCAGCCACCTTATTCTTTTGACCTGTCTGTCATGTACTGGGCTCCGACCTTGGCACTAGGTGGTACGCTCTTCGCTCTTCCTTCAGCTATTACTCAGGACTTTAAGCAACTCTTTGCGACCATCTTTTCATTGCCAATCGCTATCTGGACATCAACGCCTTCTTTTGCGGATATGGCCATGTTGTCAGAAGACTTTAATAGTGAGAAAATGCCTGGAATCACGCATTTCTACTTTGATGGCGAAGAATTGACGGTCAAAACGGCTCAAAAACTACGTGAGCGTTTCCCGAATGCCCATATTATCAATGCCTACGGCCCAACAGAAGCGACAGTAGCCCTGTCAGCAGTTGCTGTGACAGGCGAGATGCTAGCGACTCTCAAACGCCTACCAATCGGCTATACCAAGGCTGATTCTCCAACCTTTATCATTGACGAGGAAGGCAATAAATTGCCAAATGGCGAACAGGGAGAAATCATTGTGTCAGGACCAGCTGTTTCAAAAGGTTATATGAACAATCCTGAAAAAACAGCAGAAGCCTTCTTTGAGTTTGAAGGTCTGCCAGCCTATCACACAGGAGATGTGGGAACTATGACAGATGAAGGCTTACTTCTCTACGGCGGACGCATGGACTTCCAGATTAAGTTCAACGGTTACCGAATTGAGCTAGAAGATGTCTCTCAAAACCTCAATAAGTCTCGCTTTATCGAGTCTGCTGTAGCTGTGCCACGTTATAATAAAGACCACAAGGTGCAAAATCTATTGGCTTATGTCATCTTGAAAGACGGTGTTCGTGAGCAGTTTGAGCGAGATATTGATATTACCAAGGCTATCAAGGAAGATTTAACAGATATCATGATGTCCTACATGATGCCGTCTAAATTCCTTTATCGAGACAGTTTGCCACTGACTCCAAATGGAAAAATTGACATCAAAGGATTGATTAACGAGGTGAATAAGAGATGATGGAGTTCTTTCAACAGCTTCCTCATTTAGAGCCATACGGCAATCCTCAGTATTTTGTTTATGTGATTGCTGCAACCTTGCCCATCTTTATCGGTCTCTTTTTCAAGAAACGCTTTGCCTGGTATGAAGTGCTGGTTAGTCTTTTCTTTATCGTCACCATGTTGGTAGGTGGGAAGACTAATCAATTGGCTGCTTTAGGTATTTATCTTTGCTGGGAAATATTGCTCGTACTCTTCTACAAGCATTATCGAAAAAGTAAGGATAGTAAGTGGGTCTTCTACCTAGTTAGCTTTCTGTCCCTCCTTCCCATTATCTTTGTCAAGGTGCAGCCAGCTATCAATGGAACACAGTCTTTGCTTGGATTCTTGGGAATTTCTTACCTGACCTTTCGTTCGGTTGGGATCATCATCGAGCTGAGAGATGGAGTGATTAAGGATTTTACCCTCTGGGAATTCCTACGTTTCCTTCTCTTCATGCCGACTTTTTCAAGTGGTCCAATCGATCGCTTTAAGCGTTTTAATGAAAATTATCAGACCATTCCTGAGCGGGATGAGTTGATGGATATGCTGGATGAATCTGTTCGCTATATCATGTGGGGATTTTTGTATAAGTTTATCCTAGCTCATGTTTTAGGAGAGACCTTACTCCCTCCTCTGAAGAATCTAGCCCTGCAGTCAGGTGGCTTCTTTAACCTCTATGCCTTGGCAGTTATGTATACCTTTGGTCTGGAGCTTTTCTTTGACTTTGCAGGTTACTCTATGTTTGCCTTAGCCATTTCAAATTTGATGGGAATTCGTAGCCCTATCAACTTTAATAAGCCCTTTTTATCAAGGGATTTGAAGGAATTTTGGAATCGTTGGCATATGAGTCTGTCCTTCTGGTTCCGTGACTTTGTCTTTATGCGAATGGTCATGGTATTGACCAGAAAGAAGGTCTTTAAAAATCGCAATGTAACCTCAAGCGTAGCTTATATTGTCAATATGCTGATTATGGGATTTTGGCATGGAGTGACTTGGTACTATATCGCCTATGGACTCTTTCATGGACTGGGCTTGGTCATCAATGACGCTTGGATTCGCAAGAAAAAAACGCTCAATAAGGAACGGAAAAAAGCAGGGAAAGCTGCTCTACCTGAGAATCGCTGGATGCAGTTGCTTGGCATGGTTGTCACCTTCCATGTCGTCATGCTGTCATTCTTGATCTTTTCTGGATTTTTGAATGATTTATGGTTTAAAAAATAAAAGGAAGTAAAATATGGATATCAAATCAGAAGTTATCGAAATTATTGATGAGTTATTTATGGAAGATGTTTCTGACATGATGGATGAAGATCTTTTTGATGCAGGTGTCTTGGATAGTATGGGAACGGTTGAGTTGATTGTGGAGATTGAGAACCGTTTTGACATTCGTGTCCCTGTGACAGAGTTTGGTCGCGATGACTGGAATACAGCTAATAAAATCATAGCTGGTATTGTGGAGCTACAAAATGCTTAAACGCTTATGGATGATCTTCGGACCGGTCTTGATAGCTGGTTTGTTGGTTTTTCTGCTCATCTTCTTTTATCCTACTGAGATGCGTCATAATCTAGGAGCTGAAAAGCGTTCAGCAGTGGCTACTACTATCGATAGTTTTAAGGAGCGAAGTCAAAAGGTCAGAGCACTATCTGATCCAAATATGCGTTTTGTTCCCTTCTTTGGTTCTAGTGAATGGCTTCGTTTTGACGGTGCTCATCCTGCGGTATTAGCTGAGAAATACAATCGCTCCTACCGTCCTTATCTTTTAGGACAGAGGGGAGCTGCATCGCTCAATCAGTATTTTGGAATGCAACAGATGTTGCCACAGCTAGAGAATAAACAAGTTGTGTATGTTATCTCGCCCCAGTGGTTCAGTAAAAATGGCTATGAGCCAGCAGCCTTTCAGCAGTATTTTAATGGAGACCAGTTGACCAGTTTTCTGGAACATCAATCTGGAGATCAGGCTAGTCAATATGCAGCGACTCGCTTACTGCAGCAGTTCCCAAACGTAGCTATGAAGGATTTGGTTCAGAAGTTGGCAAGTAAAGAAGAATTGTCGACGGCAGACAATGAAATGATTGAATTATTGGCTCGGTTTAATGAACGCCAAGCTTCCTTTTTTGGTCAGTTTTCGGTTAGAGGCTATATCAACTACGAGAAGCATGTAGCTAAGTATTTAAAGACCTTGCCAGATCAGTTTTCTTATCAAGCCATAGAAGATATTGTTAAAGCAGATGCTGAAAAAAATACTTCCAATAATGATCTGGGAATGGAGAATGATTTCTATAGTAAGCAGATCAAGAAGGATTTGAAGAAATTAAAGGATTCTCAGAAAAACTTCACCTACCTCAAATCGCCAGAATATAATGACCTGCAGTTGGTTTTAACACAGTTTTCTAAATCTAAGGTAAACCCAATTTTTATCATTCCACCTGTTAACAAAAAATGGATGGATTATGCTGGTTTACGAGAGGACATGTACCAACAGACGGTGCAGAAGATTCGCTATCAGTTAGAAAGTCAAGGGTTTAACAATATCGCAGATTTTTCTAAGGACGGCGGGGAGCCATTCTTTATGAAGGACACCATTCACCTTGGTTGGTTGGGTTGGTTGGCTTTTGACAAGGCAGTTGATCCTTTCCTATCCAATCCCACACCAGCTCCGACTTACCATCTGAATGAGCGCTTTTTCAGCAAAGATTGGGCGACATACGATGGAGATATCAAGGACTTTCAATAGATCATAATATAGAAGAGTTCAAGAATGAAGCCGATTTTTACGTTTTTTCTTGACTCTTTTTTTGCTTGTGATATAATTAACTGGTAAATAAAATTCTACAGAATAGTATTTTTCTCTTAAAAAAGAGAAGTTCAAAAGGAAAGGAGTCAGATATGAGACAGCTAGCGAAGGATATCGATGCTTTTTTGAATGAGGTAATTTTGCAGGCGGAAAATCAGCATGAAATTCTAATAGGTCATTGCACTAGCGAGGTGGCTCTTACCAATACCCAGGAGCATATCCTCATGCTCTTGTCAGAGGAATCTTTAACCAATTCAGAATTGGCTCGTCGCCTCAATGTCAGTCAGGCGGCAGTTACCAAAGCTATTAAGTCTTTGGTCAAGGAAGGGATGTTGGAAACATCCAAGGATCCTAAGGATGCGCGTGTGATTTTTTATCAGTTGACTGATTTGGCTCGTCCAATTGCTGAGGAGCACCACCATCACCATGAGCATACACTTTTAACCTATGAACAAGTGGCGACTCAGTTTACTCCAAATGAACAAAAAGTGATTCAGCGGTTTTTGACTGCTTTAGTAGGAGAAATCAAATAATGAGATATATTACGGTAGAGGATTTATCCTTCTATTATGATAAGGAGCCAGTTCTTGAACATATCAATTATAGTGTTGATAGTGGGGAATTTGTTACCTTAACGGGGGAAAATGGGGCAGCTAAGACGACACTCATCAAGGCCAGTCTTGGTATCCTCCAACCACGCATAGGTAAGGTGACCATTTCAAAGACAAATACGCAGGGTAAGAAATTGAGAATAGCTTACCTTCCTCAACAGATTGCCAGTTTTAATGCTGGTTTTCCAAGTACGGTTTATGAATTTGTCAAGTCGGGTCGCTATCCGCGAAAAGGTTGGTTCCGTCGTTTGAATGCTCATGATGAGGAGCATATCAAGGCCAGTCTGGACTCAGTTGGTATGTGGGAACACCGAGACAAACGCTTGGGGTCTCTATCTGGAGGACAAAAGCAGCGAGCGGTGATTGCCCGTATGTTTGCTTCGGATCCAGATGTGTTTATCCTAGATGAGCCGACAACGGGGATGGATGCAGGAAGTAAAAATGAATTTTACGAACTTATGCACCACAGCGCCCATCATCATGGCAAGGCTGTTTTGATGATTACCCATGACCCTGAAGAAGTTAAGGACTATGCGGACCGCAATATTCATCTAGTTCGTAACCAAGATTCGCCATGGCGTTGTTTCAACGTTCATGAGAATGATCAGGAGGTGGGCCATGCTTAGTTTATTATCTTATGACTTTATGCAGCGTGCCTTTCTGGCCGTTATTGCCATGAGTCTTTTCTCGCCGGTATTGGGGACCTTTCTTATCTTGCGCCGTCAGAGTTTGATGAGTGATACCCTCAGCCACGTCTCGCTTTCAGGTGTAGCCTTTGGTCTGGTTCTGGGGATTTCTCCGACTATTTCCACTATTGCCATTGTCTTGATTGCGGCGGTCTTTCTGGAGTATCTCCGTACGGTTTACAAGAGTTTTATGGAAATCGGGACGGCTATCCTCATGTCAACAGGTCTGGCTGTTTCTCTGATTGTCATGAGCAAGGGTAAAAGCTCGAGTTCAATGAGTTTGGACCAGTACCTTTTTGGTTCAATAGTGACTATCAGTGAGGAGCAGGTGCTTTCCCTCTTTGTCATTGCGGCGGTTGTCTTGATTTTGACCTTCCTCTTCCTTCGTCCAATGTATATTCTGACCTTTGATGAGGATACGGCCTTTGTGGATGGCTTGCCAGTTCGTACCATGTCTATTCTTTTTAACATGGTTACAGGAGTGGCTATTGCCCTTATGATTCCAGCTGCAGGAGCTCTTCTGGTATCGACCATTATGGTCTTGCCAGCTAGTATTGCCCTGCGTCTGGGGAAAAACTTTAAATCGGTTATGCTGCTTGCCAGTGCGATTGGATTTTTGGGAATGGTAGCAGGACTTTACATTTCCTACTATGCAGAAACACCTGCAAGTGCAAGTATTACCATTATTTTTGTAACTGTTTTCTTGCTAATTAGTTTAGTAAGACGTTTTATCAAATAGGAGACTAAGATGAAAAAAATTAGCTTATTACTAGCCAGTCTATGTGCCTTGTTTTTAGTGGCTTGTTCCAATCAAAAGCAGGCAGATGGCAAACTCAATATTGTGACAACCTTTTACCCTGTCTATGAATTTACCAAGCAAGTCGCAGGAGATACTGCTAATGTAGAACTCCTCATCGGTGCTGGGACAGAACCCCATGAATATGAACCCTCTGCCAAGGCAGTTGCCAAAATCCAAGACGCAGATACCTTCGTTTATGAAAATGAAAATATGGAAACATGGGTTCCTAAATTGCTAGATACTTTGGATAAGAAAAAAGTGAAAACCATCAAGGCGACAGGCGATATGTTGCTCTTGCCAGGTGGTGAGGAAGAAGAGGGAGACCATGACCATGGAGAAGAAGGCCATCACCATGAGTTTGACCCCCATGTTTGGTTATCACCAGTCCGTGCCATTAAACTTGTAGAGCACATCCGTGATAGCTTGTCAGCAGATTATCCTGATAAAAAAGAGACCTTTGAAAAGAACGCAGCTGCCTATATCGAAAAATTGCAAGCCTTGGATAAGGCTTATGCAGAAGGCTTGTCTCAAGCCAAACAAAAGAGCTTTGTGACTCAGCACGCTGCCTTTAACTATCTTGCTTTGGACTATGGACTCAAACAAGTCGCAATCTCAGGTCTTTCTCCAGATGCAGAACCATCAGCTGCTCGTTTGGCAGAGTTGACAGAGTACGTCAAGAAAAATAAAATTGCCTATATCTACTTTGAAGAAAATGCTTCACAAGCTCTTGCTAACACACTTTCAAAAGAAGCAGGTGTCAAAACAGATGTCCTCAATCCTTTAGAAAGTCTGACAGAAGAGGACACCAAGGCGGGAGAAAATTATATCTCTATCATGGAGAAAAACCTCAAAGCTTTGAAACAAACAACAGACCAAGAAGGCCCAGCAATCGAGCCTGAAAAGGCAGAGGATACCAAAACAGTTCAAAATGGTTACTTCGAGGATGCAGCTGTCAAGGATCGCACCTTGAGTGACTATGCAGGTAACTGGCAATCAGTTTATCCTTTCCTTGAAGATGGTACGTTTGACCAAGTCTTTGACTACAAGGCTAAGTTGACTGGTAAGATGACTCAGGCTGAATACAAGGCTTACTATACAAAAGGCTATCAGACAGATGTCACTAAGATCAACATTACTGATAATACTATGGAATTTGTTCAAGGTGGACAAAGTAAGAAATACACTTACAAGTATGTCGGCAAGAAAATCTTGACTTATAAGAAAGGTAATCGTGGTGTGCGCTTCCTCTTTGAAGCCACAGATGCGGATGCTGGACAGTTCAAGTATGTTCAGTTTAGTGACCACAATATCGCCCCAGTTAAGGCAGAACATTTCCATATTTTCTTTGGAGGCACAAGCCAAGAAGCCCTCTTTGAAGAAATGGATAACTGGCCAACCTATTACCCAGATAACCTATCTGGACAAGAAATCGCCCAAGAAATGTTGGCGCATTGATGAGAAACCGATTAGTTCATAGGAGCTAGTCGGTTTTTTGATACTAGATGGCTAACTTCATTATAGACCTTTCAGAATTTTAAACAATAAATAAAGCTCTTGAAATATCTGGGCTTATATGTTAGAATGATTTTATCGGATAAGGTTCATTAGAATACTACCCCCTAACTACTGCCATAGTTAAGGGGTGTTTTGGTATATTCTACAGGAATAGAAAAAGACCCTCTAAACTTTGTAGAGAGCCTTAAAAAATCAAAATAAAAAGATGACCCCAGGCACATAGGAATGCTCAACCTTTCAGTCTACCCCATTCTGGGATCCAGCGTTTATCCTTCACAAGTTATCTTATTGAGTCCATTATACCACACTTATGGAAAATATAAAGAAATTTGTATAGTATTTTTAAATGAATTGATGAAAAATCAAATACCTTTCAGAACTAAGGAATTTTAAATAATAAATAAAACTCTTGAAATATTTGGACCTGTATGTTAGAATAAAATCGATAGGCAAGGTTCATTAGAACACCAAATCCCTTAACTATTGCAGTAGTTAAGGGATTTTTTGACGTATCTTAGCGATTTAACGGGTGTTTACAGGCTAGTCATTCGGTCTACTTCTTACCATCTAGCCATTTGCAGACGAAATACAAGATAATTCCTGCTATGACGTCCGCTACAATAGTAAGAACGAGCTCTGGGGCAAGGTTCATTAGTTTCACCTCCTCTCACGAACCGTAAGGAACGTAATCGGTAACCGATGACAAAAATAGTATATCACATTAAATTTATATCATCAACATTGCTTAATGCTTGAAATATTAGGACTTATATGCTAGAATGTAGTTAGTGTATAAGGTTCATTAGAACACCAAAGCCCCTAACTAGTGCCATAGTTAAGGGCTTTTTTGACGTATCTTAGCGATTTAACGGGTGTTGATAGGCTAGTCATTCGGTCTACTTCTTACCATCTAGCCATTTGCAGACGAAATACAAGATAATTCCAGCTATAACATCTGCTATAATAGTAAGAGCAAGCTCTGGTATAAGGCTCATTAGTTTCACCTCCTCTCACGAACCCATAGGAACGTAATCGGTAACCGATGACAAAAGTATTATACCACACTAAATTTAGATCATCAAGGTCACTTAATGCTTGAACTATTGTAGATTATATGCTAGAATATAGTTAATTGATAAGGTTCATTAGAACACCAAAGCCCCTAACTATTGCCGTAGTTAAGGGCTTTTTTGACGTATCTTAGCGATTTAACGGGTGTTTATAGGCTAGTCACTCGGTCTACTCCTTACTATCTAGCCATCTGCAGACGAAATATAAGATAATTCCAGCTATAACATCCGCTATAATAGTAAGAGCGAGCTCTATGATAAGGCTCATTAGTTTCACCTCCTCTCACGAACCCATAGGAACGTAATCGGTAACCGATGACAAAGGTATTATACCACACTAAATTTAGATCATCAACATTGCTTAATGCTTGAACTATTGGAGTGCGGTTCACTGTAATGATGTTTTTGTTATCCTATTAAAGGGTTAGCTGTTATTTGTTTTGTTTAGTTAGCCATAGCTTGAAAAGTTCAGATAGTACTTGGATAAATAACGGAGCTAGAAATATTCTGAGCAAGGTTTCTAATATATGTAACTTAAATTGATAGAGATTAGACGATAATGTGACAATTCACCTCTAATTATTGACATTTCAGGAAAAATCGCAGTAAAAACGGCACAGCCTTCTTTAAATGTGCTATAATACTAGAAAAATACTTGTGGAGGTTCCATTATGGCAATATTTTTCATGATTTTTCTGATTGTTTGTGTGCTCCTATTGCTGATAGTCACACTGAGTACAGTTTATGTGGTTCGTCAGCAGTCGGTGGCGATTATTGAACGCTTTGGGAAATACCAAAAGGTTGCCAATAGCGGTATTCATATTCGCTTGCCTTTTGGGATTGACTCGATTGCAGCGCGGATTCAGTTGCGCTTGTTGCAAAGCGATATTGTGGTTGAGACTAAGACCAAGGACAATGTGTTCGTTATGATGAATGTAGCGACTCAGTACCGTGTTAATGAGCAGAGCGTGACAGATGCCTACTATAAACTCATGCGTCCAGAATCTCAGATTAAATCTTATATTGAAGATGCCCTTCGCTCTTCTGTTCCAAAATTAACCTTGGATGAATTGTTTGAGAAAAAAGATGAGATTGCCCTTGAAGTTCAACATCAAGTAGCAGAAGAAATGACTACTTACGGTTATATTATTGTGAAAACCTTGATTACTAAGGTAGAGCCAGATGCAGAAGTCAAGCAATCCATGAATGAAATCAATGCGGCGCAACGTAAGCGGGTCGCAGCGCAAGAATTGGCAGAAGCTGACAAGATTAAAATCGTCACTGCAGCTGAAGCCGAAGCAGAAAAAGACCGCCTTCATGGTGTGGGGATTGCCCAACAACGTAAGGCGATTGTGGATGGATTGGCAGAGTCTATCACCGAACTCAAGGAAGCCAATGTTGGCATGACAGAAGAACAAATCATGTCTATCCTCTTGACCAACCAGTATTTGGATACCTTGAATACCTTTGCCTCTAAAGGAAACCAAACTATCTTTTTACCAAATACTCCAAATGGTGTGGATGATATCCGAACACAAATCTTGTCAGCCCTTCGCGCTGAGAAGAAATAATAGACTAATACTCTTCGAAAATCTCTTCAAACCACGTCAGCGTCGCCTTGCCGTAGATATATGTAACTGACTTCGTCAGTCTTATCTACTACCTCAAAACGGTGTTTTGAGCAACCTGCGGCTAGCTTCCTAGTTTGCTTTTTGATTTTCATTGAGTACAAAGAGCTTGGCAACAGGCTCTTTTTGTATTGCATTTGTTAAGAAAAGCAAAGAACATTGATATACATTTAACTAAACATTATTGTATGTTGTCTCCCTTAACTTGGAATGATAAGGGAATAACTAGAAAGATTTGTGAATACAGACTATTTCTGATATACTAAATATACAGTAATAATGAATGATGGGAGATGGGATGAAAGAATTTCAATTTGAGAGAAAGCAGCGTTTTTCTTTGAGGAAATATGCAATAGGAGCTTGTTCGGTCCTGCTAGGAATGAGTTTATTTTTTGCTGGTATGGGTGCTCAACCTGTACAGGCTACAGAAACGAGTTCAACACTAATTTCAAGTCATTATTTGGATGAGCAGGATTTATCTGAAAAGCTGAAATCTGAGTTGCAATGGTTTGAGGAAAATAAGATTGAGGTAAAAGAGGGAAAAGAATACTACTTTATCTATAGAAAATTGGCTACAAGATTACCAGAAACAGGTCTATTTTCTAATGATGGGATGTTTATCTTGGGAGCAGGATTATTATTGCTTTCCTTCACTTTAATCAAGAGAAAAAAGGGAGCGACTTACTTCCTTGTGACCGTCTTTGCTGTTGGTGGTTGGGGAGTATCCATCTCTGCTATCGAAAATCTGGTAGAATTGCAACCAGCCCTTGTTAAAAGGGTAGAAGGTCAGTTTTTACCAAGTCCTGAAAGAGTTCAAGGATATGAATTTACGGGATATTATTTGGTAAGAGATAATGGTAGCAAAGAACTTACTGTTGATAAGGTAGAGTCTCCAGCATTATCTCAAAAGGAGGACAGTTCAGAACCTCAATCTAAGAAGATTGTACCACAGACTGCATCTCATTTTAGCTCGACTGAAGACCTTGTGCAATCTCCTCAACCATCCTACGCAGTTGAGAAAATTGTTGAAGCTTCTGTAAGCAAACAAGCTCCTGATGAAATTGTGCCCATAGGGACTAAGGAAGAAGTTGCAGGAAATCCCCAAGTAGAACAACCGAAAGCAGAAAATAATAGTGATTATAAAACAAGTCCTGAGGAAGGTGTGTTAAATGTCACAGTAGAGAAACCAGAATTGCTAGTCACTACAGAGGAGGTTGCTTTCCAAACGATAGAACAAGAAGATGCAACCTTAGCTAAAGGGCAAACTAAAGTTGTTCAAGAAGGTGTTGTTGGTGAACGCACCATCTATACAGAAGTCACTATCGTTAACGGGGAAAAATCTAGCAAAGTTATAGAAAATATAATCACAAAAGAACCAGTGAACAAGGTGATTGCAGTTGGGACTAAGGAAGAAGTTGCACCAAAACCAACACAACCTGTAACTCCAGAGCCAGAGGAAGTTAGACCAGTTCAACCTGAAAAAACTCCAATAGTAGAGAATGAGACAGAGACAAAACCAGCTGATGGAATAGGACAACCAAGACCAGGAGCCGAAGCAAGACCGAGCGAGAAACAAACACCTGACAAACCTGAAGCCGAGCCGAAGCAACCAGATCCAGCAACCCCAGCCATGGAATCAGGGGGCGAGGAAAATCAAACTCATGCCCCACAAGGTACTGAGTCCCAGCCACCATCTAAAGAAACTGCTGAGAGAAAAGATTCTGATCCAGCAGCACCAACCGTGGAATCAGGACGCGAAGAAGATCAATCTCCTGCGGAACAAAAGGGTGAGGAGAACCAGCTGGAGAATCCAGTTGAGGGGGTCAAAGATGTTGGTGAGTCTGCCCCACAAGAAACCCAAAAACAACCAGAACAAACGGCTCCATCTCCAGAGGTCAACCCAAGTCAAGGAAACGAACCAGAACCAGCTGTTCAGCCTGAACCCTTAGCTCCCCAAGAGCAACCAACTGTCCCAAGTCCAGTAACTAAAGAAAAAGTATTGGCATATAAAACAACATATAAAGCTTCACCAGCCTTAAATTACAAAGAGCAACGAGTAGAAGTAGTAGGCGAAAATGGTAAGGAAGTGACAACTACTTCTTACAGTTTTGATGAAAGTACTGGGAAAATAGTAGAAAACACTTCAACAAAGATAGAAAAACATCCAGTAGATAGAGTTGTTAAGGTTGGGAATGTAGAAGAAACAAGATCAACAGTCAAAAGAGGTGAACAGTTTGTTGCGGATGAGTCACTTGATAAAGGTGTCAAAGAAGTCAGAAATCAGGGTCAGGACGAAGAAACGACAACAATAAAAGTTTACAAAGTAAATGAACAAACAGGAGACTTAACTAAGCCAGATGTAACGAAAAAAGTCGCTAAGCCAATGCAAGCGAAAATAACGGCAGTAGGAACAAAACCAACAGTTCAATCACAAGAAATTCCTTTTAAGACAGTTTATGAAGCAAATCCAGCGTTAGATTACAATCAGAAAATAGAAGAAACACCAGGGGAAAACGGTCGTACAGTATCAACTACAAAATACACAGTAAATCCTGAAACAGGGGCTATCTCAGAAGAAACTACAACTGAAAATATTCCAGTTAAAGACAAAATAGTAAAAGTTGGAAATGTAGAAAAGATAGTGTCACCTATAGAAATCACTGAGTTGAGAAAAGATAACCTTGAACTTCCGAAAGGAAAAGAAGTAGTTGAGGATGCAGGTGAACAAGGGGAAACAACCGTCACTAAAACTTATGAAGTTAATCCGGAGACAGGAGAGTTATCAAATCCAGTAGAGAAGACTGAAACAACTAAAGCTATGCGCCAAAAAGTAATCTTGGTTGGTACTAAAGAAGACAAACCACATCTGTTGCCAGAAAATAGCGAGTTAGAAAATGCAGTAAACGTAACAGAAGCTACTGCGGAGATGAGAAATGTAGACTTGTTGACAAATGAGAAGTTAAAGGCGCAGTTAGCTCCATCAGATATAGAAATAAATCGAGATCTATTCTTAAAACGAAAAGAATTACAAAAAACTAATCCGCAGATAAGGGATGATGAAGTAAGAGAAATTCTACGAAAAGAATATCTTGAAAAATTATCGATTAAAGAAACACTCGATGCGACTAAAACCGATTTAGAAGCTAGTTTGAAAAAAGTTGCGGCGCATACCTTGAGTATTTTAGGTGACAATCAACAAAATAGAGAAAAAGTAAAAGGTGATATTGAAGCTAATAAAGAGAAAATATTACTAGGGTTATCCTATATCAATCGTTTTTATAATATTGATTTTGGAGATACTAATATCCGTGATATTCTAGCTTATAATCCAAGCTCGTTCGGCAAAAAAGACCTTACTTCTTTAGATTGGTTAACACACCTTGGGTCTATGAGTTATGATGAATTAAGATTAACCAATAGTCCAAAAACATTTGAGAAATACTTTGGTAAAATTACAGATAAACCAACATTATTAGAGTTCCTAGATTACAATAGAACTACATTCACTAATATGGATGGCGATACGTGGTTGAAGAAAGCGACTAAAGCTATCGTAGTTGAAAAAGCTTCGAAAGAAAAACCTGATGAAAAAGTAGACTTATATACAAAATTAACTACGCCTCCTGAGAAATATGGAGCAGAAGAACTTCAAATAAAAAATAGAAGACAACAAAATGTAGCTACATTATTAGGTTTGGTAAATATTAAAGAACCAAGCGTGTATGCTATAACTAACATAGCGACGGTAACCTACGGAAACATCGGAACGTATATGGATACTTCTTTAGAGAAAACGAATCCAGTTAAGTATAAAGAAGAATTAGAAAAAGTTAAAGCATTGATAGAATTAACTGCGACAAGACAGGCTAATTATGTTGACACTTTATACAGAATAACAAAAGAAGAAAATCGTCCGAAACTAATTACAAATAGAGTAATTGTCGATACGATGAAAAAATATACGACGGATACGTCTGCTAGAATAGCGACAACATGGTCTAAAGAATCAGGATCAACAGCAGATAAAGGGGTTAAAGACTTCATGACACCTTTAGGAATGTACTCGCCATCGCAAAATGTAGGTGCAGAAGCGAACGGAGTAGGTGTCCGTTACTTCATAGACAGAGTTCTGGATGATAGAGGTTCAGCGACTTACTCTCACGAAATGACGCATTTATTAGACAGAACAGTACTGTTTAATAATCATGGTCGTCGAGATGGTACAGCGGCAGAGTTTTATGCTAGAGGAATCTTCGAGAATTCTTATACACCAGAGACAGATACATATTTCAACTTAAACTTCGTTTACGATGAAAGTAAGAAAAATGGCTTTTACAACAAAACGCCAGACAGATTCAAGACAGATGCAGATTTAAGAAATTATATGCATGGAAGTTTTGATGTGTTATATAGTTTAGATTATTTAGAAGCGGAAGCAACAAGGGAACTTACAGCAGAAGATAAAACTAAATATTTCAAAAAAATAACACCAATTGCGTCGATAGGACCTAGAGCGACAGTAACATACACAAATCCAGCGGTTAAAGCTACGCACAATAGTGAAAAAATCTCAGAAATTACACTAGATGAAGCGAGAGATCTATCGGATATCAATAGTCTGATTGACAATAACATTTTAGTGAATCGTTACATTATAAAAGGATTTACTGATAAAGGTGTTATTGAAGCTAACGGATATTATTTAGTGGATATGTTTGATACCATTTATGGTGTTAGTCAAAATGACTCTGGTATGAGCGGGGATATCACCTTTAGAAAACAAGCCTTTGAATTGATGGCTGCTTTGGGCTATTATGAAGGATTTGTTCCTTATGTTTCAAATCAATACAAACAAGCAGCAGAGGCTGAGAACAAGCCTTTATCTGATACTTACATTTTCAATAATATTTTGAATGGTAAGAGCTATGCTGAGTTCAAAAAAGCACAGTTCAAGGAAAGAGTAGCTAAGATTGATCAATTGAAACCTTTGACAATCCAATATGAAGGTCAGCAAATAAGTCTGACAAGTCAGAAGTTAAGTGAATTGATGCAGAAAGCTGTTTTAGCTGAACTAGCCCAGATAAAAGCAGGCAATACCACGGCTAAAAAGTTTGAGTTTATAGAAACACCCGTTCAAAAACTGAAAAAAGCGATTTATAAAGCTTATCTCAAAGATTCAGATGACTTTAGACAATCGATTTACAATAGTTAAGACAAAAGGGACATCTCTCTGGAATAAACATTCAGAGGGGTGTTTTTTGCGCTCTTGTCAGATTTGACCTTATTTCTTGAAAATTATAGTTTGCTTGAACATGGAGTGATTTTCAGACTTTTCCACAAATTATAGAATCTTTTCTGAGTATTTAGGGAGTGATGGAGGAAGTCTTGAAAGCGCTTTTGTTTTGTGCTATAGTCAAGTATATCGATTCGTTTAAAGAGGAATGCTTGTATGAGAAGAGAAGAAGTTTTACGAAATCACTGGTTTTTTAGCCAAGAGGTGGGGAAGGAAGAGGCCTTGGCGTCGGATTTTCAGAGGGGAAATTGGCAGGCTATTCAAGTGCCACATGACTGGAGTATTTACAATGATTTTGACCAGTATTCGCCAGCGCAAAATGAGGGTGGTCAGTTAAACGGGGGTCAGGCTTGGTATCGGACACAGTTTTACTTGGAAGAAGATGCCAGTATTGTTTCGGTGCGTTTGCTCTTTGACGGGGTTTACATGAATGCCCAAGTCTATATCAACGGGCAAGTGCTGGGCTATTATCCCAATGGCTATACACCCTTTTCTTATGATATCACCCCTTATCTAAGAAACGATGGGACAGCCAACCAGCTTGCGGTTTTTGTGGAAAATCAGCAACCTAGCAGTCGGTGGTACTCTGGTAGCGGTATTTACCGAGAAGTAAAATTGTTGATGACAGATGCAGTTCATCTGGATTTATATGGGATTAAGATAGAAAGTCCCAAGCTCAAGGAGCAAAGAGATGGATGGGTGGAAACCCAGCTTGAAAGCAAGGTTTCAAATGATGGGCCTCAGTCCGTGTCGGTATATTTGGAGCAGAGTATCTGGTATGATGGACAACAGGTTTCAGACTGGCAGGCGACAGACTCTCTAGTGATTGAGTCTGGGGACAAATATTCTTTCCAACAAGCCATATCAATTTTTCAACCCTTGCTTTGGGATATTGATCATCCTCACCTTTACCAATTGAAGACTCGTCTTTACAAAAATGGCATTTTGGTTGATGAAGAAGAGGAGACTTTTGGTTACCGCTATATGGATTGGAAAGCGGATAAGGGCTTCTTTCTAAATGGCCGCTGGTTGAAGATTCATGGGGTGTGTTTGCACCATGACTACGGAGCGCTGGGAGCTGTGGAAAACAGGTCAGCTGCTGAGAGACGATTGCGCCAGATGAAGGAAATGGGTGTCAATGCAATCCGAATCACCCATAATCCAGCTAGTAGCATTTTGCTGGATCTAGCTGCCAAAATGGGCTTACTCATCCAAGAAGAAGCCTTTGATACCTGGTATGGAGGCAAGAAAGAATATGACTATGGTCGCTTTTTTGATGAAGAAGCGACTCATCCAGAAGCGAAAGCAGGCGATTTCTGGTCAGATTATGATTTGCGCACTATGATTGAACGTGGTAAGAACAATCCAGCGATTTTTATGTGGTCCTTGGGAAATGAAATCAGCGAAGCAAATGGAGATGCTCATTCATTGAAGACGATCAAACGCTTGCTGGGAAGGGTTAAGGAGATTGATGATAGCCGTTTTGTGACTATGGGAATGGATCAGTTCCGCTTTGGAGATGGGTCTGGAGGTCATGAAAAGATAGCCGATTTGCTGGATGTGGTGGGCTTGAATTACTCAGAAGATAATATTGACGGGATTCGCAAAAGACATCCCAAGTGGCGACTTTACGGGTCTGAAACCTCATCGGCTACACGGACGCGTGACAGCTATTTTCGCCCAGATAAGGAATGGGTTGGGGATAATCGCCGTGTGCGGAATTTTGAACAGTCAGACTATGGCAATGATCGGGTTCCTTGGGGGAAGACGGCGACGGCTTCTTGGACAGTAGATAGAAATCGGCTAGACTATGCGGGTCAGTTTATCTGGACAGGAGTGGATTATATCGGTGAGCCGACTCCTTGGCACAATCAAAATGACACGCCTGTAAAGAGTTCCTATTTTGGGATCGTGGATACAGCAGGGATTCCTAAAAATGACTATTATCTCTATCAAAGTCAGTGGGTGGACGTAAATCAGCATCCCATGGTTCATATCCTGCCCCACTGGAATTGGGAAATTCACAAGAGTTATCAACAAGTTGTGGATAAGTATGGGGATATCCCTGTTAGAGTGTATTCAAATGCTAGTTCAGTAGAGCTATTTCTCAATGGAAAATCTCAAGGTAGGAAGACTTTTCAGGAAAAATGGACTTCAGATGGCAGAAAATACCAAGAGGGACAAGGTTATGCCCAGCTCTATCTTGAATGGCGTTTGGCTTATCAACTAGGAGAATTGCATGCTGTGGCCTATGACCGTCAAGGTCAGCTTGTGGCAGAAGATAGGGTGGTGACTGCAGGTAAGCCAGCCAAAATCGGGTTACATGCCGAGAAAACACAACTGGAACCAGATGGGCAAGACCTCCTTTATCTCTATTTTGATGTATTGGACAAGGATGGAAATTGGGTGCCGACTGCTTCCAATCAGCTTCATTTTGAAATTGAAGGCCCTGCTCGTATTGTAGGTGTGGATAATGGCAGGCAGGCCAGTCGTGAACGTTACAAGGCTCAGAAAAATGGTCGGTTTAAGAGGAAAGCCTTTCATGGCAGAGGTGTACTTTTGGTTCAGAGCTTGGAGCAGGTATGTCAAGTGAGAGTAAAGGCTAGTGCCAGAGGGCTAGAGCCAGCAAGTTTTGATCTCTTAGTGGGAGAGGCTTTGGCTACCAACCAGTGAAAAATCAGCGCTTGTTTGAGATTCGAGTGGACAAGCAGGCAGGATTACAAGAAGGGGATTCCCCAGCTATTGGACTTTATCCACAAACTGTGGATAACCCTGTGAACAAGGTGGGGAATAGTGAAGTGATTTGGGAGACGAGTGGTAGTGCCCACGCCATTATCAAGCAGGGAGTGCTTTATTGCTTGTCTGCAGGGGACTTGGTTATCAGTGCTATTTATCAAGGGAAAACCTATCAAACTCACTTGCAGGTGGCAGAAAATACCTCATTAGGAAAGGCAGTTTCTGTACGACCACTTCGCTTGTATACAGATAAGGGGACTTATCCACAGCTTCCGTCTTCGGTCTTGGTAGACTATGAGCCAGGCGGTGCAAAACGAGTCAAGCTTGTCTGGGAGAAAATTCCTAAAGAAGCTTTGGAAAGCTTTCATGAATTTACGGTATCTGGCCAGCTAGAGGGTTTGGATTTAAAGGCTTCTGCTCAGGTTTGTGTCCAAGGGATTTGCGCTATTGAGCCTGAAAGGGTTTGGACGCTTGTCAAGGAAGTCCCACATTTACCAGAACGAGTCAAGCTAGTCTTGTCAGATGGCAGACGAGATACGGCCAAGGTGACTTGGGATGAACTCGAACCTCAAGTCTATGCTCAGGTAGGAGAATATGTTCTTACAGGTCAAGTAGCGGGCTGTGAGTTGCCAGCAACAGTCACCATTCATGTGACAGATGCTAGTGTAGATGGGGAAGTCATTTCCAATCAATGGACAGGGTCCAATCTGCCTCTGGTCTTTGCTTCCTACTCAGAGCCGAATCACCCAGCCTCATATCTCAATGACAAGGTCATTGCTCGGAAGAAATCGACAGCCAATACTTGGATTGCTAAGTCAGATCAAGCCAGCGTGGGTATTCTTTTTGGAGACGCAGGCATTTTGAAACCGCGATTTGTGGATAACCTGACCTTGTATTATGTTGAAAATCAAGAATATGTGGCTGTTGAGCCGACCTTTATTGATTATTACATAGGGAATGAGCCTGCCTTGCCTCGGACTCCCAATCATTTGGACAAGGATTCTCTACTCAAACAAGAGGAGAATTGGCGCCCTGTATCAGCTATCCGAAAAGTGTCAAGTGACAAGGATGAAGAGCTTCGTTTTGAATTTGACAAGGTGGAAACCTATGCCCTTCGTCTTCGATTTGAAAACTTGGTAAATCCACTAGCGTTAACAGAATTGCAAGTGTATGCAAAAAAAGTAAAGAAAAATGTAGATAGGAAGTAGTATGGTAAGAGAAATAAAACCGCATGGTCCCTTGCCTAGTCAGGCCCAGTTAGCTTATTTAGAGGATGAACTAGCAGCCTTTATCCATTTTGGCCCCAATACCTTTTATGACCAGGAATGGGGGACAGGTCAGGAGGATCCTGAACGCTTTAACCCGACAAGGTTAGACGCGCGTGAATGGGTTCGCGTGCTCAAGGAAACGGGCTTTAAGAAGTTGATTTTGGTGGTCAAGCACCATGATGGCTTTGTCCTCTATCCGACGACTTATACGGATTATTCGGTCAAGGCCAGTCCTTGGAGGAATGGAGAAGGGGACTTGCTTCTTGAAGTATCCCAAGCTGCCACAGAGTTTGATATGGATATGGGGGTCTACCTGTCACCCTGGGATGCCCACAGCCCGCTCTATCATGTGGACCGAGAAGCGGACTATAATGCCTATTATCTGGCTCAACTGAAGGAGATTTTATCAAATCCTGCCTATGGAAATGGAGGGAAATTTGCTGAGGTCTGGATGGATGGAGCTAGAGGAGAGGGCGCTCAAAAGGTCAATTATGAATTTGAAAAATGGTTTGAAACCGTTCGTGACCTGCAGGGCGATTGCTTGATTTTTTCAACAGAAGGAACCAGTATCCGCTGGATTGGCAATGAACGAGGATATACAGGTGATCCCCTGTGGCAAAAGGTGAATCCTGATAAACTAGGGACAGAAGCAGAGTTGGACTATCTTCAACATGGGGATCCCTCGGGTACGATTTTTTCAATCGGTGAGGCAGATGTTTCCATTCGGCCAGGCTGGTTCTACCATGAAGAGCAGGATCCTAAGTCACTTGAGGAGTTGGTCGAAATCTACTTTCACTCGGTGGGTCGGGGAACTCCACTCTTGCTTAATATTCCGCCGAATCAAGATGGGCTCTTTGATGCAAAGGATATTGAACGTCTCTATGAATTTGCGGCCTATCGCAATGAGCTCTATAAAGAAGATTTGGCTCTGGGAGCTGAAGTATCTGGTCCAGCTCTTTCCACAGACTTTGCCTGTCATCATCTGACAGATGGCCTTGAGACCAGTTCTTGGGCAAGCGATGTAGACTTGCCCATCCAGCTAGAACTCGACTTAGGTTCTCCTAAAACTTTTGATGTCATTGAGTTAAGAGAAGATTTGAAGCTAGGGCAACGAATCGCTGCTTTTCATGTGCAAATAGAGGTGGACGGCGTCTGGAAGGAATTTGGCAGGGGCTTCACAGTTGGTCATAAGCGTCTCCTGCGAGGTCCGCTAGTAGAGGCACAGAAGGTGCGCGTGATGATTACCGAGGCGCAATCTATGCCTGTATTGACCAAGATTTCACTCTATAAAACTCCTAGCTTATCAAAAAAAGAAGTTGTTCAGGGACTAGCATTTGCAGAAAAAAGTCTAGCTGTAGCAAAGGGAGAGACTCTTCATTTTAGGGTTGAACGTAGCGAAAGTGACACTCCTTTGGAGGCTAAGATTTCGATTCAACCGGGGACAGGTGTCCATGGTGTCGCCTATCAGGATGAGATTGAAGTCCTTCAATTCCAAGCAGGGGAAAGCAAAAAAGACTTGAGCATACCAACCCTGTATTTTGCTGCTGATAAGACCTTAGATTTCTATCTGAATCTGACTGTTGATGGACAACTGATTGATCAAGCTCATATTTTAGTTGAAACGAGATAAAATATCTTTATAATTCATTTCTTTTCCGAATAAATAGATAGTAGCAGTAAATCTAGCAAACCTAGATTTAAAACTGTGGTATAATAAAAGGAGGAAAAGGATGATTCTAAGACATCCGGGCATCAGCCCGACCAATGACTTAGTTGCTAAGAAAATCTTTAGCAACCCAGAAATCACTTGTCAATTTATTCGCGATATGCTGGACTTGCCAGCAAAAAATGTGACCATTTTGGAGGGAAGCAATATTCATGTCTTGCCATCTCTGCCCTACTCGGCTCAGGATTTTTACACTAGTATAGACGTCTTGGCGGAGTTGGATAATGGGACACAGGTTATTATTGAAATCCAAGTCCATCATCAGAATTTTTTCATCAATCGTTTATGGGCTTACCTGTGTAGTCAGGTCAATCAAAACCTCGAAAAAATTCGTCAACGTGAAGGTGATACTCACCAGAGCTATAAACACATCGCACCAGTATACGCTATCGCAATTGTAGATAGCAATTATTTCTCAGATGACCTGGCTTTTCATAGCTTTAGCATGCGAGAGGACACTACAGGTGAGGTTTTAACCATCACCAATAACGGTCAAGAAAACCATCTGGTTAAGATGGCGTTCTTGGAATTAAAAAAATATAGAGAAACCAGCAAAGACAAGGTTCGTAAACCGTGGTTGGAGTTTTTCGGCAACAAGCCTTTTACTCAAGAACCCGAGCGAGTCATCAGCCAAGCAGACCAACTGCTAGACTACAAGAGCTGGTCCGAGGAGGACAGGGAGATGTTTAGTGAACAACGCAGACGCGAAGAACAAGCATTATTAGCACACGACTATGCCTTGGAACGAGCCGAAGAAAAAGGATTGGAACGTGGTCGTGCAGAAGGTATTGAACAGGGACTAGAACGCGGTCGAGCTGAGGGTATCGAAAAAGGTTTAGAGAGAGGTCTTGAGCGTGGGCGAGCAGAAGGAGTTGAACAAGGACTGGAGCTCGGGAAAGCTGAAGGTAGTTTCGCCATGTTAGCAAATTTAGTCCGCCAAGGTCTTCTGACACCTGAGGTTGCTAGCCAGCAGTTGGGTATGACTGTCTCTGAGTTTGAAGAACTATTGAAAGACCATCATAAATAAGATCTAACAAATACAGAGAAACCAGCAAAGACGAGGTTCGCAAGCCGTGATTGGAGTTTTTCGGCAATAAGCCCTTTACCCAGCAACCTGAGCGAGCCATCAGCCAGGCAGACCAACTGCTGGACTACAAGAGCTGGTCCGAGGAGGACAGGAAAATGTTTAGTCAACTACGTATGCGAGAAGAACAGGCCTTGTTAGCGCAGGACTATGCTTTGGAAACAGCTAGGGCGGAAGGTATTGAACAGGGGTTGGAACGTGGTCTTGAACGTGGTCGAGCAGAAGGTATTGAACAAGGTTTAGAGCGCGGGAAAGCTGAAGGTAGTTTCGCCATGTTAGTAAATCTAGTCCGCCAAGGTCTCCTGACTTCTGAGGTTGCCAGCCAGCAGCTAGGCATGACCGTCGCTGAGTTTGAGGCATTGCTGTAAATAGGAACAGATGACATGTTGCCAAAATGAGGTAGCATGTTTTATTTTAGCTTTAGTTGTTAGTTGCAACAGGCAGACCAGCCAGAGAATGCTAATACTTTTAGGTCGTAATTAGGATGTGGGAGTCAGTCATATTTCTACGGTGAGGCGACTCTGGCGTGTTTAGCCTTTGAATTTTAAGAGAATAGTGCATATGAGAGATAGGGTCTGGTTTTGTCGGGCTCTGCTAGAAAGCTATCAGAGAATCTGGGCATTTAACTGACAGGTTCTCTTTTTTGGAAGAAAAAAAGCTAAAAACCTAAAAATTTTTGTATATTTATTTTACGAATGTTTTGTTGAAAAATAGCCGAATAGTTCCTTTTAGGTATCAAAGTTATCTACTTTTCAAAATAGAAAGATTTTATCCAAATTCATTTCCGAATTTTAGTTTTCAAGACAATATAACAATATATAGAAAACCAAAGCATTTTCCTGATTTTAAAGTTAAAAAATTCATAATTTTGGTTATAAAAACGAACGAATTGTAAAAATTGTCTGAAAATGTTTTTTTTTTTTGGTGAACTTGATGAGCATTTAGCTTGCATATATATCACTTATTATGTACAATGAAGAAGTAAAGTATCATATGCAAAACCTCGCCCATGGCGAGGAATCTTTGCATGTAGATATGGACATAAAAAAATATTTTTAAGGAGAACACAATAAGTGGAGAAAAAATCGCCTATGAGTCGTGTTGAACGCTTGCACCGTGAAAAGGTCACACGTTACTCAATCCGTAAATATAGTTTTGGAGCAGCCAGCGTAGCAGTTGCTGCCCTGTTCATGTTCTTGGGAAATGGAGCTGTATCAGCTAATGAGCTAAGCAAACAAGAGACATCTCTAGCAGCTCCAGGGCTAGCCTCTGAACATGAGGGACCACAAGAAGCAGAAAGTGCTTCGGTAGTAGCACCAGCTTCTGATGCCCCATCAACTCCAGCAGCACAACCAGTTGTAGAAGAACCAGCAAAACCAGCTGCACCAGAAGTAACAACTCCAGCTTTGGACAAAAAGCAACTTGAAAACTACATTTCAGAAGTTAAATCAAAACTTTCTGCAGGTAAGTATGCTAATAAAACAGAGGAGAGCCTTGCTCTTTTGAATGGTGAATTGGCTTCTGCTGAGTCTACGCTCGCTTCTGCAACTACTCAAGATGAATTGACAAAGGCTTATCAGAAACTAGTGACGTTTGTTAGTTCAGGGTTAAAAAACAAACCAAAAGACGCTCCGAAAGTAGATACTACTAACGGACAACCAACTGTAGGTAAAAAAGCAGAAAACACTGAATCTAAATCAGAATCTAACGCAATCGAAAACACAGGATCTCATGATTCACGTAATGGGAAAGAGATTGATAAAGAGAATGCTTTCCGTACAGAAGCGACAGCTACAACTCATGCACCTACAACGGTAACTTCAGGGAATTTAAGTTATACTATAGAATTTTCTAATGATAAGACAAAAGAAGTCTATGCTTATAACGAAGAAGATACAGACATTGAGATTTCTGTAAATTCAACAACTGGTAAAAAACTAAAAGAAGTGACAATTAAAAAAGGAAGTGGGCAGTATTTAGATGGAAGATCTATATCTTCGCCTATTAACCCAGTAGAAACAGATGGTTTCGGATGGTCGTACAGCTCAATTACAAGTCCAACAACAGGACCAGTAACAGTACGTGTAACAGGAAAACCAAACGACAAGTTTAAAGCTATTGCAACTTATACTAAACAAGAAAATCAAAATGCAGTATTAGGAGATAGATATTTACATATTGTTGATGAAGATGGAGACAAAATATCAGGTGGTACAAACTCATCTAATCCAGGTTACTTCAAAATGGTTGTTAAATCTCAAACTTATAAATACAGCATCCAGCAACCAGAAAATAACGCTAATAAAATTGCTGTTTCAGATATTAACAATCTAACAGAAACTGATATTCAGAAAATTAAAGACCAAATCAAGATTGGATATTCTACAACTAGCCAAGATGCTAGACTAGAATCTAAAAAAGGTACAACTTTAGATAATAGAGCTGAAGTTGTTGAAAACATTGAAGTAAATGGACAAAACATTGTTGTAACCTATAAAGATGGTTCAGTAGACACTACTCCAGTTGCAGATGTGGCACGTACAAACGAAAAACCAACCGTAGAGTTCCCATACTCTGATGCAGCTAAAAGAGAAATCTATGTCTATGGAGCAGAAGAAAATTCATTCGACATCAAAATCAAAGATGATGCGGATAAGATTTCAAGAGCTACATTACTACAAGGAGGAAATAGAACTTTCTCTCCTGTAGCAGGTGAAACAGATAAAATCAATACCCAATATGGATATACGGCAAATGTGTTTAGTTCTGAAACACCAGCTACAGAAGCTAAGCCAGCGGTTATCACATACTCAGGTACCCCAGCTCCAGAAGGGTCATTTACACAAGCTAAGCTAGAGGCTGCAACCAAAGGAGAGAACCCTCCAGGGGTAGCTTTAGGATGGCGTTATGTGCGAGTTACGGATACTGAAGGAACAGACTTTACCGGTTCCTCCGGGAATGAAGTAGCTAATGACCACGCTTTCCGTGTCATGCTTAAACCTCAAACTCAAAAATACGACATTCAAACACCAGCAGAAGCTGATAAAGTAGCAGTGGATGATGCATCGGAAGTAACTGAAGCAGAATTTAATAAAATTAAAGAAAAGCTTAAGATTGAATACTCTAAAAATAACATCGATGCTCGTCTAGCTGATAAAAAAGGTCAAGCTGTAGAAAATCAAGCAGACCGTATCGCAAGCATTAAAAAAGTTGATAATAATCTAGTTGTAACTTATAAAGATGGTTCAACAGACACTAGACCATTGACTGATTTTGCACGTACAAACAATGCTCCAGAAGTAACAATCCCTTATTCTGTAGACGGTAAAAAAGATGTTTACGTGTATGCGAACGAAGATTTTGAAATTCCTATTAAATTTACAGATGATTCAGGGAAAATAGCATCTGCGACAATTAAACGTGGTGGGAATCAGGATTCGCCAGCTAAAGATGAATCTAATCCTGATGTTTTAGATAATGAGTACAATACAACAGTTGAAAAAATTTCTACTGAAACGGTAGCAACAGCAGAAAATCCTGCTATTGTAAAAATTAAAGGTAATATTTCAAAAGATAACTCTGGAATTGCCGAGAGCAAATTCCCTAAAGAAGCAAATCAAGAACTTAAAATTGTAACTCGTTATGCAACTGCGACAGATGAAGATGGTAAAGAAATCCATAATGTTGCTAAAGGTTCTTCATATGCAACTGACCCAGGGGCATTCACTATCAAACTAAAAGCTCAAACAGCAAAATATGACATTAGAGAATTAGCTGATGCTGATAAGACAGTGGTAACAGATATTGCTCATATTCCAGAGGTTGAATTAGCTAAGCTTAAAGAAAGTCTTCCATTAGAATACTCTAAGAAAAATGAAGATAAGAACTTAGAAGATAAAAAAGGAAAAGCAGTCGAAGCAGAAAATGCTAAGAAGGTTGTAAAAGATCTTGTTCAAGACGGTGAAAACTTAGTAGTAACTTACCAAGATGGTTCTAAAGATACTATCCCTGTAGATAAAGTTGCTAAATTAGACAAGCAACCAGCAATCGATGCAGTAACTAACCAAGCAGATGCGAAAATTGCAGCTATTAAAGGTAATGATAACTTATCAAAAGCTGAGCAAGATAAAGCTATTGCTGATGTAGAAAAAGATAAAGCAGCAGCATTAGAAAAAATCGCTGATGCTACAAATGCAACAGATATAACTGCAGGTAAAGAAGAAGGTACTGGTGCTGTAGCGAAAGTAAATCCAATCGGTAAAGAAAAAGCTAAAGAAGAAATCGCTAAGACTTTGGAAGCTAAGAAGGAGGCTATTGAGAACAATGATAGCTTAACACAAGCCGAGAAGGAAAAAGCTAAAAAAGATGCTGAAGACAAGGCAGCAGCAGCCCTTGATGAAATCGAAAAACAACCAGCAACAGCAGCAACAGCAGATGCGGCAACAGCAGCTCAAACTACTGTAAACGATAAACAAGCTGAAGGAACCAAAGAAGTTGCTAAAATCAACCCAATCGGTAAACAAGCAGCATTAGACAAAATCGATGAAGCCTTAAAAGCTAAAGAAGCAGAAATGGATGCCCGCACTGACCTAACAGAGGAAGAAAAGGCAGAAGCTAAAGAACAAGCTAAACAACTTGCTGATGCTAAGAAAGCTGAAATTAAGGCGAAAAATGATAATGCAGAAACGCCTAAAGCAGCTGAACAAGAGCAAGGTGAAATCGATACAGCAGGCGATACTGGAAAAACAGAAGTAGAGGGTGTTAAGAAACCTGCTGCTAAAAAACCAGAAGCTAAAACAGAGGTAGAAACTACAGCCGCTGCTAAAAAGCAAGAGATTGAGCAAGATGGAGCATTGTCACCAGAAGCTAAGAAGAAACTTCAAGATGAGGTAGATGCTGTTAAGAAAGCTTCGGAAGAGGCAATCGATGGTGCTAAGAAAAATGCCGATGTTGCTAACGCTAAGAAATCAGCAGAAGCAGCGATTAAAGCCATCAACTCTGCTCGTTTACCAGCGAACAAGGTAATTGCTAAAAATCCAACAGATTTAGACGATAAAGAACAAGCAGAACTTAAAAAAGCGATTGAAGCGGTAAACCCTCCAGGAACAAAAGTAGTAGTAAGTCCTGATGGAAGTGCCTTAGTAACCTTACCAGGAAAAACAGTAGCCGAACCATTAAAACAAGAAGATTTAACAAAAGATGTAAATGCATTAGATACTGCAGGCGGTGGTAACGACATCAACCGTCCAACGGATAAAGTGATTGTTGAAAATCCTGAAAGTTTGACAGATGCAGATAAAGAAAACATCAAAAAAGCTGTTCGTGAAGTAAACCCTAATGCTGTTGTGACAATTGATGATAACGGAACAGTAACTGTTTCAACACCAGAAGGAAATACAGCAGGATTTACAGCCAAAGAATTGGTGCGTACTTTAGCTGATGCAGCAAATCCTGATTCAGGTAATGCAGGTGTTCGTAAGCCAGCAGATAAGTTGGTTGGAGATGCAACAAATGCAGATCTTCAAGCAAAAGCAGCTGAAAAACTGAAAAAATTAAATGGTGGCGACGAAAAAGTTAAAGCTGTTAAATATGACACTGAAGGAAATGCAACAGTAGTTCTTAAAGACGGAACAATTGCGACAATTCCAGCAGGTGACTTATTCAAGACAGAAGAAGACGCTAAGAAAGCAAACGGTGGAGATGACATCAACAAACCGAATGCCCAAACAGTTGTAGAAGATATTGCAGCATTAAGCCCAGAAGAACGTACTAAAGTAAAAGACGTGATTAAAGCAAAAGTTGAAGCTGTAAACCCAGGTGCAGTTGTAGTAGTTGACGATCAAGGAAATGCAGTTGTAACAACACCAGCAGGTAAAACAGCAGTTATTGACGCAGATGATTTAATTAAAAAACCTAATGAAACATCAACTGCCAAAGCTGGTAACAACATCAACAACCCAGCGGACAGAGTACGTGTTGATAACAGTAAGCAATTAACAGACCCTGAACTTGCTAGAATTAAAGCAGCAGTTGAAGCAGTGAACCCAGATGCTACAGTAGTAGTGGATGACAACGGAAATGCGACTGTAACAACTAAAGATGGTAAAACTGCGACAATTCCAGTGGCAGATTTAGTCAAATCAGATGCTGATAAAGACAATGTAACTGGTGGAAACCAAGTAAACACTCCAGCTGATAGAGTAGTGGTGGAAAATCCAGCTGCATTAACAGAAGATGATAAAAATGCAATTAAAGCTAAAATTCAAGCAGTAAACCCAGGTGCTGACGTAGTATTTGACGAAAAAGGAAATGCAACAGTAACAACACCAGAAGGAAAAACAGCAACAATTCCAGCGAGCGATTTAGTAAAAGCTAAAACTGACTTAGCGGATCCAGCGAAACAAGATGCTGTAAACAAACCAGCAGATAAAGTTGTAGTTGTCCCAGAATTAGAAGCAGCTGATAAAGATTTACCACAAGAAGCTAAAGACGCTATTAAAGCAGCAGTTGAAGCAGTAAATCCAGATTCTACTGTAGTAGTTGATGACAAAGGAAATGCAACAGTAACAACACCAGAAGGTAAAACTGTAGTAATTCCAAAAGCTGACTTAGTGAAGAAAGAAGCTGACAAAGAAACTGCTAAAGCAGGAAACAACATCAACAAACCAGCAGACAAAGTAGTTGCTAATAAAGATGCCTTAACTCCTGAAAATATCGCAGCAATTAAAGCTAAAGTTCAAGCAGTAAACCCCGATGCAACAGTAGTAGTTGATGCAAAAGGAAATGCAACAGTAGTTACACCAGACGGTAAGACAGCAACAATTCCAGTAACTGACTTAGTGAAATCTCCAGAAGAAGCTAAAGATGAAAAAGCAGGAAACAACGTCAACAAACCAGCCGATAAAGTAGCAGCAACAAAAGCTGATTTAGCTGATGAAGCGAAGAAAGCAGACGTTAAAGCTAAAATCAAAGCGGCTGTAGAAGCAGTGAATCCAGAAGGTTCAAAAGTATTCGTAGACGACCAAGGAAATGCGACTGTAACAACTCCAGATGGTAAAACAGCGACAATCCCTGTTGAAGATCTTATCAAAGATACAACTCAACCAAATGCAGGAAACAAAGTAAACACTCCAGCAACGAAAGTGGTTGTAACAGATCCTGCTAATATCAAGGCTGATGAAGATAAGATTAGAGCAGAAATCCTGAAAGTTAACCCAGGTGCAACAGTTGCATTTGACGAAAAAGGAAACGCAACAGTAACAACGAAAGACGGAGCTGTAGCAACAATTCCAGCATCTGATTTAGCAAAAGATGCAGCTGACTTAAGTAACCCAGACAAGCAAGATGCAGTTAAGAAACCAGCAGACAAAACACTTGTTAAGAAAGCAGGTAAATTAACTCCAGCTGAAAAAGAAGCTATTAAGAAAGAAATCGCTAAGGTAAATAGAGATCCGAAGACAACTATCGTAGTTGATGACGAAGGAAATGCAACAGTCACAACACCAGACGGTAAAACTGTAGTAATCGCCAAAGAAGACTTAGTGAAATCTCCACAAGAAGTTGATGGTGCAAAAGCAGGAAACAACATCAACAAACCAGCAGATAAAGTTTCAGCAACACCAGCAGATTTAACTGGAGATAAGAAAGATGAAGTTAAAGCTAAAATCCAAAAAGCGGTTGAAGCAGTAAACCCAGGTGCTACTGTATTCGTTGACGACAAAGGAAACGCAACAGTCACAACACCAGACGGTAAGACAGCAACAATCCCAGTTGAAGACTTATTGAAAGATCCAGCAGCTAAAGAAACTCCATCAGCAGGAAACAAAGTAAATACTCCAGCTGAAAGAACAGTAGTAGCAAATCCAGCTGAATTAACTGATGCTGAAAAAGCTAAGATTACTGCAGCGATTCAAGCGGTAAACCCTGAAGGAACTAAAGTTGTATTAGACGAAGCAGGAAACGCAACAGTAACAGTACCAAATCAAGACGGTACTACAGCTACAGCGACAATCCCTGTAAGTGACTTAGTGAAATCAAATGCTAAAGAAGACTTGGAAAATGCAGCGAAACAAGATGCGATTAAGAAACCTATCGATCAAACAGTAGTTGCAGATAAAGATGCTTTAACTAAAGCAGATTTAGACGCTATTAAAGCTAAGGTTCAAGAAGTTAACCCAGATGCAACTGTAGTAGTTGATGCAAAAGGAAACGCAACAGTCACAACTCCAGACGGAAAAACAGCAGTAATTCCAGCGGATGATTTAGTGAAAACTGATGATGAAGTATTAAGCGATCCAAAAGCAGGTAACGTTATTAACAAACCAGCAGATCGAGTGTTTGTTAAAGATGGACAAATCACGGATGATGTTAAAGCGAAAATCGCTGCTAAAGTTCAACGTATAAATCCAGGTTCAACAGTATTTGTAGATGAAAATGGAAATGCGACAGTAACAACACCAGAAGGTAAAACTGCAACAATTCCAGTAGCTGATTTAACGAAGACTGACGCTGATAAAGCTAAAGTGAATGCAGGAAATAAAATCAATTCACCAGCAGACAGAGTCTTAGTCAAAGACAGAGATAAATTGACAGCGGAAGATATTCAAGAAATTGAGAAAAACATCTTAGAAGTTAACCCAGGAGCAACAGTAGTATTTGACGCAAAAGGAAATGCGACTGTTAAGAATGCAAATGGAGACATCGCAACAATTCCTGTAGAAGCCTTAGCGAAACCAAAAGCAGATCTATTAAAACCTGAGAAACAAGATTTAATTAAGAAACCTGTTGATAAGGTATTAGTAACAGATCCAGCTAACGTGGATAAAGAAGCTATTAAGAAAGCTGTTGAGGAAGTGAACCCAGGTTCAACGGTTGTTGTTGATGACAATGGAAATGCAACGATAACTACAGAAGATGGTAGAAGCTTTGTAATTCCAGCAAAAGATTTAGTGAAAACTCCAGAAGAAGCTAAAAATGCAAAAGCTGGAAACAACATTAACAAACCAGCTGGTAAAGTAGTAGTAGCTGATCCAACTAAACCATTATCTCAAGAAGAGAAAAAAGCGATTGAAGCTAAGATTAAAGAAGTTAATCCAGATGCAAAAGCGATCTTCGTAGATGATAAAGGAAATGCAACGGTAACTATAGAAGATAAAGATGGTAATACGGAAACAGCAACAATTCCAGCGGCAGATTTAGTAACAAGTCAAGAAGAAGCTAAACAACCAAATGCAGGAAACAAAGTTAACACACCAGCTGATAAAGTATTAGTAACAGATCCAGATCATTTATCAGACGAGGATAAAGCTAAGATTACAGAAGCGATCAAAGCGGTAAATCCAGAAGCTAACGTAGTATTTGACGACAAAGGAAATGCAACGGTAACAACTAAAGATGGAGAAGTTGCAACAATTCCAGCGGCAGATTTAGTGAAAACTGCAGAAGAAGCAGCGAAACCAAAAGCAGGAAACAATGTCAACACACCAGCTGATAAAGTAGCGGTTGATTCTTCTAAACCATTAACAGAAGATGATAAAAAAGCAATCGCAGCTAAAGTAGCAGCAGTTAACCCTGGTGCAACTGTAGCAGTAGATGACAAAGGAAACGCAACAGTAACAGTAAATGGTAAGACAGCGGTCATTCCAGCGGCGGCATTAACTAAGACAGCAGATTCAGCTAAAGAGCCAAACGCAGGTAACGACGTCGTTAAACCAGCTGACAAGACAGTTGTAGAAGATCCAGAATCATTAACAAAAGACGAGCAAGATGCAATCGCAGCTAAAGTTAAAGCTGTGAATCTAGAAGCTAAAACTGTAGTTGTTGATGATCAAGGAAATGCAACAGTAACAACTAAAGATGGTAAGACAGTGGTTATCCCAGCGAAAGATTTGGTGAAAACAGCAGCAGAAGCCGCTAAGCCAAACGCAGGAAACGATGTCAACACACCAGCAGATAAGACAGTCTTGGATCCAAATGACTTAGAAGCATCTAAGAAAGCAATCGAAGACAAAGTTAAAGCTGTAAATCCAGGAGCAACTGTAGTAGTAGACGACCAAGGAAACGCAACAGTAACAACTAAAGATGGTAAAGTAGCAGTAATTCCAGCGAAAGATTTAACTAAGACAGCAGATTCAGCTAAAGAGCCAAACGCAGGAAACGACGTAGTTAAACCAGCAGATAAGACTGTAGTAGCAAATCCAGAATCGTTAACAAAAGACGAAAAAGATGCAATTGCAGCTAAAGTTAAAGCAGTAAATCCAGATGCGACTGTAGTAGTAGACGACCAAGGAAATGCAACAGTTACACCTAAAGATGGAAAACCAGTTGTAATCCCAGCAGCGGACTTAACTAAATCAGCAGCAGACGCAGCTAAACCAAACGCAGGAAACGACATCGTTAAACCAGCAGATAAAACTGTAGTAGCAAATCCAGAATCGTTAACAAAAGACGAAAAAGATGCAATTGTTGCTAAAGTTAAAGCAGTAAATCCAGGTGCTGAAGTTGTAGTGGACGACCAAGGAAACGCAACAGTAACAGTAAATGGTAAGACAGCGGTCATTCCAGCGGCGGACTTAACTAAGTCGTCAGATGCAGAAAAGGCACCAAAAGCAGGAAATGACATTGTTAAACCAGCATCTAAGACAAAAGTTGCAGATCCAGACTCATTAACAAAAGATGAGAAAGATGCAATTGCAGCTAAAGTAGCAGCCGTCAATCCAGGTTCAACTGTAGTCGTAGACGACCAAGGAAATGCGACAGTAACTCTTCCAAACGGAAATACAGCAGTTATCCCAGCATCAGATTTAACAAAATCTGAAAAAGATGTGAACGATGGAAAAGCTAAAGACAATGCAGTTACACCAGCCTCTAAGACAAAAGTCGCAAATCCAAATGCCTTAACTGAAGCTGAGAAGAAAGCAATCGCAGACAAAGTTAAAGCAGCAAATCCAGGCGCAACTGTAGTCGTAGACGACCAAGGAAATGCAACAGTAGTTAAAGATGGTAATGTTTCAGTTATCCCATCAACAGACTTAGTTAAAGTTGAAGATGATGCTAAGAAAGATAATGGTGGTAACGATGCGAACACACCAGCAGCTAAGACTGTAGTAGCAGATTCAACTAAACTTACAGACAAAGAGAAAGAAGCTGTTAAGAAAGCTGTTGAAGCAGTCAACTCAGGTTCAACTGTAGTGGTAGACGACCAAGGAAACGCAACAGTAACCAAAGGTGACGGCACAGTTCTTAACATCCCAGCTTCAGATTTAGTCATCCCAGCGACAAAACTAGCTGATGAAGCTAAGACTGCTAAAGTGAAAACACCAGCTATCCGTACATTAGTTGGAAATAAAGAAAACTTAACAAAAGACGAAAAAGACGCTGTTAAGAAAGCAATTGAAGCAGTAAACCCAGGATCAACTGTAGTAGTGGACGACCAAGGAAACGCAACAGTAACATTACCAGACGGTTCGACAGCAACAATTTCTAAAGAACAACTAGTGAAGAATGCAGAAGAAGCGAAAGCTAAAAACGGTGGTAATAATCTTGATTTCGACTTGAGTAAAGTAACGGTAGCAAACCTTGCTAATATTACTCCAGAAGAAAAAGCGAAATTCCAATTCAAAGTTCTAGGTGCTATCACTAATGTAGAAGAATTCGATCTTGATGCTTACATTAAATCAACAGATAAAGATGGAAACACAGTTTATACTTCAAAAGATCCAAAATCTAACGTAACAATTACAATCGATAAAGATGGTAATATGAAAGTTACGAAAGATGGTAAGACTGATTTAGTGGTTAACATTGACGAAGAAGGAAATGTAACGATTGTAACCAAAGAAGGTAAAGTATTAGCTATTTCAAGAGATGATGCATTCAAACAACGTCCATATGTACCATCAAATGGTGGAGGTAATAACGGAGCTACTAACACTGACGCAAAAGCAGATAAAGCGAAGTTGGAAGGTGCTATCCATCAATTAGATGAATTGTTCATCCAAGAATCAGCTAAGCTTGATGCAGAAACTGCAAAAGAAGCGAATGACTTATTAGCAGACGCTAAGAAAGTATTTGCTAATGCAGACGCAAGTCAAGCAGAAGTGGATGCAATGGTGAAACGTATCGAAGACTTTATGGCGAAAGTTGCTCCAGCAACTGACCCTACAAGCCCATCTAAAGACCAAGCTGCTCAAACATCAGATGTAGCTCCAGTTACTGCTCAAGCAGCAGCTAATGCTAGCCAAGAAGCAGCAACAAACGCGCGTAAAGCAGCTAAAGAATTGCCAAATACAGGTACAGCAGATTCTACTGTAGCTATGGTAGCAGCTGCCGCAAGTGCCTTACTTGGTCTTGGTCTTGCAGGCCGTCGTCGTAAAGAAGACGAAGAAGCTTAATTGGTAGATTGTTTGATAATTATCAGATAATAAATCCGATTTTCAAAGCTTAAACAAGTACCTCTCATAAGAAAATCTCCTAGCAGGAAAGTCTGCTAGGAGATTTTTGCATTTCAGGAAGTGGACGGCTGACTTAGCAACCAGCTAAGTGTAAAGGTTAACTGCTCAGCTTTTAGGAGGTCTTGATGTTGAATAGTTGATACTAGGTTTTTGTCCAGTCGGCATTCTTTGACAAAGTTGAAGTGGCTGTGGTTTTGCTCAGTATGAATATCTAGCCATTTATTTTCTTTAGCTAGGTAAATACGGAGGTGGTCAAAGAGAGGGATTCCGAGATCATAGCTTGATTTTCCTGGACAGGTCGGATAAAATCCGAGAGCCGACCAGATGTACCAAGCAGAGAGGCTACCATTGTCTTCATCTCCAGGATAGGCTTGCCAACTTGGGTGAAAGGCTTTCTGACGTAAGGTTTTGATAAGAAGGGCAGTGTAGTTAGGGTAATTGCTGTAGCGGAAGAGATAAGGAATGTGGAAGCTAGGCTGGTTGGAAATGGCTATTTGTCCAAAAGGAGCAGTAGCCATTTCGCTCATTTCGTGAATCTCGTAACCATAGCCAGTCGTCTCAAAGAGGGGAGCATCTTGACAGGCTTTCAAAAGATAGTTGCTGAAGACTTCTTTTCCATCCATAAGTTGGATTAAGCCAGGGATGTCGTGGAGGACGCCTAAAGTTGCTTGGATGGCAGAGCATTCGGCATAGTCGCGTCCCCAACTATAAGGAGAGAAGTCAGAGCGGAAGTTGCCTTGACTGTCTCGCGCTCGCATGTAACCTGTCTCAGCATCAAATAGATGGCGGTAATTTTGTGAAGCAGTCCTATAGGTTTCCGCGATGTCATTCTGACCAAGTTTTTTGGCACAGCTGGCGATACAAAAGTCGCTATAGGCATAGTCTAGGGTGTGGCTAACACTTTCGTGGTGGTCGGTAGAGAGGTAGCCCAGTTCTTGGTATTGGGCTAGTCCGTGACGACCATTGATGCCGAGAGGGTCGAACTTGCTGGCTGTTTCAAGCATGGCTTGAAGGAGTTCTTCTTCCAAGTCGGGAGCCATGTCCTTGCAGGCGCTATCTGCGATAATGCCGTCTAAAAGGGTACCTGGCATCATACCCCGTTCATCTGGAGCCAGCCATTTTGGAAGGAAACCAGTATCGCGGTAGCTATTGAGAAAGCCTTCTAAAAAGCGGTGGTAGTGTTCCGGTATGACAAGGGCAAAGAGGGGGAAGGTGGTGCGGAAGGTATCCCAGAAACCATTGTTGCTAAAGAGGACACCAGGCTTGGCAGTTCCAGTAGCCAAATCTATGTGGATGGCTTGCCCTGATTCATCAACCTCATAAAAAGTCTGTGGGAAGAGGAATAGTCTGTAGAGGCAATGGTCAAAGAAGGTTCGATCAGCCTCTCCTGTCTCTATAATGTCAAAACGATGGAGGAGATTTTCCCAGTCCGCTTGGGCATTTGCTTTACAGTTATCAAAATCTACTTGAGGTAGATTAAGCAGTGCTTGAGTAGGAGAGATGAAAGAAGTCGCTAGCTGAATTTCAGCATGGCTACTTGCTAAGTCAATTCGCCAGTCTTCACCTTCTTGGCTGACAGCAAGAATATCCGTATTCATTTGCAGGGTAGTGAACAGTATCAGTGGATTTTTGTTGGTCTCAGTTTTTCCTTCTTGTCGTAGGGCAAGAGTCCGCTCATCTACTTGCTCCACGGTCAGTTCATCTGCTACGTGGAGATAGAGGGAGAGGGCTTTGCCTTGCTTTTGATTCAAACGAATAGAAGCACCGTAGCAAGTCGGTGTGAGCTGGGTTTCAATCTGATAGCGCAGGGAGAAAATTTTCAGATAATGGGGTTGGAAAGAGGCCTTATCCATATCATAAGAAGACTGACGATGGAAGAGACTGTCACCACTAATCTGGCCTGTGACAGGTATCAGAAGGAGCCAAGAGTAGTCGCCAATCCAAGGACTGGGCTGGTGGGTTAATCGAATCCCCTGAAAGATAGGCAGATGCGGATCGAAAAACCAAGATCCATCCTGGTCACTGGTCTGGGGTACAAAGTAATTCATCCCAAAAGGAACGCCTGTGTATGGCAGAGTATTTCCCCGAGAAAAGGCATGCTTGCTGGCAGTTCCAAATCGGGTATCGATGGTTTCAAGTAATGGTTTCATAGTCTTTCCTTTAGCTGTTTTTCTACATTATATCAGAAAAATAGAGCCTTTAGATATGGGGTTCAAAAGATAACTATTTTGTAGAAAAATGACTATCATTTGTGTATGTATTTTCTGTCTCAAAAGCTATATACTGAAAATGAAACTTGTTTGAAAGAGGATACTGCACGATGATTTATTCAAAAGAAATTGTTAGAGAATGGCTAGATGAAGTAGCAGAACGGGCTAAGGACCATCCAGAGTGGGTGGATGTTTTCGAGCGTTGCTACACAGACACCTTGGACAATACGGTTGAAATCTTAGAAGATGGTTCAACTTTTGTACTCACAGGAGATATTCCTGCTATGTGGCTTCGGGATTCGACAGCTCAACTCAGACCCTACCTTCATGTGGCTAAAAGAGATGCCCTCCTGCGTCAGACTATTGCAGGTTTAGTCAAACGTCAGATGACCTTGGTACTCAAGGATCCTTATGCCAATTCCTTCAACATTGAGGAAAACTGGAAGGGGCACCATGAGACTGACCACACAGACCTTAATGGCTGGATTTGGGAACGCAAGTATGAGGTGGACTCGCTTTGCTATCCTTTGCAGTTGGCTTATCTCCTCTGGAAAGAGACTGGCGAGACTAGTCAGTTTGATGAGACTTTTGTCGCAGCGACTAAGGAAATTCTCCATCTTTGGACGGTGGAACAAGACCACAAGAACTCACCTTATCGTTTTGTTCGTGATACCGATCGTAAGGAAGATACACTGGTAAATGATGGATTTGGCCCTGATTTTGCAGTGACAGGCATGACCTGGTCAGCTTTTCGTCCAAGTGATGATTGTTGTCAATATAGCTACTTGATTCCGTCAAATATGTTTGCTGTAGTAGTCTTGGGTTATGTCCAAGAAATCTTTGCAGAACTAGTCCTAGCTGATAGCGAGAGTATTATTGCTGATGCCAAGCGCCTCCAGTCTGAAATCCAAGAAGGAATTGAAAACTACGCCTACACAAGCAACAGCAAGGGCGAAAAGATTTATGCCTTTGAAGTGGATGGTCTAGGAAATGCTAGCATCATGGATGACCCAAATGTACCAAGTTTGTTGGCTGCGCCTTATCTGGGCTATTGCGATATTGACGACGAAGTCTATCAAGCAACTCGTCGCACCATTCTGAGCCCTGAAAATCCATACTTCTACCAAGGAGAATACGCTAGCGGCCTCGGAAGTTCTCATACCTTCTATCGCTATATCTGGCCAATCGCTCTGTCTATACAAGGTTTGACAACAAGAGACAAGGCAGAGAAGAAATTCTTGCTGGATCAGCTGGTTGCTTGCGATGGGGGGACAGGTGTCATGCATGAAAGCTTCCACGTGGATGACCCAACTCTTTATTCTCGTGAATGGTTCTCTTGGGCCAACATGATGTTCTGTGAATTGGTCTTGGATTACCTAGATATTCGCTAAGGAGCGTGATTTATATTCTTCGAAAATCTCTTCAAACTACGTCAGCTTTATCTGCAACCTCAAAGCTGTGCTTTGAGCAGCCTATGGCTAGCTTCCTAGTTTGCACTTTGATTTTCATTGAGTATTAGTGCAACCGATTCTTGTCAGAATCACAAATTTACATTTAAAACAATAAAAATTTAAATTTAGAATGAGGTTTTACTTCATGGAAAATGTTGTCGTACATATTATCTCACATAGTCACTGGGATCGTGAGTGGTACTTGCCTTTTGAAAGCCACCGTATGCAGTTGGTGGAATTGTTTGACAATCTCTTTGATCTCTTTGAAAATGACCCTGAGTTCAAGAGTTTCCACTTGGATGGACAAACTATTGTCCTCGACGACTACTTGCAAATTCGCCCTGAAAATCGAGACAAAGTCCAACGCTACATTGACGAAGGAAAATTGAAGATTGGTCCCTTTTATATCTTGCAGGATGACTACTTGATCTCCAGTGAAGCCAACGTCCGCAATACCTTGATTGGTCAAGCAGAATGTGCAAAATGGGGCAAATCAACTCAGGTTGGTTACTTCCCGGATACCTTTGGAAATATGGGGCAAGCGCCTCAAATCCTTCAAAAATCAGGCATTCGCGTGGCAGCCTTTGGCCGTGGTGTGAAGCCGATTGGATTTGACAACCAAGTTCTCGAAGATGAGCAGTTTACATCACAGTTTTCAGAAATGTACTGGCAGGGTGCGGACGGAAGTCGTGTCCTCGGGATTCTCTTTGCCAACTGGTACAGTAACGGGAATGAAATCCCAGTTGATAAAGATGAGGCCTTGACCTTCTGGGAACAAAAATTGTCAGATGTGCGTGCCTACGCTTCGACCAACCAGTGGTTGATGATGAACGGATGTGACCACCAGCCTGTGCAGAAAAATCTGAGTGAAGCCATTCGTGTGGCAAATGAACTCTTCCCAGATGTAACCTTTGTTCATAGTTCTTTTGATGAATATGTCCAAGCCGTGGAAAGTGCCCTACCAGAGCAATTATCAACGGTGACAGGCGAGTTGACCAGTCAGGAAACAGATGGCTGGTACACACTTGCCAACACTTCTTCATCTCGTATTTATCTCAAACAATCCTTCCAAGAAAATAGCAACCTCCTAGAGCAAGTTGTAGAACCCTTGACGATTATCACTGGGGGTCATAACCACAAGGATCAGTTGACCTATGCTTGGAAAACTCTTTTGCAGAATGCGCCACATGATAGCATCTGTGGCTGTAGCGTGGACGAAGTTCACCGAGAGATGGAAACTCGTTTTGCCAAGGTCAATCAAGTAGGAAACTTTGTTAAGGCCAATCTTCTCAACGAGTGGAAGGGTAAAATTGCTACGGCTAAGGCTCAAAGTGACTATCTCTTTACGGTTATTAACACAGGCTTGCATGATAAGGTTGATACTGTCAGCACAGTGATTGATGTGGAGACTTGTGATTTCAAGGAATTACACCCAACAGAGGGATACAAGAAGATGGCTGCTCTTACCTTGCCAAGTTACCGTGTGGAGGACTTGAATGGTCGTCCTGTAGAGGCTAAAATCGAAGACCTTGGGGCTAATTTTGAGTACGATTTACCAAAAGACAAGTTCCGCCAAGCTCGTATCGCTCGACAAGTGCGCGTGACCATTCCAGTTCATCTAGCGCCACTTTCTTGGACAACCTTCCAATTGCTGGAAGGAGAGCAAGAACACCGTGAAGGCATTTACCAAAACGGAGTGATTGATACGCCATTTGTAACGGTGAGTGTGGATGACACTATCACAGTTTATGACAAGACAACTCACGAAGCTTACGAAGATTTTATCCGCTTCGAAGACCGTGGTGACATCGGAAACGAGTATATCTACTTCCAACCAAAAGGAACAGAGCCTATCTATGCAGAGCTTAAGGGCTACGAGGTCTTGGAAAACACAGCTCGCTATGCTAAAATTTTGCTCAAACATGAATTGACTGTGCCTGTCAGTGCGGATGAAAAACTAGAAGAAGAGCAAAAAGGCATCATCGAGTTTATGAAGCGTGATGCTGGACGTTCAGAAGAATTGACAAGCATTCCTCTGGAAACTGAGATGACTGTCTTTGTCGACAATCCACAAATCCGTTGCAAGACTCGCTTTACTAACACTGCCAAAGACCACCGTATCCGTCTCTTGGTCAAGACTCACAACACGCGTCCAAGCAATGATTCTGAAAGCATCTATGAGGTGGTGACACGACCAAACAAACCAGCAGCTTCATGGGAAAATCCTGAAAATCCTCAACACCAACAAGCCTTTGTTAGTCTGTATGACGATGAAAAAGGTGTGACTGTATCCAACAAGGGGTTGAATGAATACGAAATCCTTGGAGACGACACCATTGCAGTGACTATTCTGCGTGCGTCAGGTGAGCTAGGTGACTGGGGTTATTTCCCAACACCAGAAGCACAATGCTTGCGTGAGTTTGAAGTCGAGTTTGCTCTTGAATGCCACCAAGCCCAAGAACGCTTCTCAGCCTATCGTCGCGCCAAAGCCTTGCAGACACCATTTACCAGCCTTCAGCTTGCTAGACAAGAAGGAAGCGTGGCTGCGACTGGTAGCCTCTTGAGCCATTCTGTTCTCAGCATACCGCAAATCTGTCCAACAGCCTTTAAAGTGGCGGAAAATGAAGAAGGCTATGTCCTCCGTTACTATAATATGAGTCAAGAAAATGTGCGCATATCAGAACATCAACAAACCATTCTTGACCTACTTGAACGACCATACCCAGTTCATAGAGGCCTCATTTCACCACAAGAGATTCGTACAGAATTGATTAAAAAAGAAGAAATTTAATTTCAAAAAGTAAACATAAAAAGAAAGGAGGGGCGAAAAGGTAAGAACTAACTGCTGATTTGCCCCTTTTTATGGTAAAAACAATGACTATTGCAACGATTGATATCGGAGGGACTGGAATTAAGTTTGCCAGTCTGACTCCTGATGGGAAAATATTGGATAAGACAAGCATTCCAACGCCTGAAAGTTTGGAGGATTTACTAGCTTGGCTAGACCAGCGCTTGTCAGAGCAGGATTATAGCGGGATTGCTATGAGCGTTCCAGGCGCGGTCAATCAAGAGACAGGTGTGATTGATGGCTTCAGTGCCGTCCCTTATATCCACGGCTTTTCTTGGTATGAGGCGCTTACTAATCATCAACTACCTGTCCATCTGGAAAATGATGCCAACTGCGTTGGACTCAGTGAATTACTGGCTCATCCAGAACTTGAAAATGCAGCCTGTGTCGTGATTGGGACAGGGATTGGCGGAGCTATGATTATCAATGGAAGACTTCATCGAGGTCGCCACGGTCTGGGTGGAGAATTTGGCTACATGACCACCCTTGCCCCTGCTGAAAAGCTCAACAACTGGTCGCAACTAGCGTCAACTGGGAATATGGTACGCTACGTGATTGAAAAATCTGGTCAGACTGATTGGGACGGTCGCAAAATTTACCAAGAGGCCGAAGCAGGAAATGCCCTTTGTCAAGAAGCCATTGAGCGCATGAACCGCAATCTGGCGCAAGGCTTGCTCAATATTCAGTATCTGATCGACCCAGATGTCATTAGCCTGGGAGGCTCTATCAGTCAAAATCCAGATTTTATTCAAGGTGTCAAGAAGGCTGTAGATGACTTTGTCGATACCTACGAAGAATACACGGTCGTACCTGTCATCCAAGCCTGCACCTATCATGCAGATGCCAATCTCTACGGTGCCCTTGTCAACTGGCTACAGGAGGAAAACCAATGGTAAGATTTACAGGACTTAGTTCCAAACAAGCGCAAGCTATTGAAGTATTAAAAAATCACATTTCTCTGCCAGATGTTGAAGTGGCTGTCACTCAGTCTGACCAAGCCTCTATCTCTATCAAGGGTGAGGGTGGCCACTATCAATTGACCTACCGCAAGCCTCACCAACTTTATCGTTCCTTGTCCCTGTTGGTAACAGCTCTTGCAGAAGCTGATAAAGTAGAGATTGAGGAACAGGCAGCTTATGAAGATTTAGCCTACATGGCAGACTGTTCTCGAAATGCGGTGCTGAATGTGGCTTCTGCCAAGCAGATGATAGAGGTCTTGGCTCTCATGGGCTACTCAATCTTTGAGCTCTACATGGAAGACACTTACCAGATTGAAGGGCAGCCTTACTTTGGCTATTTCCGCGGGGCTTATTCGGCTGAGGAGTTGCAGGAAATCGAAGCCTATGCCCAGCAGTTTGACATGACCTTTGTGCCATGTATCCAGACCTTGGCCCACTTGTCAGCCTTCGTCAAATGGGGTGTCAAGGAAGTGCAGGAGCTCCGTGATGTGGAGGATATTCTCCTCATTGGCGAAGAAAAAGTTTATGACCTGATTGATGGCATGTTTGCTACTCTATCTAAACTACAAACTCGCAAGGTTAATATTGGGATGGACGAAGCCCACTTGGTTGGTTTGGGACGCTACCTGATCCTCAACGGTGTTGTGGATCGTAGTCTCCTCATGTGCCAACACTTGGAGCGCGTGCTGGATATTGCTGACAAATATGGTTTCCACTGCCAAATGTGGAGCGATATGTTCTTTAAACTTATGTCAGCAGATGGCCAGTACGACCGTGATGTGGAAATTCCAGAGGAAACGCGTGTCTGCCTAGACCGCCTCAAAGACCGTGTGACCTTAGTTTACTGGGATTATTATCAGGATAGCGAGGAAAAATACAATCGCAATTTCCGCAACCATCACAAGATTAGCCATGACCTTGCCTTTGCAGGTGGAGCTTGGAAGTGGATTGGCTTTACACCTCACAACCATTTCAGCCGTCTAGTAGCTATTGAGGCTAATAAAGCCTGCCGTGCTAATCAGATTAAAGAAGTCATTGTGACGGGTTGGGGGGACAATGGTGGGGAAACAGCCCAGTTTTCTATCCTACCAAGTCTGCAAAGCTGGGCAGAACTCAGCTATCGCAATGACCTAGACCGTTTGTCTGCACACTTCCAGACCAATACAGGTTTATCGGTTGAAGATTTTATGCAGATTGACCTTGCCAACCTCTTGCCAGATTTGCCGGACAATCTCAGTGGCATCAATCCCAACCGCTATGTCTTTTATCAGGATGTTCTCTGTCCGATTCTTGACCGACACATGACACCTGAACAGGACAAATCGCACTTCGCTCAGGCTGCTGAGACGCTTACTAACATTAAAGAAAAAGCTGGTAATTATGCTTACCTCTTTGAAACTCAGGCTCAGTTGAATGCTATTTTAAGTAGCAAAGTCGATGTGGGACGGCGCATTCGTCAGGCTTACAAAGAAGCTGATAAAGAAAGCCTGCAAGAAATCGCAAGACAAGAATTACCAGAACTCAGAAGCCAAATCGAACACTTCCATGCTCTCTTTAGCTACCAATGGCTAAAAGAAAACAAGGTCTTTGGTTTGGATACAGTTGATATCCGTATGGGCGGACTCTTGCAACGCATCAAACGAGCAGAAAGCCGTATCGAGGCTTATCTGGCTGGCCAGCTTGATCGCATCGATGAGCTGGAAGTAGAAATTCTGCCATTTAACGACTTCTACGCAGACAAGGGCTTCGCAGCCACAACAGCCAACCAATGGCATACCATTGCGACAGCTTCAACGATTTATACAACTTAAAAACAAGAACACCTTGCCTGGCGCAGGGTGTTTCGCGTGAAACAGAAGAATTGGCTAAGATGCATCATACCAAGCTTAGTTCATAACATTTGATTTATAAAACAAAAAAGAGTATAATAAATTATGCCAGTCTAAAATATGCATAAATATTTTAGGGGGGGGGCTTTTTATTTGTCCTTCCATTATATATTAACCGATAATTATCGGAAAAGGAGCAAAATGATATATGTTTTATAAAGGTAATGAAGATAGAGAAAAACGCTTGCGGTTTTCGATTCGCAAGGTTAGTTTTGGTGCTGCTAGTGTTGCAGTAGCAGCCTTGTTCATGTTTCCAGGAAATGGGACAGTGTCTGCCACAGAGCAAGGTGTAACCCCAACTAATGAGGAAACACAAGGCTCACCTCTGAAAGACCCAGATGTCCAGAATGGAACCTACGGGGCGACTCCAGTAGTCAGTCAGTTGGATGGAAATTCTGGTAGCAGTGAGACTACTGCTCCGAAAGGTCAAGAAGAAACAACTACTCCAACATCTACTGATGCAAGCGCACCATCAGTCGAATCACCTACTGTTTCAAAAGAGAAAGAAGAGACATCTACTACTGCCACTCCAGCGCCAGTAGTATCATCGACTGCTTCAGCAACAGAAAAAGCAGAAGAAAAAGCTACATCTGACTTGGATAAAAAACAGCTGGAAGATTACGTAGCAGAAATTGATGCTAAATTAGCCTCAGGTAGCTATGCGACTAAGACAGATGAAAGTGTTGCAACCCTTAAAGAACATTTAGAATTAGCAAAACTTGCCCTAACAACAGCCACAAGTCAAGAGGAGTTGACAAAAGCTTATAGAAGACTCTTTATGACAGCGAGCAGCGGTTTACGTAGTAAGCCTAAAGCGCAAGTGGAAAGTCCTAAACTAGATACCACAGAAGGAAAAGCGACTGTCGGTAAGAAAGCTAGCAATACTGAGAAAGCTACAGGAAGCAACTCTATCGCAAACTCAGGACAACATGATCCACGTAATAGACAAGCCCTAGATAGAAATAATCCATTCCGAACAGGTGAGACAACGACTGATACTGATCCATCGGCACACCAGACTTACACAGCACCTGCAGAGAATGCGGATTTAAAAACGTTAGCAACTACGTTACAAAGTTTGCCGGATACCATTCAAAATAATAAAAAAATCCAAAGTATGGATGAGTTAGGAAAAGCTAAAAATGTAGCTAAAGGTAGCGTTACTGAAATTGACGAGTTTGGTGGTTGGAGAGCTGTATCTTCTGATGGACAGCAAGGTAAATTTGCAATTGCAAGAAAGACAGACCGAGGCGTATTCCCTGTTGAAACACTTAATACGACAAATAATCAATATGACACCAACAGAAAGGTTTGGCTACGAGAACAGTCATTTGATAGAACTAGTGAGTATATGCTTTTTCTAACGAAAGTTAGATCTTATAAAAATCATACAGAAACAGCTTATGATGACTCTACCTATGTAAGAGTTGGGGAAGGGGGAGCTTCTACTGCAAAAGCTGTCAAAGGCTTTCAAGGTATTGAGAAAACATTTCGTGCATATTCTTCAAACGATGGGTCTAGAATAAAAGTTGCTTTCAAAACAGGATACTCTGGAGATATTAACAATACTAAAGCAGGATATAAGGTCGAAGTTTATTCGATTGGACAAGATGGGACAGAAAGTAGTATTTATACAACTACATTTTATCCTCAAAAGGCTGTGCAAGATAAAGATAAAACGGTTGTTGCAGCTAAAGATGGTACTACGAGAAATGAAGTGCTAAATGCTAATGGATTGACAGAAAATCAAGTGAATGAAAAATTAGCAGAGGAGAACAATAAACCTAATGGTACAGGAGGTTCTTTTACTAGCCGTGATATAGAACTTCCAAAGGGTGCAGTTTCATATAAAGTACGAATTAGTAATGCAACAGATAAAGAAGTAGGGCTTTCTTATCAATCTCCGTATTTAGGTTATGCACTTCCGGTTACTGGTTTAGATTTTTCAATTGAACAAGATACTAGCAGTGTTGCCAAAAACCTCTTGCAAAGAATTTATGATAAATTACTTGAAACAGAAACAGAGGATAAAGCGGGAAAAACAGATGCTACTAAAACAGCATACACAGAGGAACTTGAAAAAGTAAAAACGCTTCTTGAGGGAGAGTTAAAAACAACAGCAGATTATAAACGGGCATTTTCAACACTTTTAGCAAAACAAGAAGCTTTAGTTCCAGCAGCGACAAGTGATGAAAAGACTAATTTATCTGCACAAGTTGAAGGGTTAAAAAAGGTAGCAACAGATACCAAAACACCTAAGAGCATTGCTGAATACAATAAAGAATTTGAGAAGTATAATCAAGAAATTGAATCAATAAAACAAGAAGTAACGACTATCATCAATAAACAGGGAAATGCAACTAAAGATGAAGTCAGTGCCGCATTAGAAAAAGTAGCAGTTATAAAAGGGAAATTAGATACTGCTGCTGGACTGTTAGTTGAACAAGGAAATAAGACGGAGTTAAGACAAGTAGTAGGTCAAGAGGCTGACGTTAAAGGAAACTTTAAATATTATAATGCAGATAAAACAACAAGGGATGCGTATGATGAAGCGATAAAAAATGGACAAACAGTAATAGCTGATGCTAATGCGGATCAAACTCAAGTAGATGCAGCAAAACAAGCTATAGAAGATGCCAAAGGCAAATTAGATGGAGCAGAAACCAATAAAGAAGCTCTAACAACAGCAACATCTACAGATGCGGAAAGCACAAAAGCTAATGATGCGAA
>NZ_CAHJXN010000002.1:0-357886 GCF_903645285.1 Streptococcus thalassemiae | reverse complement strand
GAAGTAGATGCAGCAAAACAAGCTATAGAAGATGCCAAAGGCAAATTAGATGGAGCAGAAACCAATAAAGAAGCTCTAACAACAGCAACATCTACAGATGCGGAAAGCACAAAAGCTAATGATGCGAAGTACTACAACGGAAGTGCAGAGAAGAAAGCCGCCTATGATAAAGCCGTAGAAGATGGTAAGAGAGTCTTAGGTAAAGCGAACGCAACTCAAGCGGAAGTAGATGCAGCAAAACAAGCTATCCAAACAGCTAAAGAGCAGTTAGATGGATCAGAAACTAATAAAACACAATTGATAAACACCACTGACGCATTAAATAGTTTAATTTTAGAAGATTCGACAAAAGGAAAGACCAAAGCGACGATTGATGAGTATAAAAAAATACAAGAAGAATCAGAGAAAGTTTTAAAAGAAGTTAAAAAAGTTATTGATAATGAAAATGCTTCACAGGTTGAGGTTGACAAAGCCTTAGAACTAGCAATTAAGGCAAAAGATGCTTTAGAAATTGCGAAAAAATCATTACTTGATGCTGTAGAAGCTAGAGAAGTAGTTGAAACGACAGCAAATGAAAAAATTGCAAGTATCAAAGCAGATAAAAAACTTTCTGATGAAGAAAAGCAAAAAGCACTTGATACAGTTGAAGCCTTAAAGGAAAAAGCATTAGAAGACATCGATAGCTCCACAACCCAAGCAGAACTCGATAAAGTTCTCAGAACCTTCTTATACCAAGTTGATCAAGATGCACTTGTAGATGATCTTCCAGAATTAAAACTAGAAGATGCCCTGAAAGCTTTAATCAATGGAGGAGTGAAAGTTGAACGTGGCACAGCCCTTTCCCAAGCAGATGTGTTAGCGAAATTAGATTTACCAGAAGAAATCTCAGTCCTCAATATGGTATTGCCTGATACGAATACTATCGGTACTAAAGTTGCTACAGTGACATTAAGACTAGCGGATGGAAGTGTACAAAAACTTGAAGTTCCAGTTGAAGTGATTTCACCAAACAATCAAGATATGATACCTCCATATAATGGTGGAAACTACGGCTCTTCTGCCGATAACGGAATGACGAACACTCAAGCCAAAGTGAATAAATCCAAGTTAGAAAGTGCTATTCATCAGCTAGATGAGCTAATCATCCAAGAATCAGCTAAGCTTGATGCAGAAACTGCAAAAGAAGCGAATGCATTATCAGCAGATGCTAAGAAAGTATTTGCTAACGCAGACGCAAGTCAAGCAGAAGTGGATGCAATGGTGAAACGTATCGAAGACTTTATGGCGAAACTTGCTCCAGCAGCTGACCATGTAACTCCAGCTGAGGATCAAAGTGTTCAGACACCAGCTGTAGCTCCAGCTACTGCTCAAGCAGCGAATGCCAACCAAGAAGCATCAGCACAAGCAAATGCGCCTAAAGCATCTAAAGAATTGCCAAATACAGGTACAGCAGATTCTACTGTAGCTATGGTAGCAGCTGCCGCAAGTGCCTTACTTGGTCTTGGTCTTGCAGGCCGTCGTCGTAAAGAAGACGAAGAAGCTTAATTGGTAGATTGTTTGATAATTATCAGATGATAAGTCCGATTTTTAAGGCTTAAAGAAGTACCTCTCATAAGAAAATCTCCTAGCAGGAAAGTCTGCTAGGAGATTTTTGCTTTTCAGGAAGTGGACGGCAAACTGTAACCGTTCAATAACGAGGTATATTGAAAAATTTCCAGACTCGAGAACTCACTGATAGTTCCTAAGCTGGAGATTTCTTATTTGCACTTTTTGTAGGGAGTCAGTCTGGGAGAAATCAGACACTATAATGAACTGAGTCTGGACTAGTACAATATCGCTTCTAAAACATTGTTATAAATTGATTTGGCCTTGCCTTATACTCAACGAAAATCAAAGAGCAAACTAGGAAGCTAGCCGCAGGTTGCTCAAAACACTGTTTTGAGGTTGCAGATGGAAGCTGACGTAGTTTGAAGAGATTTTCGAAGAGTATTAGCTTTCTAAAAAAGTTGAGAAAAGTAGTACCTTTATTTTTAGACAGAGCTCATGATGAGTTTTGAGACAAAACGTTAAAAAGAGAAAAACGCCTATGGTCAAAAGTCTAAGGAACTTGATAATAGGCTTGTTTTCTAAGAATAGTGGGCTTCATTGCTCCTAAAATTTAGTTTGAGAGACTAGCACAGGATAACAGAGTGACGCCATCACTGGGCTAATAGAGATAAAATAAACAATTGATTTAGGACATTTGTTTGATAGTGGTGATAAAGTTTTAAATCTGCTACATAATTTGTGGAGTTTTTTCTATAATTAGGAGTTTAACCTAATCTGCAAATAGGAGTATACTAATAATGTAATCGTTATCAAAAATCTAAAAAGGAATTTTTAGATGGATATCAAAATAAAAAGGGAGGAAATTATGAATAAGTTTTCAAAAACCTTGAGAGACAACTGGATCTTTCTCTTGATGGTTTTTCCAGGGGCACTCTGGTTGATTCTATTCTTTTACATTCCAGTATTTGGAAACGTGGTTGCCTTCAAAGACTACCACATGACCAGTAATGGATTTATAGATAGTATCATAAATAGTAAATGGGTCGGACTCGATAATTTCAGATTCTTATTTAGTTCAAGAGACGCCTTTATTATCACACGAAATACGGTCCTCTACAATCTTGGCTTTATCTTTCTAGGTTTAGTTGTATCTGTAGGGATTGCCATTATCCTCAGTGAACTCCGTTCTAAGAGAATGGTGAAGATTTTCCAAACTTCTATGTTGTTCCCTTACTTCTTGTCTTGGGTTATCATCAGTTTCTTTACAGATGCCTTCCTAAATATTGATAAAGGGGTGTTCAATCATTTATTGGAAAGTCTTGGTCTCAAAGAAGTCAACTTCTACGCTGATTTGGGAATTTGGCCTTATCTCCTACTGTTCCTAGGTATTTGGAAAGGTTTTGGATATAGCAGTGTCATGTACTATGCGACAATCATGGGAATTGATCCAACCTACTACGAAGCAGCGACAGTGGACGGGGCCAGCAAATGGCAGCGCATTCGCAACGTAACCATTCCGCAGTTGACACCGCTGGTAACTGTATTGACCATCCTTGCAGTCGGAAACATCTTCCGTGCAGACTTTGGTCTCTTCTACCAAATCCCCCACAATGCTGGTCAGCTTTATAACGTAACCAACGTTTTGGATGTATATGTTTATAACGGTTTGACTCAGACAGCGGATATCGGGATGGCTTCAGCAGCAGGTCTCTACCAATCAGTTGTCGGCTTGATTCTGGTTATCCTATCAAACTTACTTGCAAGACGAGTTGATCCAAACTCAGCCTTGTTCTAGAAAGGAGGAGAATATGGCAGAAAAGAAAATTAAAAAAGAAAAAATTGATAATGTCGGCATTCACTCCTTCAGTAAGAAAGCAGATATCTTCTTCAGTATCATCTCGGGTTTGATTGCCCTCTCTTGTATCCTACCCTTCGTATTCGTTATCATTATTTCAGTGACGGACGAGAAAAGCCTCCTCCAATACGGCTACAGCTTCTTCCCATCCCAATTTGGATTAGACGGTTTTGAGTTTTTGGCACAGTTTAAGGATAAAATCTTACAAGCCCTCTTCATCTCAGTCTTTGTAACCGTAGTTGGGACAGTTACAAATGTCTTTATCACAACAACCTATGCCTACGCTATTTCACGGACAACCTTTAAGTATCGCAGATTCTTTACTATCTTCGTCCTTCTCAGTATGTTGTTCAACGCTGGTTTGGTACCAGGTTATATCATGGTGACCCGTGTGCTTCAGCTTGGGGATACTGTTTGGGCCTTGATTGTTCCAATGCTTCTCTCACCCTTTAACATCATCTTGATGCGTTCTTTTTTCAAGAAGACCATTCCAGAAGCCATTCTCGAATCGGCTCGTATCGATGGTGCCAGTGAGGCTCGGATTTTCTTCCAAATCTGTTTGCCATTGTCACTACCAGGTATCGCAACCATCACGCTTTTGACAGCTCTTGGTTTCTGGAATGACTGGTTCAACGCCCTTCTTTACATCAAGAGTGACAACTTGTATCCATTGCAATATTTGCTCATGCAAATCCAACAAAATATGGACTACATTGCCAAAGCGGTCGGCTTGACTGGTCAACTGGGAGTTGCTCTACCGAAAGAAACAGGTCGTATGGCCATGGTTGTGGTTGCAACCCTTCCAATCGCGATTTTGTATCCATTCTTCCAACGCTACTTTGTAAAAGGTTTGACTATCGGTGGTGTGAAAGAATAGTGCTTATTGAGAAAGAACATTTCTCATTTCCAAACTTCCCTTGTGTGAAGTTAATACTCTTCGAAAATCTCTTCAAACCGCGTCAACGTCGCCTTGCCGTAGGTATAGGTAACTGACTTCGTCAGTCTTATCTACAACCTCAAAACTGTGTTTTGAGCTGACTTCGTCAGTTCTATCTGCAACCTCAAAACAGTGTTTTGAGCAACCTGCGGCTAGTTTCCTAGTTTGCTCTTTGATTTTCATTGAGTATAAGATCATTACATTGTTTATAAGTTTAAAAATAAAAAAAGGAGTTTTTATCATGAAAAACTGGAAAAAATATGCTTTTGCATCTGCTAGTGTAGTCGCTTTGGCTGCAGGTCTTGCTGCTTGTGGAAATTTGACAGGTAACAGCAAAAAAGCTGCTGATTCAGGTGACAAACCTGTTATCAAAATGTACCAAATCGGTGACAAACCAGACAACTTGGATGAATTGTTAGCAAATGCCAACAAAATCATCGAAGAAAAAGTTGGTGCCAAATTGGATATCCAATACCTTGGCTGGGGTGACTATGGTAAGAAAATGTCAGTTATCACATCATCTGGTGAAAACTATGATATTGCCTTTGCAGATAACTACATTGTAAATGCTCAAAAAGGTGCTTACGCTGACTTGACAGAATTGTACAAAAAAGAAGGTAAAGACCTTTACAAAGCACTTGACCCAGCCTACATCAAGGGTAATACTGTAAATGGTAAAATTTACGCTGTTCCAGTTGCGGCCAACGTTGCATCATCTCAAAACTTTGCCTTCAACGGAACTCTCCTTGCCAAATATGGTATCGATATTTCAGGTGTTACTTCTTACGAAACTCTTGAGCCAGTCTTGAAACAAATCAAAGAAAAAGCTCCAGACGTAGTACCATTTGCAGCTACTAAGAACTTCATCCCTTCTGAGAACTTTGACTACCCAGTAGCAAACGGGCTTCCATTCGTTATTGACCTTGAAGGGGATACTACTAAGATTGTAAACCGTTATGACGTTCCTCGTTTCAAAGAACACTTGAAGACTCTTCACAAATTCTATGAAGCTGGATACATTCCAAAAGACGTAGCAACAAGCGATACTTCCTTTGACCTTCAACAAGATACTTGGTTCGTTCGTGAAGAAACAGTAGGACCAGCTGACTACGGTAACAGCTTGCTTTCACGTGTTGCTAACAAAGATATCCAAATCAAATCATTCACTAACTTCATTAAGAAAAACCAAACAACACAAGTTGCTAACTTTGTCATCTCAAACAACTCTAAGAACAAAGAAAAATCAATGGAAGTGTTGAACCTCTTGAATACGAACCCAGAACTCTTGAACGGCCTTGTTTACGGCCCAGAAGGCAAGAACTGGGAAAAAATTGAAGGTAAAGAAAACCGTGTTCGCGTTCTTGATGGCTACAAAGGAAACACTCACATGGGTGGATGGAACACTGGTAACAACTGGATCCTTTACATCAACGAAAACGTTACAGATCAACAAATTGCAGATTCTAAGAAAGAATTGGCAGAAGCTAAAGAATCTCCAGCGCTTGGATTTATCTTCAATACTGACAATGTGAAATCTGAAATCTCAGCTATTTCTAACACAATGCAACAATTTGATACAGCTATCAACACTGGTACTGTAGACCCAGATAAAGCTATTCCAGAATTGATGGAAAAATTGAAATCTGAAGGTGCCTACGAAAAAGTATTGAACGAAATGCAAAAACAATACGATGAATTCTTGAAAAACAAAAAATAATCAGCTAAATTGATTTCGTGTATTCATTCCTAACTCCTAAAATAAGAATCACTGCTTTCCTCAGGCTTATCTGGGGAGGGCAGTGATTTTTTACCTTATTTAGATAATTATCCGAATTAGATGATATAAACAATATTAAAATGATAACAGGTGATTAAAATATTAAAATTTCTTATATCTTTATTAATTTTTATTAAGTAGATTTTTAGAATAAAGTAGCTTATAATAAGAGTACAATGAAAGCGCTTAACATTGTGAAAATTCATCTTGTTCTGATTTAAGAGATCTATAGATACAAATTTTTAAGCAGTCGTATATAGATGTATATCATTTACATAGTTCTATATACTTAAAAATTTATACAATGATCAATTTAAACGAGGTAGGTGAAAAAATGATAAAAGTTGTTCTTTATTCTTTTTAGGAACAAGAAATTTTACATGAGGTTATTCAAATGAAAAAAACACCCAATCGATGGTTAATTTTGGCAGCAGCCATTTTAACGAATCTATCTCTAGGTGCTGGTTACGCCTGGTCAGTCTTTCAAAAGGCGCTGCTAGAAACCAATGCTAGTCAAGGATGGGTTCAAGCCCAAACTTCTTTGGCCTTTAGTATTTCTTTTGCAATGGTACCTGTTGGTATGATTATTTTCGGTCCTAAGGTTGATTCAGCAGGACCTAAGAAATTTGTATTCCTAGGTGGTATTCTCTTCGGTGCTGGTATGTTTGCTACTGGATTTGCTACTTCTCTTCCAGTCCTGTACCTCACTTACGGGGTTGTTCTAGGACTTGGTATTGGTTCAGCTTATGGAGCATCTACTTCAGTTGCCACTAAGTGGTTCCCGGATAAAAAAGGTTTAGCTGGTGGTTTGACAGCAGCAGGTTTCGGGTTAGGCCCGCTCATTATCGGTCCAGTTGCCAAAGCTTTGATTGCTTCTATGGGTGTTTACTCAACATTCAAAGTATTAGGTATCATTCTTCTAATTGTTATTTGTACTTCTTCATTGGTAATGGAGAAAGCTCCTGCAGCAGCGCCGGCAGCTGGAACAGCTCAACCAGAAGGTAAAACTTACAAAGAAATGCTTCGTGATGGAAATTACTGGCTTCTATGGTTGATTTATGTTCTTGGTGCTACTGGTGGAATGATGATTATCGGTACTGCAGCATCAATTTCTGACCAGTATAAACTTGTAGGAGAAGCTACACTCTTTGTTATGCTGGTATCTATCGCTAATACATTTGGTCGTATCTTCTGGGGTACGGTATCTGATAAGATTGGTCGCTATCCTACCGTTATTGCCATGTTTGGAGCGGTTGCTACTGGTTTGTTGCTCACAGCCTTATTCAAAGGTCCTGGAAGCATCTTGGCCATCCTTGGAATTATGATGGTTGCCTTGTCATTTGGAGGCTTCCTCGGTTCATTCCCAGGAATTACTGCTGAAAACTGGGGAGTTACATACGTAGGGACAAACTATGGATGGATGTTTACTGCTTATGGCGTAGCTGCTATTGCTGGTCCTCAGTTAGGAGCACGTCTTGCACAGGCAAACCAAGGAGATTATACAATGGCCTTCTTTATCGTTATCGGCATGGCTATCCTTGGTATTCTACTCCAACTGTTCTATATGGCTAAAGCTAAAAAAGTTTAAAAATGAATCCTTGGAAAATCCAAGGATTTTTTAAAATATGATTGATACTAAGTGTAGTGTACAAGAAATTTTTTTCTAAATTGAAATATAGCAATTTCCAGTCAAATAAATTGCATTCGTTTTCTCAAGCAGGTATACTAGTATGGATAAATAAAAAATTTAGAAAATTTAAGAATAGAAAAGAGAACAAATCTTATGGCAAAAGATATTCGTGTCTTACTTTACTACCTTTATACTCCAATTGAAAACGCAGAGCAATTTGCTGCAGACCACTTGGCTTTCTGTAAATCAATCGGTCTTAAAGGCCGTATCCTAGTCGCTGACGAGGGAATTAACGGAACCGTTTCAGGTGACTATGAAACAACTCAAAAATACATGGACTACGTTCACAGCCTTCCAGGAATGGAAGATCTCTGGTTCAAGATTGACGAAGAAAGTGAACAAGCCTTCAAGAAGATGTTTGTTCGCTACAAGAAAGAAATTGTCCACCTTGGTTTGGAAGACAACGACTTTGACAATGACATTAACCCACTTGAAACAACAGGTGCTTACTTGTCTCCAAAAGAGTTCAAAGAAGCGCTTCTTGATAAAGATACCGTTGTCCTTGACACACGTAACGATTATGAGTACGACCTAGGACATTTCCGTGGGGCTATTCGACCAGACATCCGCAACTTCCGTGAGTTACCACAATGGGTTCGTGATAACAAGGAAAAATTCATGGACAAGCGTGTCGTGGTTTACTGTACAGGTGGGGTTCGCTGTGAGAAATTCTCAGGCTGGATGGTCCGTGAAGGCTACAAAGATGTCGGTCAATTGCACGGAGGAATCGCAACTTACGGTAAAGACCCAGAAGTTCAAGGTGAACTTTGGGATGGGAAAATGTACGTATTTGATGAGCGTATCGCCGTTGATGTCAACCATGTCAACCCAACTATCGTAGGGAAAGACTGGTTTGATGGAACACCATGTGAACGTTATGTCAACTGTGGAAATCCATTCTGTAACCGTCGTATCTTGACATCAGAAGAAAATGAAGACAAGTACCTTCGTGGATGCTCACACGAGTGCCGTGTTCACCCACGTAACCGCTATGTTTCAGAAAATGAATTGACACAAGCTGAAGTGATTGAGCGCCTAGCCGCTATCGGTGAAAGCTTGGATCAAGCAGCTACTGTATAAGATCAAACAGTCCTCAGGGGCTGTTTTTCTATGCTTTGTACTCAAAAATCTAAAGTTTGTTTCTGTATCTTTCAGAAAAATAAGGTATACTGTATGTAAACGATTTCAAAGGAGTCCAGTTATGGCGAAAACATTTTTTATTCCAAATAAACAGAGCATTTTAGGAGAACAGGAGATTTTGACTGCCAAGTCGATCTTGGCCTTGGTAGATGGTTTGGAGTCACATAGCTATGATGCAGTCTATCTCCGTCAGCCTCTTAACCGTCTTGAGTATATCGAGTGTGCGATAGTGGGGCAATCACAATTTCTTTTTAAGGTCAGTTATGCTGATGGTCAAAAGGCTTACCGTGTTGATCTTCCTGACCTACTCACGAAGACAGACTGGCAGATTATCAAAGCATTTTTAGAAGCCCTACTTGCTTATACAGGAACTGAGATTGAGGGGCTAGATGGTTTTGACTTTGAAGCTTATTTCCAAGCAAGTATTCAAGCCTATTTAGCAGACACTGCAGCCCGTTTTACGATTTGCCAAGGAATTTTTAATCCTGTTTTCTTTAGTCATGAGGACTTGAAAAGTTTTTTAGAGGCAGATGGCTTGCCTCAGTTTGAAGCGTGTGTACGTGCGGTTCAAGAGACAGATGCTTACTTTGCAAGAGTTTCCTTCTATCAAGATGGAGAAGACCAAGTGCACGGTGTTTATCATCTGGCTCAAGGCGTCAAGACTGTTTTACCGAGAGAACCATTTGTTCCTGCAGCCTATATGGAGCAATTGGTGGATAAGGAAGTGCAGTGGGAGATTGACTTGGTTCAAATCACAGGAGATGGCTCTAAACCAGAAGACTATGAAGCCATTGCCCGCTTGGACTATACAAAATTCCTAGAGTTACTACCATCAGCATCTTACCACCAACTAGACGCCAATCAATTAGAAGTTCAACCCATCTTAGAAAAAGATTTTAAAACATTAGCACAAGAAGAGTAAAGTAGAAGCAGGTCAATCGACTTGCTTTTTGGCATAGAAAAATCCTGCCATGAAAGACAGGATTGAAGTTTAAAGAAAGGCCAAGATACGAAGATAATCTCCAATCAGTGCCACTTCAGCTACAAAGAAGAGGAGGATGATCACTCCGTTCACAAGGACAGACAAGAATAACTGATAGAAGGAGTCGGTTTCACTTGCTTGACTTGGTCTTGTAATGATATGGAGACTAGCAAGCAGGATGATTCCAATGCTAATCACACACAAAAGGGCTGTAAATCGTAGGCTGTCAAAGAAGGCAAAGAAACTAGCAGTAGCAGTGAGGAAGATTGGAATTGCCAAGAGTTGACTATATTGTTGGAGAATCTTTTCTAGCGTCCAGTCCTTTTCTTGGTAGATAAATCGTCTCACAACGAAACTACCCAAGAGGAATGAAAAGAAGAAGAGTGTTGTCGCTACTAGGATAGAGATGATAGAAAAGAGAGTTAAAGGAGCTAGTTGTTCAGGGAAGTGGCTGTTTATAGTTGCTATATGTCCATAGTAGGCTTGTTTGATGTGATAGATACTAAAGAAAAAGGAAGATGCAGAAAACAGAATGAGCAAGAGAAAGGCTGTGTAACTGTGTGTGCTACTTGTTTCAAGCTTGCTTGTAGGAGATTTGATCGCTTCCACTAGCCAAGACCAAAAATCAAGCACTTGCTCTTTCCATTTATCCGTAGATTTTGGAGCTTGGTCGGGGATATAAGGACTTTCTAAGGATTTACTGAGAAGAAGAGGCTCTTTCGTAGTTGTTTTTTGCTGAGGAAGTGCTTCTTGACTCTCTTCAGCTATAGTGACTTTTTCTGTTTCTTTAGAAAGGTCTGGCTCTTCTTCAGTAGAATCTAATGCTTTCTTTTCTTCTATTTCTGTTCTCGCTTCACTGTCCTCAGGAGCTTCAATTTTCTCTTCTTGCTGGCTTTCCAGTTCGACTTCAGCTTGAGAGACTTCCTCCTCTACTTGAGTATTTTCTTCAATTGGCGTATCGAGATCGGCTATCGTTTCTTCAGCCTTGTCTGCAACCTCTTGAGCTTGCTCTTCAGGCTTGTTCTTGCTTGTTGTTTTTACAAAATCATTACTTTCAAACCATTCTTGTTTCATGGTAGAACCTCCTTTTTAGTTAGATAAATATGCTTCTATAGTAGCAAATGTAAGCGTTTTTGTCAACGTCTGCTTGGTGTGGATATTAGTTCAATATCATCATCAGATCTCGCAATGAGTTGATCCTTGACATCGGTTTTTTCAGTTTTATAAGGGTTGCTTAATTCCGTACCTCTTGATTCAGGCTCTTCTCTTGTGAATTGGAAGATAGAACCGTAGTTACTTGAGATGTCCAAGTTAATTCGTTGGCTTTCTTTCTGGTCTAGGATGATTCGGAGATAATCTTTGGCAGTCAGTTCAACCTTACCATGGACTTGGATATTTTCAGCGTGGAAGTGATGTTCTGTTGACTCTAGCTGACTATCTGTAAGATCTGTATCAAAGATATTAACGATATTGGGCGTTGTGAGTTTACTGTTTTTGATACGACTTCCTTCAATTCGGAGGATATAGCCGTTTGTATTGAGGGTCGCATTTTCAAGGCTGGCATTTATGATGGTGGTTTGTCCGCGATTGGCTGAGATGTTGATCCCTTTTAGAGTTCTCCCTTTCGGTAGTCCGATGATGACATCATTAAAACGATTAGATGAACTACTTACAATATGGAGAATCCCATCAATTCCAGAAGAGATAAATGGACTTTCAGACAGTTTCTTATCAGTGAGACTCAGAGTTCTATCGTTCTGATTGGTGATAAGATCATGGTGAGCAGAAAGTGATGGATGGTAAGAAATGTGGATTTGATCATCGAAAGAGTCTGTGATGGTCAGCGCGTGTTGGTGGAGAGTAATTTCTAGGTTTTCGACTTCCTTGCCAAAGGTCAACTCTTCCATCCGACTATCATAGACAGGCTCCTTGGACATGGCAAGCAGACTCTTAATCCCGTCAGATTGGATCCCTACAAAGAGCAGGATAAAGCCGACAACGGTAGTCACCACACCAAAAATGAGAAATCCTTTTGTCAATTTACGCATGCTGGTCACCTCTCTTTCCTTTTTTGAGAACAAATTGCACCAAGCGAACAATGAGTAGACCGAAGAAGCGGGCTACATAGGAAATACCTAGTAAGACTAGTGAAGAAGCACCGATAGCCAGTAAACCAGAACCGAAAATCAAGATAAAGGCTGGTTTGGCTTGGGCTAAGACAGTGAAACTTTCAACTAAAAATAGGAATCCGCCGATGATACCCAGTATGGAAACCGCAAAGAAAGCTAGAATGACAGTCAAGGCTGCCACAAGGATTGCGAACAGGGTCACGAGAATGGCGATTCCCAAAGGAATGCCGATGGGTGCTGCAAGGAGGGCTAATAAGGCGATATGCAAAATTTGTCGGTTATTCTTTTGAGCGGGTGCTTCATTGATTTTTTTATCGAGAAGATTGGATAGAACTTCGTGGGCTGCTTCTTTGGGAGTTCCCAAACTGGCGATGAGTTCTTCTTCTCCTTCGACTCCAGCATCGTCAAAGAGCTCTCTGAAATAGTCCATGGCTTCGATACGGTCAGCTTCAGGTAGTTTCTTGAGATAAAGTTCTAGCTGAGTCAGGTATTCAGTTCTTGTCATGGCGGATACTCCCTTCTATGATGCCATTGATGGTGTCTGTATAGAGTGTCCATTCATCTTTTAGGGTAAAGAGCTGCTCTATACCACCATTTGTCAAGGAGTAGTATTTGCGCATGCGACCTTGGAACTCTCTAGAATAGGTTGTCAGAAAGCTATTGCCTTCCAATTTTTTGAGAATGGGATAGAGTGTGGATTCTTTGATATTAGCGATCAGCTTAATGGTCTGGCTAATCTCATAACCATAAGAATCCCCTTTTTCCAGTACGGCCAAGATGAGAAATTCAATCAAGGCAGAGGATGTTGGAAAGTACATGGGAAACCTCCTTTTCTAATGTGTAGGATTTTTATATATAATTTTTCTACACATACATTGTACATCTAAAAGAAAGCCCTGTCAAGAGAAATGTGTAAAATTTTTATATATAAAAAAACTTCTAGGAAAAACTAGAAGTTTAGAGGATTTTATCCGTCTTTATCTAAACTTTATCGTAGATTTTTTATAATCAATATTTTCATCCAATAGTTTTAGTAAAGGAGTTACATACTCAGGATTCGGAAACTTGGGACCGAAAATGACTTCACCGATTTGAATTGAATTTTTTCGTTCTATATAAAGTTTACCTACTCCAGAGGATTTGTCAATTTTGATTTCCTTATTACTTGGGTCTAGATTAGCATAGCGTAAGATACGAAGTTCGTTTTCATATTTGTAATCGACAGATTTAAATAAGTAGCGAATTTCTTCGATACATTCAGAGATGGCATCTTGATAATTCTTCTCCGTGATTTTTGAACCGATATCTAGTTTTTCTTTTAAACTATTCAACAATTTTTCTAATTCTTCTATTTCCGACTTCTCAAATAGTTCAGTTCGTTCTAGTTTTAAATTTTCCTCTGTATGCTTAACATAGGCAATTCGGTAGAGATAATCACTATTCCTTTTTGAATCACTATCTTTTTCTACAGAATTCGGTTCAGTTCCCTCATCATTAACAGTATCGACCGAATTTTCACTTTCACTCCGAAAGATAGATTTTTCAAAACCACTATTTAATTCAGATTTCAGTAAATACATCTTATCAGAGAATTCTAAAAAGTTTTTTTCTTGACGCCAAGAAACATCATTGAAGGAAGTAAATCTAGAAAAATCATCTTCTCGAAGTACCAGACAAACACCTTTAGCATCATCACCATACTGGGACCACATGGCCAAATCATCCGTTTTGTTTGTAAAACTCATTAAAAACCATGAGCTTGGTTCCAAAACATCTCGTCTATCTAAGCCCAATATCTGTTCTATGACGATTCCTTCTTCAGGATCATTCATATAATTAGCATTATATAAGCGAGTTTTTCCAGATACTGAAAAATCCTTCTTATCATTCCCCTCTTGATTTAACATAATTTGGAGAGTGCTTCCCTTGGTGTAGTGGCCGAATTTAAGCATCTGATTTTTATCTTCGTCTTTTAGTCCCAGTTGATACTTAATTTTTTGAACAAGTTGATAAATTGATAGCAAGTTCTTTATTTCACTCGAGTTTTCTTTATAACGCTCTGCCCATGTTTGTAAAATAGCATATTTAGTATTCTTTAAAAGACCTTCTTTTAGGATAAAATTGAATAGCTTGTACTCCTCTCTATAACAAACATTATCATCACGAAAAAATAGATCATCAAAATTTTGTAACATAAATTTTGAGAACTGTTCATAGAGTTTTTTAATTATTTTTGTTGTTTGAAGACGTTCATCTAACTCCGTTTGATGATTAAATAAGCTTGCTAATAGTATACTATATATAAAAGCAATTTCTTCGGATTTTGGAAATTTTTGCTGCAATTTTTCTAATTTCTCGACAGTATCCTCGATTTTCTTTAACTCGGTCTGCTTGATTAATAAAACAAACGAAAATCTAGCATACTGCAAAGCTATGACAGGTGACTCAAGAAATTTTTGCTGCAATTCCTGTAATTTCTCAGCAGTAGTCTCCAGTTCGTTCAATACGGTCTGCTCGAACGATAAAAGGAGCAAAGTCCTAGCAAATGCTCCTGCTATATCATGCGATTCAGGGAATTTTTGCTGCAATTTCTCTAATTTTTCAGCAGTAGTCTCTAGTTCTTTCAACACAGTCTGCTTGATTGATAAAAGGAGCAAAGTCTTAGCAAATGCTTCTGCTATATCATGCGATTCAGGGAATTTTTGCTGCAATTTCTCTAATTTTTCAGCAGTAGACTCTAGTTCCTTCAACACAGTCTGCTTGATTGATAAAAGGAGCAAAGTCTTAGCAAATGCTTCTGCTATATCATGCGATTCAGGAAATTTTTGCTGTAATCCTTGTAATTTCTCGACAGTAGCTTCGAGTTCTTTTAATACAGTCTGCTTGTCTGATAAAATGAACAAAAACCTAGCATAGTGCAAAGCTATATCATTCGATTTAGGGAATTTTTGCTGCAATTTCTCTAATTTTTCAGCAGTAGTCTCTAGTTCCCTCAATACAGTCTGCTCGAATGATAAAAGGAGCAAAGTCCCAGCTAATGCTTCCGCTATATCATTCGATTCAGGGAATTTTTGTTGCAATTTCTCTAATTTTTTAGCAGTAGTCTCCAGTTCCTTCAACACAATCTGTTTGGTTGATAAATAAAACAAAGTCTTAGCATACCGCACCGCAATGTCTTCTGATTCAGGGTATTGCTCGTAAATTATTCTTGCTTTTTCTGCTAGAGCTTCACAGGCAGTCTTATCTGTATCCTTTGCCGATAAGTCAAAGAGCTTATCTAACTCTGTTAAACTTTGCTCCAAATTGTATTTTTGTTCATCCATTCTACGTACCTCGTTTAAAATAGTAGCTATATTAGAAACTAATTTATTTTTAGTATGACAATTAGTGTCTATACATTTTATTATATCAAAAATGTCATCTTTCTACTAACAGATGGATAGTACTTTTTGTTGGTATAAGCACCAAAAAAGCCAGACTCTGTCTAGCTTTGCATTATTTATAGTTGTGATAGTTTTTAGAAAAATTAAAGGATTTTATCAGCTCTGTCCACTGTAAAGAGAGCCACAGTCATCAGAATATCGACGAGCAAGAGGGCAGCTACAGCTGGTACCCAAGAGTGGAACAGGTCAAAACTGTAACCAAAGAGGGTTGGCCCAAAGGCTGCTAGGATATAGCCTCCTGTTTGAGAAAGGCCAGATAATTGGGCAGTCTTTTCAGGGGCGCTTGTCTTGAGTGAAAAGTTGACCATGAGATAAGGGAAGAGGGCGCTGGTTGCGGTTCCGATGAGGAGATGGATGGCAAGCCAGTAAAAGAAATTACCGACTGGGAAAAAGAGCATGGAAATGCCGACCACACCAGCTAGTGAGACCAGAGTAAGCATGAGCTGACGGTTGCGAGTTGACAAGCTGGTTGTCAGGCTTGGGATGGTCATTGAAAAAGGAATGCTGATCAGCGAGAAGATAGATGTCAGCAAACCAGCTTCGTGACTGGATAGGCCTGCGTGGATAGCCATGGTAGGTAGCCAGGTCATAGCGGTGTAAAAGAGCAAGGATTGAAAACCTGCAAAGACAATCACTGCCCAGACCTGTTTATTACGCATAACCTTTGTTTTGCTTTTTTGTTTGGTTTGTGGAGCCAGTCTGTGATTATAGCGGTGATTAGGCAGCCAGACCAAAAAGGTTGCTAGGCAGAGCAGGGTGAGGAGGATGATAAGCCCTTTCCAAGAACTGGCTTGTGTAATAGGCACAGCCAGATAGGAGGCCAAAGCCGTTGCAATCCCCATAGAGGTTACATATAAGGTGGTCAGAAAACCAATCTTCTTTGGTTGATTGGCTTGGATGAGACTAGGAAGCAGCACATTGATGACTGCGATACTTGCCCCAACCATCAAGGTTCCTAGATAGAGCAGGGGCAGATTGATTAGTCGAATAAGTGAGCCAATGGTCAAGAAGAAGAGGCTGTAGGTAAAGAGATGCTCCAAGCCGATTTTCTGAGCCAGTCGGGTAGAAAAGAGTGAGAAGAGGGTAAACATGAGGAGAGGAAGGCTGGTCAAGACACCAAGTGAACTAACTTCTACCCCCAGCCCTTGCGAAATATCTCCCAAAATAATGGGTAAAACAGTAAAAGGAGTCCGCAAGGAAACACCAATCAGGATAATACCTGGAACAAAAAAGAGTGATTGCTTTTTCATATAATACCTCTTCTAGCTGATTTTAATAACAGCTTATTTTAAGGTTTTTTCACTATAATGTCAAGTAAGGTTTCTGGCTTTCAAGATAAAAATGGGAAAGTCTTGAAAATTATGATAAAATAGTGGAAGGAAATCTATACATTGGAGAAAAACTGTGTCTGAAAAGCAAAAAATCAGCGTATTGATGTCGGTCTATATCAAGGAAAATCCGACATTTTTAAAGGATGCTATTGAGAGTGTTCAAAATCAGACTCTGAAACCGAGCGAGTTGGTTCTGGTTGAGGATGGGCCTTTGACACCTGAGCTCTATCAAGTATTAGACCAGCTTGAAGCTGAGTCTGATATTCCAGTGAAACGCTATCCTCTTGAGCAGAATCAAGGTTTGGGTCTGGCTCTTCGTCAGGGTGTTTTGCAGTGTCAGTATGATATTATTGCCCGTATGGATACGGATGATATAGCAGTTCCAGACCGTTTTGAGAAACAGGTTCAGCTAATGGAGAAGGACAAGCTCGACCTATTAGGTGGACATATTGCAGAGTTTATTGACAATCCTGATGAGATTGTTTCTTACCGTCGTGTTCCAACTCAGCATGCAGATATTGTAGCTTATCAAAGGATGAGAAGTGCCTTTAACCACATGACTGTCATGTTCAAGAAGGACATGGTTCTCAAGGCAGGCAACTATGAGGATGGCCTTTATATGGAGGATGACCTCCTCTGGCTCAATATGATTGCTGCAGGAGCCAAGACTGGAAATCTGGATCAAATCTTGTGTCAGGTTCGTGTTGGAGCAGGGATGTTTGAGCGTCGTGGGGGACTGCGTTACCTTAAACTCTATCGTCAGGCTCGTCAGCGCATGCTGAACCGAGGGCAAATTTCTTACATGGAGTATGCCAAGAGTGTTGCCATTCAGATGGTTGTTGCTCTTTGTCCAGGATTTGTCCGACAGTTTATTTTTATGAAACTGTTACGAAAAAGCAAGTAAAAGATTGTAGCAAATCGTAAACTGGAGAAAAAGTGTTATAATAACAATATAAATATCCAGCTCTTTTAAGGAGGAGTAAATTTCTATGAATAAAAAACTCACAGATTATGTGATTGATCTGGTGGAAATTTTAAATAAACAACAAAAACAAGTCTTCTGGGGCATATTTGATATTTTGAGTATGGTGGTTTCCATCATTGTATCTTATATCTTATTTTACGGACTAATTAACCCAGCACCTGTTGACTACATTATCTATACGAGTTTGGCCTTCTTGTTTTATCAATTGATGATTGCATTTTGGGGCTTGAACGCTAGTATCAGTCGTTACAGCAAGATCACAGATTTTATGAAAATCTTTTTTGGTGTGACTGCCAGCAGTGTCTTGTCATATAGTATCTGCTATGCCTTCTTGCCACTCTTCTCCATCCGTTTCATCATTCTCTTTATCTTGTTGAGTACTTTCTTGATTTTATTGCCACGGATTACTTGGCAGTTAATCTACTCTAGACGCAAAAAAGGCAGTGGTGATGGAGAACACCGTCGGACCTTCTTGATCGGTGCTGGTGATGGCGGAGCCCTCTTTATGGATAGCTACCAACATCCAACCAGTGATTTGGAACTGGTCGGTATTTTGGATAAGGACGCTAAGAAAAAGGGCCAAAAACTTGGTGGAATCCCTGTTTTGGGTTCATATGATGATCTGCCGGAATTAGCCAAACGCCACCAAATCGAGCGTGTTATCGTTGCGATTCCGTCGCTTGACCCGTCAGAATATGAGCGTATCTTGCAGATGTGTAATAAGCTGGGTGTCAAGTGTTACAAGATGCCTAAGGTTGAAACCGTTGTTCAGGGACTTCACCAAGCAGCTACTGGCTTCCAAAAAATTGATATTACGGACCTTTTAGGTCGTCAGGAAATTCGTCTTGACGAATCGCGTCTGGGTACAGAACTAACTGGAAAAACAATCTTGGTTACAGGTGCTGGCGGCTCAATCGGTTCTGAAATCTGTCGCCAAGTTAGTCGTTTCAATCCTGAACGCATCGTCTTGCTTGGTCACGGTGAAAATTCAATCTACCTTGTTTATCACGAATTGATTCGTAAGTTCCAAGGGATTGATTATGTGCCAGTTATAGCAGATATTCAAGACTACGACCGTCTCTTGCAAGTATTTGAGCAGTACAAGCCAGCTATTGTTTATCATGCTGCTGCCCACAAGCACGTTCCGATGATGGAGCGCAATCCAAAAGAAGCCTTCAAAAACAATATCCGTGGAACCTACAATGTTGCTAGAGCCGTTGATGAAGCTAAGGTACCTAAGATGGTTATGATTTCGACGGATAAGGCGGTCAATCCACCCAATGTTATGGGAGCAACCAAGCGCGTGGCGGAGTTGATTGTCACTGGCTTTAACCAACGTAGCCAATCGACCTACTGTGCAGTTCGTTTTGGGAATGTTCTTGGTAGTCGTGGTAGTGTCATTCCAGTCTTTGAACGCCAGATTGCTGAAGGTGGTCCTGTAACGGTCACAGACTTCCGCATGACCCGTTACTTTATGACCATTCCAGAAGCTAGCCGTCTGGTTATCCACGCTGGTGCTTATGCCAAGGATGGAGAAGTCTTTATCCTTGATATGGGCAAACCAGTCAAGATTTATGACTTGGCCAAGAAAATGGTCCTTCTAAGTGGACACACCGAAAGCGAAATTCCAATTGTTGAAGTTGGAATCCGTCCAGGTGAAAAACTCTACGAAGAACTCTTGGTATCAACCGAACTGGTTGATAATCAAGTTATGGATAAAATTTTCGTTGGTAAGGTCAATGTCATGCCTCTAGAAGCTATCGACCAAAAAATTGAAGAGTTCCGAACTCTCAGTGGAGATGAATTGAAGCAAGCCATTATCGCCTTTGCCAATCAAACAACCCACGTTGAATAAAAAAGAAAAGCGCATATTATCAAGTTGTTCATAAGAACCTTGGTAATATGCGTTTTGTTATGTATAGATTTACTTCATTTTCTTCTGAAATGGGGTTGCCGCTCAGTCTATGTTATTGAAAATACTCTAAAACTTCTATGGGTTTGTGAGCGATATAATCAGGCTGATAGTTTAGTAGATCTGCTTGCTCTCCAAATCCCCAAGTGACAGCCAATTTCTGAATGCCTGTTTCTTGAGCTCCAAGCATATCAAACTTGGTATCTCCAATGATGATGGCTTGTTCCGGTGCTAGTTGATGTATCTGTAAGGCTTGGCGAATGACATCTGCCTTATGAGGTGCTTCAGGGCTGGAACCATAAATGCTATCAAAGAAATGATGGATCCCCAAGTTTTTTGTCATGTCTTGAGCGGTAGGGGTATTCTTTGTAGTGGTGATATAAAGAGGGTAATTGCTCGATAACTTCTCAAGCAAATCTACAATCTGAGGAAAGAGTTGAGCTTCATGGATTCCTTTTTTCTTGTAGTAAGAACGGTATATCTGGACAGCCTCAGAAATTTGTTCTTTAGGCAGGCAGGTCGCAAAACTACTTTCGAGGGGCGGTCCCATAAAACCACGAATCGTTTTGGCATCAGGACTAGGCACTCCTAACTCCTTAAAGGTATGGGTAAAGGCATTGTGAATCCCGATAGAACTATCAACGAGGGTGCCGTCCAGATCGAAAAAGATAGCTGTGATAGAGGTCATGGTTTCTCCTATTTGATAAGCTTATTCTCCGAAAATTTCTTTTTGGAGGCGACGACCAGTAGGGGTGGCAGCGAGTCCACCCTCAGCTGTTTCACGAAAGGCAGTTGGCATGCTTGCTCCCACTTGGTACATGGCATCGATCACTTCATCCACAGGAATTTTAGATTCGATACCTGCCAAGGCCATGTCTGCTGCGATAAAGGCAAAGCTGGCTCCCATGGCATTGCGTTTGACACAGGGAACTTCAACCAAACCGGCAACAGGGTCACAGATGAGGCCCAGCATATTTTTAATGACAAAGGCAATGGCCTGACTGGCCTGATAAGGTGTTCCACCAGCAGCTAGAGTCAAGGCGGCGGCACTCATAGCAGAGGCAGAGCCGACTTCGGCCTGACAGCCACCTTCAGCACCCGAGATAGAGGCGTTGTTTGCGATGACTAGTCCAAAGGCACCAGCAGCAAAGAGGAAATCCAGCTGTTGCTCGTGGCTGAGGTCTAATTTTTCAATAGCAGCAGTGAGAACGGAAGGCAGACAGCCAGCACTTCCAGCAGTCGGAGTGGCACAGACCAAGCCCATTTTGGCATTGTGCTCATTGACTGCAATGGCATTTCGGGCAGCAGAGAGAATCGTGTAATCTGACAGAGTTTTTCCGTTTTTGATGTAATGATCCAGTTTGGCAGCATCTCCACCTGTCAGGCCACTACGAGATTTATTTTCATTGAGGCCAAGTTGGACAGAGGCTTTCATGACTTCCAGATTGCGTTCCATGAGAAGGAAGACTTCTTCACGTTCGCGACCGGTCAATTCAAACTCTGTTGTAATCATGAGTTCTGCGACATTTCCTTGAAAGTCCAGATCTGCTTGCTCGACCAATTCTTTGATAGAATAAAACATGCTTCCTCCTATTTAAAGAAATTGACATTGTGGAGATGAGGGATTTTTCGAATTTCTTCGATGGCCTCATCACAGTTGCGACTGTCAACTTCGATAATCATAATGGCTTTTTCACCAGCTTTTTCACGAGTGACATTCATCTGGGCGATATTGATACCATAGCGTGAAAGTGCCTCTGTTACGAGGGCAATCATACCTGGAATATCTTGATGAACGATGATGATAGTTGGTGTATTCATATTGAGAGAGACGGCAAAGCCATTGAGTTCGGTGACCTGAATATTTCCTCCACCGATAGAAATACCAGTCACGCTGATAGTCTTGTGGGCATTTTTGACGGTAATTTTAGTGGTGTTTGGATGAGGAGCATTACTGTCTTTCTGAATGGTCCAGACAATCTTAATACCGCGCTTGTGGGCAATCTCCAGACTGTTTGGAATTTCAGGATCATCTGTATCCATGCCCAAAATGCCTGCAACAAGGGCTAGGTCTGTCCCGTGACCACGATAGGTCTTGGCAAATGAGTTAAATAGTTGGAATTCGACTTCTGTCGGAGTATCATCAAAAATGGAAGAGACAATCTTCCCAATACGAACAGCACCAGCAGTATGACTACTAGATGGGCCAATCATAACTGGTCCGATGATATCAAAGACAGATTGAAAACGAAGTGATTTCATCAGTTTCCCCTTATAAAAATTCTTATCTCTATTATATCAAAGAATGAGGGTCTTGGCTTTAATTGTAGATGAAAACCTTTCTAATACCTTAAATAGCATAAAAATAGTATCTTTTATGACAAAAAACACCTTATTTAGGGAAATAAAAAATAATTTTGTAATATTTCTACATAAAAGTGTCAAGAAACGGTAATATTTAAAGGGTATCATAGAATTATAGAAAGAAGGAGAATTTTCAAATATGAAATCAACAACTAAAAAGATTAAAACAACTCTTGCAGGAGTAGCTGCCTTGTTTGCAGTATTTGCTCCATCATTTGTATCTGCTCAAGAATCATCAACTTACACTGTTAAAGAAGGTGATACACTTTCAGAAATCGCTGAAACTCACAACACAACAGTTGAAAAATTGGCAGAAAACAACCACATCGACAACATTCATTTGATTTATGTTGGTCAAGAGTTGGTTATCGATGGTCCTGTAGCACCTGTTGCAACACCAGCGCCAGCTACTTATGAAGCTCCAGCAGCTCAAGATGAGGCTGTTTCAGCTCCAGTGGCAGAAACTACAGAGGTAGAGGAAGAAGCTCCAGTAGTAAGCGAAACAGTAGCAGAAGAAACGGTTGCTTCAACTGTAAGCGGATCTGAAGCAGAAGCTAAAGAATGGATTGCTCAAAAAGAATCAGGCGGTAGCTACACAGCTACCAACGGACGTTACATCGGACGTTACCAATTGACAGATTCATACTTGAACGGTGACTACTCAGCAGAAAACCAAGAACGTGTAGCAGATGCCTACGTTGCAGGACGTTACGGTTCATGGACAGCCGCTAAAAACTTCTGGCTTAACAATGGCTGGTATTAAGAAATAGGGAAAGAGCTTTGAATGGCTCTTTTTTCTTACATTTTGAGAAGTCTGTTCACTCTTTGTAGACAATATGTCATAATCTTCTCAAAAAAGTAGTATAATGTTTTTATAGAATATAAATAGTGGTGATTAGCATGCATGCATTATTAGCAACAAGATTAAAAAATAAGCGAAAAGAACTGGGCTGGTCGCAAAAAGAGTTGGCAGAAGGAATTTGCCAACAAACTCAGATAAGTCGAATGGAACAAGGCAAATATATGCCAGGAGCAGATTTGTTATATAAATTATCTGAAAAAATGGGCTTAAATATGGACTATTTCTTTTCAGGAGAAATTTCGAAAGAGTTTCTAGGCTTGTCTGCTTTCAAGAGGTTGTCTGAAACATTGTTGGAAAATCAAGATTATGCCTCTTTGAAATATGCTTTTGAGGGAGAAAGAAAGCAACAGACTTCCTTATCTTTTGATGAAAAGATTTATCTGGACTGGATAGATGCTATTCTAACCTATCAATGTGAACATCAATTAAAACTAGCTATTTCAAAAATAGAGGACATCCTCAGTAGGATTAGTATTGATAAAGTGGATTATTTGTATATTTTGAATACCCTGCTGATTTTCTTAGGCTATGATGAGGATAAGGAGAAATTTGAACAACTATATGATCAGGTTTCCGTAGCCCTTTCAAAAATCGATACCAGTGTGCGTGAACAAATTGAGTTGTATATCAAAATAAAATACAATTATTGTTACCACCTTTGGAAACAGGAGGAGATGGACAAGTCCAGAGCCCTATTATTGGAGATAATTGAATTTTGTAACAAATATCATAGTAGCTTTAGGTTAGCAGATTTATATTGTTTGTTGGGAAATGTAACAGAAAATCTTGATATTTCTGTTGCTAAGGACTATTATATGAAAGCTAAGGTGCTCTATCTAATTGAAAATAATGAAGTTATGGCACTCAAGGTAGAACAATATCTGATGGATAAGCAGTCAGAGAATGTATAAGGATAGCAGAAGCTATCTTTTTTATGTGTAGAATATAACTATCATTCTTTTTTAAAAAAATATATTGATTTTGCTTCAGGAGCCTTGACAATTGATGTATTTTATTTTATAATAATAATATAGATGAAAGAAGGTGACGAGATGGGGAAATTAAAATTCGGATATTTGAAAACGCTGTCTGTATTGATTGTTGTGCTATTTCTACTGAGTAATAGTCGGAGTTTTATTAGTACTACTCTAGTTGCTCAAGGTATTGATACAGGAGCGTACTATTCTCCTAGTTAAGAGTAAATCCGTTGTTTAAAATGAAATAAGATAGAAGGAAGGTGAGTCCAATGAGCTATGATTTTTGAAAATGAATGAATTTATCTGTTTCTATGAAACAGTCGAAGATATAGAGAATGCGAGGAAAACATCATGAAAAAAATGTTCAAACATACAATTCTTTTTACTACATTATTCACTGTAGTTTCTAGTAATTTACCTGCAGTTACAGTCTTGGCCAATGAACATAATACGGATCAACATTTAGCTACTACTCAAGTTACCCCAAAACAAATGTCTGAACGAGAAAAAGAATTATTTATTGAAGAAGTAAAACAGAATCACCCAACAGTTTCAGAATCATTTATTCGTGAGGCATTAGAAAGACAACTAGTTGGTGATTATTCTATCCCTCGAGAAAGCCCTATAATGTTTCGTTCAGCATGGCAGGGAGTTACAGTAGACCAAATGGGAGCCTTGCTTGATGTAGCTTTGGGAACATTATTAGGTGCAGGAGTTGGAGGGCTTACAGCAGCTATTACTAAAGTCGGAAAACATGAAGCAAAAACTCAATTGAAAAAAGTATTACTTAAATATGGTTTATTAAGCGGTATTATCAGTGATAAAGTGTTAGATTATGCTTTAAATTTAACATCCCCAGGCTACCATATTGCTAACTATTGGGATAATCACGATAAATATCCTGGTAACGGTAGAATAAATTTTGAATGGTAATTCTTATGAAAAATAAAATTTTAATCATTGTCTATCTTTTAACCTCGCTGTTCATCAGTTTTGTAATCTTTTCAATTTTACATATTGATTTTAAATGGTGGACAACTTTGGCTATAAGTGCAGGATTTATTTACACCTACTTAAAATTTAGTAAAAAATAAAAAGAGGTTGCACTGACTAAAGAAAATTAGAATATATATTAGAGGTAAACAGATAGTCGTAGGGAAATTAAGAGTTCTATTGATGAGCCTGGATTTTCTTATAACGTTATCTAACAAACTGACCTATGAAACTTCAAAAATTTAAAAACCACACGGTATTCCTTTCAACTTGATTATGTTCAAGATTGGGGTTACAGTGTGGTTTTATTTAGAAGTTAGTTTTTTCTAATCTCTTTTTATATTTCCTTCGGTTGATAATAGGTTTCTACTTCTTTTTTGAGATGAGACAGCATAGAAGTTTCCTCGGTCAGCTCCAGAAGTGAGAAACCTTTTTGGATAAGTCTAGCGTCATCCCTACAAATCCCGATGCGGACATAGCAGATAGCAAGCCTATCGTAGCTTTTCTTTTTCTTGGCATCCTCTAGTAAAGTATAGCAGATTTGTTGACACATGTTTTTGTCTTGATGGTATAAGTAAATGGTGGACAGATTGAGTAGGATTGCCATTCGTAAGTCATATAAATGTTGATAGTTTTTATAGACTTCCAAGCGTTGCAAGATTTTTCCAGTAATGAGATGGAGGTGATCAATGGGAAAGCTGAAAAGGATGGTATTGAGGATTTTTAGGTCATTTTCATACCATGTATCTTGTTTTTCAATTTTTTCCCAAAGTTTTTTGACAGTCTGTTTCACTTGGTCTGACAGTTGCTCTGTACCATGTTGACGGATATGAATGACAATTTCCAGCATATCCCTTATTTCTTCTATAGGCAGGTCGTGGTGGGTCTTGAGATAGTCTTGGCATGTTTCAAAAAAATCAACTAGACTATTACTACCAATGATGGAAGTCATATTGAGATAAGTTTGCATGATTTCTGTTCGTTGGCTCGGTTGATAGAGATGGCAGATGTAGTCAAACTCTTCAAAACTCATATTGATTTGCCGGAGAAGAAATTCCATGTTTTCATATTTGGGAGTTGCTTTGCCACTTTCAATCTTTGATAGGCTAGTTCTTGAGAGGACATTTCCACAGACCTCTTCTTGAGTCAAGCCTTTTGACTCACGTATTTCTTTATAGATATTTCCGAAATCATAACGCATAATTTTCTCCTTTTCGTGAAAAAAGTTAACAAATAATAAAATCCAATTAAAAATATTGTATCATAGTAATATAAAAAGTAAAGAAGAAAGCTAAAATAAGTTTGGTGTAATTTTAAGATGGGGTTAATGAGTACTATGATGTAACTAGAAAAGGGGTGGAAAAATGTTTAAAAATAAGGAACTTTTTCGAGTAGTCATGATATTTGTGATAGGAATTATCCTCATTTTAATGACACCCGTCTTATTTAAGGTTATGATGGACCTATTTTCAAAATAAACACGACTCTGCTTTAGGTAGAGTAGTGAATCAGGAGGTTAAGTGATGAACTACAATTTAAAATATCTCTTATCAGGAATATTTATTATAGTCTTTATCGGTTTCCTAGTCTGGATGCGTTATGTTAATCAGAGGAAGGAAGAAGAGCATTCGGATGTGTCTTTTGAAACGAGGTTAGATAGTGAAGTCAAGAACTTGTATAAACAATTAGTATTGGGTGAGGAACCTCACTATTTCTTAGCTTATCGCTACTTACACCCTTGGTTTAATCTAGCGATTTTACCACCAACAGTTGAAATTTTCTTAACTAAAATAGCGCTGGTGATGGTGACTCCAGATGAACTACTGATAAGAAATCTTGGGAATGGGATGACTTTCACAAGTGAGCATCATCGTGATTTGCGGCAAGGACTTATCCGCATTCCAAAATCAGAGATGAAAGAATTTGAGATTCGTAACTGGAAAAAATTTTTTGTATTTGGCGATTTTTTGACAATTAAAACAAGCCAACATAGCTATTATTTACAGGTTAGAGATGATGGACTTCAAAAAGGAAGTCTTTCTACCAAACATTTCTCCGACTTGAAACGACAAGATTTTCTCGGGTTATTGACAGATAAAAGAACATTCTGATAGACGATTGCCCTAGGGTTTATTGTAAATTTTACAAATGAGCTGTAAACACTAGAATCCATTCAGAAAGGCAATTCCTATGAAAAATAAAATTTTAATCATTGTTTATATTTTAGCCTCGCTAATCATCAGTTTTATAGTCTTTTCACTTTTGCATATTGATTTTAAATGGTGGACAACTTTGGCTATAAGTGCAGGATTTATTTACACCTATTTAAAATTTAGTAAAAAATAAAAAGTACCTGCACCTATCTCGCTTTCGTCTCTTCACGGGAGGTATTTCTATGAAAAAAATCAGTCATCTTTGTATGCTCCTGCTCTTGCTGTGTACTACGTTTTTTGTCCTGAATGTAAATGTTACACGTGAAATAGTGCGGATTCAGGATATGGGCAAGACAACTTATTCATTTGACTTGTACTTGAAAGATGTCACTAAACCGACAGAAACTATTCTCCAATTTTTTGAAGAGGTTGCAAGTCAAGACAAGGTCTCTATTATCAAAGTAGATAATGGCGATGAGGCCGTCAAGGCTGGTGTTTTTAATAAGGAAACCTTCCCTTATCAGGAGTTCGGTCTGACTTCTCTTGATTTTTCAAAGAATGAGAAGGGAGTCTACAGTAACCAGAACCTTCCCAATAATCTAGGAACCATTCCCACCTTTTTAAAGGTGAAACTCATTCGACTCCAGACCTTCCAATCCTATATTGAGGATAAATCCCATACTGTAAATGGGCGCTACATGATTACCTCCAGCAAAGAGATAGATCGTGATACCATTCTACAAAAGTGGAGTGATTTTTTCCAGATAGATAAGACGATTTTATTAGAACCCACTTACCGAAGTCAGGTTGGAGTGCTAAATCAAGAGTTGTTACTATCTATCATTATCTTTATCTTGGCAATCTTGCTTGTGATTTTAATGACAGTTTATCAGCCGATGATGGAGATGAAACGAGTGGGGGTTCAAAAGTTACTTGGTTTTCAAAGCAGAGCGATTTTAGCTGGTTTTGTAAAGACTAATTTTTATCTTCTCTTGGGTGGAAGTCTTATCATTGACTTGGGACTATTTTTAGTGCTGGACTACAGACCAAAACTTTTGTTCCCAAGTTTACTCTTATCCCAATTTCTGCTTTTACAGTTGTATTTGTTCATCAGTTGGCTGACCTACCTGATGATTCAGAAAATGACAGTCAGCTCCATGTTGAAAGGTTTTTCATCTGTCAAACTTGGTCTCATCTTCAATTATGTGATGAAAATAGGGACAACTATTTTACTGACGGCCTTACTGATTGGGGTGGGCAGAAGTTTAGAACAAGAAAACAAAGAACTTGCTTATCAGCAACAGTGGGTAAGCCAAGGTAATTACCTGACCTTAGAAACCTTCAAACTCAATGATAATCTGTGGCAAGAAGAGCTAGCAGGGTCAGGGAAATCTACAGATTATTTCTATCGATTTTATCAGGATTTGGTAGAAAAAACGCAGGCGGGCTATGTGCAGAGTAGCAGTCTTCCTGTAAAAAATTTTGTCCAATCAGAACAGATTCAGCAATATCAGTTAACAGATACGGTGGATGTTTACTATGCCAATCGCAATTTTCTAAAGAGCAAGGGATTCAAGCTACCAGATACCGGTATTAAAAAAGTTATTTTGATGCCAGCAAGTACGAAAGGTGAAGAAGATAAAAATCAGCTCTTGGGGAAGTTAATTGCCTTTCATTCGATGAAGTATGAAGAGCAGCAAAAACGAACGATAGAGGAGATGGATGTCGAGATTGCCTATTATGAAGGAGATTGGTCATTTTTCCCATATAGTGATAAGCGAAAGGAAAATCTCTCCAATCCAATTATTAGCTTGGTCAATGATTCTGATATGATGTGGGATGAGAAAGCCTCCCTGTCAACAACTGGCTTAAATAATCCGATTAAAATTGAAAATACGGTTCAACATCAAAAAGAGATTACAGAGTTAGTTGAGAAATTGTCAGATGGAAATTATTTAAAATTTTCATCGATTCAAGCCATTCAAGAGGGGATAGTTGATACCTATCGGGATTCTGTTCGTAATTTTAACGTTCTATTTGCCTTATTTGCTCTTCTCAGTATGATTGTCTCCTACTTTTTACTCGTTACTACTTTCTTGTTGAAGCGCAGGGATATCATTACCAAGAAGTTTATGGGGTGGAAACTGGTCGATCGCTACCGTCCTCTCTTAGTTCTGCTCTTGCTGGGCTATAGTCTCCCTCTTCTAGTCTTGATTTTCTTTGCCCATGCGCTCCTGCCACTCCTGCTGTTTGCAGGTTTTACATGTTTGGATATACTATTTGTGCTAGTCTTGGCTTCTAGGATGGAGAAAAGAAGTCTAGTAGAATTATTGAAAGGGGGCATCTTATGATTGAGTTGGAAAATATTACCAAAACCATTGGAGGAAAAGTGATTTTGGATCACTTGTCTCTTAGGATTGATCAGGGGGATTTGGTAGCCATTGTTGGCAAGAGTGGTAGTGGTAAGTCGACCTTGTTAAATTTATTAGGTTTGATAGATGGTGATTATGGCGGACGGTATGAGATTTTTGGTCAGACAAATCTAGCGGTCAATTCTACCAAGTCGCAAACAATAATCCGTGAACATGTCTCTTATCTGTTTCAAAATTTTGCCCTGATTGATGATGAAACGGTCGAGTACAATCTCATGCTGGCGCTGAAATATGTGAAATTGTCTAAGAAAGACAAGCTCAAAAAGGTGGAAGAGATTTTAGAGAGAGTAGGTTTGTCAGCTACTTTGCATCAAAAGGTCTCCGAGTTGTCTGGTGGCGAACAACAACGAATTGCAGTTGCTAGAGCAATCTTAAAACCCAGCCAGCTGATTTTAGCCGATGAACCAACAGGTTCTCTGGATCCTGAAAATAGAGATTTGGTCTTGAAGTTTCTCTTAGAGATGAATCGCGAGGGGAAAACAGTCATTATCGTGACCCACGATGCTTATGTAGCCCAACAATGTCATCGGATCATTGAATTGGGCGAGGGGAAATGAGTTCGTTCAGCTCCTTTTGACTGACTGAATACTCATGTTTTTCAGAGAGAAATAGCATAAATACGCCTAGGAATGACATTTTTATGTAATTTTCCTAGGTTTTTCTGTTTTAAATTGAAAAAAATTACAATTTAGGCTTGACAAAGGATGAAGATAGGTGTATTATTTATACAAACAAAAGGAATAAACATAAAGGAGGCTTTGTTATGAATAAGATGAAGAAGGTGTTGATGACGATGTTTGGTTTAGTGATGCTCCCCCTACTATTTGCTTGTAGTAACAATCAATCGGCTGGAATTGAAGCCATCAAGTCCAAAGGAAAATTGGTTGTAGCCCTCAATCCAGATTTTGCTCCATTTGAATACCAAAAAGTGGTTGATGGGAAAAATCAGATTGTGGGTTCAGATATCGAATTAGCCAAGGCTATCGCAACAGAACTAGGTGTCGAATTGGAACTATCTCCCATGAGTTTTGACAATGTACTGGCTAGTGTTCAATCAGGAAAAGCCGATCTTGCCATATCTGGTGTTTCTAAGACAGATGAACGGAGTAAGGTGTTCGATTTTTCAACTCCCTACTATACTTCAAAAAATAAGCTCATTGTCAAAAAATCTGATTTAGCCACTTATCAGTCTGTCAACGACTTGGCGCAGAAAAAGGTCGGAGCGCAGAAAGGTTCGATTCAAGAGACGATGGCGAAAGATTTGCTACAAAATTCTTCCCTCGTATTTCTGCCTAAAAATGGGAATTTAATCACAGATTTAAAATCAGGACAAGTGGATGCCGTTATTTTTGAAGAACCAGTTGCCAAGGGATTTGTGGAAAATAATCCTGATTTAGCAATCGCAGACCTCAATTTTGAAAAAGAGCAAGATGATTCCTACGCGGTCGCCATGAAAAAAGATAGCAAGGAATTGAAAGAGGCAATCGATAAAACCATTCAAAAGTTGAAGGATTCTGGGGAATTAGACAAACTCATTGAGGATGCCTTTAAAGCGTCCATTGAAAAATAGAAAGAAGGAAAAGAACATGAGTAAAGAAAAAGTAATTTTGGCCTATTCTGGCGGTTTGGATACATCAGTTGCTATTACCTGGCTAAAGAAAGACTATGATGTTGTTGCAGTTTGTATGGATGTGGGTGAAGGGAAAGACTTAGATTTCATCCATGATAAGGCTCTTAAGGTTGGGGCAGTCGAATCTTATGTCATTGATGTTAAGGACGAATTTGCTACAGATTATGTGCTAGTGGCTCTCCAGTCACATGCCTACTATGAACAAAAGTACCCCTTGGTATCTGCCTTGAGCCGCCCTCTTATTTCTAAAAAATTGGTTGAAATAGCGCATCAGACAGGAGCGACTACCATTGCTCATGGTTGTACAGGTAAGGGGAATGACCAAGTACGTTTTGAAGTATCGATTGCAGCCTTGGATCCCAATTTAAAAGTGATTGCGCCAGTTCGTGAATGGAAATGGTCTCGGGAGGAAGAAATTCATTATGCCAAGGAAAATGGGGTGCCTGTTCCTGCTGATCTTGACAATCCCTACTCTGTTGACCAAAATCTTTGGGGACGTGCCAATGAGTGTGGTATTTTGGAAAATCCATGGAATCAGGCTCCAGAAGAAGCCTTTGGCATCACAACTTCTCCAGAGCAAGCTCCAGATACGCCAGAATACATTGAGATTGAGTTTAGTGAAGGTGTCCCTGTTTCCCTCAATGGAGAAGGGCTAAAATTGGCAGATTTGATTCAAAAACTCAATGAAATAGCTGGAAAACATGGGGTCGGACGGATTGACCACGTGGAAAATCGCTTGGTTGGGATTAAATCAAGAGAGATCTATGAGTGTCCAGGTGCAGTGACCTTGCTGACAGCTCATAAGGAAATTGAGGATTTGACGCTTGTGAGAGAAGTGGCTCATTTTAAACCAATCATAGAAAATGAATTATCAAATCTCATTTATAATGCTTTGTGGTTTAGTCCGGCTACACAAGCCTTGATTGCTTATATTAAAGAAACTCAAAAAGTTGTCAATGGGACTGCAAAAGTCAAACTCTATAAGGGAAGTGCTCAGGTCGTGGCTCGGAAATCACCAAATTCTCTTTACGATGAAAATTTGGCGACGTATACCAGTGCAGATACCTTTGACCAAGATGCAGCTGTTGGCTTTATTAAGTTGTGGGGACTTCCAACCAAGGTTCATTCTGAGGTTCAAAAAAGCGCCAAATAGGACGATTGACTAGAGAGGTGGATGTGATATGGCTAAGAATACAAAATTATGGGGTGGTCGCTTTGAAGGTACTGTCGAAGACTGGGTAGAGCGCTTTGGTGCGAGTATATCTTTTGACCAGAAATTAGCTAAATTTGACTTGATTGGTTCTTTAGCCCACGTTCAGATGTTGGGTCAGACGGGCATTTTGAGTTTGAAGGAGTCAGAAAAGATTCAAGAAGGGTTGAAAGAGCTTTTAGAAGAGCTAGAGGCAGGCCAACTTGACTTTGATATCGCAAACGAAGATATTCATATGAATATGGAAGTGTTGCTGACAGAAAAAATTGGTCCCCTTGCAGGGAAGTTACATACAGCTCGTTCTCGAAATGACCAAGTTGCGACAGATATGCACTTGTATCTCAAGGAACAACTAGGCCATGTCCTAGATAAACTGGCTCATCTCAAGGGTGTTTTATTAGACTTGGCGGAAAATCATGTAGAGACGATCATGCCGGGCTATACCCATCTGCAACATGCCCAGCCTATTAGTTTTGCCCACCACCTGATGGCTTACTACAATATGTTTCAAAGAGACAGTGAACGTTTTGAATTTAACCAGAAGCATACAGACTTATGCCCTCTAGGTGCGGCAGCTTTGGCAGGAACGACTTTCCCCATTGATCGCCAATTGTCTAGCGATTTGCTGGAGTTTAAGCAACCTTATACAAATTCTTTGGATGCTGTTAGTGACCGCGATTTTATCTTAGAATTTCTATCCAATGCCAGCATACTCATGATGCACATGAGCCGTTTTTGCGAAGAAATGATCAATTGGTGTAGTTTTGAGTACCAATTCATTACCTTGTCAGATACGTTTACAACAGGTTCCTCTATTATGCCACAAAAGAAAAATCCAGATATGGCTGAGTTGATTCGAGGAAAGACTGGTAGAGTTTATGGGAATCTGTTTGGACTATTGACAGTCATGAAATCCTTGCCCTTAGCTTATAATAAGGATTTGCAAGAGGATAAGGAAGGGATGTTTGACACGGTCGAAACGATTTTAAATTCCCTTGATGTATTGGCAGGTATGTTGTCCAGCTTGCAGGTAAACAAGGAAAAAATGCAAGAGTCTACAGAGAAGGACTTTTCAAATGCAACTGAGTTGGCAGATTATTTGGCAGGGAAAGGCTTGCCATTTAGAGAAGCTCATGAGGTTGTGGGAAGATTAGTGCTAGACTCTATCAAGTCTGCTAAAAATATTCAAGATTGGAGTCTGGAGGAATTACAAACCTATCATTCCCTCATTGCCGAGGATATTTATGTCTACTTGCAACCTAAAACTGCTGTTCAAAGACGAAATTCCTTGGGAGGTACAGGATTTGACCAAGTGAAATACCAGATTGCAGTTGCTAAGAAAGCGAATGAAGCTAGAAAGTGATAGATTGATAGTTTCAGAATAAGAGGTTGGCAGATTGACAGCCTCTTTCTTGTCTTCTCTAACCAAGCGTGTTATAATGAATACTGCTCAAGCGACCTTCAATCGTTAAGCACACACGACCTTCAATCGTGAACTAGTCATTTCGTTTATCTTTTATTACGTCGTTAACTCGAAATGAGATGCAAGCTGAGCTTGTCTGATTTATAACCTCAATCAGTCTCCCAGACTGATTGAGCGAACTCAAGTTATGCCTGCGACTCGTTGCCTAGTCCTAAAAGCAAACGAAAAGACTATACTCGAAGAAATTCTATTGAAAGTCATAGTAAATAGAATTTTGAGGGGTATAAATAAACGAATAGATGGGAGACTTACCATGAGTGATAGCTCTAAAACACGTGTTGTTGTGGGGATGAGTGGTGGTGTTGATTCGTCGGTGACGGCTCTTTTGCTCAAGGAGCAGGGCTACGATGTGATCGGTATCTTCATGAAGAACTGGGATGACACAGATGAAAACGGCGTCTGTACGGCGACCGAAGATTACAAGGATGTGGCTGCGGTGGCAGACCAGATTGGTATTCCTTACTACTCTGTCAACTTTGAAAAAGAGTACTGGGACCGCGTTTTTGAGTATTTCCTAGCGGAATACCGTGCGGGACGCACGCCAAATCCAGATGTTATGTGTAACAAGGAAATCAAGTTCAAGGCCTTTTTGGACTATGCCATGACCTTGGGGGCAGACTATGTAGCGACTGGGCATTATGCTAGAGTAGCGCGTGATGAGGATGGCACTGTTCACATGCTTCGTGGTGTGGACAATGGCAAAGATCAGACCTATTTCCTTAGCCAGCTTTCGCAAGAACAACTTCAAAAAACCATGTTCCCTTTGGGGCATTTGGAAAAGCCTGAAGTTCGCAGACTAGCAGAAGAAGCAGGACTTGCGACTGCCAAGAAGAAAGACTCGACAGGGATTTGCTTTATCGGAGAAAAGAACTTTAAAAACTTCCTCAGCAACTACCTACCAGCTCAGCCTGGTCGCATGATGACTGTGGATGGTCGCGATATGGGCGAGCATGCAGGTCTTATGTATTATACGATTGGTCAGCGTGGAGGTCTCGGTATCGGTGGACAACACGGCGGTGACAATGCTCCTTGGTTCGTTGTCGGAAAAGACCTAAGCAAGAATATCCTCTATGTCGGCCAAGGTTTCTATCATGATTCGCTTATGTCAACCAGCCTAGAGGCTAGTCAAGTCCACTTTACTCGTGAGATGCCAGAGGAATTTACGCTAGAATGCACAGCAAAATTCCGCTACCGTCAGCCTGATTCTAAGGTGACCGTCTATGTCAAAGGAGATAAGGCAGAGGTTATCTTTGCAGAACCGCAACGCGCCATCACACCAGGACAGGCAGTTGTCTTTTACGATGGCGATGAGTGTCTAGGTGGTGGCTTGATTGACAATGCTTACCGCGATGGACAAGTTTGTCAGTACATTTAGATTGACAAATTTTCTCAATTTGCTACAATAATAGAAGCAATAGAAATGATGGTCAAAGCTCATGGATGTTGCAGGCTTTTTTGTCCTGCACTTCTTCGGAGTTTTGACTGTTTTTGTGTCGTTTAGAGGAAAGGAAAAAGATGCCTCAACAAGACTTTCGGACAAAAGTAGGAAATACGGTTTTTGGTGTTCGGGCAACAGCCTTGATTCTTCAAAATCGCAAGCTTCTAGTCACCAAAGATAAGGGCAAGTATTACACTATCGGCGGTGCCATTCAAGTCAATGAAAGCACAGAAGGCGCGGTAGTCCGTGAAGTGAGGGAAGAACTGGGTGTCAAAGCTCAAGCTGGTCAGCTAGCTTTTGTGGTTGAAAATCGTTTTGAACAGGACGGTGTTTATTATCACAATATCGAGTTTCATTATCTAGTGGATTTGCTTGAGGATGCTCCGTTGACCATGCAGGAAGATGAGAAAAGGCAGTCCTGTGAGTGGATTGACTTAGACAAGCTTAAGGGTATCAATCTAGTTCCAGCCTTTTTAAAAACAGCCCTACCAACTTGGGACGGCCAACTAAGACACATTCATCTTGAGAAATAGGAGAGAAACATGACTTATCATTTTACAGAAGAATACGATATTATTGTAATTGGTGCGGGACACGCTGGGGTCGAGGCTTCCTTGGCCGCTAGCCGTATGGGCTGTAAGGTCTTGCTTGCGACTATCAACATTGAAATGCTGGCTTTCATGCCTTGTAACCCCTCTATCGGTGGTTCTGCCAAGGGAATTGTCGTTCGTGAAGTCGATGCCCTCGGTGGTGAAATGGCTAAAACCATTGACAAGACTTACATCCAGATGAAGATGCTCAATACAGGGAAGGGGCCAGCTGTCCGTGCTCTTCGTGCGCAGGCTGACAAGGAGCTTTACTCTAAGGAAATGCGCAAGACAGTTGAAAATCAAGAGAATCTGACCCTTCGTCAAACCATGATTGATGAGATTTTGGTGGAAGACGGCAAGGTTGTCGGTGTTCGTACAGCGACCCATCAAGAGTATGCTGCCAAGGCTGTTATCGTGACGACAGGGACGGCCCTTCGTGGGGAAATTATCATCGGAGACCTCAAGTACTCATCAGGCCCTAACCACAGCCTAGCTTCTATTAACCTTGCTGACAATCTCAAGGAACTGGGCCTCGAGATCGGTCGTTTCAAGACAGGAACCCCTCCACGTGTCAAGGCTTCTTCAATCAACTACGACGTGACAGAGATTCAGCCAGGAGACGAAGCGCCTAATCATTTCTCATACACTTCACGAGATGAGGATTATGTCAAGGATCAAGTGCCATGCTGGTTGACCTATACCAATGGTACCAGTCATGAGATTATCCAAAACAACCTCCACCGTGCGCCTATGTTTACAGGTGTGGTCAAGGGAGTGGGACCTCGTTACTGTCCGTCGATTGAAGACAAGATTGTGCGCTTTGCGGATAAGGAACGTCACCAACTCTTCCTTGAGCCAGAAGGGCGCAATACTGAGGAAGTCTATGTTCAAGGACTTTCAACCAGTCTGCCTGAGGATGTCCAGCGTGAGCTGGTTCATTCCATCAAAGGTTTGGAAAATGCAGAGATGATGCGAACAGGTTATGCCATTGAGTACGACATGGTCTTGCCTCACCAGTTGCGTGCGACTCTGGAAACCAAGAAAATCTCCGGACTTTTCACTGCTGGTCAAACAAATGGAACGTCAGGTTACGAAGAGGCAGCAGGCCAAGGGATTATCGCGGGTATCAACGCGGCTCTGAAAGTCCAAGGCAAGCCTGAGTTGATTTTGAAGCGCAGTGACGGTTATATCGGGGTGATGATTGATGACTTGGTGACAAAGGGAACGATTGAACCCTACCGTCTCTTGACCAGTCGTGCTGAATACCGTCTCATTCTCCGTCACGACAATGCCGATATGCGTTTGACTGAGATGGGACGCGAGATTGGCCTTGTGGATGATGAACGCTGGGCTCGTTTTGAAATCAAGAAAAATCAATTTGACAATGAGATGAAGCGCCTAGACAGCATCAAACTCAAGCCAGTCAAGGAAACCAATGCCAAGGTTGAGGAGATGGGCTTCAAGCCGTTGACCGATGCAGTGACAGCCAAGGAATTCCTTCGCCGTCCAGAAGTGTCTTACCAAGATGTGGTGGCTTTCATCGGACCAGCAACAGAGGACTTGGATGACAAGATTATCGAATTGATTGAGACAGAAATCAAGTACGAAGGCTATATTTCCAAAGCCATGGATCAGGTTGCCAAGATGAAACGCATGGAAGAAAAGCGCATTCCAGCCAATATCGACTGGGATGACATTGATTCTATTGCAACCGAAGCTCGTCAGAAGTTCAAACTTATCAATCCAGAAACCATCGGCCAAGCCAGCCGTATTTCGGGAGTAAACCCAGCAGATATTTCTATTTTGATGGTGTATCTTGAAGGTAAAAATCGTAGTATTTCTAAAACTCTTCAAAAATCAAAATAATACGTCGTCGGCTTCTTACGAATGAATTCAAAGCTTGGCTTTGATTCATCTACAGTCTCCCATAGTTCCCCGAACTATGGGAGCTAACTCAAGTTATGCTTTCGCCTAGCCTTCTAGTCTGATTTCGATTTTTATTGAGTTTTAATCTAAAAAGAAAGCATAGAAAAAACAGCTCCGAAGACGGGGCTGTTTTCTTGCTTTATTCTTCATCTGGTGTGAGGATCATCGGGATGATGATCGGTTCACGTTCTGTATTTTCATAAAGGAAGGGGCGAATAGCGTTGACAATGGCACCATTGACAGATTGCACGCTAGCGTCCTTGTTTTTCAGTGCGATACGAATTGCATTGAAGAGGATACGCTGGCTTTGGCGAATCAAGTCGCCAGACTCTCTCATGTAGACAAAGCCTCGGCTGAGGATGTCTGGACCAGACAGAATCATCTGCGATTTGAAGTCAACAGTTGCGACTGCCAGAACGACACCGTCTTCAGATAGATCGCGACGATCTTTGAGGACAGCTGCGCCGATTTCACCGATACGATTTCCATCGACATAGATATCTTGGGCGTTGAAATGGCCTGCGATACGAGCAGAATCTGCGGTAAGGGCAAGCACATCACCATTGCTCATGATAAAGATATTGTCCTTCTCAACACCAGTATCCACTGCTAGTCCAGCGTGGACTTTTTGCATGCGGTATTCACCGTGGACAGGCATGAAGTATTTTGGCTTAATCAAGCGGAGCATGAGTTTTTGCTCTTGCTGGCCACCGTGTCCAGATGTATGGATATTGTTCACTTTACCGTGGATAACTTCGACACCAGCTTCTGAAATGATGTTAATCAGCTTGTTGACGCTAGTCGTATTTCCAGGGATTGGACTTGAAGAGAAGATAACGGTATCACCTGGTTGGAGTTGCACCTGACGGTGGGTTCCGTTGGCGATACGAGAGAGGGCTGCCATCGGCTCGCCCTGACTACCTGTACAGAGGATAAGAATCTCGCCTGCAGGGTAGTCTTTGATTTCATTTGGCTCGATAAAGGTTCCCTTAGGAGCTTTGATGTAGCCAAGCTCGATTCCGTTGACAATGGCCTTTTCCATAGAACGACCAAAGACAGCGATCTTGCGCCCAGTCTTAACAGCAGCTTCTGTTGCTTGCTGGAGACGGAAGATATTTGAGGCAAAGGATGCAAAGATGATACGTCCTTCAATGCCTTGGATAATCTTCATGATGGACTGACCAACGACTTTTTCAGAGTTGGTAAAGGTTGGCACTTCTGCATTTGTCGAGTCAGACAGGAGACAGAGTACACCGTCTTCACCAAGAGCTGCCATACGGTGCAAATCTGCTGGTTCACCAACTGGTGTTAAGTCAAACTTGAAGTCACCCGTACAGACAATTTTCCCTTGAGGAGTATGAATGACAATCCCCAAAGGTTCTGGAATAGAGTGAGTCGTTCTAAAGAAAGTTGCCTTGAGATTTTTAAAGGTCAACTCAGTGTTGTGGTTGATTTCGTAAAGTTTGGCGTTGCGCAAGAGGCCGTGTTCTTCGAGTTTCCCACGGATCAAAGCCAAGGCAAGCGGTCCAGCATAGATAGGGACATTTGCTTGCTTGAGCAGGAATGGAATCCCACCAATGTGGTCCTCGTGTCCGTGTGTAATCAAAACAGCCTTGACGCGGTCGATATTGTCTACTATGTAAGAGTAGTCAGGAATGACATAGTCGATACCCAGCAAGTCATCTTCTGGGAATTTAATCCCAGCATCGACGATGATAATCTCATCTTGGTATTCAATTCCGTAAGTGTTTTTCCCGATTTCTCCCAGACCACCGATGGCAAAAACGCCGACTTCTTCAGGTTTAAGAGTATAGGCCATATTAGAACTCCGTAATTTCGAAGGCGCCAGTTTCTTTTTCGTAATCTAGCAATTTGTCAGACAAGAGTTCGATATACTCGATATTGTACTCTGGGCGATTTTCTTCGACAAGTTGGCGAGCAGCGATACGGCCCTCAAGTTCTGAGCTGGCATCGATGTCTAGGTATAGTGCGCGTGTAGTTTCACGACGTGGGCTACGTTCTTTTGTTTCTTGATAAAAAACTTTGTAAATCATATAGTTCCTTTCTATTTTACAGGTCAGCTTATTCCAAACTTTTAGCAGATATTTGCTTGATTTCATTCCATTTTGTGTCTAGATTGACCTTGATTCGTTACAATTATTTCAATTATACCACAAAATGAAAGATTAGTAAAAGACGGAAACGAGAAAGTCATGGGACGATTTATTTGGTAAGCGTTTGCAAAAACAAAGAAAATGTGTTATATTGATAACGGAAGTGAAATTTATTGCTTGTCATAATTCCATATAGATTTTAAGTCAAGGAGGATGGCCTATGTATAACTTATTTGCTTTTGCTATCGGAGCTCGCTTGGTAGCTTTTATTGCTTTTGTTGCTTGCGTTTATGCGGGGAATCTTCTATTTGCCAAACTGGAACAACGACAAACCAAGTTCTTGTGGAAGATTACCTTTGTGACTCTCTACTCGCTTTTTCTCCTCCTCGTAACCTATGTCGTTTGGTTTGTATTTTACTTTGGATTAAATGCTTAAATGCCCTGCTCATGCTGGGGCATTTTTGTTTGGGGATAAAGAAAATTCCACCCCATCTATCAAGATGAGGCAGTTTTTGCATTTTTCTAAAATGACATGACAATGGAATTTTCAGAGCTTATTATTTTTATGGGAGTCATTGTTCTGTTCAAAAATAGAGTTGAAGCATAAAAATAAAACAATACAAACAGATAAATCGATTGGTAAAGGGATAGTAGTAATGTTTAAATCATTGAGAATGCTGAGAAAACTGTAAGAGATGAAGACAATAAAATTTATCCTTCTAAAAATGTGTTTCTTATCTAGCATGACTTACCAAACTTTTTACGGAGATCCTTTCAATTTTCTTGTTCACTTTTATATTCGGAAAAGAAAAGGAAAAGTGAGCATTTTTTTAAATTATTTTTAGTTAAGTGTGGGACTCTTGTGTGGGGGTAAAGAAAATTCCCATGTGCCAGCTTTTGTAGTATAATAGTAAGCAGACAAAAAGATAGGAATGTGTTATGAAAGTATTAGCTTTTGATACGTCCAGCAAGGCTCTTTCTCTCGCTATTTTAGAGAACAAGCAAGTTCTTGCTGAGACGACGATTAATATCAAGAAAAATCACAGTATTACCCTCATGCCTGCCATCGATTTTTTGATGGCAAGTTTGGATTGGACGCCCAAGGATTTGGACCGAATCGTGGTGGCAGAAGGACCAGGTAGCTACACAGGCTTGCGAATTGCGGTCGCAACTGCCAAGACTTTGGCTCATACTCTGAACATTGAGTTAGTTGGTATGTCTAGCCTCGTGGCTCTGGTGCCCTACCAACAAGAAGGCTTGTTCGTTCCTTTGATGGATGCGCGTCGCAACAATGTTTACGCAGGATTTTATGAAAATGCTAAACCTGTCATGCCAGAAGCACACCTGCCTTTTGAGCGAGTGATTGAGCTAATCAAGGGTGCTAGTCAGGTAACATTTGTCGGAGAAGTTGGCCCCTTTGTGGAGCAGATTCAAGAACACTTGCCAAGGACTAATTACAAAGAAACCTTGCCAAATGCAGCTAATCTAGCTCTCTGGGCCTGGGACAAGGAAGCAGACTCCTTGCATGATTTTGTGCCGAACTACCTCAAGCGTGTCGAGGCTGAGGAAAACTGGCTCAAGAACCACACCGAGTCTGGCGAGTCTTACATTAAACGCCTATGATAGAAATCAAACGAATCCAACAGCAGCCTAACTTGGCTCAAGCCATCTACGCTGTTATGATAGCTGTTTACCCAGTCAGTCCTTGGACACTGGAACAAATCCAAGCAGACCTGTCCCAAGACCAGACTTGGTATGCTCTGGCTTATGATGGGGCAGAAGTGATTGGATTTCTAGCTGTGCAGGAAAATATTTTTGAGGCAGAAGTCTTGCAAATCGCTGTTAAAGGAGCCTATCAGGGTCAGGGGATTGCCTCGGCCTTGTTTGCTCAATTGCCGACAGACAAGGAGATTTTCCTAGAAGTCAGAAAGTCAAATCAACGAGCGCAAGCATTTTACAAGAAAGAAAAGATGGCAGTCATCGCTGAGCGAAAGGCCTACTACCATGACCCAGTCGAGGACGCCATTATCATGAAGAGAGAAATAGATGAAAGATAGATATATTTTAGCATTTGAGACATCCTGTGATGAGACCAGTGTCGCCGTCTTGAAAAACGACGATGAGCTCTTGTCCAATGTCATTGCTAGTCAAATTGAGAGTCACAAACGTTTTGGGGGCGTAGTGCCTGAAGTAGCCAGTCGTCACCATGTCGAGGTCATTACAGCCTGTATCGAGGAGGCACTGGCAGAAGCAGGGATTACCGAAGACGATGTAACAGCTGTGGCGGTTACCTATGGACCGGGCTTGGTTGGAGCCTTGCTAGTTGGCTTGTCAGCTGCCAAGGCCTTTGCTTGGGCACATGGGCTTCCACTTATCCCTGTTAATCACATGGCTGGCCACCTCATGGCAGCTCAGAGTGTGGAACCTTTGGAGTTTCCCCTGCTAGCCCTCTTGGTCAGTGGTGGACACACAGAGTTGGTTTATGTTTCGGAGGTTGGTGATTACAAGATTGTTGGTGAAACGCGAGATGATGCGGTTGGTGAGGCCTATGATAAGGTCGGCCGTGTCATGGGCTTGACCTATCCTGCAGGTCGTGAGATTGATGAGCTAGCTCATCAGGGGCAGGATATTTATGATTTTCCTCGAGCCATGATTAAGGAAGATAATCTGGAGTTTTCATTCTCAGGTTTGAAATCGGCCTTTATCAACCTTCACCACAATGCCGAGCAAAAGGGAGAAAGCTTGTCCACAGAGGATTTGTGTGCTTCCTTCCAAGCAGCTGTCTTGGATATTCTTATGGCAAAAACTAAGAAGGCTTTGGAGAAATACCCTGTTAAAACTCTAGTTGTGGCAGGTGGCGTGGCAGCCAATAAAGGTCTCAGAGAACGCCTAGCAACTGAAATCACAGATGTCAATGTCATCATTCCACCTCTGCGCCTTTGCGGAGACAATGCAGGAATGATTGCCTATGCCAGCGTCAGCGAGTGGAACAAAGAAAACTTCGCAAGCTTGGATCTCAATGCCAAACCAAGTCTCGCTTTTGATACTATAGAATAAAGAGTCAGCTTAAGGCTGGCTTTTTCAATCACCAAAGTGTCAGAATATTTTGACAAAACTATAAAAATAATGATATAATATGCAAAAGCTAGGAGGTGGTAGGATGATTGAAAAAATGGAATTGGGGGAATTTTACAAGGAATTACGTTTGGCTAGAAAGCTCAAGCAGTCAGATGTGGCTTGTGACGGGCTAACAGCTTCTCAGTTGTCCAAGTTTGAGCTAGGGCAGTCCATGTTGTCTGCTGATAAGCTCATATTAGCCATCCAAGGAATCAATATGAATTTTGATGAGTTTGGGCACAAGCTCAACAACTATCAAGAATCTCCACATATGCAGATTGGTAGGAGGGTTGTGGATCGCTTTGCCCACCAAGATATAGCTGGCTTAGAGCAACTGTTGGAGGAAGTCGAGCAAGGACAGATGGCAGAGACCTATCGTTGTTTGAATGCCATTGTGATTAAAAATGCTATTCATTCCTTAGATAAAAATTATCCCCTAGCAGAGGAGGATAGCGAGTTTTTGACCACTTATCTCTATGCTATTGAGTCTTGGACATGGTTTGAACTCTACCTTTTTTGCAATACTATGCCCTTCTTGAGTAACCAAGATTTGATATTTTTATCAACTTCTTTACTTGAGAAATCCAAAGAATTTAAAGAGTTAGTACACAATCGATTGTATATGAAGCAAGGGCTCTTAAATATCTTATCAGAGTTCATGGAGCGTAAACTTTTCTCCTACATCCCAATCTTTGAAGCCGAGTTGGAGAGCATGCTGCGTCCATACGATGTTTTTGAAAAAGTATTGTGGCAATTTTTAAAGAAAATGCAGATTTTTCTTCAAACCAAAGGAAACAATCAAAAAGAGATTGAACACTTTATCCAATCTCTGCAAGTATTAGAAAATCCACAATTGATAGCCCTTTTTAAATTGCGCTTGCAGCAATACAAAGAACTTATCGATTAGTTAGAAATGGCAAAATGATAATAATATCAGCAACGATTGTCAATAATGTTAAAATTTGTTTCTTCATAGTTGCTCCACTCCTTAATTAGTAATAACTTTATTATACCAGGGAAATAATCAAATCTACCAAAATCGCAAATCTGAAATTTCTATAAGAAAAAATATCAAATATGCGATTTTCTAAAATAAGCCAATTTCTGTGTTATACTATCCTTGTAAAGCACTTGAAGCAAATCCTAGGTCGCAGAAGTGGTTTACAAATGAAGAAAGATTTTCCTACAATCAAAGTGCAATCTTACTATTGATATTGGAAATGATAGTTTATATTTACATCAAATTACTTATTAGAAAGGTGCAACTAATATGAGAGTTAAATTTTTACTAAAAACGGGAATTATTCTAGCTGGCTTTGTTTTCGTAAATACAGTAGCATTGAACACAACAACTGTCTTTGCTGACAGTCCTTCGGTTGAAGAAGTAGAGTCCAGAGCCCGAATTCAAGATAGAACTGTTGTCTTAACTTATGATCTAGTGGATAACTCAGAGGATTATTGGGTTTATAAATATAGAGCAGCACCCTACGACTTTTACTATAATACAAAGACTAAGAAATGGAAGTCTGTACAATATATTTCTAATTTGGAACACACTGTAAATGTTATGGTGGATGGTTGGGCTAAATATGGTCCTTGGCGTCCTAGATAAGATGAGGTAAACGATGGGAAAACAGAGTCAGTTACAAATTTTAATTCATTCCCTGTACAATAATAAAGAAATTAGCTTGACGGAAGAATTTAGGAAGCAATTGCTGGAGACAGCGAAACAGTTTTCTAGTAGTAATGAAGATTTGCTAGCTGTACGTCTCTCATTTGCCATCTCTAAAGAATTATTGGGCTTTAAAGGTGAACCGCCGACAGAGTTGTTGGATTTAGCAAAATTTGTACAAAAGAAAGAAGCTAAATACAAGCAGGGAATAGTGTGGTCTGGTATTTTTAAAATATGATTCATTATAAAATACGGTATTAACGGTTATATAATGAATGAATCTAACATGAAAAATATATAAGCGAGACTTGGATTTCAATGCCAAACCAAGTCTTGTTTTTGATACACTGGAATAAAAATTCCAACTGGAACTTAAAAAGGAGTTGTGATGAAAGTATTTCTTCAAAATAGAGATTTTAGGCAATTAACTGTCAACCAGTGGATTTCAACGCTTGGGGATACGATTTTTTATCTGGCCTTTTTGAATTATGTGGCAGATGCCTCTTTTGCCCCTTTGGCGATTTTACTTATCACGATTTCAGAAACCCTGCCCCAAGTTCTACAAATCTTTCTGGGAGTTTTGGCGGATTTTCAACATCATCGTGTCTTGAAATACACAGTCATTAGTTTTGCAAAATTTTTGCTTTACTCTATCGTTTCTTTATCACTTTCAGGGCAGTCCTTTTCCTTAGTATTAGTAGCATTTATTTGTCTGATTAACCTCTTGTCTGACACATTGAGTTATTTTTCAGGCGCCATGCTCACTCCGATTTTCATTAGAATTATTGGACAAGACCATTTGGCAGAAGCTATTGGGTTTAAACAGTCAACTGTTAGTTTAGTGAAAACAATCAGTAATATTCTAGGAGGAGTCTTACTAGGTATTCTATCCATCCAGTTTATTTCCTTACTGAACGCTCTTACATTTTTAATCGCATTTTTAGGTATCCTATTCATAAAAACTGACCTCTTGAAAGTAGAAAAAACGATTAGCTATCAAGAAGGACTCTCTGTAAAATCCTTTTGCCAGCATTTGCTCCAATCATCGAAATTGATATGGAATATGAATCAGGTGCTCTTGGTTTTGTTTATTATTTCTATTAGTCAAGCAGTGATAAATGTTACAGTTCCTGTCTCTACTCTGTTTTTGAGAAATCAACCCTTTTTGAATTTACAAACAGGTCAATCTCTTGCCCTGCTATCCACTTTTGAACTGTCAGCCCTGATTGTCGGAAGCCTTGTAAGTGGCTATCTGAAAAATACGATTTCTATAAAAGCAGCTCTCTATGCCTCGCTTGTCATCCAGTTGTTTCTTCTAGTAGGATTTGCCACAGTTCGTTTTGACTGGATTCTCATCTTTAGTGCCTTGGATGCCTTTTTCGCAGGTATTCTCTCTCCTAGATTGCAAGAACTCGTCTTTAAACAAATACCTGAGGAGTCAATGGGAGCAGTTCAATCTTCTATCGGGGCTATTACGGTTGTTTTACCTAGCTTATTTACAATAGCTTTGGTAACCATTGCTACTAGCTTTGGAACTCTGGCAGTTAGCTTTGTTTTATTACTATTTCTTCTAGTTGCCTTTTTCATGCTTCTGAATATTCGTGAAAGTATTTAGTGGAGAATTTGTCTAATATATGTTTGAGACTGGATTGCCAGTCTTTTTATAATGGTCAAAATCAGCAGACTTTTTTCTCTTTCCTGAATGTGTTATAATAGTCCATGCTGTGGCTGAAGTCTTTTCAGCCTACTTATACTCTTCGAAAATCTCTTCAAACCGCGTCAGCTTCTATCTGCAACCTCAAAACAATGTTTTGAGCAACCTGCGGCTAGCTTTCTAGTTTGCTCTTTGATTTTCATTGAGTATTATTAAGACAATATGAGGAGAAAGATGAAAGAAAAAGGATTTTGGGAAGGGGCACAGGCAGCCATGCCAACGGCCCTTGGCTATGTCAGTATCGGGCTGGCCTGTGGGATTATTGGTGCGCCCTATGTGACACCTGTGGAGATGGGCTTGATGAGCCTCTTTGTTTATGCTGGGAGTGCCCAGTTTGCCATGCTGGCACTGATTGCGGTTCAAGCACCTGTAGCAGCTATTGCGATGACGGTCTTTTTGATCAATTTGCGTCTCTTTTTGCTGAGCTTACATGCGTCGACCTATTTCCGTCATACCAGTCTCTGGCAAAATATCGGTATGTCTAGTATCTTGACAGATGAGACCTATGGCGTTTTGATGGGCGAATTAGCCCATGCAGACAAGGTCAATCCTATGTGGATGCACGGAAACAATCTTAACAGCTATGTGGCTTGGTTTGTGGGAACAGTTGCCGGAACGGCTCTGGGTGGTCTGCTTCCAAATCCAGAAATCTTTGGATTGGATTTTGCCCTGGTTGGGATGTTCATTGGAATTTTTGCTTCGCAATTCCAGATTATGCAAAGACGAATTCCTGTCCGCAATCTGCTGATTATCCTAGCAGTTGTTGCGGTGTCCTTCTTTTTACTCTTGACAGTGGTGTCTCAGTCACTAGCTGTTCTGTTTGCGACCTTGCTAGGTTGTACAATGGGGGTGGTTTTAGATGGTCAGTAAGTATCTTTTATTAGCAGTTATTTTCTCTGGTCTTGTGACCTGGATTCCCCGTATAATTCCCTTCATCTTGGTCAAGTATAAGGGCTTGCCTGCGATCGTTGAGCGTTTTTTGAAGTTCTTGCCCGTTTCTATTATCTTTGCCTTGATTCTTTCAAGCGTAGTGACAGGCAAGGTTGGGAGCTTTCCTCAAATCAAATGGCTGGACTTCTTAGCAGTCTTTCCAACAGCTTGGGTAGCCTTTCGCTACCGCAATCTAGTCGGAACGGTTCTCTTTGGAGTGGTCCTAATTGCAGTTTTACGTTTGGTCTTTTAATACTCTCCGAAAATCTCTTCAAACCACGTCAGCTTTGCCTTTCCGTAGGTATATGTAACTGACTTCGTCAGTCTTATCTCCAACCTCAAAACAGTGTTTTGAGCAACCTGCGGCTAGCTTCCTAGTTTGCTCTTTGATTTTCATTGAGTATAAATCAGCCATAAAGAAAACCTATCACAGAGATAGATATCATATAATGGCGTAAATGGTCTTTTTCTGTTAAGATTATAAGGTATTCTATTTTGGAGGAAATGACATGAAAAAAATCGTTAAATACTCATCTCTTGCGGCCCTTGCGCTTGTTGCTGCAGGTGTTTTAGCAGCTTGCTCAGGTGGTGCTAAGAAAGAAGGAGAAGCAGCTAGCAAGAAAGAAATCATCGTTGCAACCAATGGTTCGCCAAAACCATTTATCTATGAAGAAAATGGCGAATTGACTGGTTACGAGATTGAAGTCGTTCGCGCTATCTTTAAAGATTCTGACAAATATGATGTCAAGTTTGAAAAGACAGAATGGTCAGGTGTATTTGCTGGTCTTGACGCTGACCGTTACAATATGGCTGTCAACAATCTTAGCTACACTAAAGAACGTGCGGAGAAATACCTTTATGCCGCACCAATTGCCCAAAACCCTAATGTCCTTGTAGTGAAGAAAGACGACTCTAGCATCAAGTCTCTCGCTGATATCGGTGGAAAATCGACGGAAGTCGTTCAAGCCACTACATCAGCTAAGCAGTTAGAAGCATACAACGCTGAACACCCGGACAACCCAACTATCCTTAACTATACTAAGGCAGACTTCCAACAAATCATGGTACGTTTGAGCGATGGCCAATTTGACTACAAGATTTTTGATAAAATTGGTGTTGAAACAGTGATCAAGAACCAAGGTTTGGACAACTTGAAAGTTATCGAACTTCCAAGCGACCAACAACCGTACGTTTACCCACTTCTTGCTCAAGGTCAAGATGAGTTGAAATCATTTGTAGACAAACGCATTAAAGAACTCTACAAAGATGGAACGCTTGAAAAATTGTCTAAACAATTCTTTGGCGACACTTATCTACCAGCAGAAGCTGATATTAAATAATTTTTTGAAGTCATCCATTCTGAGTAAGATGGGTGATTTCTCAGTTTTTAGGGATATAGTTTTAAACTATATATCTGATTATCTAATAACAATTTGTGCAATTGAAGAAAGTATGAGATACTAGTACGGTATTATTTTTAAGGAGAAAGAATCATGAAAATTAAAAAATGGCTTGGCCTAGCAGCCCTTGCTACAGTCGCAGGTTTGGCTCTTGCAGCTTGCGGAAACTCAGAAAAGAAAGCAGACAATGCAACAACTATTAAAATCGCAACTGTCAACCGTAGCGGTTCTGAAGAAGCTCGTTGGGATAAAGTTCAAGAATTGGTTAAAAAAGACGGAATCACTTTGGAATTTACAGAGTTCACAGACTACTCACAACCAAACAAGGCAACTGCTGATGGTGAAGTAGACTTGAACGCTTTCCAACACTATAACTTCTTGAACAACTGGAACAAAGAAAACGGAAAAGACCTTGTAGCGATTGCTGATACTTACATCTCTCCAATCCGCCTTTACTCAGGTTTGAATGGAAGTGACAACAAGTACACTAAAGTAGAAGATATCCCAGCAAACGGAGAAATCGCTGTACCGAATGACGCTACAAACGAAAGCCGTGCGCTTTACTTGCTTCAATCAGCTGGCTTGATTAAATTGGACGTTTCAGGAACTGCTCTTGCAACAGTTGCTAACATCAAAGAAAATCCAAAGAACTTGAAAATCACTGAATTGGACGCTAGCCAAACAGCTCGTTCATTGTCATCAGTTGACGCTGCTGTTGTAAACAATACCTTCGTTACAGAAGCAAAATTGGACTACAAGAAAGCACTTTTCAAAGAACAAGCTGATGAAAACTCAAAACAATGGTACAACATCATCGTTGCGAAAAAAGATTGGGAAACATCACCTAAGGCTGATGCTATCAAGAAAGTGATCGCAGCTTACCACACAGATGACGTGAAAAAAGTTATCGAAGAAACATCAGACGGTTTGGATCAACCAGTTTGGTAATAAGAAACAGGGAGGTGGGAGAGAAAATTCCACCTCTTGCTTTTGTATAGAGCATGGATTGTCAGGAAGAGTAGTTCATAGAAAGGTAGAGAGAATATGGTTTTTCCTAGCGAACAAGAACAGATAGAAAAATTTGAAAAGGATCATGTAGCCCAGCATTATTTTGAGGTTTTGCGTACCTTGATTTCTAAGAAGTCGGTCTTTGCCCAGCAGGTTGGACTCAAGGAAGTCGCAAACTATCTGGGTGAGATTTTCAAGCGTGTTGGGGCTGAAGTGGAGATTGATGAGACTTACACGGCGCCTTTTGTCATGGCGCATTTCAAGAGTTCGCGTCCAGATGCCAAGACCTTGATTTTCTATAACCACTATGACACTGTGCCAGCGGACGGAGATCAAGTGTGGACAGAGGATCCCTTTACGCTTTCGGTGCGCAATGGCTTCATGTATGGGCGTGGGGTTGACGATGATAAGGGTCATATCACAGCTCGTTTGAGTGCTTTGAGAAAATACATGCAGCACCACGATGACCTGCCTGTCAATATCAGCTTTATCATGGAGGGTGCGGAGGAATCGGCTTCGACAGACCTAGATAAGTATCTGGAAAAACATGCGGATAAACTCCGTGGTGCAGATTTGTTGGTCTGGGAACAAGGGACCAAAAATGCCTTGGAACAACTGGAAATTTCTGGTGGCAATAAGGGGATTGTGACCTTTGATGCCAAGGTGAAAAGCGCTGATGTGGATATTCACTCTAGTTATGGTGGGGTTGTGGAATCAGCTCCTTGGTATCTCCTCCAAGCCTTACAGTCTCTTCGCGCTGCAGATGGCCGTATCTTGGTTGAAGGTTTGTACGAAGAAGTACAAGAGCCAAATGAACGAGAAATGGCCTTGCTAGAAACTTATGGTCAACGAAACCCAGAGGAAGTTAGTCGGATCTATGGATTGGAGTTGCCTCTTTTACAGGAGGAGCGGATGGCCTTTCTAAAACGTTTCTTTTTCGAGCCAGCGCTTAATATCGAAGGGATTCAGTCAGGTTATCAAGGTCAGGGTGTTAAGACTATTTTGCCAGCAGAAGCCAGTGCCAAGCTAGAGGTTCGTCTGGTTCCGGGCTTAGAACCGCATGATGTTCTGGAAAAAATTCGGAAACAGCTAGACAAAAATGGCTTTGATAAGGTAGAATTATACTATACCTTGGGAGAGATGAGCTATCGAAGCGATATGAGCGCACCAGCCATTCTCAATGTGATTGAGTTGGCCAAGAAATTCTATCCACAGGGCGTTTCAGTCTTGCCGACGACAGCTGGGACAGGGCCTATGCATACGGTCTTTGATGCCCTAGAGGTGCCAATGGTGGCCTTCGGTCTAGGAAATGCCAATAGCCGAGACCACGGTGGAGATGAAAATGTGCGAATCGCCGATTATTACACCCATATTGAATTAGTAGAGGAGCTGATTAGAAGCTATGAGTAGAGATATTATCAAGTTAGATCAGATCGATGTGACTTTTCACCAAAAGAAGAGAACCATCACAGCGGTCAAGGATGTGACCATTCACATCCAAGAAGGGGATATCTACGGAATCGTTGGATATTCTGGAGCAGGGAAATCAACCCTTGTACGGGTAATTAACCTCTTGCAAAAACCATCTGCAGGCAAAATTACCATTGACGACGATGTGATTTTTGATGGTAAGGTGATCTTGACGGCAGAACAGTTGCGTCGTAAACGTCAGGATATCGGGATGATTTTCCAGCATTTTAATCTGATGAGTCAGAAGACAGCAGAGGAGAATGTAGCCTTTGCCCTTAAACACTCTGGACTTAGCAAGGAAGAAAAGAAGGCTAAAGTAGCTAAGTTGTTGGACTTGGTTGGCTTGGCAGACCGTGCTGAAAACTATCCTTCACAACTATCTGGAGGGCAAAAACAGCGTGTGGCTATTGCGCGTGCCTTGGCAAATGACCCAAAAATCTTGATTTCAGATGAGTCAACGTCTGCCCTTGACCCTAAGACAACCAAGCAGATTTTGGCCTTGTTGCAAGATTTGAACCAAAAATTAGGCTTAACTGTTGTCTTGATTACGCATGAAATGCAGATTGTCAAAGATATTGCCAACCGTGTGGCAGTTATGCAGGATGGTCATTTGATTGAGGAGGGTAGTGTCCTTGAAATCTTCTCAGACCCTAAACAACCTTTGACTCAAGACTTTATCTCAACAGCTACAGGTATTGACGAAGCCATGGTCAAAATCGAGAAGCAAGAAATCGTGGAACACTTGTCTGAAAACAGCCTTTTGGTGCAACTCAAGTATGCAGGTGCTTCAACAGACGAGCCACTTTTGAATGAATTATACAAGCGTTACCAAGTAACGGCTAATATCCTTTATGGAAATATCGAAATCCTAGATGGTACTCCTGTTGGAGAATTAGTTGTGGTCTTGTCAGGGGAAAAAGAAGCCTTGGCAAGCGCCCAAGAAGCCATTCGTCAAGCAGGCGTACAGCTAAAAGTATTGAAGGGAGGACAGTAAGATGGGATCATTGATTCAAACCTATTTACCAAATGTCTATAAAATGGGCTGGGCTGGTCAAGCAGGCTGGGGAACAGCCATCTACCTAACTCTTTATATGACAGTTCTGTCCTTTATCATCGGAGGTTTCTTGGGGCTAGTGGCAGGCCTTTTCCTTGTCTTGACAGCGCCAGGTGGTGTCTTGGAAAATAAGGTTGTCTTTTGGATTTTGGATAAGATTACCTCTATTTTCCGTGCGGTACCATTTATCATTCTCTTGGCAGTCTTGTCACCCTTCTCTCATCTAATCGTAGGAACAAGCATTGGTCCAAATGCGGCTATCGTACCGCTATCTTTTGCAGTCTTTGCCTTCTTTGCCCGTCAGGTGCAGGTTGTCTTGGCTGAGCTAGATGGTGGTGTTATTGAGGCGGCTCAAGCGAGCGGAGCGACATTCTGGGATATCGTAGGTGTTTATCTATCCGAAGGTCTTCCAGATTTGATTCGTGTGACGACTGTAACCTTGATTTCCCTTGTTGGTGAAACGGCTATGGCTGGTGCGGTTGGAGCTGGTGGTATTGGTAACGTAGCCATCGCTTATGGATTTAACCGCTACAATCACGATGTGACCATCTTGGCAACCATCATTATCATTTTGATTATCTTTACAATCCAATTCTTGGGAGATTTCTTGACTAAGAAATTGAGCCATAAATAAAAAAGAGTTAGGGTATCTGTACATCATTCATAGGAGTTGCCGTATAGCCAAGACTTAAAATTTTCTGTACTGGTTGCTATCAATCGTCGCTTTTATGAGTTAGAGAGTTAAGAATTGTGGGGAGTCAATATGCAAAATCTGGGAGAAGTTTTTAAAGAATTGAGAAAGAGTCGAAATGTATCTCTACAGGAGGCGACGGGAGGAGAGTTTACTTATTCCATGCTGAGCAAATTTGAGCGTGGAGAAGCAGACTTATCATCTATGAAATTGATTACTGCCCTAGATAACATCCACTCTGATTTGAATGAATTTATGTACTTGGTACGTGGTTTTTCTCAGAAAAAGGTTTTGGCTTTTCAAGAAAATCTTTGGGATTTATATGACAGAGAAGGGATTGATTCTCTCCATTCCTTGTATGAAGAGACGACTCAAAAGTATAGATCAAGTGGTGAAACAAGCTATCTTTTACAAATGATTCGTATCAAAAGCCTTCTTGTGTTTTTTGATTCAGAAATAAGAGCAACGGATGAAGAACTGACTTTTCTCTATGACTATTTTTTTACTATTGACATCTGGGGAAATTATGAATTGGAACTATTTTCAACGATTTCTACTTTGTTTCCTCTGCCCCTTTATTTTAAATATTCTAGGGAGATGTTACAAAAGACGGATTTATTAGGCTCTTTACCTAGTAACAAAGTCGGTATCGATACCATTTTGATGAATGGACTTTTTAAAGCGATAGAGGAAAAGGATAAATTAAAAGCAGACTATTTTGTTTTTCAGATTGAAAAACGAGAATTGCCAGAATCTCAAGCTTATCTTAAAATCATTTATATGATTGCTAAAGGGTATTATGATACTATTTTTAATGTAAAAAATAAGGGTCTTGAAAAAATCCAGAGAGGCATTACAATCTTACAAGATTTAGAGTATATAGATGGTGCAAGATACTATGAAAACTATTTTGCAAATCAGCTTTCAAATAAAGATTTGTAATATATTCTCGTTACATCGACTGATGAAAAATAAATAGGCTTGTAGATGGATTGATAATTAGCAGTTTCTAGGCGCTAGAGTTCCTATTTTCAGAAAAAATATATTACAAAAAAGTGGGGAGTCCCGCTTTTTTTGTTAGACTGATTTCAATAGAATACTCTTTGAAATGTGAGAAAGGCCTATTATGAAACTATTCTTAAGACATCATTTATTTAGAATACTGACCTTATCAAGGTTTTTAAGCTCAAGTGGAGCTTATATTTATAATCTGGTATTTATCGTTTATGCTGCGAGTCTACCCTTTAAAAATATAGCTGTATTTATGGCGAATATGATTACGATTTTACCTTTCCTATTTACTTTTTATGTTGGTATTAAGGCTGATCATACTCGAAATAAAGCAGGGACAATTATCTGGGTTGGTTGTGTGCAAAGTCTCCTATTTCTTTTGATTGCTAGTGTGATTCATGATCAGAACTTCGTAACGTTTGCTTTTATCTGTATGGTTAATATCTGTTCAGATATTTTATCGGATTATACAGCAGGACTTCGTATGCCGATTATCCAGCATAATATTTCTGAAGATAAGCTCTATGAAGCTTATTCCTTTACTCAGTTTGTCTCCTATTTATCAAATCTAGGAGGTCAAGCCTTAGGAGTGTGGTTACTCACAACAAGCCACCAAAATTTTTCTTTTGTTGCAATTGTGAATGCTGGCTTCTTTTTACTATCTTCTCTCATTTTATTCAAAAATAGAAGAGAATTGACGTATTTGTCTGTAAGTGTAGAGGATAAGTCGATTAGTTTACTTCAACAAGTTAAGGCAATCTATGCGGACATGGATAATATATTTAGACAGAGAGAAAGTAAATCATTGCTTAAAATTATCCTTGTCATTTTGGTAATGAATACTTTAGGAGGAGCTGTTGGAGGTATTTATCACTTTTACTTATTAGACCATACTATCTATCATCTCAGCTATGCTCAATCCCTATTTTTAATTGAATGTGTTAGCTTAGGAGGAGCTATTCTTGGTAGCCTAACCCCAAATGATTATTTTGGAAAATTGTCGTTTTCAAGCTTGTTATCACTCAATGCAAGTCTGTTTGTATTACTTGCTACTGCTAATATTTTAGATTTTTCTCCTCTAGTAGGTGTTGTTTGCTTAGCCTTTGTCATGTATTTGATGTCGAAATCAATGCCTAAATTAGATACTCTGTTATTGTCTAATTTGAGTGCGGATGTATTAGCTAGAAGTAATAATCTCTTGAGTATGATTTTTTCCCTAACATTACCCTTGGGGATGTCTGTATTTTCCTTCTTAGCTTTGCAAGATATCAGCCTTTGTTGGTGGGTATTTTTGGTAGTGAGTGTGATAGGGTTGGTTTTATCTCTAGAAAAAAGAAGTTTTTCAGGTAAAAAATTTTAACCTAGGGGAAATCAGGCTTACTAGAAGGTCTTCCAGATTTGATCCGTGTGACGACTGTGACCTTGATTTCCCTTGTTGGGGAAACGGCTATGGCGGGGGCAGTTGGAGCTGGTGGTATCGGTAACGTGGCCATCGCTTATGGATTTAACCGCTACAATCACGATGTGACCATCTTGGCAACCATCATTATCATTTTTATTATCTTTGCGATCCAATTCTTGGGAGATTTCTTGACTAAGTCTTGAGCCATAAATAAAAAAGAGCCTCATGGCTCTTTTTTATTGACTAGATTTTCTGCGCAAATTTTTTACTCAAGGCTTGTCCAATCAAGGCACCCACTAGGGCTCCGATGACAATACTTGCGATAAATAGAAGGACAGTTCCAGGATTTGGCGCGACCATGATACGGTCGATATATTCTTGCGATTTTCCTCTTGCTAGAAGGGTTGCTATATAGGCTTGGGGTGCAATCCACATAAGTAAGATTGGACCAGTTGAGCTAAAGGCGAAAATAACGAAAGAAAGAAAGTTCTTTGTTTGATCCTTGTATTTTCCTAAATGAGCTACTCCATCTGCTAGGAGGCCACAGATAATTCCCGGAAGGAAGGCACCAGCACCGTGTTTAGATCCCAAGAAAAAGAGAGCCATGACAAGGCCGATAGTGGTAATGGCTCCAAAGCGCGGAACTTTTGCGACCAGGATCATATAGACACTACCGCCGACAAGGGCAGTAAAGGCAGGCGCATAAAACATGTTTCCAGTTTGGTCGAGGAGATTGCCCAAAAGGACACCAATCCCCATGCAGAGGAAGTAAAGAACTGCAAAAAGCAGTGTAGTTAAGATAGATTTTTTCATGAATTGTCTCCTGATAATTTTTTCACAATTCTCATTGTACCACGGTTTGATGGGATTGTAAATGGGGAGAAAGTGTTATTGTTTGCTTGTCAAACTAAATTTTTTATAGATTTGTTAATAGTAGATGGTTAGATTGTTTTACTGTAACGCTTAAACCAATTCTACCTTCGCAGAGTTACTAAACAAACAACGTATTAAGGCTGCCCAGCAGCTCTTGCTTTCAACCAGTGACAGTATCGAAGATATTTGTTATGCTGTTGGTTACAGTAACCTTGGATATTTCTATAAAGTGTTCCGAAAATTGTGCGGAAAATCGCCAAAAGCCTACCGAAAACAGGTAGAAACGATACTGTAAGATTTGTATTCCTTTACAAAATGTGCTATAATAAAAATAATATTATTAGGAGGTTCTATCATGAAAAAGAAACCGATTTATCTATGGGTCTTGCTAATCTTGTCTGCTCTTATTTCAGCAATGTCTCTGTTTGGAATGTTGAGCCCCTTACCTAGCAAAGAAGCCCTTCGTGCCGCTCAGAAACAAGTTGCAGGGGTCAGTGCCCAGCAATTAGAAGACAACATCAATTACAGCTATAGAGTAGCAGAATCAACTCATTCTATTTTTAATATGGCCTTGATTGTGCTATCTGCTATTTTAGTTGTAGTTGCGATTGTCTTCCTTGTTCGTAAGAATTTGCAATATGCAAACTATACTTATGTCGGCTATGTTTTGCTAGCCATTATTGGTTCGATTTATGGCTATGTTAGTTTACAGGACGCTGTGCAGTTGGTTCACGATGAGACCATGCGTTTAGGGATAAGTGTTATTTCACAAGCCGTTAGCATTCTCTCTATCGTCATCAATATTCTCTTCCTAGCCCTTGTCTTCTATAAGATGTGGCGTCAGCAGAAAGCCTTGGCAGAAGAAGAGGAAACAGAAGAACTTGCTTAAGTATTGACAAAAAAGAACTATCAAGATACAATCTTGGTAGTTCTTTTTCGATTAAAAATAAAATCATGGAGGTACATATGAAGACAATTTCTTTAGTTTATATTAGTTTGAGTGGCAACACTGAAAGTTTTGTGACGCGCTTGAAAGACCATCTCTTATCCCAGTACAAAGGGATTGAGGTTCAAAAGATTCATATCAAGGATTTGGTCAAGGAAGGTCACGATTTCTATGAAATGGACCATCCCTATGTCGCTTTTTTGCCGACCTACCTCGAAGGTGGGAATGGCGTTGATAACGGAGATGTTGAGATTTTGACGACACCCGTTGGGGATTTTATCGCCTATGGTGACAATGCTAGTAAGTGTTTTGGTGTGGTTGGTTCAGGAAATCGTAATTTTAATAACCAATACTGCCTGACAGCCAAGCAATATAGTCAACGTTTTGGCTTTCCTGTCTTGGCTGACTTTGAAATGCGAGGCATGCTGGAAGATATCAAACGTGTCGCAGCGATTATCGCAGATTTGTATGAGTTGGAAAAGGAGAATTAAAGTCAATATAAGAGGCGCTTGGGATTTTTCAACTGTTTTTTGAGTATAAACAGTCTTTGAGAACGTAAAAAAGCATAAGTTCAGGTCTTCAAAAACTTGTTCTTATGCTTTTTATCATAGAAATATTTGCTGCATTTTCTCTTGAAATGCAACCTTATACTCAATGAAAATCAAAGAGCAAACTAGGAAACTAGCCGCAGGCTGTACTTGAGTACGGCAAGGCGACGTTGACGTGGTTTGAATTTGATTTACGAAGAGTATTATCTTCATCTCGCGCTTGTCAGTTAACCTGCTTTTCCGATTGCGAGTGCGTAGATAAAGAAGATGGCAAAGCCAAAGAGGAAAAGCAATCCTGCAATGGCAAGGTGTTTGAGCCAAGAAGGAAGATTTTTGTTTTCACGCGTTACCAAGGCATAATTCAAAAGAGCAAAGAAAGGTGTTGTCAGGAAAGAGCCAATCATGGCAAAGCGGAGCATGGTTGACACCTGACCAGCGAAGAACTTGATAATGACGATACCGATGATAGCAGTGATGGTCATCCAGATGTTCAAAGATTTACGATTGTCTTCTTTTTGACTGATTAGCAGTCGGAGAGATTCCTGATTAACGCGAGAATAGCCATCAATAACAGTGATAACTGTTCCAAAGATACAGAGGAAGGCAATAAAGGTAATCAAGTAGCGGGACCATTCGCCAAGAACAGAGGCATACATGCCCACGAATTGGGAGATGTATTTGGCTGAAGCAGCTTCAACCGCCTGCCCTGTAGGATACTGAATCAGTGCTCCCAGTGCCACAAAGAAGACGGCTAGGATAGCTGTTCCAATATAACCAGTGTTAAAGTCAAACAGAGCGTCTTCTGTGTTAAAGTTGACGGTCTTTCTCTTTTCAGCTGACCAAAGTGAATTGATAGCTGAAATTTCAATAGGAGCCGGCATCCATCCTAGGAGGGAGACGATGAAGGGCAGAGCTGCCATTTGCCAAGGTGTCTTCTCGACAAAATCAGAACTGTATTCTGGATGCTTGACCGCCGCAATGATAACTGCAAGAACAGTCGCAATGGTTAAGGCAGACATAATCCATTTGACCATACCATCTAAGAGTTTGTAGCCTCCAAAGAGTAACATAGCCCAAATAATTGCAACGAGAATGAGGGACCACTGAGTGATGCTAAGACCGATCATTGGGAAGGCGCTGGCGATGATAGCTGAGCACAGAATGGCAACACCAGCCGTGTTGACCATAGCCGAAAAGACATTGAGGATAAAGAAAATCCAGAGATAGAGTTTTCCTTTTTCGGCATAACCTTCAACCAAAGTCTTTCCAGTATCAGCTGTGTATTCAGCACCAAAACGGAAAAATGGATATTTAAAGATATTGGCTAAGATGACCAAGAGGAGTAGCGACCACCCATAAGAACCACCAGCTTGAGTGGAAGATACAATGTGAGAACCTCCAACAGCGGCAGAAGCCATTAGGATTCCAGGTCCCATTGCTTTTAGTTTACTTGACCAGGTTGATTGATTTAAGGAAATAGCTTGCGACATGATAAATACTCCTTTTTGAATTTTCAGAATAATCTGGATATGTAATCTATATTCTACAAAAAACTTTGGGAAAATGCAAGAATATTTTGAAAAAAGATAGAAAATTACAGAAAATTTACAAAGAAGATCTGAAAATAACTGCTATGATAGCAAGGTGCAGCAGGATAAAGAAAAACCGAGGAGTTTCTTTCTCGGTTTTGCTTATTATGAGTTTCTTACTTTCTATGCTCCAAGAGTTGATTGATATGGTCTACTTTTTTAGCTTCTCTTTTATAGAGAATAGCCCAGATGATGAGGTAGACAATCGCAAACTCGATAATGAGCTGGAGATAGAAGATCCAGTGAAAAGGAAACCAACCTGCCAGAGTTGCTAGTGGGACAAAGCCAGCCAGCATAAGGAAGAAATGGGAAAGCGTCGCACGGAGCATGCTCCAGTCACGGCTGAATAATCGTTTACCAAAGTTGAAGAGAATACCGATAGCTGCCCAAATCAGTGTGCAGTAGAGCAAGACCAGGGCACCGTGAACCTGATACTGAGCCATCACTTGGCCGATGATAGAGTAGGGATTTAGTGGTGCGTAGGTACTCGGTGCATAAATGAGTGAAAAGATGATAGAGAGGATGAGGCCGATAAGAACACCGGTGGCTGCGTCGTGAAATACTTGTTTTTTCATAGTTCTAATTTCTCCTTGATGGTTTTTAGGTAACGGCGTGAAGAGTAGGTGAAGTTTTCATTTTTTAGAAAGATTTCTACTAGGCCGTTGGGCGTAAGCTTGAGATGAGAGATGAAGTCGATATTGATGATTTCTGATTGGGAAATTTGGATAAAATTGCTTGGCAGGAGTTCAAGGACCTGATAGAGTCGCAAATCAATGCTGTAGGTCTGACTCGCGGTTTCTGCTAGAACCTTCCGATTCTCGATATAGAAGCGTTGAATCTTGCCAATCTCAATGAGATAGACCTGATTATCGATTTTCCCTTTGATTTTTTCTGTTCGGTCCAGATTTTCTGCGAACTCGATGACTTTTTGGACTTTATCTGTCGGCTGAGGTGCTTGGACAATCAGTCTTTCCTCTTCGTAAGTTTCACTAATCTGTAGTTCTACTTTCATAAATTTCTCTCCTTTTCAGTTATACAAGGTTGTGATCACTTCCTGTATATCCTTATTAAACACTATTTTATGCCCCCTTGCAAGGGACTTTGTCTATGTGGAGGTATTTGGCTCCTATGTGGTGCTTACTTTTCTGTCCTATCTGAAATGTGGTATAATAGCACTAATCAATTGCTAGGAAAATAGATATAGAAAGGGGCTGAAAAATGTCTCATATTATTGAATTGCCAGAGGTGCTGGCAAACCAGATTGCAGCTGGAGAGGTTATCGAGCGTCCAGCTAGCGTTGTTAAGGAGCTGGTAGAAAATGCCATTGACGCTGGCTCTAGTCAGATTATCATTGAGATTGAGGAAGCTGGTCTCAAGAAGATTCAAATCACAGATAATGGTCATGGAATTGCCCACGATGAGGTAGAGCTGGCTCTGCGTCGTCATGCGACCAGCAAGATAAAAAATCAAGCAGACCTCTTTCGAATTCGGACGCTTGGTTTTCGTGGTGAAGCCCTGCCTTCTATTGCGTCTGTCAGTGTCTTGACTCTGTTGACGGCGATGGATGGCGCAAGTCACGGAACCAAGTTAGTCGCGCGTGGGGGTGAAGTTGAGGAAGTCATCCCAGCGACTAGTCCTGTGGGAACCAAGGTTTGTGTAGAGGATCTCTTCTTCAACACGCCTGCCCGCCTCAAGTATATGAAGAGTCAGCAAGCGGAGATGTCTCATATCATTGATATTGTCAACCGTCTGGGCTTGGCCCATCCTGAGATTTCTTTTAGCTTGATTAGTGATGGTAAGGAAATGACGCGAACAGCGGGAACAGGTCAATTGCGTCAAGCAATTGCAGGGATTTACGGTTTGGCGAGTGCTAAGAAGATGATTGAAATTGAGAACTCTGACCTAGATTTCGAAATTTCAGGTTTTGTGTCCTTGCCTGAGTTAACTCGAGCCAACCGCAACTATATCAGCCTCTTCATCAATGGTCGTTATATCAAGAATTTCCTACTCAATCGTGCTATTCTTGACGGTTATGGCAGTAAGCTCATGGTGGGGCGTTTTCCACTGGCTGTCATTCATATCCATATTGACCCTTATCTGGCTGATGTCAATGTGCATCCGACCAAGCAAGAGGTGCGGATTTCCAAGGAAAAAGAATTGATGGCCTTGGTTTCAGAAGCTATTTCTAATAGTCTCAAGGAGCAAACCTTGATACCTGATGCCTTGGAAAATCTTGCCAAATCGACCGTGCGCAATCGTGAGAAGGCGGAGCAGACTATTCTCCCACTCAAAGAAAATACGCTCTACTATGAGAAAACTGAGCCGACAAGACCTAGTCAAGCTGAAGTAGCTGATTATCAGGTAGAATTGACTGAGGAAGGACAGGATTTAACCCTGTTTGCCAAAGAAACCTTGGACCAATTGACCAAGCCAGCAAAACTGCATTTTGCAGAGAGAAAGCCAGCTAACTATGACCAACTAGACCATCCAGAGCTAGATTTAGCCAGTCTTGATAAGGCTTATGACAAACTGGAGCGAGAAGAATCATCAAGCTTCCCAGAATTGGAATTTTTCGGACAAATGCATGGAACCTATCTTTTTGCCCAAGGGCGAGATGGGCTTTATATCATAGACCAGCATGCGGCTCAGGAACGGGTCAAGTACGAGGAATATCGTGAAAGTATTGGCAATGTTGATCAGAGCCAGCAGCAACTCCTAGTGCCCTATATCTTTGAATTTCCTGCGGATGATGCCCTGCGTCTCAAGGAAAGAATGCCTCTCTTAGAGGAAGTGGGCGTCTTTCTAGCAGAGTACGGAGAAAATCAATTTATTCTACGTGAACATCCTATTTGGATGGCAGAAGAAGAGATTGAATCAGGCATCTATGAAATGTGCGACATGCTCCTTTTGACCAAGGAAGTTTCTATCAAGAAATATCGAGCAGAGTTGGCTATTATGATGTCCTGCAAACGGTCTATCAAGGCCAACCATCGTATTGATGATCATTCAGCTAGACAGCTGCTTTATCAGCTTTCTCAATGTGACAATCCCTATAACTGTCCCCACGGACGTCCTGTTTTGGTTCATTTTACCAAGTCGGATATGGAAAAGATGTTCCGACGCATTCAGGAAAATCACACCAGTCTCCGTGAATTAGGGAAATATTAAACTAAAAGGAAAACTATGTACGAATATTTAAAAGGAATCATTACCAAAATCACTGCTAAATACATTGTTCTTGAAACCAATGGTATCGGTTATATCCTGCATGTGGCCAATCCTTATGCCTATTCAGGTCAGGTTAATCAGGAGGCTCAGATTTATGTGCATCAAGTCGTGCGTGAGGACGCTCATCTGATTTATGGATTTCGCTCAGAAGACGAGAAAAAGCTCTTTCTCAGTCTGATTTCGGTATCTGGGATTGGTCCTGTATCAGCTCTGGCCATTATCGCTGCCGATGACAATGCTGGCTTGGTTCAAGCCATCGAAACCAAGAACATTACCTACTTAACCAAGTTTCCTAAAATTGGCAAGAAAACAGCCCAGCAGATGGTGTTGGACTTGGAAGGCAAGGTAGTAGTTGCTGGAGATGACCTTCCTGCTAAGGTCGCAGTGCAAGCAAGCGCTGAAAACCAAGAATTGGAAGAAGCCATGGAAGCCATGTTGGCACTGGGCTACAAGGCGACCGAACTCAAGAAAATCAAGAAATTCTTTGAAGGAACGACAGATACAGCTGAGAACTATATCAAGTCGGCTCTTAAAATGTTGGTTAAATAGGAGCAGAGCATGACAAAACGTTGTTCGTGGGTCAAGATGACCAATCCGCTCTACATCGCCTATCATGATGAGGAGTGGGGCCAGCCCCTCCATGATGATCAAGCATTGTTTGAGTTATTGTGTATGGAAACCTATCAGGCAGGTCTGTCTTGGGAAACGGTACTCAACAAACGCCAAGCTTTCCGAGAAGCCTTTCATGGCTATCAAATTCAAGCGGTCGCAGAAATGACAGATGCCGAATTGGAAAACTTGCTGGATAATCCAGCCATCATTCGAAATAGAGCCAAGATTTTTGCTACACGCGCTAACGCCCAAGCTTTTCTACGACTACAGGAAGAGTACGGCTCTTTTGATGCCTATCTTTGGTCTTTTGTTGAGGGGAAAACTGTCGTTAACGATGTTCCTGATTATCGCCAAGCCCCAGCTAAAACACCCTTATCTGAGAAATTAGCCAAAGATCTCAAAAAACGAGGCTTCAAGTTCACAGGCCCAGTCGCCGTATTGTCTTTTCTACAGGCTGCAGGGCTAGTTGATGACCACGAGAATGATTGTGAGTGGAAAAGCAGCAATTAGTGAGTATAGGTAATTAGAATATCTGAGAATATAGAAAAAAGCTGAGAAATTTTTCCCAGCTTTTTATATATACTATTAGATTTGTTAGAGTGAAGTCAAAAAAGTGATTCCACCTAAAATAACACCAGCTGAATTTGGAATGATTAGTATCCAATCCTTCTTAGGTTCCTTTGTCCATCCATAAATAACCCAGATTAAGCAAGATATAGCAGCTGATAAAGGTTGAAATGGTTGAGCTTTATTTCCCTGTAAATTAGCGATAATTTGAGGTATGTAGGCAATAAATACTATAATTCCAATAAAGGCACCAATAGAACCTACGATTCGATTAATTTTTTGTTTTGTCATATACACCTCCTTCAAAAGGATAACATAGAAATTAGCGAAATGCAATAAATTCAGATACAAATTGTAACGAAAACGAATACAAAAGCACAAAAATAGAGAAACTATTTATTTTTTGTTATAGTCAAAGCGAATGACTTGCTCCTTTGCATCTACATAGGCGTGAACTCCGAAGGGAACAATGGCTCTTGGAGTTGCGTGTCCGATATTCAGATTATAGACAATCGGGATATTGCTGTCAATGATATCCAATAGTGCCTCTTTATAGTCGTCATAGAAAGTTTCATCCATAGGTTTTCCTACCAAGAGTCCACTGATGACCTCGAATATCCCAGTGTCCTTTAAAGTTCGCAACATCTTTTTGAAGTCTTCTGGCTCAGGCTTTTCTTCGCTTGTTTCTAGCAAGAGGATTTTTCCTTCCCAGTCTGACAAGTCAGGGAAAAGTTTGTATTTTTGGCAGAGCTCCGTGTTGTCTGCGTATCGGGAGTTGTCAAAGATATCGTAGAGGGATTCGAGGCAGCCACCGAGGATTTTCCCCTCGAACTGGGCATTTCCTTGCAATAATTCAAAACCGGTATTTGGATGACTGACACGAGGTGTCCCCAGAGCCTTGGGACTAAAATCAGTTCGTTCCTCATACCAAACGTCACTGGAGCGGATTTCTGAGATTCTTCCCGTCTCAATCAATTCTTTAAAGTAGTGAAGGCTATAGGTTAACATTTCTTTGTCCAATTCACAAATGTCTGCTAAGAAGGATTGACCATAAAAAGTCTTGATTCCTAGTTTATGCAACATGAGGTGGTTCATGGTTGTATCCGAGAAGCCAAGAAAAATTTTTTGTTTGATAACCTTTTGGAGTTGGTTATTTTCAAAAAGATAAGGCAACAAACGATAGGTATCGTCTCCACCGATGGCACATAGGATCATATCGATGCTATCATCAGAAAAGGCATGAATCAAATCCTCTGCACGAGCTTCAGGATGGTCCTTGATAAAGTCTAAGCCTTTTAACGAATGGGGCAAAAAGATAGGATTGAGTCCCAGATCCTTGAGACGTTGGACACCTAAGTCTACTTCGTGTTTGACAAAGTCCTCTCCGATAATGCCACTAGACAAACTAACAATACCAATAGTAGAAATCATATTTTATCCTCCTAGAAATAGATTGAGCCTATTTTATCACAAAAGATTAGATAGAGCTATGTGGGATTTCAGAAGAATGCTTTTAAATCAAGAAAGAGCCGTGAAAAAGCAACCGCATCTGCAGTTGCTTTTTTCTCTATTCTTAATAGCGTGTTGGTCCTGCGCTTGCGCTGCGGATATTCAAGCGTTTCTTGAGATAGAAGCGAAGGGCTAGGAGAACTGCTCCGATAATAGCCAGTGGCACTGGAGCAAGTACTGGGTTAAGGCTAGCTGGTAGGAAGCTTGTTGCAAAGAAGACAAGCAACCAAAGGAACATAGAAGCTAGGATAACTAGTACAGATTTCCAGAAAGGTGGGCGTTGACTGCGATCCATGTCTGGTCCATAATACTGGTAAACAAAGTAGTACATCAAGTAGAAGGCAAATCCACCAACCAGTCCAACTAATAGAAGAGTAATCAATCCATAGCCGAAAGCTTGATCTGCCGCAAAGAAGGTTGTGAGGGCGCTGACGAGGGCAAAGAGGCTAGTGATGAAAAGGGCTGAGTCCATAATCATGAGTTTTGGATCATCATTTTCTTTTGGATGCTCTTTTTCATATTGTTCCTTGACAGTGAAACTATGAGCCCAGTGGGTCGGTGCGCCATAGAGGGAGCGAGCAGTCGTACCTTTAGATTGCTCCTCAAGGATTTGGGGAATAACTTCCTCAAAAATAGCCTTGATTTCAGCGTCTGTTTTCCCATCTTTGATGAATTGTTGGGTAGCGATGTGGACAAACTCTTGGTTTTTCTTAGTTAATTTTTGTAGATCAATCTGAGACATAGGAACTCCTCTTAGAACCATTTTTTATGGATGAGATAGAGAGTGAGCGAGACACTCATAGCAAAGGCGATAAATACGATTAACCAGAAGGCATTTGGCTCTCCGTTTAGGGGGATTTCATTATCCTTAAAGTTCATCCCGTAGGCAGAAAAGACCATGGTTGGGATGGACATAACGATGGTCACAAGGGCCAAGGTTTTCATGATGTTGTTCTGGTTGTTGGAAATGATAGAGGCAAAGGTCTCTGTCATAGAATGCAAGACGTTTCCATAAATATCTGCCATCTCGATGGCCTGTTGGGTTTCAATCAGGGTGTCTTCAAGCAGGTCTTCGTCCTCAAGGTATTTCTTGATATTGCTGGTTGAGCTGGTCAATTTCTTAATCACACGCTCATTTGTTTTGAGGGAAGCCTTGAAATAGACGATGGTTTTTTCCAATTCCATGAGCTCAATCAATTCTTCATTACGAGTTGATTGATGCAGTTGACTTTCGATTTGTTCACTCTTGCGGTCAATCGAACGAAGGGCTGTTAGGTAAAGCTCTGCATTGCGATAGAGAATCTGAAAGATAAAACGTGAACGCATGAAGGTGTAGAAATTACGCAAGCGACGGTTGATAAAGACATCGAGGACTGGTAATGGTTCCAAACACGTAGTGATAATGGTTTCCTCAGTGATGATAATACCAAGCGGGATGGTTACGTAGTAGGTGCGGTTATTTCTTTCCTCTGTGACTGGCACGTCTACAATGATCAGGGTATACTCGTCTTCAATTGTAATACGAGACATTTCTTCCGCATCGAGCGGTGCTCGGAGGTCGGCAATGTCGATATCGAAGGCGTTAGCGATTTCGAGTGATTCATTTTGAGTCGGATTAACGAGATTGATCCAAGTACCCGGTTCAAGCGTATCGATCTCTTTAAATTCAGTTGTTGTAGAGAGAAAAACTTGTTTCATATCCCTTATCCTTTCTCATTTTTCAGATTTTTTCACACCGTACTATTATACTACAAAATCGGCCTTTTGGGTAATAGAATCTCACTTTTTTTGGTATAATGGTAAGCAATAATGGACTAGAAAGAACAAAAATGCAAGATAAAATTGTCATTCATGGGGCGCGTGCCCATAATTTAAAAAATATTGATGTGGAGATTCCGCGAGACAAGCTGGTTGTTGTGACCGGCTTGTCAGGTTCAGGGAAATCCAGTCTGGCCTTTGATACCCTCTATGCGGAGGGACAACGTCGCTATGTAGAGAGTCTATCAGCCTACGCTCGTCAGTTCTTGGGCAATATGGAAAAACCAGATGTAGATGCCATTGATGGTCTCAGCCCAGCTATTTCCATCGACCAGAAAACGACTAGTAAAAATCCTCGCTCGACGGTGGGAACCACGACTGAAATCAATGACTATCTGCGTCTCCTCTACGCGCGTGTGGGGACGCCTTACTGTATCAACGGGCATGGGGCTATCAAGGCTTCTTCTGTGGAGCAAATCGTGGATAAGGTTTTAGAATTGCCTGAACGCCAACGCTTGCAGATTTTAGCCCCTGTCATCCGCAAGAAAAAAGGACAGCACAAGAGCGTTGTTGAAAAGATTCAGAAAGATGGGTATGTTCGGGTCCGTGTGGATGGGGAAGTCTATGATGTGACCGAAGTGCCAGAGTTGTCCAAGAGCAGGCAACACAATATTGATGTCGTGGTTGACCGTATTGTTATCAAGGAGGGTATCCGTAGTCGTCTCTTTGATTCCATTGAGGCTGCCCTTCGTATCGCAGAAGGCTATGTCATTATCGACACTATGGATGACTCTGAGTTGTTGTTCTCTGAGCATTATGCCTGCCCAGTTTGTGGCTTTACTGTGCCAGAGTTAGAGCCTCGTCTCTTCTCTTTCAATGCTCCCTTTGGCTCTTGTAGTGAGTGTGATGGCTTGGGCATCAAGCTGGAGGTGGATACTGATTTGGTAGTGCCAGATGCCAGTAAAACCTTACGTGAGGGAGCCTTAGCTCCTTGGAATCCTATCTCATCCAACTACTATCCAAATATGCTAGAGCAGGCTATGACAGCTTTTGGAGTGGATATGGATAAGCCTTTTGAGAACTTGTCAGAAGAAGATAAGAACTTGATTCTCTATGGGTCTGATGGTAAGGAATTCCATTTCCACTATGAGAATGAATTTGGCGGTGTGCGTGATATTGACATTCTGTTTGAAGGAGTTGTCAATAATATCAAGCGTCGCTATCACGAGACAAACAGCGATTACACGCGCACCCAGATGCGCCTCTACATGAATGAGCTGACCTGCGGAACTTGTCACGGCTATCGTCTCAATGATCAGGCCTTGTCTGTCCGTGTAGGTGGTGAGCAAGGGCCACATATCGGAGAAATTTCAGACCTGTCTATCGCAGACCACTTGGACTTGGTAAGCCAGTTGACTCTATCTGAAAATGAAGCCATCATTGCTCGCCCAATCCTCAAGGAAATCAAGGACCGTTTGACCTTCCTTAATAATGTGGGTCTTAACTATCTGACTCTGTCACGTTCAGCAGGAACTCTTTCAGGTGGGGAAAGTCAGCGTATTCGTTTGGCAACACAAATTGGTTCCAACCTATCAGGTGTCCTCTATATCCTAGATGAGCCGTCAATCGGTCTTCACCAGAGGGACAATGATCGTCTGATTGCCAGTCTCAAAAAGATGCGTGATTTGGGTAATACTCTCATAGTAGTGGAACATGACGAAGATACCATGCGTGAGGCTGATTATCTGATTGACGTTGGTCCCGGTGCGGGAGTATTTGGTGGGGAGATTGTCGCCGCAGGTACGCCCAAGCAGGTAGCTCGTAACAGTAAGTCTATCACAGGCCAGTACTTGTCAGGCAAACGTGCCATTCCAGTGCCAACAGAGCGCCGTGTCGGAAATGGTCGTTTTATCGAGGTGACGGGAGCGCGTGAGAACAATCTGCAAAATGTCACAGCTCGCTTCCCACTAGGAAAATTCATCGCGGTGACAGGGGTATCAGGTTCAGGGAAATCGACCCTAATCAATAGCATTCTCAAAAAAGCCATTGCTCAAAAACTCAACCGCAATTCAGACAAACCTGGTAAATTCAAGACCATAACAGGGATTGAGCATGTAGACCGCTTGATTGACATTGACCAGAGTCCAATTGGACGAACGCCGAGGTCTAACCCTGCTACCTATACAGGAGTTTTTGACGATATACGTGACCTCTTTGCTCAGACAAATGAGGCCAAGATTCGTGGTTACAAAAAGGGACGTTTCAGTTTCAATGTTAAGGGTGGTCGTTGTGAAGCCTGCTCAGGTGACGGGATTATCAAGATTGAGATGCACTTCTTGCCAGATGTTTACGTGGCTTGTGAAGTTTGCCACGGGACTCGCTACAACAGTGAAACCCTAGAAGTTCACTACAAGGAAAAGAATATCTCGCAGGTCTTGGACATGACCGTTAACGATGCGGTGGAGTTCTTCCAACACATTCCGAAAATTCAACGCAAACTTCAGACCATCAAGGATGTGGGGCTAGGCTATGTCACGCTAGGACAGCCAGCTACCACCCTTTCTGGGGGAGAAGCCCAGCGTATGAAACTGGCTAGTGAACTTCACAAACGATCGACAGGAAAATCTTTCTACATTCTGGATGAGCCGACGACAGGTCTTCATACTGAGGATATTGCTCGCTTGCTTAAGGTTTTAGCTCGCTTTGTAGACGATGGCAATACAGTCCTTGTTATCGAGCACAATCTAGATGTTATTAAGACTGCAGACCATATTATTGACTTGGGTCCTGAGGGCGGTGTCGGTGGTGGAACCATCATCGCAACAGGAACTCCAGAAGAAGTAGCTGCTAACCAAGCCAGCTACACAGGACAGTATTTGAAAGGAAAGTTACATCATGAATAAACGTGTACAAGCATTTCTAGCTAAAATGCAAGAAAAAGAACTAGATGGTATCATCATCAATAACCTTAAAAACGTCTATTACCTGACTGGTTTTTGGGGCTCAAACGGAACAGTCTTTATCAGCCGTGACCGTCAGGTCTTGGTGACAGACTCTCGCTATATCATTGCAGCCAAGCAAGAAACCAATGGTTTTGAGATTGTGGCTGATCGTGATGAATTGGCTGTCATTGCAGGAATTGTTAAGGACATGGGCTTGTCTCGCATTGGTTTTGAAGATGAGATTTCAGTATCTTATTACCACCGTATGCAGGCAGCCTTTGAAGGAATTGACTTGCTTCCACAAACTCAGTTTGTCGAAGGACTCCGAATGATTAAGGATGAAGCGGAGATTGCAGCTATTCGCAAGGCTTGTTCTATCTCAGACCAAGCTTTCCGCGATGCGCTTGACTTTATCAAACCAGGAAAGACTGAAATTGAGATTGCCAACTTCCTTGACTTCCGCATGCGTGAGTTGGGAGCATCTGGCTTGTCTTTTGACACCATTCTAGCTAGCGGTATCAACTCTTCTAAACCTCATGCCCATCCCATGCACAAACCAGTTGAGCTAGGAGAAGCCATTACTATGGACTTTGGATGCCTCTACGACCACTATGTCAGTGATATGACACGGACTATCTATCTAGGACATGTTAGCGACGAGCAAGCAGAGATTTACAATACAGTTCTAAAAGCTAACCAAGCCTTGATTGACCAAGCCAAGGCTGGTTTAGGTTTCCGTGACTTTGACAAAATCCCTCGTGATATTATCATCGAGGCAGGCTATGGCGACTACTTTACTCACGGTATCGGACACGGTATTGGACTGGATATTCATGAGGAACCATACTTTAGCCAGACTTCTACAGAAACTATTAAGGCAGGTATGGCCTTGACCGATGAACCAGGTATCTACATCGAAGGCAAATATGGTGTTCGTATCGAGGATGATATTCTGATTACAGAGACAGGTTGTGAATTGTTGACCCTAGCTCCAAAAGAGTTGATAGTTATTTAAGAGTTAAACAACTCAAATGATTGACTTTTAAATTTTAAAGGTTTATACTGAAAGACGAAAACGGTAGGTGAGGCTACCATAGGGATACGGATGACTACCGCAAAGCAGTGGAGACACTACTCGTTGGTCAACAGTCCTGGTCGCGAAGGCCAAGACTAAGCTCATTACATTGCCCTATGGAGTTAAAGCTTGAACGAAAAAACAGATAACTAGTTTTTTAATCCTGCCATTTTATGGTGGGATTTTCTACTGTTTAAATCAAAGAAAGGAGATAGACGATGCAAATTGACGACCATCCGGAACCGCACATACACAGCCAATCGCTGATTTGTGTCGTTCTGCCCTTATAAAGTGATTGGTCTCTGTGTATGAAACACATCATTCATACAGATAGGAGAAACCAATGAAAACTACAAAAGAAAGATTAGCAACAGCTATTCATACATCTTTAAACGAAACTCTATCTTTTTATAAGACAAGTCTAACAGGCTTGGCTGAGGAGCAGGTGGAGAAAAATCGTGACCTATATGGCGAAAATACCATCACAAAGGGTCAAGAAGACAGTATCCTCAAAAAGATTTACGAATCCATTATCAATCCTTTTACGATCATCTTACTGGTCATCGCCGTGATTTCCTTGGTGACCAATGTCTGGTTGGCAAAACCAGGTCAAGAGGATCCGACGACTTCTATTATCATCGTTGTCCTAGTCCTCATTTCTGGTGGCATACGCTTTGTCCAAGAGCTCCGTAGTGATAAGGCTGCGACCAATCTATCAAAAATGATTGTCAACACAGCGACTGTCATTCGTCAAGGAGAAATCCAAGAAGTGCCTATCGATGATTTGGTAGTGGGTGACGTGGTTAAATTAAGTGCTGGAGACATGATTCCAGCAGATCTTCTTTTATTTGAGTCGCGCGATTTCTTTGTACAACAGTCGGGCTTGACAGGTGAAAGTGAATCGGTTGAAAAATTGGCCTTGACCAAGGCAACAGTTCAACAATCTGATAGTCTGCTAGAAGCAGAAGCGCTCGCCTTTATGGGAACCAATGTCTTGTCTGGTAGTGCCAAGGCCGTGGTTTTAGCAGTTGGTGATGATACCATGATGGGGGCCATTGAGCAGACTTTGAACACCTATGACGAGCCTACTTCGTTTGAGCGGGAGATGAATAGTATTTCGTGGCTCTTGATTCGTTTGATGCTGGTCATGGTGCCCATCGTTTTCTTGTCCAATGGTTTAACAGATGGTGACTGGCTGGAAGCTGGCGTATTTGCTTTGAGTGTTGGTGTTGGATTGACACCTGAGATGCTTCCTATGATTATCACGGCCAGTCTAGCAAAAGGCTCCATCATTATGGCCAAGGAAAAAGTGGTTATCAAGAAACTCAATGCCATACAGGACTTAGGGGCGATTGATATTTTGTGTACAGATAAGACAGGAACTATAACCCAAGACGAAATCGTTCTAGAATATCCCTTGGACATCCACGGACGCTTGGATTTGACCGTCTTGAGACGAGCTTATCTTAATTCCTATTTTCAAACTGGCTTGAAAAATTTGATGGACAGAGCTATCATCAAACGGACTGAAAAGGAAGCAAAAGAACACGATATCCTCCAAAATCTGGCTCAAACTTTTCAAAAAATAGATGAGCTTCCCTTTGATTTTGAACGCAGACGGATGAGTGTCATCGTTAAGGATGAACACGAAGTGGTTAGTTTGGTAACCAAGGGTGCCCTAGAGGAAATGTTGACGATTTCCAGTTATGCGGAATACCAAGGAGTGATTACTCCCTTGACAGATGCTATTAGAGAAGAAATTTTAGCAGAAGTCAGACAACTAAATCAACAAGGTTTGCGTGTCTTGGGAGTGGCCTATAAGTCAGGTTTGAGGGAAGGCCATGCCTATACAGTTGATGATGAAGGGGATATGATTCTAACTGGTTATTTAGCCTTCCTAGATCCTCCTAAACCATCTGCAGCACCAGCAATTAAGGCTCTGTTAGAACATGGAGTTCAAACAAAGATTTTGACGGGAGACAACGAAAAAGTTACCCAAGCAGTCTGTGAAAAGGTTGGTTTGGATATCAATCAGATGCTGTTTGGATCTGAAATTGATCAGATGAGTGATCAAGAATTGGCCCAAGCCGTAGAGGAGGTAACAGTCTTTGCCAAACTTTCTCCTGACCAAAAAGCGAGGATTATTTTGCAATTTAAGGCCAATGGTCATGCTGTCGGTTATATGGGAGATGGGATCAATGATGCTCCTTCTATGAAAGTTGCAGATGTGGGGATTTCTGTTGATACAGCAGTAGATATTGCCAAAGAAACAGCTGATGTTATCCTACTTGATAAGGATCTCATGGTGCTTGAAAAAGGACTTGTTGAAGGTCGTAAGGTCTATGCCAATATGACTAAATATATTAAAATGACAGTGAGTTCTAATTTTGGAAATATCTTATCCCTATTGGTCTCTGGAATCTTTTTGCCATTTTTACCAATGGCACCAGTCCATTTGATTATCCTAAATCTAGTCTATGATTTGTCTTGTATTGCCTTACCTTTTGACAAGGTGGATAAAGATTTTTTGAGAAATCCGCATACCTGGGAAGCTAAGTCTATCACACGTTTCATGGTTTGGATGGGACCTATCTCTTCTGCCTTTGATATTTTGACCTTTATTTTGCTCTATTTTATCATTGTACCCATGACAACAGGTCAAGTTTATGTTCATGGGGCAGAGTCGGCCGTAGGCTTTATTGTCTTGTTTCAGACAGGTTGGTTCATTGAATCCATGTGGTCACAGACCATGGTTATACATATGCTACGTTCAGCCAAAATTCCCTTTTTACAAAGTCGTCCAGCTTGGCTAGTCCTTGTGACAACCTTATTGGCTGCAGCCTTTGTGACCTTCCTTCCCTACAGTCCACTAGCTAGCCTACTTCATCTAACTCCTTTAAAACCGATTTATTTCATCTTTTTACTTTTCATCATTATTTTGTATATGATTAGCGTGACAACTGTGAAAAAAATCTATATCAAGAAATATCAAGAATGGCTGTGAATTTCATTTTGTCAAGAAAAAAGTACGAAAATGACGAAAAAAGTCAAAAAAATTTAAAAATAGGTCGCAAGTCGGATGTTTTTTATGGTATAATAGACTAAACTGATAGTAACATGTAGCGAAAGGGGTAGGTACATGATTAAAATTTATACAGTCTCAAGTTGTACTAGCTGTAAAAAAGCAAAAACCTGGCTCAATGCCCACCAGTTAAGTTATAAAGAACAAAACCTTGGTAAAGAAGGAATTACGCGAGAAGAATTACTGGATATTCTGACCAAAACAGATAACGGAATAGCCAGCATCGTTTCGTCTAAAAATCGCTATGCTAAAGCCCTTGGAGTGGATATTGAAGATTTGAGCGTCAATGAAGTCCTCAATCTGATTATGGAAACACCGAGAATTTTAAAGAGCCCAATCCTTGTGGATGAAAAACGCCTGCAAGTTGGCTACAAGGAAGACGATATTCGTGCCTTCCTACCACGCTCTGTCCGTAATGTAGAAAATGCAGAAGCACGTTTGCGTGCAGCTCTATAAACATCAAGGCTGGGAGCAACTCCCAGTCTTATTCTATTTTAATCTCAAAAAGAAAGAAGAAAGAAATGAAAAAAATAGTTCTTGTTAGTCTAGCTTTCCTTTTTGTCCTGGTTGGTTGCGGACAGAAAAAAGAAACTGGACCAGCTACAAAAACAGAAAAGGATACGCTTCAGTCGGCATTGCCAGTTATTGAGAATGCTGAGAAGAATACAGTTGTCACCAAGACTTTGGTCTTGCCGAAATCAGATGATGGTAGCCAGCAAACCCAAACCATTACATACAAGGACAAGACTTTTTTGAGCTTAACGATTCAACAAAAACGTCCAGTTTCTGATGAGTTGAAGACTTATATTGACCAACATGGAGTGGAAGAAACCCAAAAAGCTCTCCTTGAGGCGGAGGAGAAGGATGAGTCCATCATAGAAGCTCGTAAATTAGCAGGCTTTAAGCTTGAAACAAAACTATTAAGCGCAACAGAACTTCAAACAACGACTAGTTTTGATTTTCAAGTTTTGGACGTCAAAAAGGCTTCCCAGTTGGAATATTTGAAGAATATTGGCTTGGAAAATCTTTTGAAAAATGAACCAAGCAAATATATTTCAGACAGATTGGCAAATGGCGCGACAGAACAGTAGAAAATCCAAATAAATAGACTGCCTGAATTGTAGAAGGTAAGGAATTATGCTATAATGGTACTATTCTAAGGAAAGAGGGTGTTAGAATGGGATTTACTGAAGAAACAGTACGTTTTAAATTGGACGATTCCAATAAAAAAGAAATTAGTGAAACTTTGACTGATGTCTATGCTTCGTTGAACGATAAGGGCTACAACCCAATTAACCAAATCGTAGGTTACGTATTGAGTGGAGACCCTGCCTACGTTCCTCGTTATAATAATGCACGAAATCAAATCCGTAAGTATGAGCGTGATGAAATCGTTGAGGAATTGGTCCGCTACTACCTTAAAGGACAAGGAGTCGATCTATAACCTATGAGAATTATGGGATTGGACGTCGGTTCAAAAACGGTAGGGGTGGCGATTAGCGATCCGCTCGGTTTTACAGCTCAAGGGCTTGAAATCATCCAAATCAATGAGGAGCAAGGCCAATTTGGTTTTGATCGCGTTAAGGAGTTGGTTGATACTTACAAGGTGGAACGATTTGTAGTGGGCTTACCTAAAAACATGAACAATACAAGCGGACCGCGCGTGGAAGCTAGTCAAGCCTACGGAGCAAAGTTAGAAGAGCTTTTTAGTTTACCAGTAGACTATCAGGATGAACGCTTGACAACAGTGGCTGCTGAGCGCATGTTGATTGAACAAGCAGATATCAGCCGTAACAAGCGCAAGAAAGTCATTGATAAGTTAGCAGCTCAGCTGATTTTACAAAATTATTTAGATAGAAAATTTTAATATAAAGGAGAGGCTATGTCACACGATCATAACCACGACCACGAAGAACGTGAACTAATCACACTAGTAGATGAGCAAGGGAATGAAACCTTGTTTGAAATCCTTTTGACGATTGACGGAAAAGAAGAATTTGGTAAAAACTATGTTCTTCTAGTACCAGTTAACGCAGAAGAAGACGAAGATGGACAAGTTGAAATCCAAGCTTACTCATTCATCGAAAACGAAGATGGAACAGAAGGCGAATTGCAACCAATCCCAGAAGACTCAGAAGACGAATGGAACATGATTGAAGAAGTTTTCAATAGTTTTATGGAGGAGTAAAAATGTTCAGTGAACATTTTTACCCTTACGCTAAAAATAAAGACCGTAAGTAAGTCTGGGAGACTGTATCAGCCCAACTCCTGAAAATTAGAAGAGTTGGAATGTCCGGGGGATGTTTTTACCCCAACTCCTAGAAATTGGAAGAGTTGGAACGTCCGGAGGACGTTTTTAGCCCAAGTTAATATTCATAGTTGCTAGTGATTAGCTAACCAGGTGAGAGGTCGGGACGAAAATCCTGGCCTCGTTTTTGTTAGTTATGAGACTTTATTGAGGCAGTTGATTGAACCTGTAATTAAGGAGATGTATATGTTTGAAGTAGAAGAATGGCTCCATAGTAGGATTGGTTTGAATTTTCGATCAGGTTTGGATCGGATGCAAGAAGCAGTGGATTTGTTAGGAAATCCTGAGCAGTCTTACCCTATTATCCACGTAACAGGGACTAATGGGAAAGGATCTACCATTGCTTTTATGAGGGAGTTATTTATGGGGCATGGCAAAAAAGTTGCGACCTTTACCTCCCCTCATATCGTCTCTATCAATGATCGAATCTGCATTAATGGGCAACCAATAGCTGATGCAGACTTTATCCGTTTGGCTGAGCAGGTCAAGGAGATGGAGAAAACGCTTCTGCAAACTCATGACCAGTTGTCTTTTTTTGAGTTGCTGACCTTGCTTGCTTTTCTCTATTTTAGGGAGCAAGAAGTGGATTTGGTTTTACTAGAAGTGGGAATTGGCGGCTTACTTGACACGACCAATGTGGTAACTGGAGAGATTGCTGTCATCAGCTCCATCGGGCTTGACCATCAGGAGACCTTGGGTGATAGTCTGGAAGCAATCGCAGAGCAGAAAGCTGGTATTTTTAAGGTTGGTAAAAAGGCAGTGATTGCTAAGTTGCCTCCAGAAGCTAGGCTTGTCTGTCAGAAAAAAGCAGACTCTTTAGCTGTTGACCTTTATCAGGCAGGTCAGGATTTTTCAATGCTGAATGGGGATTTTTCAAGTTCTTTGGGAACTTTTTCGCAGTTGAAAATAGGATTGGAAGGAGCTTATCAGCAGGAGAATGCGGCCTTGGCATTGCAAACTTTTCTTCTCTTTATGAGGGAAGAAAAGGAAATTGTTGATGAGCAGGCTGTAAGACAGGCTTTAGCGAAAACCTATTGGGCTGGTCGTTTGGAGCGTATTCGTCCTCAGATTTATTTGGATGGTGCTCATAACCTCCCTGCCTTGACTCGCTTGGTTGAATTTATCAAAGAAAAAGAGCAGGAAAGCTATCGACTTCAAATCCTCTTTGGAGCCTTGAAACGTAAGGATTATCAAAGGATGTTGGGTTATCTGACTGAAAATTTACCTCAAGTGGGACTCAAGGTGACTGGTTTTGACTATCAAGGTTCTCTGGATGAGACAGATGTAATAGGCTACCATGTCATTCCTTCTTACAGAGAATTTATCAGCAGTTTTGAAGAAAGAGCAGATACGCAGGACTTGTTATTCATTACAGGGTCTCTCTATTTTATCTCAGAAGTACGGGGCTACCTGCTGGATCGTGAGCAGATAAATTGACCTCTTCTTTTGTCTTTGTTATACTAGATGAATTGCTGGCTAAGGAAAAATCTATTTCTTTAGCATGGCAAGAGAAAGGACATTTATTATGACATTCAAAACAGCAGCACTTTCTATTATTTCTTTAGCGAGTGTATCTTTGCTAGTTGCTTGTTCCCAAAGAACACAACCAGTTCAACAGCCTGTGGCTCAGCGGCAGGTCCAACAACCTGCTCAACAACCTGCTCAACAGAATACCAATACTGCAAATGCAGGGACTAATCAAAATCAAGCGGCTCCAGTACAGAACCAACCTGTTGCTCAACCGACTGATATTGATGGGACTTATACAGGCCAAGATGATGGAGACCGTATCACTTTAGTGGTCACTGGAACGACTGGTACGTGGACTGAGCTTGAATCTGACGGGGATCAGAAAGTCAAACAGGTCACATTTGATGCAGCAAATCAACGCATGATTATTGGTGATGATGTCAAAATTTACACTGTAAACGGTAATCAAATCATCGTAGATGATATGGATAGAGATCCATCGGACCAAATCGTTTTAACTAAATAAGACTATGCAAGTAGGAAGGGCTGGATTTTTCAGCCTTTTTACTTTTACCTAGAAAATAATCATAAATACTTGCCTTCTACCGAATACCTGAGTTATACTAGTATCAATTACCTGTTTTTAGTGTTCAAAATATCAAGGAGGGGATATGAAATATAGAAAATTTCAATTATTGATGTCCAAGTATGGCTTTAGTCTTTCGATTATGCTACTTGAACTTTGTCTGGTTTTTGGTCTCTTTCTTTATTTAGGACGCATGGCCCCCATTTTATGGATTACTGTCCTCATTCTACTGAGTATCATCACAATCATTTCGATAGTCAACCGTAATACGACTCCTGAGAATAAGGTAACCTGGTTGTTAGTAGCCTTTGTACCAGTATTTGGACCCCTGCTCTATCTGATGTTCGGGGAAAGGCGATTGTCCAAAAAAGAAATCAAACAATTGAAGAAGCTAGGCTCCATGCATTTCCAAGAAGCAAATAGCCAGTTACTCAAAGAGGAATTAAAAGAAAGTGACAAGGCGGCATATGGCGTCATCAAGTCCTTATTGAGTATGGATACCAATGCTGACATCTATGATCAAACTGCCTCTACATTTTTTCCTAACGGAGAAGCTATGTGGAAAAAGATGGTAGAAGATCTCAAAAAAGCTGAGAAATTTATCTTCTTGGAATATTATATTATAGAAGAAGGTTTGATGTGGAATCGTATTTTAGAAATCTTGGAGCAAAAAGTCGCTCAAGGCATTGAAGTTAAACTGCTCTATGACGATATTGGCTGTATGGCTACTTTAACAGGAGATTATGCACATCGACTTCGTCAGCTGGGCATCGAGGCCCATAAATTCAATAAAGTTATTCCTCGTTTGACAGTAGCCTATAATAACAGAGATCATAGAAAAATATTGATTGTTGATGGTCAGATAGCCTATACTGGTGGGGTCAATCTGGCAGATGAGTACATTAACCACGTCGAGAGATTTGGTTATTGGAAGGATAGTGGAATTCGCTTGGACGGGCTAGCAGTAAAAGCCCTGACACGCTTATTTTTGACCACTTGGTACATCAATCGAGGAGAAATTAGTGATTTTGATCAATATCATTTAGAAAATCATTCTATCCCAAGTGACGGTTTAACCATTCCATACGGAAGTGGACCCAAGCCAATTTTTCGAACGCAGGTAGGGAAAAAGGTTTATCAGAGTTTGATCAATCAAGCAACGGAATCGGTCTATATTACGACACCTTATTTGATCATAGATTATGATTTAACGGAGACAATCAAAAATGCAGCTATGAGAGGGGTCGATGTTCGAATTATCACCCCTTACATACCAGATAAGAAGTTCATTCAGTTAGTCACAAGAGGGGCTTATCCAGACCTTCTTTCTGCTGGAGTTCGGATTTATGAGTATAGTCCAGGTTTTATTCATAGTAAGCAGATGTTGGTAGACGAAGATTTTGCGGTGGTGGGGACAATCAATCTCGACTACCGAAGCTTGGTACACCATTATGAAAATGCAGTCTTACTCTATAAAACTCCTTCTATAATGGAAATCGCCCGAGATTTTCAAAATATATTTGCAGATTCTCAGGAAGTCTATCCTCATTCTATCAAAACGAGCTGGTATCAAAAGCTTGTAAAAGAAATTGCCCAGTTATTCGCCCCAATCTTATAAGAAATCTAGGACTGAGGATACCAACCAGTCCTCTTTTTCTTGCTTTTTACGAATAGAAAGATATAGGGGAGGGACGATGCTGACTCAGAAAGAAATAAACTATATCCTGACATTCAAACAGACACAGTTACACCGCTTTCGGGAAATTGAAACCTTTGTGAAACTATACAAAAAATCACTCAAACAGCCATCGCAAGCTGACAATCCTAGGACTTTTTGATATACTAAGACAGATAAATTGAATAGGAGAAACGATATGAGTGTGTATGGTAGAGTAGAAGAAGTTCATCAGGAGAATCGTGAACCTCTAGAATACCAAATCGAACAAGAATCGCATCATCGTGAATCAAGTCGTCTTCCTTTGGTGAAAATTTTACTATGGAGTACGCTTGTAACAGGAATAACTCTAGGAGTACCGCTATTACTCGATTTAATGAGTGCACAGGAAGTGCAGGATTTTTATGCAGGTTGGGCGCTTCATCAGACAGGGAAGATTTACAGCGACTATTATGGAAGTCAAGGTTTGCTTTATTATTTGCTGACTTACGTGACTCAGGGCGGATTTTTCTTTGCCATCTTTGAGTGGTTAGCCTTGGTAGCAGGAGGATTTTTCCTTTTTAGATCAGCGGACACCTTGACAAAGCAAGGAGAGCAAGCTGGACAAGTGGTGACTATTTTTTACATGCTAGTTACAGGTCTTGCTTTTGGTGGAGGCTATGCGACTCTTTTAGCGCTTCCTTTCTTATTCGCGGCCTTTAGTTTAGTTGCGACTTATCTAAGCAATCCAAGCCATGATAAGGGATTTGTACGGATTGGGCTGGCTTTGGCAGGCGGATTTTTCTTTGCTCCCTTGTCATCGCTCCTGTTTATTGCTGTAGTGAGTTTAGGCTTGTTGGTCTTTAACCTTGGGCATAGACGTTTTGCACATGGATTTTATCAGTTTCTTGCAGTGGCTTTAGGTTTTTCACTTGTCTTTTATCCAACTGCCTACTATAGTGTTGCAACAGGAAGTTTTGGGGATGCCATTAGTGGTATTCGTTATCCTATTGACAGTATTCGCTTTGATTTCACTTCTAAAATTTTAGAGAATATGGCTTTTTATGGCTTGTTGTCCCTTGGTTTGGGATTTGTAGTTTGTATCTTTTTAGGTCTCTTTCAATCCAAGCCCTCTAAACTATACGTCATTTCGGTTCCTGCAAGTCTTGTGACAATTTTAGGTTTGATTTTGCTTTTCTTTTCACAAGAGCCTCTGCACGCTTCCTATTTGATGGTCGTCTTCCCTGTTTTCCTACTTTTATTGGTAACCAATATTAAGAGTCAACAGAGGGGGCGTAGTGTTAGACGAAGAGAAACGCCAGTTAGTCTATGGAGTCGTTTCTTCAAAGGAAATCTATATCTGCCAGTTTTAGGGCTTGTCTATCTTTTGTCTGTTCCCTTTTTGATGAAGTTTGTCCTTTATCCAGTACCTTATCAAGAACGTAATCGTCTTGCTGATTTGGTAAAAGAGGAGACAAATACGGAAGATGCTATCTATGCATGGGATGATACTGCGACTCTCTATCGTAAGAGTGAGCGCTTGTCGCCATCGGCTATTTTGTCCCCATTGCACTATACAGCAACTGAGGAAAACCGGAATAAGCTACTCAATGACTTGAAAGAAAAACAACCTAAGGTGATTGTGGTAAACGATAAGGTGCCAGTCTGGTCTGAAGTGGAGATACTCTTAAAAGAAAATTACCAACAAGTAAAGACGGATTACTCAGAGTTTAAAGTCTATAAAATTAAATAGTTAAATCAATATCTTGTGTATTTTTAAAAATTTTAGGATTTTTACCACAAGATATTGATTTTTCTTTTTAGAGTGGTATAATACTTTTTAGAAAGAACATTTTAGAAAAGAGAATGCATATGATTGCACTAGAAGAAAAAATTACAATTTTGCCAACTCTCTTCGTCGAGAAACGAGATGGGAGACGTGTTGTATTTGATGTGGACAAGATTGACAAGGCTCTCCACAAGGCGGCAGACAAGGTTATGGATGTGACACCCTTGGTCGAAAAACGCCTCAATGCTCTGACCGAGCGAATTGTCACAGAAATTCATAGTCGTTTTCCGCAGGGAGTTAAGATTTATGAAATCCAAAATATCGTAGAACATGAACTCCTTGAAGCCAAAGAATATGCGCTGGCTGAGGAGTATATTACTTATCGGACGCAGAGGGATTTTGAGCGCTCAAAAGCGACAGATATTAACTTTAGTATCCATAAACTACTCAACAAAGACCAAGCAGTTGTCAATGAAAATGCTAATAAAGACAGCGATGTCTTTAATACCCAGCGTGATTTGACAGCAGGGATTGTTGGGAAATCAATCGGACTGCAAATGCTGCCTAAGCACGTAGCCAATGCCCACCAAAAAGGGGATATCCACTATCACGACTTGGACTACAGCCCCTATACCCCTATGACCAACTGCTGTTTGATTGACTTTAAAGGTATGTTGGAAAATGGTTTTAAGATTGGAAATGCAGAGGTAGAAAGTCCCAAGTCTATCCAGACTGCGACAGCTCAGATTTCCCAAATCATTGCCAACGTTGCTTCTAGCCAGTATGGAGGCTGTTCAGCTGACCGTATCGATGAAGTTTTGGCGCCTTATGCGGAGAAGAACTATCAAAAACATCTCAAAGATGCAGAAGAATGGGTCTTGCCTGAAAAACGGGAAGATTATGCCTGGAAGAAAACGCAAAAAGACATCTATGATGCTATGCAATCTCTTGAGTATGAAATCAATACTCTCTTCACTTCAAATGGTCAAACACCTTTTACTTCACTAGGTTTTGGTCTAGGAACTAGTCGTTTTGAGCGAGAAATTCAAAAGGCAATTTTAAACATTCGTATCAATGGGCTTGGTTCGGAACACCGCACAGCTATCTTCCCTAAACTTATCTTCACGCTTAAAAGAGGACTCAACTTAGAGGAAGGGACACCCAACTACGACATTAAGCAGTTGGCTCTTGAGTGTGCAACCAAGCGGATGTACCCAGACGTCTTGTCTTACGATAAGATTGTTGACTTGACAGGTTCTTTTAAGGTGCCTATGGGTTGCCGTTCTTTCCTTCAAGGATGGAAAGACGAGAATGGTGTAGAAGTCAATTCAGGCCGTATGAATCTGGGTGTTGTGACAGTTAACCTACCTCGTATCGCTCTCGAGTCTGAAGGAGACATGAATAAGTTCTGGGAAATCTTTAACGAGCGGATGAATATCGCTGAAGATGCTCTGGTTTACCGTGTCGAACGAACTAAGGAAGCAACACCAGCAAATGCTCCTATCCTGTATCAATACGGTGCTTTTGGTCATCGTCTAGGTAAAGAAGAAAGCGTTGACCAGCTCTTTAAGAATCGTCGTGCGACAGTTTCACTGGGCTATATCGGCTTGTATGAAGTAGCGACAGTTTTCTTTGGTAACAGCTGGGAAAGCAATCCAGATGCTAAGGAATTCACGCTAGACATTATTCGAGATATAAAACGCCGTGTAGAAGAGTGGTCTGACCAATATGGATATCATTTTTCTATCTACTCAACACCGTCTGAAAGTTTGACAGACCGTTTCTGCCGACTAGATACAGAGAAGTTTGGTTCTATTCCTGATATTACAGATAAGGAATACTACACTAACTCTTTCCACTACGATGTTCGTAAAAATCCAACACCGTTTGAAAAATTAGACTTTGAGAAAGTCTATCCAGAAGCGGGTGCGTCAGGTGGTTTCATTCATTATTGTGAGTATCCAGTCCTCCAGCAAAATCCAAAGGCCTTGGAAGCTGTCTGGGACTATGCCTATGACCGTGTGGGCTATCTTGGAACCAATACACCAATAGACCGTTGCTACAAGTGTGACTTTGAAGGGGATTTTGAACCAACTGAGAGAGGATTTGCTTGTCCAAACTGTGGCAATAGTGACCCTAAAACAGTAGACGTTGTTAAACGGACTTGTGGCTACTTAGGTAATCCTCAAGCGAGACCTATGGTCAATGGGCGTCACAAGGAAATCGCTGCGCGTGTCAAACACATGAATGGCTCAACGATTAAAATAGCTGGTCACCAAGTAACCAATTAGAAAGAACTGAAATGGGAAAATATCAATTAGACGATAAGGGGCGTGCACAAGTGACCCGTTATCACGAGAAACACTCTAAAGGTGGAGCTGGTAAAAAAGAACGCTTGCTCAACCTCAAAGAACAATTTTTAAACAAGAATAAGAAGAAATAAAAGTGAGAGTCAACTCTCGCTTTTCTCATAGTGGGAGGTAAGGATGGAACTACGCAGACCAAGATTAGCAGATAAAGAAACAGTTTTAGACATGATGGCAGAGTTTGAAAAGAGCCAATCAGCCCATGATGGTGGATTTTGGGATACAGAGAACTTTGTGTATGAAGAGTGGTTGGAAACAAATATGCAAAAAGAGATGGGAATAAACTTGCCTGAAAATCGTGTTCCTTCTATTCAATTTGTATCATTTGATGATGTAGGTCGTGCTCTAGGATTTTTGAATCTGCGATTGAGACTGAATGAGGGATTATTGAATTATGCTGGCCACATTGGCTACTCCATTCGTCCATCAGAAAGAGGCAAAGGTTATGCTAAGGAAACTTTCCGTCAGGGCTTGCAAGTTGCTAAGGAAAAGAACATCAAGAGAACTCTTGTGACCTGTAGCGTGAATAATCCTGCTAGCAGAGCAGTCATTCTAGCAAATGGTGGGCTCCTTGAAGATGTTCGTAATGGAGTTGAGCGTTATTGGGTAGAGGTAGCGAATGAATAATCCAAAACCACAAGAATGGAAAAGCGAGGAACTCAGTCAAGGGCGTATCATCGACTACAAGGCCTTTAACTTTGTAGATGGAGAAGGCGTGCGCAACTCTCTCTATGTAGCAGGTTGTATGTTTCACTGCGAGGGATGTTATAATGTTGCGACTTGGTCTTTCAATGCAGGAATTCCCTACACAGCAGAATTAGAAGAGCAAATCATGGCAGATCTTGCCCAGCCTTATGTTCAAGGCTTGACCTTGCTGGGAGGGGAGCCCTTCCTCAATACTGGCATTCTCTTGCCTCTAGTTAAACGCATCCGACAGGAATTGCCAGACAAGGACATTTGGTCCTGGACGGGCTACACTTGGGAAGAAATGATGCAGGAGACTCCAGACAAATTGGAACTCTTATCACTGATTGACATCCTTGTCGATGGACGGTATGACCGAACTAAGAGAAATCTCATGCTCCAGTTTCGAGGTTCGTCCAATCAACGCATCATCGATGTGCAAAAATCCCTCAAAAGTGGGCAAGTAGTGATTTGGGACAAGCTCAATGACGGAAAAGAAAGCTATGAACAGGTGAAGAGAGAATGAAGAAAAAAGACTTAGTAGACCAACTAGTCTCAGAGATCGAGACGGGGAAAGTCAGGACACTGGGAATATACGGTCATGGAGCTTCAGGCAAGTCAACCTTCGCTCAGGAATTGTACCAAACCCTAGATTCTGCAAAGGTAAACTTATTGGAAACCGATCCTTACATTGCTTCAAATCGTCATTTAGTGGTGCTAAAGGAGACTCCAGACCAAAAAGTGACCGCTTGTTTACCTGTGGTTCATGAACTGGTAAGTTTAGAAAGAGACATTCTCGCTTTAAAGGCTGGCATGGATATCTTAACAATTGAAGAACCTTGGAAAGCTAGTGAGGTCTTGTCTGGAGCAAAGCCAATTCTGATTGTCGAAGGGATGTCTGTTGGCTTTTTACCCAAAGAACTCTTTGACAAAACCATCTGTTTCTACACGGATGAGGAGACCGAATTAAAGCGACGCCTTGCTAGAGATACGACTGTGAGAAATCGCGATGCATCCTTTATATTGGCTAGTCATCAGATGAGACGGGAGCAGTATCTGCGATACTATAAAGAAACTGAGTCAAGGGCGGACATTCTAGTGGACCAATCAGAAGGTAAATTTGAGGTCAAGAGGAGTCAGTTTATATAGAAGAAAATCCCTAATTTTAGAAAGAAAAAGTAGGAAAACATTTTCATCGTAAAAAAACGAAAAAACAGCAACAAATCCCTTGCAATCGCAGGGGCTTTGTGTTATTCTATTATGGTGCTGTAAATTACAGCTTTAGCTTTGATGCAAGAGGTTGCGACACGCTCGGTTGCATTGCCACGCAACGCCGCGTCGGTTTTCTTGTGGAGCTAGCCTATTATCTTAAATAGACGAAAAGGAGAAAAAGATGGCAAACAAAAAAATCCGTATCCGTTTGAAAGCTTACGAACACCGTACGCTTGACACAGCGGCTGCAAAAATCGTAGAATCAGCTACTCGTACAGGTGCACAAGTTGCGGGTCCAATCCCACTTCCAACTGAACGTAGCCTCTACACAATCATTCGTGCGACTCACAAATACAAAGACTCTCGCGAACAATTTGAAATGCGTACACACAAACGTTTGATCGATATCGTTAACCCAACTCAAAAAACAGTTGATGCTTTGATGAAATTGGATCTTCCAAGTGGTGTAAACGTAGAAATCAAACTTTAATCTAAAATATAAAAGAGCAGAGGCTGGTGTTTCAATTTAATTGAACACGGGCTAAACTCGGTGTGAAAAAGATAAACTTCCTAGTGTCTGCTAGACACTGCGTCAGTTTCCTATTTTCACTTTGAGTTTGACGCCCTTTGTATCTTAGACTTGAGCATGAAAAACGCTCGTTAAAAACTTTTTGAATAAAAATATAGAAAAGGAACTATTTTCTCATGACAAAAGGAATCTTAGGGAAAAAAGTGGGAATGACTCAAATCTTCACTGAAGCTGGCGAATTGATCCCTGTAACAGTTATTGAAGCAACTCCAAACGTTGTCCTTCAAGTTAAAACTGTTGAAACAGACGGATACAACGCTATCCAAGTTGGTTTCGATGACAAACGCGAAGTATTGAGCAACAAACCTGCTAAAGGACATGTAGCGAAAGCTAACACGGCTCCTAAGCGCTTCATTCGTGAATTCAAAAACGTTGAAGGCTTGGAAGTTGGTGCTGAAATCACAGTTGAAACATTCGCAGCTGGAGACGTTGTTGACGTAACTGGTACTTCTAAAGGTAAAGGTTTCCAAGGTGTTATCAAACGCCACGGACAATCACGTGGACCAATGGCTCACGGTTCTCGTTACCACCGTCGTCCAGGTTCTATGGGACCTGTTGCACCTAACCGCGTATTCAAAGGTAAAAACCTTGCAGGACGTATGGGTGGCGACCGCGTAACAATTCAAAACCTTGAAGTGGTACAAGTTGTTCCAGAAAAGAACGTTATCCTTATTAAAGGTAACGTACCAGGTGCTAAGAAATCTCTTATCACTATCAAATCAGCAGTTAAAGCTGGTAAATAATAAAGAAAGGGGAAATCAGTCACAATGGCAAACGTAACATTATTTGACCAAACTGGTAAAGAAGCTGGCCAAGTTGTTCTTAACGATGCAGTATTTGGTATTGAACCAAATGAATCAGTTGTGTTTGATGTGATCATCAGCCAACGCGCAAGCCTTCGCCAAGGAACACACGCTGTTAAAAACCGCTCTGCAGTATCAGGTGGTGGACGCAAACCATGGCGTCAAAAAGGAACTGGACGTGCTCGTCAAGGTTCTATCCGCTCACCACAATGGCGTGGTGGTGGTGTTGTCTTCGGACCAACTCCACGTTCATATGGCTACAAACTTCCACAAAAAGTTCGTCGCCTAGCTCTTAAATCAGTTTACTCTGAAAAAGTTGCTGAAAACAAATTTGTAGCCGTTGATTCTCTTGAATTTACAGCTCCAAAAACTGCTGAATTTGCAAAAGTTCTTGCAGCATTGAGCATCGATTCTAAAGTTCTTGTTATCCTTGAAGAAGGAAATGAATTCGCAGCTCTTTCAGCTCGTAACCTTCCAAACGTGAAAGTTGCAACTGCTACAACTGCAAGTGTTCTTGACATCGCAAATAGCGACAAACTTCTTGTTACTCAAGCAGCTATCTCTAAAATCGAGGAGGTTCTTGCATAATGAATTTGTATGATGTTATCAAAAAACCTGTCATCACTGAAAGCTCAATGGCTCAACTTGAAGCAGGAAAATATGTATTTGAAGTTGACACTCGTGCACACAAACTTTTGATCAAGCAAGCTGTTGAAGCTGCTTTCGAAGGTGTTAAAGTTGCCAATGTTAACACAATCAACGTAAAACCAAAAGCTAAACGTGTTGGACGTTACACTGGTTTTACTAACAAAACTAAAAAAGCTATCATCACACTTACAGCTGATTCAAAAGCAATCGAGTTGTTTGCTGCTGAAGCTGAATAATCTAAGGAGGAAATATCGTGGGAATTCGTGTTTATAAACCAACAACAAACGGTCGCCGTAATATGACTTCTTTGGATTTCGCTGAAATCACAACAAGCACTCCTGAAAAATCATTGCTTGTTGCTTTGAAGAGCAAGGCTGGTCGTAACAACAACGGTCGTATCACAGTTCGTCACCAAGGTGGTGGACACAAACGTTTCTACCGTTTGGTTGACTTCAAACGTAACAAAGACAACGTTGAAGCAGTTGTTAAAACAATCGAGTACGATCCAAACCGTTCTGCAAACATCGCTCTTGTACACTACACTGACGGTGTGAAAGCATACATCATCGCTCCAAAAGGTCTTGAAGTAGGTCAACGTATCGTTTCAGGTCCAGAAGCAGATATCAAAGTCGGAAACGCTCTTCCACTTGCTAACATTCCAGTTGGTACTTTGATCCACAACATCGAGTTGAAACCAGGTCGTGGTGGTGAATTGGTACGTGCTGCTGGTGCATCTGCTCAAGTATTGGGTTCTGAAGGTAAATACGTTCTTGTTCGTCTTCAATCAGGTGAAGTTCGTATGATTCTTGGAACTTGCCGTGCTACAGTTGGTGTTGTCGGAAACGAACAACATGGACTTGTAAACCTTGGTAAAGCAGGACGTAGCCGTTGGAAAGGTATCCGCCCAACAGTTCGTGGTTCTGTAATGAACCCTAACGATCACCCACACGGTGGTGGTGAAGGTAAAGCACCAGTTGGTCGTAAAGCACCATCTACTCCATGGGGCAAACCTGCTCTTGGTCTTAAAACTCGTAACAAGAAAGCGAAATCTGACAAACTTATCGTTCGTCGTCGCAACGAGAAATAATATTAAACTAGTCGCTTAAGCAACTAGCAAATCCGCCAGCTCGGTAGCGCTCCATGTGAGCGCAAGCCGCTGTGGTACAACATTTAAAGGAGAAAATATAAAAATGGGACGCAGTCTTAAAAAAGGACCTTTCGTCGATGAGCATTTGATGAAAAAAGTTGAAGCTCAAGCTAACGACGAAAAGAAAAAAGTTATTAAAACTTGGTCACGTCGTTCAACGATCTTCCCAAGTTTCATTGGTTACACTATTGCAGTTTATGACGGACGTAAACACGTACCTGTTTACATTCAAGAAGACATGGTAGGTCACAAACTTGGTGAATTTGCACCAACTCGTACTTACAAAGGTCACGCTGCAGACGACAAGAAAACACGTAGAAAATAAGGAGAACATAAATGGCAGAAATTACTTCAGCTAAAGCAATGGCTCGTACAGTACGTGTTTCACCTCGTAAATCACGTCTTGTTCTTGATAACATCCGTGGTAAAAGCGTAGCCGATGCAATCGCAATCTTGACATTCACTCCAAACAAAGCTGCTGAAATCATCTTGAAAGTTTTGAACTCAGCTGTAGCTAACGCTGAAAACAACTTTGGTTTGGATAAAGCTAACTTGGTAGTATCTGAAGCATTCGCAAACGAAGGACCAACTATGAAACGTTTCCGTCCACGTGCGAAAGGTTCAGCTTCACCAATCAACAAACGTACAGCTCACATCACTGTAGCTGTTGCAGAAAAATAAGGAGGTAAAATCGTGGGTCAAAAAGTACATCCAATTGGTATGCGTGTCGGCATCATCCGTGATTGGGATGCCAAATGGTATGCTGAAAAAGAATACGCGGATTACCTTCATGAAGATCTTGCAATCCGTAAATTCGTTCAAAAAGAACTTGCTGACGCAGCAGTTTCAACTATCGAAATCGAACGCGCAGTAAACAAAGTTAACGTTTCACTTCACACTGCTAAACCAGGTATGGTTATCGGTAAAGGTGGTGCAAACGTTGATGCACTCCGTGCAAAACTTAACAAATTGACTGGAAAACAAGTACACATCAATATCATCGAAATCAAACAACCTGATTTGGATGCTCACCTTGTAGGTGAAGGTATTGCTCGTCAATTGGAGCAACGTGTTGCTTTCCGTCGTGCACAAAAACAAGCAATCCAACGTGCAATGCGTGCTGGAGCTAAAGGAATCAAAACTCAAGTATCAGGTCGTTTGAACGGTGCAGATATCGCCCGTGCTGAAGGATACTCTGAAGGAACTGTTCCACTTCACACACTTCGTGCAGATATCGATTACGCTTGGGAAGAAGCAGATACTACATACGGTAAACTTGGTGTTAAAGTATGGATCTACCGTGGTGAAGTTCTTCCAGCTCGCAAAAACACTAAAGGAGGTAAATAACCAATGTTAGTACCTAAACGTGTTAAACACCGTCGTGAATTCCGTGGAAAAATGCGCGGTGAAGCAAAAGGTGGAAAAGAAGTAGCATTCGGTGAATACGGTCTTCAAGCTACAACTAGCCACTGGATCACTAACCGCCAAATCGAAGCTGCTCGTATCGCCATGACTCGTTACATGAAACGTGGTGGTAAAGTTTGGATTAAAATCTTCCCACACAAATCATACACTGCTAAAGCTATCGGTGTGCGTATGGGATCTGGTAAAGGGGCGCCTGAAGGTTGGGTAGCACCAGTTAAACGTGGTAAAGTGATGTTCGAAATCGCTGGTGTATCTGAAGAGATCGCTCGCGAAGCGCTTCGTCTTGCTAGCCACAAATTGCCAGTTAAATGTAAATTCGTAAAACGTGAAGCAGAATAAGGAGAAGGCATGAAACTTAATGAAGTAAAAGAATTTGTTAAAGAACTTCGTGGTCTTTCTCAAGAAGAACTCGCGAAGCGCGAAAACGAATTGAAAAAAGAATTGTTTGAACTTCGTTTCCAAGCTGCTACTGGTCAATTGGAACAAACAGCTCGCTTGAAAGAAGTTAAAAAACAAATCGCTCGTATCAAAACAGTTCAATCTGAAGCGAAATAATAGACTAGGGAAGGAGAAATTTCAATGGAACGCAATAATCGTAAAGTTCTTGTTGGACGTGTTGTATCTGACAAAATGGACAAGACAATCACAGTTGTAGTTGAAACAAAACGTAACCACCCAGTCTATGGTAAACGTATTAACTACTCTAAAAAATACAAAGCTCATGATGAAAACAATGTTGCCAAAGAAGGCGATATCGTACGTATCATGGAAACTCGCCCGCTTTCAGCTACAAAACGTTTCCGTCTTGTAGAAGTTGTTGAAGAAGCGGTCATCATCTAATCAAACCTGAAAGGAGAAAACTGAAATGATTCAAACAGAAACTCGTTTGAAAGTCGCAGACAACAGCGGTGCTCGCGAAATCTTGACTATCAAAGTTCTTGGTGGTTCAGGACGTAAATTTGCAAACATCGGTGATGTTATCGTGGCATCTGTAAAACAAGCTACTCCTGGTGGTGCGGTTAAAAAAGGTGACGTTGTTAAAGCAGTTATCGTTCGTACTAAATCAGGTGCTCGTCGTGCTGATGGTTCATACATCAAATTTGACGAAAATGCAGCAGTTATCATCCGTGAAGACAAAACTCCTCGCGGAACACGTATCTTTGGCCCAGTTGCACGTGAATTGCGTGAAGGTGGCTTCATGAAGATCGTGTCACTTGCTCCAGAAGTACTTTAATTTTTAGAAACAAACTAGTCCCCTGGATTTACCTCCAGGGTGCCCTTATGGGCGTAAGAAAAATCAAGGAGAAACCTAATGTTTGTAAAAAAAGGCGACAAAGTTCGCGTAATCGCTGGTAAAGATAAGGGAACAGAAGCTGTTGTCCTTACTGCCCTTCCAAAAGTAAACAAAGTTATCGTTGAAGGTGTTAACATCGTTAAGAAACACCAACGTCCAACTAACGAACTTCCTCAAGGTGGTATCATCGAGAAAGAAGCAGCTATCCACGTATCAAACGTTCAAGTTTTGGACAAAAATGGTGTAGCTGGTCGTGTTGGTTACAAATTTGTAGACGGTAAAAAAGTTCGCTACAACAAAAAATCAGGCGAAGTGCTTGATTAATCACGAAGGAAAGGAGAAGTATAATGGCAAATCGTTTAAAAGAAAAATATCTTAATGAAGTAGTTCCTGCTTTGACAGAACAATTCAACTACTCATCAGTGATGGCTGTGCCTAAAGTAGATAAGATCGTTTTGAACATGGGTGTTGGTGAAGCTGTATCAAACGCTAAAAGCCTTGAAAAAGCTGCTGAAGAATTGGCACTTATCTCAGGTCAAAAACCACTTATCACTAAAGCTAAAAAATCAATCGCCGGCTTCCGTCTTCGTGAAGGTGTTGCGATCGGTGCAAAAGTTACCCTTCGTGGTGAACGTATGTACGAATTCTTGGATAAATTGGTTTCAGTTTCACTTCCACGTGTACGTGACTTCCACGGTGTTCCAACAAAATCATTTGATGGACGCGGAAACTACACACTTGGTGTGAAAGAACAATTGATCTTCCCAGAAATCAACTTCGATGACGTTGACAAAACTCGTGGTCTTGACATCGTTATCGTAACAACTGCTAACACTGACGAAGAGTCACGTGCATTGCTTACAGGCCTTGGAATGCCTTTTGCAAAATAATATAGGAGGTAAATCTAATGGCTAAAAAATCAATGATTGCTAAGAACAAACGTCCAGCGAAGTTCTCTACTCAAGCTTATACTCGTTGTGAAAAATGTGGTCGTCCACATTCAGTTTACCGCAAATTTAAACTTTGCCGTGTTTGCTTCCGTGAATTAGCTTACAAAGGACAAATCCCTGGTGTAACAAAAGCATCTTGGTAATTTAAGATATCAAGGGCGTCAAAACTCCAAGTGAAAATAGGAAACTTAACGAAGAAACTAAAGTTTCTAGGAAAGTTTATCTTTTTCACACAGAGTTTAGCCCGGGTTCAGTTGGGCTTGCCAATTTGAACACGAGCTACAGCTTTGGCAAAAAAGACCAATTTGCTCTGGAGCATCGCTCCTGCATCAAATTGCCTATTTTCGCTCTTGCTGTTACGCTCTTTGTATCATGTATTAACTAGCAAGTGCAACTTGCAAACTACTAGTAAGAGGAGAAAAACAAAATGGTTATGACTGACCCAATCGCAGACTTCCTAACTCGTATTCGTAATGCTAACCAAGCTAAACACGAAGTACTTGAAGTACCTGCATCAAACATCAAAAAAGGGATTGCTGAAATCCTTAAACGCGAAGGTTTTGTAAAAAACGTTGAAATCATCGAAGATGACAAACAAGGCATCATCCGTGTATTCCTTAAATACGGACCAAACGGTGAAAAAGTTATCACTAACTTGAAACGTGTTTCTAAACCAGGACTTCGTGTCTACAAAAAACGTGAAGACCTTCCAAAAGTTCTTAACGGACTTGGAATTGCTATCCTTTCAACTTCTGAAGGTTTGCTTACTGATAAAGAAGCACGCCAAAAGAATGTTGGTGGAGAAGTTATCGCTTACGTTTGGTAATATTTAGCTCCCAATTTCTTTGTGACTCTTCGTTATCGTCTCTTGCCTAACCCAAAGTTATGCCTGCGAGACGATGCCTAGATTCACTTTGAAATTGAAACCTAAATGTTCCTTTAAATCGAGAAATCGATTTAGCCCCCGTGAAAACTGGCCATTATGGCCTGACAATTTAACAGGAGAAAATAAACATGTCACGTATTGGTAATAAAGTTATCGTGTTGCCTGCTGGTGTTGAACTCACTAACAATGACAACGTTGTAACTGTAAAAGGACCTAAAGGAGAACTTACTCGTGAGTTCTCAAAAGATATTGAAATCCGTGTGGAAGGTACTGAAGTAACTCTTCACCGTCCAAACGATTCAAAAGAAATGAAAACTATCCACGGAACTACTCGTGCCCTTTTGAACAACATGGTTGTTGGTGTATCAGAAGGATTCAAGAAAGAACTTGAAATGCGTGGGGTTGGTTACCGTGCACAACTTCAAGGATCTAAACTTGTTTTGGCTGTTGGTAAATCTCATCCAGACGAAGTTGAAGCTCCAGAAGGAATTACTTTTGAACTTCCAAACCCAACAACAATCGTTGTTAGCGGAATTTCAAAAGAAGTAGTTGGTCAAACAGCTGCTTACGTACGTAGCCTTCGTTCACCAGAGCCATATAAAGGTAAAGGTATCCGTTACGTTGGTGAATTTGTTCGCCGTAAAGAAGGTAAAACAGGTAAATAATGTTGAGTGGTTGATTCTCAACCACCAACCTATTTTCCAACTTTGTGCATAGCACACGATTTAAAACTAAAGAGGTGAAAACTGTGATTTCAAAACCAGATAAAAACAAACTCCGCCAAAAACGCCACCGTCGCGTTCGCGGAAAACTCTCTGGAACTGCTGATCGCCCACGTTTGAACGTATTCCGTTCTAATACAGGCATCTACGCTCAAGTGATTGATGACGTAGCGGGTGTAACGCTCGCAAGTGCTTCAACTCTTGACAAAGAAGTTTCAAAAGGAACTAAAACTGAACAAGCCGTTGCTGTCGGTAAACTCGTTGCAGAACGTGCAAACGCTAAAGGTATTTCAGAAGTGGTGTTCGACCGCGGTGGATATCTATATCACGGACGTGTGAAAGCTTTGGCTGATGCAGCTCGTGAAAACGGATTGAAATTCTAATAGGAGGACACTAGAAAATGGCATTTAAAGACAATGCAGTTGAATTAGAAGAACGCGTAGTTGCTGTCAACCGTGTTACAAAAGTTGTTAAAGGTGGACGTCGTCTTCGTTTCGCAGCTCTTGTTGTTGTTGGTGACCACAACGGTCGCGTAGGATTTGGTACTGGTAAAGCTCAAGAAGTTCCAGAAGCAATCCGTAAAGCAGTAGATGATGCTAAGAAAAACTTGATCGAAGTTCCTATGGTTGGAACAACAATCCCACACGAAGTTCTTTCAGAATTCGGTGGAGCGAAAGTATTGTTGAAACCTGCTGTAGAAGGTTCTGGAGTTGCCGCTGGTGGTGCAGTTCGTGCCGTTGTGGAATTGGCAGGTGTGGCAGATATTACATCTAAATCACTTGGTTCTAACACTCCAATCAACATTGTTCGTGCAACTGTTGAAGGTTTGAAACAATTGAAACGCGCTGAAGAAGTTGCTGCCCTTCGTGGTATTTCAGTTTCTGATTTGGCATAAGAAAGGGGATAAAATGGCTCAAATTAAAATTACTTTGACTAAGTCTCCAATCGGACGCATTCCATCACAACGTAAAACTGTTGTAGCACTTGGACTTGGCAAATTGAACAGCTCTGTTATTAAAGAAGATAACGCTGCTATCCGTGGTATGATCACAGCAGTATCTCACTTGGTAACAGTTGAAGAAGTAAACTAATGAATTTTTAGGGGATGTGCACTATACCATCCCCTAAAACTAGATATAGTCATCTATGATGACGTCGTATAGGCGAGTTGATGGGGGAGACAACCTTTTCTCCCTTATCGGCGCTAGCATTTTACAAAAGAGGAGAAAATAAAAATGAAACTTCATGAATTGAAACCTGCAGAAGGTTCTCGTAAAGTACGTAACCGCGTTGGTCGTGGTACTTCATCAGGTAACGGTAAAACATCTGGTCGTGGTCAAAAAGGTCAAAAAGCTCGTAGCGGTGGCGGAGTTCGCCTTGGTTTTGAAGGTGGACAAACTCCATTGTTCCGTCGTCTTCCAAAACGTGGATTCACTAACATCAACGCTAAAGAATACGCAATTGTGAACCTTGACCAATTGAACGTCTTTGAAGATGGTGCTGAGGTTACTCCAGTTGTTCTTATCGAAGCAGGAATTGTTAAAGCTGAAAAATCAGGTATTAAAATTCTTGGTAACGGTGAGTTGACTAAGAAATTGACTGTGAAAGCAGCTAAATTCTCTAAATCAGCTGAAGAAGCTATCACTGCTAAAGGTGGTTCAGTAGAAGTCATCTAAGAGAGGTGACCTATGTTTTTTAAATTATTAAGAGAAGCTCTTAAAGTCAAGCAGGTTCGATCAAAAATTTTATTTACAATTTTTATCGTTTTGGTCTTTCGTATCGGAACTAGCATTACAGTTCCTGGGGTGAATGCCAATAGCTTGAATGCTTTAAGTGGATTATCCTTCTTAAACATGTTGAGCTTGGTCTCAGGGAATGCCCTAAAAAACTTTTCGATTTTTGCCCTAGGAGTTAGTCCTTATATCACCGCTTCTATTGTTGTCCAGCTCTTGCAAATGGATATTTTACCCAAGTTTGTAGAGTGGGGAAAACAAGGGGAAGTAGGCCGAAGAAAATTGAATCAAGCCACTCGTTATATTGCTCTAGTTCTCGCTTTTGTGCAATCTATCGGGATTACAGCTGGTTTTAATACCTTGGCTGGAGCTCAATTGATTAAAACTGCTTTAACTCCACAAGTTTTTCTGACGATTGGTATCATCTTAACAGCTGGTAGTATGATTGTCACTTGGTTGGGTGAGCAAATTACAGATAAGGGATACGGAAACGGTGTTTCCATGATTATCTTTGCCGGGATTGTTGCCTCAATTCCAGAGATGATTCAGGGCATCTATGTGGACTACTTTGTGAACGTCCCAAGTAGCCGTATCACTTCATCTATCATTTTCGTAATCATTTTGATTATTACTGTATTGTTGATCATTTACTTTACAACTTATGTTCAACAAGCAGAATACAAAATTCCAATCCAATATACGAAGGTTGCACAAGGTGCTCCATCTAGCTCTTACCTTCCATTGAAGGTAAACCCTGCTGGAGTTATCCCTGTTATCTTTGCCAGTTCCATTACTGCAGCGCCTGCGGCGATTCTTCAGTTTTTGAGCGCTACAGGTCATGATTGGGCTTGGGTAAGGGTAGCACAAGAGATGTTGGCAACCACTTCTCCAACTGGTATTGCCATGTATGCTTTGTTGATTATTCTCTTTACATTCTTCTATACGTTTGTGCAGATTAATCCTGAAAAAGCGGCAGAGAACCTACAAAAGAGCGGTGCCTATATCCATGGAGTTCGTCCTGGTAAAGGTACAGAAGAATATATGTCTAAACTTCTTCGTCGTCTTGCAACTGTTGGTTCCCTCTTCCTTGGTGTGATTTCCATTTTGCCGATTGCAGCTAAAGATGTATTTGGTCTTTCTGATGTTGTTGCCTTTGGGGGAACAAGTCTTTTGATCATTATCTCTACAGGTATTGAAGGAATCAAGCAATTGGAAGGTTACCTATTGAAACGTAAGTATGTTGGTTTCATGGACAGAACAGAATAAAAGTATTTACTGAATCAGTAATTACTGAGGGAGTGGAGGTTTAACTCTAACATTTGTGAGAGTTTGGTCTCCCCTCTTCTATTTTGTTTTTAAATAGGAGTGAAAAGACTTTTTGCTTCTATTTAAAAATAAAATAAGGAGATCAAATCATGAATCTTTTGATTATGGGCTTACCTGGTGCAGGTAAGGGAACTCAAGCAGCAAAAATCGTAGAACAATTCCATGTTGCACATATCTCAACAGGTGATATGTTCCGCGCTGCAATGGCAAATCAAACTGAAATGGGTGTTCTTGCTAAGTCATACATTGACAAGGGTGAATTGGTTCCTGACGAAGTTACAAATGGAATCGTAAAAGAACGTCTTTCACAAGATGATATTAAAGAAACAGGATTCTTGTTGGATGGTTACCCACGTACAATCGAACAAGCTCATGCTTTGGACAAAACATTGGCTGAACTTGGCATTGAACTAGAAGGTGTTATCAATATTGAAGTGAATCCTGACAGCCTCTTGGAACGTTTGAGTGGCCGTATCATCCACCGTGTAACTGGAGAAACTTTCCACAAGGTATTTAACCCACCAGTTGACTATAAAGAAGAAGATTACTACCAACGTGAAGATGATAAGCCTGAGACAGTAAAACGTCGTTTGGATGTGAATATTGCTCAAGGAGAACCAATCATTGCTCACTACCGCGCCAAAGGTTTGGTTCATGACATCGAAGGTAATCAAGATATCAATGATGTCTTCTCAGATATCGAAAAAGTATTGACAAATTTGAAATAAAGCGTTTTTCACACTTGCAAAAATCCGCTACAAATGTTATACTAAGATAGTCTGACTTATAATTGTTGTCTCTGTGTCTAGAGGCATCGAATCGAAATTTATGGAGGTGCTTTTGCGTGGCAAAAGACGATGTGATTGAAGTTGAAGGCAAAGTAGTTGATACAATGCCGAATGCAATGTTTACGGTTGAACTTGAAAATGGACATCAGATTTTAGCAACAGTTTCTGGTAAAATTCGTAAAAACTATATTCGTATTTTAGCGGGAGATCGTGTTACTGTCGAAATGAGTCCATATGACTTGACACGTGGACGTATCACTTACCGCTTTAAATAATCGAAAAACTTGGAGGGATAAGAAATGAAAGTAAGACCATCGGTCAAACCAATTTGCGAATACTGTAAAGTTATTCGTCGTAATGGTCGTGTTATGGTAATTTGCCCAGCAAATCCAAAACACAAACAACGTCAAGGATAAGATAGAAAGGAGAAAACATGGCTCGTATTGCTGGAGTTGACATTCCAAATGACAAACGCGTAGTAATCTCATTGACTTATGTTTATGGTATCGGACTTGCAACATCTAAGAAAATTTTGGCTGCTGCTGGAATCTCAGAAGATGTTCGTGTACGTGATCTTACATCAGATCAAGAAGATGCTATCCGTCGTGAAGTGGATGCAATCAAAGTTGAAGGTGACCTTCGTCGTGAAGTAAACTTGAACATCAAACGTTTGATGGAAATCGGTTCATACCGTGGTATCCGTCACCGTCGTGGACTTCCTGTCCGTGGACAAAACACTAAAAACAACGCTCGCACTCGTAAAGGTAAAGCTGTTGCGATTGCTGGTAAGAAAAAATAATATAGGAGGTAAAAGTCTTGGCTAAACCAACACGTAAACGTCGTGTGAAAAAGAATATCGAATCTGGTATTGCTCATATTCACGCTACATTTAATAACACTATTGTTATGATTACTGATGTGCATGGTAATGCAATTGCTTGGTCATCAGCTGGTGCTCTTGGTTTCAAAGGTTCTCGTAAATCTACACCATTCGCTGCTCAAATGGCTTCTGAAGCTGCTGCTAAATCTGCACAAGAACACGGTCTTAAATCAGTTGAAGTTACTGTAAAAGGTCCAGGTTCTGGTCGTGAGTCAGCTATTCGTGCGCTTGCTGCCGCTGGTCTTGAAGTAACAGCAATTCGTGATGTGACTCCAGTGCCACACAATGGTGCTCGTCCTCCAAAACGTCGCCGTGTATAATCATCGCATTACACTGCTTTTCGTTTAAGAGGGAGTAACTAAATGATCGAGTTTGAAAAACCAAATATAACAAAAATTGATGAAAATAAAGATTATGGCAAGTTTGTAATCGAACCACTTGAACGTGGCTACGGTACAACTCTTGGTAACTCTCTTCGTCGTGTACTTCTAGCTTCTCTACCAGGAGCAGCTGTGACATCTATCAATATTGATGGTGTGTTACATGAGTTTGACACAGTTCCAGGTGTTCGTGAAGACGTGATGCAAATCATTCTGAACATTAAAGGAATTGCAGTGAAATCGTACGTTGAAGACGAAAAAATCATCGAACTGGATGTTGAAGGTCCTGCTGAAGTAACAGCTGGTGACATTTTGACAGATAGCGATATTGAAATTGTAAATCCAGATCATTATCTCTTTACAATCGGTGAAGGTTCTTCTCTAAAAGCGACTATGACTGTTAACAGTGGTCGTGGATATGTACCTGCTGATGAAAATAAAAAGGATAATGCACCAGTTGGAACACTTGCTGTAGATTCTATTTATACACCAGTTACAAAAGTCAACTATCAAGTGGAACCTGCTCGTGTAGGTAGCAATGATGGATTTGACAAATTAACCCTTGAAATCTTGACAAATGGAACAATTATTCCAGAAGATGCTTTAGGGCTTTCAGCACGTATTTTGACAGAACATCTTGATTTGTTTACAAATCTTACTGAGATTGCTAAGTCAACTGAAGTGATGAAAGAAGCTGATACTGAATCTGACGACCGTATTTTGGATCGTACGATTGAGGAACTGGACTTGTCTGTGCGTTCATACAACTGTTTGAAACGTGCCGGTATCAATACTGTGCATGATTTGACAGAAAAATCTGAAGCAGAGATGATGAAAGTACGAAATCTTGGACGCAAGAGTTTGGAAGAAGTGAAACTCAAACTCATTGATTTGGGTCTTGGATTAAAAGATAAATAAAGGAGGAATACATGGCTTACCGTAAACTAGGACGCACTAGCTCACAACGTAAAGCAATGCTTCGCGATTTGACAACTGACCTTTTGATCAACGAATCAATCGTGACAACTGAAGCTCGTGCTAAAGAAATCCGTAAAACTGTTGAAAAAATGATTACTCTAGGTAAACGTGGTGATTTGCATGCACGTCGTCAAGCAGCTGCTTTCGTACGTAATGAAATCGCATCTGAAAACTATGATGAAGCAACTGATAAGTACACTTCTACTACAGCACTTCAAAAATTGTTCTCAGAAATCGCACCTCGTTATGCTGAACGTAATGGTGGATACACTCGTATCCTTAAAACTGAACCACGTCGTGGTGATGCAGCGCCAATGGCGATCATCGAATTAGTATAAAATCATCAATTTTGTTGAGTGTTATGATGATGGAGTCTTGTGCTCTTAGTCTAGCTCTGGTCTACCGCTAGGATTTCGGTCCTAGCGGGAACACTCATCATAAGTTGGGATAGTAGACGCTTGTTTACGAAATTGTTTTTTGCTTAAGAACAACTTCGTAAGCAGGCGTTTTTGAGTATTTTAGTTAGAATTATGCTATACTATTTGAAAAGAATCCTGTTTAATGTTCAGGTTTCCTAATTAAAAGAAGAATTGGAGTTTGCTTATGAAAGCGATTATAACTGTTGTTGGTAAAGATAAATCTGGAATTGTTGCAGGTGTTTCTGGCAAAATTGCAGAATTAGGTTTGAATATTGACGATATTTCTCAAACTGTTTTGGATGAATATTTCACGATGATGGCTGTCGTCTCTAGCGATGAAAAGCAGGATTTTACTTATCTTCGTAATGAATTTGAAGCTTTTGGGCAAATTTTGAATGTGAAAATCAATATTCAGAGTGCAGCGATTTTCGAAGCTATGTATAATATCTAGGAGGTTATCATGGATATTAGACAAGTTACTGAAACCATCGCCATGATTGAGGAGCAAAACTTCGATATCAGAACTATTACCATGGGGATTTCCCTTTTGGACTGTATTGATCCAGATATCAATCGTGCTGCGGAGAAAATTTATCAAAAGATTAGGACCAAGGCGGCTAAATTAGTGGCTGTTGGCGATGAAATTGCAGCTGAGTTGGGAATTCCTATCGTTAATAAGCGTGTATCGGTGACTCCTATTTCTCTGATTGGGGCTGCGACAGATGCGACGGACTATGTGGTTCTGGCAAAAGCGCTTGATAAGGCTGCGAAAGAAATCGGTGTGGATTTTATTGGTGGTTTCTCTGCCTTGGTACAAAAGGGGTACCAAAAGGGAGATGAGATTCTCATCCATTCTATTCCTCGCGCTTTGGCTGAGACGGATAAGGTTTGCTCGTCAGTCAATATCGGTTCAACCAAGTCGGGTATCAATATGACGGCTGTGGCAGATATGGGACGTATTATCAAGGAAACTGCTAATCTATCAGATATGGGAGCGGCCAAGTTGGTTGTATTCGCTAATGCTGTTGAGGACAATCCATTTATGGCGGGTGCCTTCCATGGTGTTGGGGAGGCAGATGTTATCATCAATGTCGGAGTTTCTGGTCCTGGTGTGGTGAAACGTGCCTTGGAAAAAGTTCGTGGACAGAGCTTTGATGTAGTAGCCGAAACGGTCAAGAAGACTGCCTTTAAAATCACTCGTATCGGTCAATTGGTTGGTCAGATGGCCAGTGAGAGACTGGGTGTGGAGTTTGGTATTGTGGACTTGAGTTTGGCGCCAACTCCTGCGGTTGGAGACTCTGTAGCACGTGTCCTTGAAGAAATGGGACTAGAGACAGTTGGTACGCATGGAACGACGGCTGCCTTGGCTCTCTTGAACGACCAAGTTAAGAAGGGGGGAGTTATGGCCTGCAACCAAGTTGGTGGTTTGTCTGGTGCCTTTATCCCTGTTTCAGAGGATGAAGGAATGATTGCTGCAGTGCAAAATGGCTCTCTTAATCTGGAAAAACTAGAAGCTATGACGGCTATCTGTTCCGTTGGTTTGGATATGATTGCCATTCCGGAGGATACACCTGCTGAAACCATTGCGGCTATGATTGCGGATGAGGCTGCAATTGGTGTCATTAACATGAAAACAACGGCTGTTCGTATCATTCCTAAAGGAAAAGAAGGCGATATGATTGAGTTTGGTGGCCTATTAGGAACTGCGCCTGTTATGAAAGTCAATGGGGCTTCGTCTGTTGATTTCATCACTCGTGGAGGACAAATACCAGCACCAATTCATAGTTTTAAAAATTAAGAAAATAGGAGAAATTTTAAGTTCTATTTAAGGTTGGCTGTGTATACTATAATCATTAAATAAAGACCTCCTAATATTATTTGAAACAGATAATACTGATTTAGTTTGAATTTGATTTTCATCTAATATCTTTATTTAATGAACTCCTAAACTTTTTCATAATAATCTCCTGCAAAAGTCACCTGTCTGGGTGGCTTTTGTTTTATCATCCATGATATAATAGAAGCAAACGGAGGACGGAAAATGGTAAAAGTACGATTGTATTTGGTACGTCATGGCAAGACTATGTTTAACACGATTGGTCGCGCGCAAGGTTGGAGCGATACTCCCTTAACAGCTGAAGGTGAGCGAGGGATTCAAGAATTAGGAATCGGTTTGCGAGAATCTGGTCTACAGTTTGAGCGCGCTTATTCGAGTGATTCTGGTCGTACCATTCAGACAATGGGAATCATCCTTGATGAACTTGGCTTGCAGGGGAAAATCCCTTATCGCATGGACAAGCGTATCAGAGAATGGTGTTTCGGTAGTTTTGATGGAGCCTACGATGGCGATCTTTTCATGGGTATTATTCCTCGTATCTTTAATGTGGACCACGTTCATCAATTGTCTTATGCTGAACTGGCTGAGGGCTTGGTAGAGGTCGATACAGCTGGTTGGGCTGAAGGTTGGGAAAAACTCAGTGGTCGAATCAAGGAAGGTTTTGAAGCAATTGCCAAAGAAATGGAAGAACAAGGTGGGGGCAATGCTCTTGTCGTCAGCCACGGAATGACCATTGGAACCATTGTTTATCTGATCGATGGTATGCATCCACATGGTCTTGATAATGGTAGCGTGACGATCCTTGAATATGAGGACGGCCAGTTTAGCGTAGAAGTTGTCGGCGACCGTAGTTACCGAGAATTAGGACGTGAGAAGATGGAAGAGGCCTCTATTTAATCAGTCCAGACTTATACTCTTCGAAAATCTCTTCAAACCACGTCAGCTTCGCCTTGCCGTATGTATGGTTACTGACTTCGTCAGTTTCATCTACAACCTCAAAACCATGTTTTGAGCTGACTTCGTCAGTCTTATCTACAACCTCAAAGCAGTGCTTTGAGCAACCTGCGGCTAGCTTCCTAGTTTGCTTTTTGATTTTCATTGAGTATTACTTTCTATGAGCTAGGGATTTGATAAGAATATCAAGATAAGAAAAACAGCCGAAGGTAATCCTTTCGGCTGTTTTTGATGGGGAAAACTAAAGTGTAATGCTATTGCTTTTAGAGATTTTCATAAACAAGAGTAAGGAAGCTACTGTTAGAATAGTCAAGATAGTTGACAAGGCTGCCGCAACACCGTAATTTCCTCTGAGAACCTCTGTATAAATAGCTACAGTCATTGTTCTTGTTTTGACATTGTAGAGGAGGATAGAAGTAGAGAGTTCTGAAATCATTGTGACCCAAGATAGGATGGCTCCAGAAATAATACCAGATAGCATCATTGGAGTTGTAATCTTGGCAAAGGTATTGAGACGACTACTTCCTAAGCTCTCAGCGGCTTCTTCAATACTTGGTGCTATTTGTTGTAAGCTAGCAACAGATGAGCGAATAGTATAAGGCAATCTTCTGACAGATAGGGACATAATCAAAATGAAAGCTGTCCCTGTAATCATAAGAAATCCACTTCCAAATAGACCAGTATTGAAGGAAGAAATGAAGGCAATCCCTAGAACGGTTCCTGGTACAATATAAGGTACCATACTGAGGCTGTCAATTAAGTTTGTAAACAAATTCCGTTTTCTAACGGCTAGGTAGGAGATAAATGTTGCGAATAGGACAACTAGGACTAAGGCAATCAAAGGGATACGAATGGTATTGAAAATAGCAGAGCCCATACGATTGAAAGCGACCTTGTAACTGTTTAGAGAATAGCCTTTGACAAATACCATACCTGATGTTTTTAGGAAAGAAGTATAAATCAAGTAGACTTGAGGTAAAACAGAGATAAAGATAATTCCGTAGACTGTTGCATAAATGGCAGCCATTTTTCCTTTTGTAGTTTTTTTAGGCTCAATTGGATGGAGCGAATTCATGCTGAAACTGTAGCGGTTTGCAATGTGTTTTTGGATAAGGAAAATTGTCAAGGCAATGATAATCGCCATAATTGCTAAAGCAGATGCAAAAGCAGAATTTCCTCCAACCTCGCTAATAAATTGGGTATAAATCAAGACGGGGAAAGTCCGATATCCTTCACCAATTAACATCGGCGTTCCAAAATCTGAGAATGCTCTCATAAATACAAGCAAGGCAGCAGCTAGTAAGGTTGGAACTAGGAGAGGTAAAACAACCGTTACGATACGCTTAAATCCGAAGGACCCCATGCTTTCAGCGGCTTCAAGTAGAGAATTATCAATACTTTTCATTGTCCCAGCAACATACAGAAATACCAGTGGGAATAGCTGCAGAGTAAAGACAAGTACAATTCCTTTGAATCCATAAATATCGATAGCTGGAAGATGAAGGGTATTTGTCAGGAATTTAGTGATGACCCCATTTCGTCCCAGCAAGAGAATCCAGGAGTAGGCTCCCACGAAAGGAGCTGACATGGAAGCAATGATAATCAATATTTGTAGAAATTTCTTTCCCTTGAAGTCATACATGGAAAAGAGATAAGCTAATAGGGTTCCTACAACTAAGGAAGTGACAGTAGCGGTAATGGAAACCTTGAAACTGTTGACGAGTGTCTCAGAATAGTAGGCTTTACTAAAGAAAGTGACAAAATTAGCTAGTGAAAATTGTCCCTCATGTATGAGTGCTTGCTTGAGCACGGTAACGATAGGATAAACCAGAAAGACAAGATAGGTAAGAAAGATGAAGAAAGAGGAGGCTGTCCAAATATTTAGTTTTTTACGTTCCATGGTTGACTCCTTTTATCAGGTTTTGGGAACCATCTGCAGAAAAGACGTTTAATTTTTGAGTATTGATTCGTAGACGAATACGATCGCCTTTTTGTAGATCTTCTTCAAAAGTTGATTCTTCGCTAACTTGAATTTTTGAGGCAAACCCTGTTTCGATGAAGTATTCAGTATTCAGTCCAAGATAGACGCTATCGCTAATAATTCCTTCAATATCTCCAGATTCATCTTTGATAAACTCTTCAGGACGAATGCTTACATGAATAGCTTGTTCCTCAGCCTGATCAAGAGCTGGCATTCGAAGAGCATAGCCATCTGAAAAGACGATATAAGCGCCGTCGCTCCGTTTTTCAAGAGTGGCAGGGATAATATTTGTGCGTCCGATAAAGGTTGCTACAAACTCATTAGCTGGTTTATGATAGAGTTCTTTTGGTCGGCCGATTTGTTGGATGACTCCGTCTTTCATAACAGCAATTTGGTCTGAAATAGCCATAGCTTCTTCTTGGTCGTGGGTCACATAGACGGTTGTAATTCCCACTTCGTGTTGGATTTCTCGAATGGCTTGACGCATATCCAAGCGAAGTTTGGCATCTAGGTTACTAAGCGGCTCGTCCATGAGGAGAACACTTGGATTAACAGCTAAGGCACGTGCCAAGGCGACACGTTGTTGTTGTCCCCCACTGAGTTTATCGGGCTTTCGATCCGCATATTGAGCAATTTGCATGAGTTCAAGATACTTATTGGTTTGTTGAATCAATTCTTCTTTTGGAACCTTCTTTTGCTTGAGACCAAAAGCAACATTATCTCGGACAGTCAAATGTGGGAAAATAGCGTAGTTTTGGAAAACCATTCCGATATTGCGTTTGCTGGGTTCCATATTATTGATTTTTGTATCATCGAAGTAAAATTCTCCACCTTCGATACTGTTGAAACCTGCAATCATACGAAGAAGGGTCGTTTTCCCACACCCTGAAGGCCCAAGAAGGGTAAAGAGACTTCCTTTTGGAATTGTAATGTTCAAATTCTCAATAACAGGGACATCGTGGTAGATTTTTTTGGCGTTAATAATTTTGATCTCACTCATAGTGAACCTCTTTTACTGTTTAGATTGGATATCTGTAAAGACTTCGTTGTATTTCTTAACGATATCTGATTTATTCTTGATGACATAATCATAATCTTCAGTGAGTGTTTTGATTTTGTCAATTGGTTTCATGTTTTCGCTTGTTTTAGCATTTTTACGAACAGGACGATTAGTAGTGGTTGTACCAAGTGTATCTTGTACTTCTTGAGAGATAATAAAATCGATAAATTTCTTGGCATTTTCCATATTTTTCGCTTTTTTAACGATAGCAGCACTAGCAGGTAGGAAGACGGTTCCTTCTTTTGGATAGACTACCTTGATATTAGCTCCGTCATTTAAGAGTTTAACTGCTGGATCTTCATAAGAGAGACCAACAGCCATTTCTCCGTCAGCGACTGCTTTATAGACACCAGATGAGCTTGATCCGATTTTACCATCAATAAGTGTGAAGAGATCTTTTACATAAGACCAAGCTTTATCGTCTTTGTAACCACCTTGAGCTTGTAGCATATTTGTTAATTGAGCAAAGGCGCTAGAAGAGTTTGCTGGGTCAGCAGTTGCGATTTTTCCTTTTAGTTCAGGTTTGAGAAGGTCGCTATATCCTTCGATGTTCATGCCTTTCGTTAAATCAGGATTGACGATTAAAACACTACCATCTAGTGTATAAGGAGTAGAGTAGCCGGTTGTGTTTTGATATTCTTTGATAACATTATCATTTTCTTTTGAAGTATAGTTTTCAAAGAGTTCTCCGTGGGTAGCATATTGTGTATAAGAACCACCAAAGATGACATCAGCTACAGGAGCTTCTTTTTCTGACTCTAGTTTTTTGAAAAGTTCTCCAGTACCAGCTTGAATCAGTTCTACTTTGATACCATATTTTTCTTCAAAGGCAGGAATAGTTGCTCCGATTAAGCCCTCTGAGTTTGGTGAATAAACGACTAGCGAACCGCCGTCTCCTTTATCAGATGAACCGCCGTCGGCAGATTCATTAGAAGAACAAGCAGCAAGACCAAAAAGAGCTAGTCCGCAAGCAGCATAATACATCCATTTCTTTTTCATGATGGATACCTCCGTTGTGTTATTTAAGTTTATTTTAAAACAGTGTAAGCGTTTTTAAAACCGACAATTCTATTCTATTAGAGTAAAATTCTCTACAAAAAGAAGAATAGCTTATTTTACTATTCTTCCGAGTGATTTCAATTCTTTTGGAGAAATATGGAGATACTTTTTAAAAACTTTGGCAAAATATTTATAGTCTGAAAATCCAACTTGATCAGAGATGTCGCTTAGAGGGGAGTTGGGAGATTCAGACATCTTATCTATAGCTTGTTTCAGGCGATATTGTAAGATATATTCATTTAGCGTCATGGGGAAGTCTTCTTTGATAACCTTATATAGATAGCTTTCGCTATAGTTTAAAGCTTCAGCAATAGTCGCAATCGTAAAATGCTCTGCATAATGCTTGTGGACAAAGGAAATAATTTGTTGAATGATTTGGTTTTGTGTATCAACCTGTTGGATAGAGGTGAGTAAAGTTTGATATTCTTCTAAAAAAGGAGTTTCTTGATAGGTGCTACCTTGTAATCGCAAAACAATGTTTTGAAGACATTCTGTCAATTCCTTGGTATCAATTGGCTTGGATAAGAAATCAACTGCTCCATATTGCATGGCTTTTTTGGCATTTTGAAAATCGTTATAACCTGATAAGATAACTTTTTCATAGGGAAGGGTACGAGTGGCTTCGAACATCATAAAAGCATCCATAATTGGCATTGTGATGTCTGTTAAGACAATATGAGGTTCTTTTTCTTGGATGAGTTTCATTCCCTCTTGACCGTGACTAGCAGTTCCTACGACTTGGATACCCAAGGCAGAGTAGTCTACGGCAATCTCTAGCCATTTTCGGATGAGGTGTTCGTCTTCTACGATAATGAGCTTAAACATGAGTTAGTCCTTTCGTTATAAATTTGACCCAAGTTTCTCCATGACGATTGACTCCTAGATCTAGCTGGACATCAGAAAAGAAATTGCTCAATCGTTTGTAGCTGTTCACGATGCCATGCTGGGTATGAGGGCTTTCTAAAGAGTCTAAAATAGCGAGTCGCTCTTGTTTGGTGAGTCCTCCAGCATTATCCTTGACTAAAAAAGTTAGAGAATCTGCTTCCAAGGTAATTTGGATATCTATATGAAGATCAATACGGTATTGCATCCCATATTTTATAGCATTTTCTACGAGAGGAAGCAAGAAAAGTTTAGGAATAGGCTGATTATCGACAGTTTCTGGGCAGACAATATCATAGGAAAAGTGCTCGAAACGAATCTTATGAATCATCAGGTAATCCTCTATAATCTTTAAATCCTGACAAATGGTTGTTTCTTTTTCTAAATCGGTGATACTGTAGCGAAGAATGCGCGTGAGGTTTTGAATCAGATCTTGTGTGAGGGCGGCATCCATTAAAGAAGTAATTTTAATTGTCTCAAGTGTATTGTAGAGAAAATGAGGATTGAACTGAGCTTCCAGCATTTTTCTTTCAAAAATCCACTTTTCTTTTTCTATGGTCAACATTTTTTGATGAAGTTGATCTAATTCGTACAACATATTGTTGATTTTTTCTGCCATAAACTCAAACTCATCACCTGTTTGTAGAGAAAGCCTTTTTTCTGCTTGTTTGGGAATTTCTTGAAGTTGGTAAACCAAACTTTCAATAGGAACAGCGTTGTGTGTCGCAATTTTATGAGCAATTCGTCTTGCTTGCCAGAAGTAGAGGAAGAATATACATAAGGTGAGGACGGAGGCTAGGCCGAGTAAGCTAGGAATGGGAAAGAAGGATTGAAAAGTATAGATTGAAAAAATAGCACCGACTTTTTCTTTTTGAACAATAAGCGGTTCATTCGCATACCAGTGGGTGCGAGAGTGTAGGAGCTTTTCATCCAATTTTTCAAGAGTGGAACGAGTAAACTGATTTGTATTGTTGGAAAACATATTTCCAAAGCTATCGGTAATGATGTATTTGGAATTGATCATTGGGAAACTTGAGATGAAATCATTCTCATTTACGAAAGCAATAGTATAGGCTTTAACTCGTTGGTTTTGAAGTAGTGGTTTGATAAAGAGTGTGTAATGTTGCTTGTCTGAAGATAGTGCAATTTTTTCTGTAACTTTATCTTGAGAAGGATTTTGAATGAGCAGTTTTAGATAGTAGGGTGATAAAATACTTTCTTGATGATTGCGATTGGTACTAAATAGTAATTCACCTGTATCACTTAGGATAATGAGGTCGGAACTAAGTTTTAATTTAGCTTTTGTCTCGTAGAATAAGCTAAAGACTTCTCGCTCTGTGTGTTTGCCATCCAAAAATCCAAGAATCATTTTATGGTTCATGGTAGTCAGGAGCTCATTATTTGCTTCTTTCATTTCTTGAACCTGTTTTACAATCTGTCTCGTATCTTTGGAGAGTTGCTGCTTTTGTAAAAAATAGGAAAAACCAAAAAGTAAAATGAGTAGTAAGAGTGAGGTCACAAAGGCTGCGATAGAGCTTCTATGGAGAATTTCTTTTTGGAGAGATTTTTTAAAGGAATGAGACATCCGCTACCTCCTTGGAAGGGTTTTCTGTTATAAGTATAGCAGTTTAAAAATTTTAGAGCAAGGTAAAATAGAAAAGTATAGAATAGAACGAGACCAAATTCCCTCAAAAATGGTATAATAGTAACATCACAAAATTGGAGAGAGACCATGAGTTTTTACAATCATAAAAAAATTGAGCCTAAGTGGCAAGGCTACTGGGCAGAACATCATACCTTTAAGACAGGAACAGATGCATCAAAACCGAAGTTTTATGCTCTCGATATGTTCCCTTATCCGTCTGGAGCGGGTCTGCACGTAGGACACCCAGAAGGTTACACCGCAACCGATATCCTCAGCCGTTACAAACGTGCGCAAGGCTACAATGTCCTTCACCCAATGGGTTGGGATGCTTTTGGTTTGCCAGCTGAGCAGTATGCTATGGATACAGGTAATGACCCAGCAGAATTTACAGCTGAAAATATTGCCAACTTCAAACGCCAAATCAATGCGCTTGGATTTTCTTATGACTGGGATCGTGAAGTTAACACAACAGATCCAAACTACTACAAGTGGACTCAGTGGATTTTCACTAAGCTTTACGAAAAGGGCTTGGCCTATGAAGCGGAAGTGCCAGTAAACTGGGTGGAAGAATTGGGAACAGCCATTGCCAACGAAGAGGTTCTTCCTGACGGAACTTCTGAGCGTGGAGGCTATCCAGTTGTCCGCAAACCAATGCGCCAATGGATGCTCAAAATCACTGCCTATGCAGAACGTCTGCTTAACGATTTAGATGAACTTGACTGGCCAGAGTCTATCAAGGACATGCAACGCAACTGGATTGGGAAGTCAACTGGTGCCAATGTAACCTTTAAAGTTAAGGGAACAGACAAGGAATTCACCGTCTTTACCACTCGTCCTGACACCCTTTTCGGTGCGACTTTCACTGTATTGGCTCCTGAGCATGATTTGGTTGATGTTATCACAAGCCCAGAGCAAGCAGAGGCTGTAGCAGACTACAAACACCAAGCCAGCCTTAAATCAGACTTGGCTCGTACAGACCTTGCCAAGGAAAAAACAGGAGTTTGGACTGGTGCTTATGCTATCAACCCTGTTAATGGCAAGGAAATCCCAATCTGGATTGCGGACTATGTGCTTGCTAGTTACGGGACAGGTGCGGTAATGGCTGTTCCTGCCCATGACCAACGTGACTGGGAATTTGCCAAACAATTTGACCTTCCAATCGTAGAAGTGCTTGAAGGTGGAAACGTAGCAGAAGCTGCCTACACAGAAGATGGCCTTCATGTCAATTCAGACTTCCTAGATGGACTCAATAAAGAAGACGCTATTGCCAAGATTGTGGCTTGGTTGGAAGAGAAAGGTTATGGACAAGAGAAGGTTACCTACCGTCTCCGCGACTGGCTCTTTAGCCGCCAACGTTACTGGGGTGAGCCAATTCCAATCATTCATTGGGAAGATGGAACTTCGACAGCTGTTCCTGAAAATGAATTGCCACTTGTCTTGCCTGTAACCAAGGACATCCGTCCTTCAGGTACTGGTGAAAGTCCGCTAGCTAACTTGACCGACTGGCTTGAAGTGACTCGTGAAGATGGCGTCAAGGGTCGTCGTGAAACAAACACCATGCCACAGTGGGCTGGTTCAAGCTGGTACTACCTTCGCTATATTGACCCGCACAATACTGAGAAATTGGCTGATGAGGACCTCCTCAAACAATGGTTGCCAGTAGATATCTACGTGGGTGGTGCGGAACATGCTGTACTTCACTTGCTTTATGCTCGTTTCTGGCATAAATTCCTCTATGACCTCGGTGTCGTTCCAACTAAGGAACCATTCCAAAAACTCTTTAACCAAGGAATGATTTTGGGAACAAGCTACCGTGACCACCGTGGCGCTCTTGTGGCGACTGACAAGGTTGAAAAACGTGACGGTTCTTTCTTCCATGTGGAAACAGGAGAGGAGTTGGAGCAAGCGCCAGCTAAGATGTCTAAATCCCTCAAGAACGTTGTTAACCCAGACGACGTGGTGGAACAATACGGTGCCGATACCCTTCGTGTCTATGAAATGTTCATGGGCCCACTTGATGCTTCGATTGCTTGGTCAGAAGAAGGTCTGGAAGGAAGCCGTAAATTCCTTGACCGTGTTTACCGTTTGATTACAAGTAAAGAAATCCTTGCGGAAAACAATGGCGCTCTTGACAAGGTTTACAACGAAACAGTCAAAGCTGTCACAGAACAAATCGAATCATTGAAATTCAACACAGCCATTGCCCAACTTATGGTCTTTGTCAACGCGGCTAACAAGGAAGACAAGCTCTATGTGGACTACGCCAAAGGCTTCGTTCAGTTGATTGCACCATTTGCACCTCACTTGGCAGAAGAGCTCTGGCAAACAGTTGCAGCAACTGGCGAATCTATCTCTTATGTAGCTTGGCCAACATGGGACGAAAGCAAATTGGTTGAAGACGAAATCGAAATCGTCGTTCAAATCAAAGGAAAAGTTCGTGCCAAACTCATGGTCGCTAAAGACCTATCACGCGAAGAATTGCAAGAAATTGCTCTCGCTGATGAAAAAGTCAAAGCAGAAATTGACGGTAAGGAAATCGTGAAAGTGATTGCGGTACCGAATAAACTGGTTAATATCGTTGTAAAATAAGATAGAAATCCTTCAGAGTAGAATCTGGGGGATTTTTTGAATCTTCTTATGAAAGTATGATATACTATGGGCAACTATAAAGTTTGAAAAGTGAAATAAGGAGAATAAGATGCCAGTAAATGAATATGGTCAGATGATTGGGGAGTCAATGGAAGGTTATACATCCGGTGCACTGCCTTCTATTGATTTCTTAGAAGGGCGTTATGCTAGGGTAGAGGCTCTTTCAGTGGAAAAGCATGCGGAGGATTTATTAGCTGTTTATGGCCCGGATACTCCTGAGGAGATGTGGACCTACCTCTTTCAGGAGCCAGTGGCAGATCTGGAGGAACTGGTCAGCCTTTTAAATCAGATGTTAGCTCGTAAGGACCGTTTTTATTATGCAATCATAGACAGGTCAACTGGTAAGGCTTTAGGAACTTTTTCTCTCATGCGTATTGACCAGAATAATCGAGTAATAGAAGTGGGAGCTGTCACTTTTTCTCCAGAGCTCAGGGGGACACGGATAGGGACAGAAGCCCAGTATCTACTGGCTTGCTATGTCTTTGAAGAGCTTAACTATCGTCGTTATGAGTGGAAATGCGATGCTTTAAATCTGCCATCCAGACGAGCAGCGGAACGTTTGGGCTTTATTTATGAAGGAACCTTCCGCCAGGCAGTGGTTTATAAGGGGCGTACGAGGGATACGGATTGGTTGTCTATGATTGATAAGGACTGGCCTCAAGTCAAAGCTCGTTTGGAAACATGGTTGCATCCTGAAAACTTTGATAAAACTGGGCAACAATACAAGAGCTTGAGAGAACTTTAAGAGGTGTTGAGATGATTACTATTAAAAAGCAAGAAATTGTCAAGCTAGAGGATGTTTTGCATCTCTATCAGGCTGTCGGTTGGACAAATTATACAAATCAACCTCTGATGCTGGAGCAGGCCTTATCTCATTCATTAGTAATTTATCTGGCACTTGATGGCGATACTGTGGTGGGCTTGATTCGTTTGGTTGGAGATGGTTTTTCATCAGTTTTTGTACAGGATTTGATTGTTTTGCCTAGCTATCAGCGCCAAGGGATTGGTAGCTCCTTGATGAAAGAGGCTTTAGAAAATTTTAAAGAGGCCTATCAAGTCCAGCTGGTGACAGAAGAGACAGAAAAAAACGTGGGATTTTATCGTTCTATGGGCTTTGAAATCTTATCCACCTATGACTGTACAGGAATGATTTGGACGAATCGAGAAAAATAACAAAACTTGTTTTTTCTTAAGCAAAGTTTAAGGATGGTCTAGTATCATATAGTCATTAAATAAAGACCTCCTAACTTTATTTAATGAAATCCTAAAACTTTTTTTTCATCATAATCTCCTAATGAAGTCACCTAATCAGGTGACTTTTTTGTGGGGTGAGGTGATGCTGATAGAAATTTTTAAAAAATGCTAGAATTTGAGAAAAGTTAAGCTAGTTTTAAGCTTTGTCTTGTATCATATAGTTATTAAATAAAGACCTCCTAACTTTATTTAATAAAATCCTAAACTTTTCTTTTTCATAATAATCTCCCTTAACTCCACCCAATCAGGTGGAGTTTTTTGGCTCTATTTCAGGCTTTTGGGGACTATTCTAAAAATCATTTTTCGATATTTTTCGATATTTTTCGGATTTTGGTCGGGGAATTGGCGGGGACTTTTTTAGGAAATATGACTAAGAAATAGGTTTGCTGTTACTTCAGCTACTTCAAACTCAATTTGATTGTAAGTGACTGTTAATTGAAGGACTGGAACTGCTGTAATAATGATTTTGCTTGTCCAGTAGTGGCGTATTAAATGAGAAGTGACATGTAAGATTGTCTCTTCGTTTACTAAATCAAAATTTCTATGAAATTGATAGAATCCCTAATTTTCTCTTAAACTTGAAAGTCTTGTTGTACGGCGGTTAAAGATGATGTAAAACATTGACAAAATGTGTGAACTGTGGGATAATAAAAAGAAATTGAGTACTAGTTCTATATCATAGGCTAGAAAAGACCCCAAGCTCACGACCAAATAAGCTTGAGGTCTTTTTTGACACTATTTGTCCTTGTTTAGCCATTTATCGACTAATCGAAGAACGACACCGACCACAATTGGTCCGATGATAGTTTTGAGTACTAATTCCATCATGGGCTATCTCACCTCCTTTCGTAGGCGGTGTAGCAGTGCCGTAGAATATTAGACCACATAAGTGCTAAACTCGGGAGTCGCCCAATCAGGCGGAGTTTTTTGGCTCTATTTCAGGCTTTTGGGGACTATTCTAAAAATAATTTTTCGATAACTTTCGTTTAGTTATTGGATATGGGTTAAAGCTTGACAAGCTAAATAGATGAGGATGTAAAGTTTTGACAAATTTTGTGAACTATGGGATAATAAAAGGGAATTAAGTATTGTGTCTATATCATAGGCTAGAAAAGACCCCAAGCTCACGTCCAAATAAGCTTGGGGTCTTTTTGACACTATTTGTCCTTGTTTAGCCATTTATCGACTAAGCGAAGAACGACACCGACCACAATTGGTCCGATGATAGTTTTAAGTATTGTATCCATCATGGGCTATCTCACCTCCTTTCGTAGGCGGTGTAGCAGTGCCGTAGAATATTATACCACATACGTGCTAAACTCAGGAGTCACCCAATCGGGTGGCTTTTTTGTTTGTGGCTTGGTTTTTTGATATAATAGAGCCATGAGTAGAATTTTAGATAATGAGATAATGGGGGATGAGGAGTTGGTAGAACGCACGCTCCGTCCTCAGTACTTACGTGAATATATTGGGCAGGACAAGGTCAAGGATCAGCTCCAAATCTTTATCGAAGCTGCCAAAATGCGGGATGAAGCGCTGGATCATGTCCTCTTATTCGGGCCTCCAGGCTTGGGGAAAACGACCATGGCTTTTGTTATTGCCAACGAACTAGGTGTCAATCTCAAGCAGACTTCGGGTCCAGTCATTGAAAAAGCCGGAGATCTGGTAGCTATTTTGAATGACTTAGAACCTGGGGATGTCCTCTTTATTGATGAGATTCATCGTTTGCCCATGTCGGTGGAAGAGGTGCTTTATAGTGCCATGGAGGACTTTTATATCGATATCATGATTGGTGCTGGTGAAGGTAGTCGCAGTGTTCATTTGGAGTTACCACCTTTTACCTTGATTGGTGCGACGACTCGGGCTGGTATGCTCTCAAATCCACTACGGGCACGTTTTGGGATTACAGGTCATATGGAGTATTATGCTCATGCTGATTTGACGGAAATTGTTGAGCGGACGGCAGATATTTTTGAGATGGAAATCACTCATGAGGCAGCATCTGAGTTGGCCTTGCGTAGTCGAGGTACTCCTCGTATTGCCAATCGCCTCCTCAAGCGCGTGCGCGATTTTGCCCAGATTATGGGGAATGGGGTTATCGATGATGTTATTACGGATAAGGCTTTGACCATGCTGGATGTTGACCATGAAGGTCTGGACTATGTGGACCAGAAAATCCTTCGTACCATGATTGAGATGTACGGTGGTGGCCCTGTCGGATTAGGAACTCTTTCTGTTAACATAGCAGAAGAACGTGAGACAGTTGAAGACATGTATGAGCCCTACTTGATTCAAAAAGGCTTTATCATGCGGACGCGGTCTGGACGGGTGGCGACTGCTAAGGCATATGAGCACTTAGGTTATGAATACAATGAAAAATAAGCAAGAAATTCTAGAGGCTTTTAGAAAAAATCCAGATATGATGGCTATTCTGACGATCATCCGAAACCTTGGTCTGAAAGACTCGTGGTTGGCAGCAGGTTCTGTCAGAAATTTTATTTGGAATCTCTTGTCAGACAAATCCCCTTTTGACTGTGAAACAGATGTAGATGTGATTTTCTTTAATCCAGATATTTCTTATGAGGAAACCTTATTACTGGAGAAAAAGCTACGAGAGGATTCTCCTCAGTACCAGTGGGAATTGAAAAATCAGGTCTATATGCATCAGCACAGTCCTCACACTGCTCCCTATACCAGTTCCCGTGATGCTATGAGTAAGTATCCAGAACGGTGTACGGCAGTTGGACTGCGCTTGAATGAAGAATCCGATTTTGAACTCTATGCACCTTATGGTTTGGAGGATATTTTGAATTTTCAAGTTCGTCCAACTCCTCATTTCTTAGAAAATGAAGACCGAATGGAACTTTATCGAACACGTCTATCCAAGAAAAATTGGCAGGAGAAATGGAAAAATTTGATTTTTAAAAATACTTAAGGAAACTTTAAGCTAAGAAGTGTATACTAAGTTCATAAGTTAAGAAGACCTTAACTTAAACTCCTAAAACTTTTTCATAATAATCTCCCTATAAAATAAAGTCGCCCAATCAGGCGGCTTATTTTTTTGGAAATGGGCTTTGTGCCTGAGAATAATACTCAATGAAAATCAAAGAGCAAACTAGGAAGCTAGCCGCAGGTTGCTCAAAACACTGTTTTGAGGTTGCAGATAGAGCTGACGTGGTTTGAAGAGATTTTCGAAGAGTATAAATAGCTTAGTGATAGAAGAAAATAGGGAAATATGGTATAATGAAACGATAGATTTTTGAATAGGAATAAGATCATGTTTGGATTTTTTAAGAAAGATAAGGCTGTGGAAGTAGAGGTTCCGACACAGGTTCCTGCTCATATCGGCATCATTATGGATGGAAATGGCCGTTGGGCTAAAAAACGTATGCAACCGCGAGTTTTTGGACATAAGGCGGGCATGGAAGCATTGCAAACTGTGACCAAGGCAGCCAACAAACTAGGCGTTAAGGTTATTACGGTCTATGCTTTTTCTACAGAAAACTGGACACGTCCAGATCAGGAAGTCAAGTTTATCATGAACTTGCCAGTAGAGTTTTATGATAATTATGTCCCGGAATTGCATGCGAATAATGTTAAGATTCAAATGATTGGGGAAACAGACCGCCTACCTAAGCAAACCTTTGAAGCTCTGACTAAAGCTGAGGAATTGACTAAGAACAACACAGGTTTGATTCTTAATTTTGCCCTCAACTATGGTGGACGTGCTGAGATTACACAGGCTCTTAAGTTGATTTCTCAGGATGTGTTAGATGCCAAAATCAACCCAGGTGACATCACAGAGGAATTGATTGGCAACTATCTCTTTACCCAGCATTTGCCTAAGGAGTTACGAGACCCAGACTTGATTATCCGTACTAGTGGAGAATTACGTTTGAGCAATTTCCTTCCATGGCAGGGAGCCTACAGTGAGCTCTATTTTACGGACACCTTGTGGCCTGATTTTGACGAGGCGGCCTTGCAGGAAGCCATTCTTGCCTACAATCGTCGTCATCGCCGATTTGGAGGAGTTTAGGAGGAAATATGACACAGGATTTACAGAAAAGAACCTTGTTTGCAGGGATGGCCCTGGCTATTTTCCTACCAATTTTAATGATTGGAGGACTCTTGCTTCAGATAGCAATTGGAATCATAGCCATGCTAGCCATGCATGAACTTTTGAAGATGAGAGGTCTAGAGACCATGACTATGGAGGGCCTCTTAACCCTCTTTGCAACCTTTGCTTTGACCATTCCCTTGGAGAATTACCTGACTTTTTTGCCAGTTGATGGAAATGTGGTTGCCTATAGTGTGTTGATTTCAATCATGTTAGGAACGACTGTTTTTAGCAAGTCTTATACGATTGAGGACGCTGTTTTCCCTCTTGCTATGAGTTTCTATGTGGGCTTTGGTTTTAATGCTCTATTAGATGCTAGAATTGCAGGTTTAGATAAGGCACTATTAGCCTTGTGTATTGTTTGGGCGACAGACAGTGGTGCCTATCTTGTTGGGATGAACTATGGTAAACGAAAATTAGCTCCGACAGTTTCTCCAAATAAAACCTTTGAGGGTGCCTTGGGTGGTATTTTAGGTGCGATTTTAGTAACCATCATCTTTATGATAGTTGACAGTACAGTTGCTCTTCCGTATGGAATTTACAAGATGTCAATCTTTGCTATTTTCTTTAGCATTGCTGGACAATTTGGTGATTTACTAGAAAGTTCGATCAAGCGTCACTTTGGTGTCAAGGATTCTGGGAAATTTATCCCTGGACATGGTGGTGTTTTGGATCGTTTCGATAGTATGTTGCTTGTATTTCCAATCATGCACTTGTTTGGACTCTTTTAATCAAAAGATGGAGGAAACACTATGCTCGGAATTTTAACCTTTATTCTGGTTTTCGGGATTATTGTAGTAGTGCACGAGTTCGGACACTTCTACTTTGCCAAGAAATCAGGGATTTTAGTACGTGAATTTGCCATCGGTATGGGACCTAAAATCTTTGCTCACATTGGCAAGGATGGAACGGCCTATACCATTCGAATCTTGCCTCTGGGTGGCTATGTCCGCATGGCCGGTTGGGGTGATGATACAACTGAAATCAAGACAGGAACGCCTGTTAGTTTGACACTTGCTGATGATGGTAAGGTTAAACGCATCAATCTCTCAGGTAAAAAATTGGATCAAACAGCCCTCCCTATGCAGGTGACCCAGTTTGATTTTGAAGACAAGCTCTTTATCAAAGGATTGGTTCTGGAAGAAGAAAAAACATTTGCAGTGGATCACGATGCAACGGTTGTGGAAGCAGATGGAACTGAGGTTCGAATTGCACCTTTAGATGTTCAATATCAAAATGCAACTATCTGGGGGAAACTCATTACTAATTTTGCAGGCCCTATGAACAACTTTATCTTAGGTGTCGTTGTTTTCTGGATTTTAATCTTCATGCAGGGTGGTGTCAGAGATGTCGATACCAACCAGTTCCATGTCATGCCCCAAGGGGCCTTGGCTAAGGTGGGAGTACCAGAAACGGCACAGATTACCAAGATTGGTTCACATGAGATTAGCAACTGGGAAAGTTTGATTCAGGCTGTGGAATCAGAAACCAAAGATAAGACGGAACCGACTTTGGATGTGACGATTTCTGAAAAGGGTAGTGACAAACAAGTTACGGTTACACCCGAAGAAAGTCAAGGCCGTTACCTTCTAGGTGTTCAACCGGGGATTAAGTCAGATTTTCTATCCATGTTTGTAGGTGGATTTACAACTGCTGCTGACTCGGCCCTCCGAATTCTCTCAGCACTGAAAAATCTGATTTTCCAACCGGATTTGAACAAGCTAGGTGGACCTGTTGCCATCTTTAAGGCAAGTAGTGATGCCGCTAAAAATGGAATTGAGAACGTCTTGTACTTCTTGGCAATGATTTCCATCAATATCGGGATTTTTAATCTTATTCCGATTCCAGCTCTGGATGGTGGTAAGATTGTGCTCAATATCCTAGAAGCCATCCGCCGCAAACCATTGAAACAAGAAATTGAAACCTATGTCACCTTGGCCGGAGTGGTCATCATGGTTGTCTTGATGATTGCTGTGACTTGGAATGACATTATGCGACTCTTTTTTAGATAATCGAGGAATATTATGAAACAAAGTAAAATGCCTATCCCAACGCTTCGCGAAATGCCAAGCGATGCTCAAGTTATCAGCCATGCTCTTATGTTGCGCGCTGGTTATGTTCGTCAAGTATCTGCAGGTGTTTATTCTTACTTACCACTTGCCAACCGTGTGATTGAAAAAGCTAAAAACATCATGCGCCAAGAATTCGACAAGATTGGTGCCGTTGAGATGTTGGCTCCAGCCCTTCTCAGTGCAGAGTTGTGGCGCGAATCAGGTCGTTACGAAACTTATGGTGAAGACCTTTATAAACTAAAAAACCGCGAAAAATCAGACTTTATCCTAGGCCCAACTCACGAAGAAACCTTTACAGCTATTGTCCGTGATTCTGTTAAGTCTTACAAGCAATTGCCACTTAACCTTTACCAAATCCAACCTAAGTATCGTGATGAAAAACGTCCACGTAATGGCCTTCTTCGTACACGTGAGTTCATCATGAAGGATGCTTACAGTTTCCACGCTAACTATGATAGTTTGGACAGTGTTTATGATGAGTACAAGGCTGCTTATGAGCGAATTTTCACTCGTAGTGGCTTAGATTTCAAGGCTATCATCGGTGATGGTGGAGCCATGGGTGGTAAGGACAGCCAAGAATTTATGGCCATTACACCTGCTCGTACAGACCTTGACCGCTGGGTTGTCTTGGACAAGTCAGTTGCCTCATTTGACGAAATTCCTGCAGAAGTGCAAGAAGAAATCAAGGCAGAATTGCTCAAATGGATGGTTTCTGGTGAAGATACCATTGCTTACTCAAGTGAATCTAGCTATGCGGCTAACTTAGAAATGGCAACAAACGAGTACAAACCAAGCAACCGTGTTGTCGCTGAAGAAGAAGTGACTCGTGTTGCAACTCCAGATGTTAAATCAATTGATGAAGTTGCAGCCTTCCTCAATGTTCCAGAAGAACAAACAATCAAGACCCTCTTCTACATGGCAGATGGTGAGCTTGTTGCAGCCCTTCTAGTTGGAAATGACCAACTCAACGAAGTCAAGTTGAAAAACCACTTGGGAGCAGATTTCTTTGACGTTGCTAGCGAAGAAGAAGTGGCAAATCTTGTTCAAGCAGGTTTTGGTTCACTTGGGCCAGTTGGTTTGCCAGAGAATATTAAAATTATTGCAGATCGTAAGGTGCAAGATGTTCGCAATGCAGTTGTCGGTGCTAACGAAGATGGCTACCACTTGACTGGTGTGAATTCAGGTCGTGATTTTACTGCAGAATATGTGGATATCCGTGAAGTTCGTGAGGGTGAAATTTCCCCAGACGGGCAAGGAGTCCTTAACTTTGCGCGTGGTATCGAAATTGGTCATATCTTCAAACTTGGCACTCGCTATTCAGCAAGCATGGGAGCAGATGTCTTGGATGAAAATGGCCGTGCTGTGCCAATCATCATGGGATGTTACGGCATTGGTGTCAGCCGTCTCCTTTCAGCAGTGATGGAGCAACACGCTCGCCTCTTTGTTAACAAAACACCAAAAGGTGAATACCGTTATGCTTGGGGAATCAATTTCCCTAAAGAGTTGGCACCATTTGACGTGCACTTGATTACTGTCAATGTCAAGGACGAAGAAGCGCAAGCCTTGACAGAAAAACTTGAAGCAAGCTTGATGGGAGCTGGTTACGAAGTCTTGACAGATGATCGTAACGAACGTGTTGGTGTTAAATTCAGCGATAGCGACTTGATTGGGTTGCCAATCCGTATCACTGTTGGGAAGAAAGCGGCCGATGGCATCGTAGAAGTTAAGATCAAGGCAACTGGTGACACCATTGAAGTTCATGCAGATAACTTGCTCGAAACGCTTGAAATTCTCAGCAAGAAATAAAAACTATAATCAGAAGAAAAACAAGGAAAAAATGTAACTAGTTTTTACCTTGTTTTTTCTGTATAATGGGAAAAATGAGTAGATAAAGAGGTAAATGTATGCTAAAATTTCCAAAGGATTTTGTCTGGGGATCCTCTACTTCTGGGCCACAGACAGAAGGACGTGTAGCTGGTGACGGTAAGGGAGATAATCTCTGGGATTACTGGTTCCAAGTGGAGCCAAATCGCTACTATAATGGGATTGGTCCAGATAAAACATCGACCTTTTATGAAAATTGGGAACAGGATATCGACCTCTTGTTAGAAACTGGTCACACGGCCTTTCGGACTTCTATTCAGTGGTCACGGATTTTTCCACAAGGGCGTGGGGAAGTCAATGCTCAAGGTGTGGATTTCTATCGTAAGGTTTTTGAGGCTATTAAGGCTAAAGGAATTCGTCTTTTAGTCAATCTCTATCATTTTGATCTGCCTTTTGCTCTTCAAGAAGATGGTGATGGTTGGGAAAATAAGGCGACTGTCTCAGCTTATGAAGACTATGCTCGTTTTTGTTTTGAGACTTATGGAGATTTAGTGGATCAATGGATTACCTTTAACGAGCCCATCGTTCCTGTGGAATTTGGCTATTTTTACGATGCCCATTATCCACATAAGGTGGATGCAGAAGCGGCGGTTAAAGTAGCCTATCACACACAATTGGCCAGCAGTCGGGCGGTTAAGGCTTGTCATGAACTTTTGCCAGACTCCAAGATTGGGATTGTCTTAAACTTGACACCGGCTTATCCACGTAGCCAGCATCCTGCTGATGTCAAGGCAGCTCGCATTGCGGACCTTTTCCAGGCTCAATCTTTCTTAGATCCGTCCGTTTTGGGTACTTATCCACAGGAGTTGGTAGAAATCTTACATGAATACGGTCTCTTGCCTGATGCTACAGAGGAGGAGTTGGAGCTCATTCGTGACAATACGGTGGACTTCCTTGGTGTCAACTACTATCAACCTTTGCGTGTTATGGCTCCTCGATTTTCTAAGCATCCAGAGAGTCCACTCTTACCAGAACATTTTTACGAGCCTTATGTGATGCCTGGACGTAAAATCAATCCTCATCGTGGCTGGGAGATTTATGAGCAAGGGATCTATGACATTGCTCAAAATATCAAGGAAAATTATGGTAATATCGAATGGATGTTGACAGAGAATGGTATGGGTGTTGAAGGGGAAGAAAAATTCCGTCAAGATGGGATGATTCAAGATGATTACCGTATTGGCTTTGTAAAAGGTCATCTTCGTGAACTTCACCGTGCCATTAAAGATGGAGCCAACTGTAAAGGATACTTAATCTGGACCTTTATTGATTGCTGGTCATGGCTCAATAGTTATAAAAATCGCTATGGCTTGGTCGAATTAGACTTGGAAACGCAAGAACGTCGTCTGAAGAAATCAGGGCACTGGTTCAAGGAATTAAGCGGCAATAATGGATTTTAAAAAAGGACTCTGACTAATGATTTTAATTGGTCAGAGTTTTTTGCTTACAGGAGATGAATTTGAACTATACCAATTTTTACTCTTGACAAGTGAAAGAAACAAGTATATACTGTTTTTGCTGATTCTATAAAAGAGGAATTAGACTATACCAATTTTAAGGAGAAAGCACAGCTGGTCTGTGTCGTATATACTATGTGTGGAATTGTTGGTGTTGTTGGAAACACAAATGCAACTGATATTTTGATTCAAGGGCTTGAAAAGCTCGAATACCGTGGCTATGATTCTGCGGGAATTTTTGTCCTAGGTGGTGCTGAAAACCACCTAGTCAAGGCTGTTGGTCGTATTGCAGAATTGTCTGCCAAGACAGCTGGTGTTGAGGGAACAACTGGTATTGGACATACTCGTTGGGCTACTCATGGAAAACCAACTGAAGACAATGCTCACCCACATCGCTCTGAGACTGAACGTTTTGTTTTGGTGCACAATGGGGTGATTGAAAACTACCTTGAAATCAAGGAAGAATACCTTGCAGGCCACCACTTTAAGGGGCAAACAGATACTGAAATCGCCGTTCACTTGATTGGAAAATTTGCGGAAGAAGATGGCTTGTCAGTTCTTGAAGCCTTCAAAAAAGCTCTTCACATCATCCGTGGTTCTTATGCCTTTGCCTTGGTTGACTCACAAGATCCTGAAGTTATCTATGTGGCTAAGAACAAATCACCACTTTTGATTGGTCTTGGGGAAGGCTATAACATGGTCTGCTCAGATGCGATGGCTATGATTCGTGAGACCAACCAATACATGGAAATCCATGACCAAGAGCTGGTAATCGTCAAGGCTGATAGTGTAGAAGTTCAAGACTATGATGGCAACAGTCGTGAACGTGCTAGCTACACTGCTGAGCTTGACTTGTCAGATATCGGTAAGGGAACTTATCCTTACTACATGCTTAAGGAAATTGATGAGCAACCAACGGTTATGCGTAAACTCATTCAAGCCTACACGGATGATGCTGGTCAGGTTGTCGTAGACCCAGCTATCATCCAGGCTGTTCAAGACGCAGACCGTATCTACATCCTTGCAGCTGGAACATCTTACCACGCAGGATTTGCTTCTAAGAAGATGCTGGAAGAATTGACAGATACGCCAGTTGAACTTGGAATCTCATCTGAGTGGGGCTACGGCATGCCACTTCTCAGCAAGAAACCACTCTTCATCTTTATCAGCCAGTCTGGTGAAACAGCGGATAGCCGTCAGGTTTTGGTCAAGGCTAATGAAATGGGAATCCCAAGCTTGACAGTAACAAACGTACCAGGTTCAACTCTTTCACGTGAAGCTAACCATACCATGCTTCTTCATGCAGGTCCTGAAATTGCCGTAGCATCAACTAAGGCCTATACAGCGCAAATTGCAGCCCTTGCTTTCCTTGCAAAAGCAGTCGGAGAAGCAAATGGCAATGCTAAAGCGCAAGCCTTTGATTTAGTTCATGAGTTGTCAATCGTAGCTCAGTCTATCGAATCAACTCTTTCAGAGAAAGAAACCATTGAAGCCAAGGTTCGTGAGCTACTTGAAACAACTCGTAACGCCTTTTACATCGGACGTGGTCAAGATTACTATGTAGCCATGGAAGCAAGCCTTAAACTCAAAGAGATTTCTTACATCCAGTGTGAAGGCTTTGCAGCAGGAGAACTCAAGCACGGAACTATTGCCTTGATTGAAGAAGGAACACCTGTCTTGGCCCTCTTGTCAGATCCAGTCCTTGCCAACCACACTCGTGGAAATATCCAAGAGGTGGCAGCCCGTGGTGCCAAGGTTCTCACTATTGCAGAAGAAAATGTTGCTAAAGAGACAGACGACATCGTTCTTACGACCGTCCACCCTTATCTCTCACCAATCTCAATGGTTGTGCCAACGCAATTAGTCGCTTACTTTGCAACCCTCCACCGTGGTCTTGATGTGGACAAACCACGTAACCTTGCCAAGTCAGTAACGGTAGAATAAGCTAAAAAAGTCTAGTTATCTAGGCTTTTTCTTGTGAGCAAATCGGTTGCTTGTACTCAAGATTCGTGTTATACTCTTCGAAAGTCTCTTCAAACCACGTCAGCTTCCATCTGCAACCTCAAAACACTGTTTTGAGCAGCCTGCGGCTAGCTTCTTAGTTTGCTCTTTGATTTTCATTGAGTATTAGAATAATTTTTCAAATTGAAGGACAGAAATAGACAAGGAGAAGCGCAATGGTAGAATTGGGAATTTCGACATTTGGGGAAACAACAGTGCTTGAAGGGACTGGGCAAACTTACAGTCATGCTGAACGCATTCGCCAGTTGCTGGCAGAGATTGAACTGGCTGACAAGGTTGGTTTGGATGTATATGGGATTGGTGAGCACCATCGAGCGGATTTTGCGGTATCAGCCCCAGAGATTATCCTGGCAGCTGGGGCAGTCAATACCAAGAAAATTCGTTTGACTAGTGCGGTCAGCATTCTCTCGAGCATGGATCCGATTCGTTTGTTCCAACAGTATGCCACTATTGATGCTTTGTCAAATGGACGTGCGGAGATTATGGCCGGAAGGGGTTCTTTCACGGAATCTTTTCCCTTGTTTGGCTATGATTTGAAAGACTACGAAGCTCTTTTTGATGAGAAATTAGACTTGCTTCAATTAGTCAATGAAAAGACAAAACTAGATTGGCAAGGTCGATTGACCCAAACAATCTCTGGCAAAGAAGCTTATCCTCGTCCAGTTCAGGACAAATTGCCCTTGTGGATAGCGACAGGTGGTCATGTTGAATCAACTGTGAAGATTGCTCAGGCTGGTCTACCGATTGTCTATGCCATTATCGGTGGTAATCCTCGTTATTTTAAAAAATTGATTCAGGCTTATCGTGAGATTGGGAGCGAAGCAGGCCATGCCAGTCATGAACTAAAGATTGGAGCTCATTCTTGGGGCTGGATTGCCGAAGATGGCGAGCAGGCTGTAAAAGATTATTTCCATCCGACCAAGCAAGTAGTGGATGCTATTTCCAAAGACCGTCCACACTGGCAGGAATTGCGTTATGAGCAATATTTGGAGCAAGTTGGGCCAAATGGTGCTATGTTTGTGGGCAATCCAGATCAGGTGGCAGAAAAATTGATTCGCATGATTGAGGATTTAGGTTTGGATCGTTTTATGTTGCACCTACCGCTTGGTTCTATGCCACATGAACAAGTCCTGAGAGCTATTAAACTTTTCGGAACGCAAGTGGCTCCAAAAGTACGGGCTTATTTTGCTATGAAAGAGGCTTAATAAAAAATCCTAATCAAATGTATTATAACCACAAATATTGTACAAAAATCAATCCCCCGAGCTATAACGCTTGGGGGATTGTTCTATAGGAGGGCTAGTTTAGTTCTCTTTTTTTGTTTTTTAGCAAGAAGCCGAGACCTAGAAGGGCAAGGAGGCTGATTCCTGCAAACAGGAGTTTGTAATCGTTGAGCTTAGTTATATCTAGCTATGCAAAGGTTATACAGTAGCAGTTTTAGCTAATCCATTCACCGTTTTCATTGACCAAATAGCCTTCAACTCTTGTATTAACTGCAAGTTTACCTGATGAATCAACATAGTACCATTTGCCAGAAACTTCAAACCATTGATTTTCTTTCATAGCTCCTGATGGATCTAGATAGTACCAAGTATCTCCATCCTTAACCCAACCGGTTGACATAGAACCGTTACTATTTAGGAAGTACCAAACATTACCATCTTTCACCCAGCCAGTAACCATAGAGCCATCATCTTTTAGATAATACCAAGTATCTCCATCTTTTATCCAACCAGTAGCTAGAGAACCGTCTGCTTTATGGAAATACCAGATGCCATTTTCTTGTTTCCAACTAGCTTTAGTTGTCTGATTTGGAGTTTCCGGTTTCTTATTTGTATAAGCTGGGGTGTAGGAAGTTACAATAGCTTGTGTAGAAGTAGCTGGAAGTGATTGAGTATTACTGTCCTTATGTGGCTTCTCAGCTTGTGAACCAGTTGTAGCTTGGCTAGGTTTATTTTCTGCATCAGCTACTGTTGCAGATGGTTTAGTAGAATCAGGTTTAGCTTCTGGAGCTGGATCTTGATGTGCAGGGTGAGAAGCTTCATTTTGATGTTCAGGCTTGGAAGGGGTTGAGTCTGGTTTCTCTTCTGCGGTTGACCCATGGTTAGTTCCATTTTGAGAGACTCGAAGAACAGTGGCTGTAAGGGCATTTAATTTCAAGCCTTTTTCAGTCCACTCAAGTCCTTTCGGGTTGGCAATTCCTACTGGTCCTGCTTGGTTTTCATCTGCTAAAACTTCAGCATTTCTGAGGTGGGCGAAGGCAGTTCCCAAATTAAATTCGCGAGCTTTTTCGTCCGCATTGACAAAGACTGCGTAGATATCACCGTTTGGAGCAGTAATTTGGTAGCCAATTACTACATCCTCTTTTTCTACACCATTTTGACCTGGGACAGTGATGAGGTGGACACGGTCTTTGATATCTTGGAGACTCTTAAGTCGGAAGGCATCTGTAGATTGACGAAGGGCAATCAACCCTTTCATATAGTCACGGCTCTTAACATTTTCAGGATAAGCTTTGCCATCTGTAGCCTTAGTCCAGTCAAACTTGTTAACTGCATCGCTAGAATCGTAAGAGTCATGGATGAAGTAAGGATAGTCAAACGGATTGCCGTCCTTATCACGCAACAAGTGAGATTTGTTTGGAACCTTATCCTCCGCTACTGGAGTCTTGTAGGCTGGGTCACGGAATTGTTTGGTGCGACCATATTCCTGACCAGAGTGGATAAATGGAGTTCCTTGAGCTGTCAAGACCATGAGATTTCCAAGTCGCAAACGACGGTGGATTTCAGCATAGTTCTCAGCCTTGCTTGGGTCTTTTTTGATAGACTGGGCAATGATGTCAAAGAGGGTCAAGTTATCATGGGCTGCGATGTATTGGATGACATCTCCAGGATTGTCTGCTTCAAAGTTGGTTGGCTGAGCAATGAGATTTTTGAAGACAGTGTTGACATCACGCTTGCCACCTGTGATAAAGGCAGGTTGACCTTCATTTGGATAACCAGACTTGAGGTTGTTACGGATGTCATCTGAGAAGACAGCGACAGTATCGGTATGTTTCATCCAATCTTGGTCAGCTGCTTTAGTAGGCATGTTTTCATCACCGGCATAGGTTCTCCAACCTTCACCCAGCATGATGAGATTTGGATTGAGGGCGCGTGCAGCCTTGTAAGCTTCTTCGATAGAAGCCGCATCATGGTCTCCCATCATATCGAAGCGGAATCCATCTACTTTGTAGGTATCGACTAGGTATTTGATAGAATCAACTAGGAGCCGTTTGGTCATATGGTGAGTTGTCCCCAAACGTCCACCACCAAAGCTAGTTCGAGGTGTTCCGTCAGCATCCATAAAGTGGTAGTAGTTTGGCTCTAGGTCTTCAAAGAGATCGACTTTGGCTGTATGGTTATACACTACGTCCAGGATAGCTCCCATGCCACGTTTGTGGATTTCGTTGATGAGGTTTTTAAACTCTGCGATTCGTTTTTCTGGATTTTTAGGATCGCTTGAATACATACCAGTCAATGAGAAGTAGTTTTGAGGGTCATATCCCCAGTTGTAGTTGCTGTTGCTTGAAGCATAGTCAGACAAGCGTTCATGGTTCTTCAACTCATTGACAAAGTAGTAAGACAAGACTGGAAGGAGCTGGATGTGGGTCACACCCAAGTCTTTGAGATAGTCTAGTTTTTCAATAAAGGCTTCAAAGGTACCAAATGGTTTGGTCAAGTCTTTTGCAATGGCAGGATCTGAAGTGAAGTCACGCACATGAGCTTCGTAGATAACGGCATCTTCACGAGTCTTGAAGTTGTGAATCTTACCATAAGTCAAGTCTTGAGGTCCTAGTTTAGCTGGATTTACAAAGGCGGCTTTAGCCACTTTATGGGAAGCGTCTGTTTTTGCAAGATCACTATTCCAAGCAGCGAGGGATTTAGCGTAAGGATCGAGTGCAAGAACAGTTTTACCCTGACGCTCGATTTGGTATTGATAATAGTAGCCAGTGAAATCTGTGATTCCTAATTTGTTTGTGCTATCTAGAGTTTGTTTCCAAGTTCCTCTTTCTCCTTTTTCAAGAGCGACAGTTCCAACTACTTTGTCAGGGTCATTCTTGTCGTAGACAACAACAGAAACCTTATCAGCACTTGGTGACCAAAGGGTTAAATCAACTTGTTTTCCTTCTTCTTTTAGGTCAGCTCCCAGTTTGCCATCATAACTGTAAGTCTCATCTTTAAGACGCCAGCTTGTTTTGGTAGTGAAGTGGTCGGAATTGTAGCTAACAGTATATGGATGTTTTGTATCTGAGAAATCTCCGCTGTAAGTCACTTTCTTACCAGCTTCATCGATTGCAACATCGGTGATAGTTACCTTGTCTCCTAGGTGATTAGTGATGTTAGAGTGTTTGAGGATATCCTCTTTTTTAGCACCGACAAGTGTTGAAAAACTACTTTCAATGCTAGAAGTTCCTACGTGCTGAGCCCCTGTCATGCGAATATCATGGACATAGTATGGATTTGTGTAAATCGATTCGTCATCGTCTTTTAGGAAAATTTGGCTATGATTTTTCAAATCTGTGAACTTATAATCTTCTTTACGGATCTTCACGTCGTCTCCTTGTTTGCTCTCATCTAGTAATAAAAAGCCGAATTCTTTGGCGGCATCCTTAAGAGGAATGTCGATATAGCGACCATATTTGCCTGTAGCTGTAAAGTCTGTTCCGTCAGGCCATTGAGCGCTACTTGGATTTTTCACATCTCCCCAGTACCAGAGAGATTTCTTGTCATAGTTGCCATCCGTGCGGTAGTAGTTGACGCGAACAGTTCCTGCAGGTTGTGGTTCGTAAGAGAAAACCTTGTAATCTTGGTCCAACCAAGCCTCGTTCATTTTTGGAACTAGTTTTTCTACAGATTTATCGCCGGTTAGATTTTTTCCAGCTGTATTGTTGATGAGGAAGCTAATTTTCTTGGCTTGTTCTCCCTTTAATTTGACATCTAGGTAGTAGCCATAGTCATCTTTCTTGGCATCCTTGAAGGACAAAGCTCCGTTAGGCCAGTTTTCAGAAGGTTTTTCAACATCGTCCCAAGTCCATAGTCCTTGAGCATCCTTGTTTTCTTCAGGAAGTTTTTTGACATGGATACGGAAGTAGTTATCTTCGATTGGCTCTTCGGCCTTAGTTTCAGTTGCTACTGGACTAGTAGAAGTAGTTGGCTCATTTGAACGATCTTCTCCAGTTTGTGGTGCTGAATCGGCTGGGTTTGCAACAGGAGTTGTTGGCTCTGTTGCAGGTTTTTCTTCTTTTTTCTCTAGGGAAGCGTTTGCATTATTAGGTGAAGAAAAATCGCTTTCGTTCTTGCCAGCGATGTTTGTTGCATCAGTAAGAGGTTGGGCAAGGGCAGTAGTAGTTTCACTATTACTTGCGTTAGTAGTTGGTGTACTTTCGTTGGCTGAGATAGTTGGCGTAGCCATAGCAAGTAGGACAAGACTTGCGCCGATAAGGACAGAACCAGTTCCATTTTTGAGGGAACGGATGCTGTAGACCATTTTTTTCTCAGTTTGAGCTGGTGTTTTTCTCATAATGATTCTCCAATCAATAAATTTCTATATCAGTATAGCATGTAGTAAAACAATATGCAAGCGTTTTCTTTGGTTTGTAAAAGAAATTCTTACTTTTGAGAAGTTTTCTGTACTATTTTATATATCAGTATAAATGATGGAGATAAAAATGTCACATAAGCCAAGCCGTATTATTAGGAAGATGATGTGTTCCCAGCTATTTTTATTCAGAAATTGATTTCTAATATTTCTTTAAAAGTTCATCTAGCGAAATTATAAATAGGAAGAGAAAAAGCTAGCGCTTCTCAAGTTTTATCTAGTTTCCAAACTATAGTATTTACTGGAAATCTAAAGAAAATATCAGAAAAATTCAGCAAACGTTTTCTTCTTATTTTCTTGACTTTTTTGCTGGTTTGTGCTTGACTTTTACTTGAAATTTGATAGACTATAGACAAATAGGAAAACGTATTCATTTAAAAACGGAGGAATAAGGAATGAATCAAGAAAAACGTTTGCATCGCTTTGTCAAAAAGTGTGGACTCGGTGTGTGTAGTGCTGTTGTTGCGGCCTTTTTATTGAGCGCTCAGGGAGTAGCTTTGGCTACAGAGCAAGGGAATCGTCCAGTTGAGACAGAAAACATCGCTCGTGGAAAACAAGCTAGTCAAAGTTCTACTGCTTATGGAGGAGCTGCTACACGAGCAGTGGATGGTAATGTTGACAGTGACTATGGGCACCATTCTGTAACGCATACAAACTTTGAAGACAATGCTTGGTGGCAAGTTGATCTCGGAAAAACAGAGAATGTTGGAAAAGTTAAACTTTACAATCGTGGAGATGGGAATGTAGCTAATCGTCTTTCCAATTTTGATGTTGTTTTGTTAAATGAAGCAAAACAAGAAGTTGCTCGTCAACACTTTGATAGTTTGAATGGGAAGGCAGAACTTGAAGTTTTCTTCACCGCCAAAGACGCTCGTTATGTAAAAGTGGAGTTGAAAACTAAAAATACCCCATTGAGCTTGGCAGAAGTGGAAGTATTTCGTTCAGCAACAACTCAAGTTGGACAGGATAGAACTGCACCAGTAGTAGATCAAACATCAGCATTGAAAGACTACCTTTTTGGCTTAACTTATAATCCTTTGGATATTTTAACTCGCAAGGGAGAAACCTTAGAAAATCGCTACAACACAAGTGCTAAGGAACAAAATGGAGAGTTTGTCGTTGTAGAAAAAATCAAGAAAACCCTCTCTACAGGCACAGCAGATGTTTCCATCAATGGAAATCAAAATGTCTTTCTAGGTGGCTTGTATAAGGCAAACCAAAATCTGCTAGAAAATCAGCCAGAATTGATTAGTCTTGCCCGTGCAAAGGGGACAGTCAGCGTCGATTTACCTGGTATGATTCAGTCTGACAGCCGAATTGAAGCAGATCCTACAACTAGTGGTATGCAGTCTGCGATGAATACCTTGGTTGAAAGATGGACAAAGAATTACTCATCTAGCCATTCCGTTCCTGCCCGTGTTCAGTATGAATCAACTACAGCCTATAGCATGAACCAATTGAAAGCAAAATTTGGTGCAGACTTTGAAAAAGCAGGTGCACCGCTCAAGATTGACTTTGAGGCTGTGCAAAAGGGTGAAAAGCAAATTGAAGTTGTAAACTTTAAACAAATCTACTATACAGCGACATTTGATGCACCGACCAATCCAGCGGCTGTATTTGACAAGAGTGTGACACCTGAAGATTTAAAACAAAGAGGTGTTGATTCACAAACTCCACCTGTATATGTATCAAATGTTTCTTACGGACGTCAAATCTATGTTAAGTTTGAGTCAACAAGTAAGTCTACTGAATTAAAAGCAGCTATCAATGCGGTTATCAAAGGCGCAACAATTGCTCCAAATTCTGAATGGAGCCGTCTATTGAAGAATACTTCTGTAACAGCGGTAATTGTAGGAGGTAATGCTAGCGGTGCCGCCAAAGTTGTCACAGGAACAGTCGAAAACTTGAAGGAACTCATCAGAGAAGGAGCTAACTTTAGCGCTCAAAGTCCAGCTGTGCCAATCGCATATAAGACTGCCTTCCTAAAAGATAATGCCCAAGCAACTTTACAAAATAGTACAGACTATATCGAAACGAAGGTTACTTCTTACAAAAATGGCTTCTTGAAACTTCATCATAAGGGTGCTTATGTTGCGCGTTACTACATCTATTGGGATGAAATTACATATGATGAACAAGGAAATCCAGAAATCCGTTCACGTCAATGGGAAGATAACGGAAAAAACAGAACTTCAGGCTTCCAAACAGAGATTCAATTTAAAGGAAATGTCCGTAATCTTCGTATCAAGGTTCAAGAAAAGACGGGTCTTGTATGGGAACCATGGCGTACAGTTTACAACCGCACAGACTTACCACTAGTACAACAGCGTACAATTACACATTGGGGAACAACTCTAAACCCTAAAGTTGATGAAAAAATTGTGAATGAGTAACGATTTGATTTACTTGATTCGATAGTAAACAGTGAAGAGGAGGAACTTCGATTTCTCCTCTTTTATGATTGACTTTTGAGAGAATGAAAAGGGTAACTTCTATAGCAGATTGAAACTAGAATAGTACGTTGTTGCTATTAAAACATTTTCAAACGTCTCACACTTAATTCCACCATAAAAATCCGTTTTAGACTAATTTCCACTTCGGCAAGTCAAGTGGAAGTTACTTTGAGAAGTTACGCTAGCGAAAAGATTAACAATAAAAAAGAAAAATATCTTGACAAGCAAGGGGAAATTTTGTTACAATAATAGACGGTACTTTTTACTTTTGGTCTCTCAAGAGTGTACAGGGACGTGCTGACAAATGTTGCAAAAGTACACACAGATGATAGCTGTCACCAAGTGTATCATCACCAAAAATAAAAAAACACAGGAGAATGTAGATGCCTACAATTAACCAATTGGTTCGCAAACCGCGTAAATCAAAAGTAGAAAAATCTAAATCACCAGCTTTGAACGTTGGTTACAACAGTCATAAAAAAGTTCAAACAAACGTTTCTTCACCACAAAAACGTGGTGTTGCAACTCGTGTTGGAACAATGACACCTAAAAAACCTAACTCAGCCCTTCGTAAATTCGCTCGTGTACGTTTGAGCAACCTTATCGAAGTTACTGCCTACATCCCAGGTATCGGACACAACTTGCAAGAGCACAGCGTGGTTCTTCTTCGCGGTGGACGTGTAAAAGACCTTCCAGGGGTACGTTACCATATCGTCCGTGGTGCACTTGATACTGCAGGTGTTAACGATCGTAAACAAGGCCGTTCTAAATACGGTACTAAACGTCCAAAAGCATAAGGAAAGGGGATAAAGAGAAATGAGTCGTAAAAATAGAGCTCCAAAACGTGACGTATTGCCAGATCCGCTTTACAATTCACAACTAGTTACTCGTCTTATCAACCGCGTTATGCTTGATGGTAAACGTGGTACAGCTGCTTCAATCGTTTACGGTGCTTTTGAGCAAATCAAAGAAGCTACTGGTAACGATGCACTTGAAGTATTTGAAACAGCTATGGAAAACATCATGCCTGTACTTGAAGTACGTGCACGTCGTGTTGGTGGTTCTAACTACCAAGTCCCAGTTGAAGTTCGTCCAGAACGTCGTACAACACTTGGACTTCGTTGGTTGGTAACAATCGCTCGTCTTCGTGGTGAACACACAATGCAAGACCGTCTTGCAAAAGAAATCTTGGATGCTGCTAACAACACTGGTGCAGCAGTTAAGAAACGTGAAGACACTCACCGTATGGCTGAAGCTAACCGTGCATTCGCACACTTCCGTTGGTAAGATAGGATGCGAAAGCGTTAAGAAAGTCCCAGAGAAAATAGGGAATCGAAGCAGGTTGCGATTGCAACCAATGAGATTCATCTTTTTCTCCAGACTTTTAGCTTGAGCTCAACTATATCATGATGCTAGGAACGGTAAGGATGCAAGGTGAAAATAGGAAACTGACGCAGTATTCGACGAATACAAGGAAGTTTATCTTTTTCACACAGCATCCCGTTCCGGCTCAAATCGGCTAATTAACTTTAGCCCGAGTTCAATTCAACTTGTAAATCTACAAGTTGCAACCAACAATAGCATGAAAACATTGAGAACGGGTAGGTCCTGCCTATCCGTTTTTATTAAAATCATGTTATAATAGAATAGAAATCAAAAATAAATAGGAGAAACAAACCTCATGGCACGCGAATTTTCACTTGAAAAAACTCGTAATATCGGTATCATGGCTCACGTCGATGCTGGTAAAACAACAACTACTGAGCGTATTCTTTACTACACTGGTAAAATCCACAAAATCGGTGAAACTCACGAAGGTGCGTCACAAATGGACTGGATGGAGCAAGAGCAAGAACGTGGTATCACTATCACATCTGCTGCGACAACAGCTCAATGGAACAACCACCGCGTAAACATCATCGACACACCAGGACACGTGGACTTCACAATCGAAGTACAACGTTCTCTTCGTGTATTGGATGGTGCGGTTACCGTTCTTGACTCACAATCAGGTGTTGAACCTCAAACTGAAACAGTTTGGCGTCAAGCAACTGAGTATGGAGTTCCACGTATCGTATTTGCCAACAAAATGGACAAAATCGGTGCTGACTTCCTTTACTCTGTAAGCACACTTCACGATCGTCTTCAAGCAAACGCACACCCAATCCAATTGCCAATCGGTTCTGAAGATGACTTCCGTGGTATCATCGACTTGATCAAGATGAAAGCTGAAATCTATACTAACGACCTTGGTACAGATATCCTTGAAGAAGATATTCCAGCTGAATATCTTGACCAAGCTCAAGAATACCGTGAAAAATTGATCGAAGCAGTTGCTGAAACTGACGAAGAATTGATGATGAAATACCTCGAAGGTGAAGAAATCACTAACGAAGAATTGAAAGCTGGTATCCGTAAAGCGACTATCAACGTTGAATTCTTCCCAGTATTGTGTGGTTCTGCCTTCAAGAACAAAGGTGTTCAATTGATGCTTGATGCGGTTATCGACTACCTTCCAAGCCCACTTGACATCCCAGCAATCAAAGGTATTAACCCAGATACAGACGCTGAAGAAACTCGTCCAGCATCTGACGAAGAGCCATTTGCAGCTCTTGCCTTCAAGATCATGACTGACCCATTCGTAGGTCGTTTGACATTCTTCCGTGTTTACTCAGGTGTTCTTCAATCAGGTTCTTACGTATTGAACACTTCTAAAGGTAAACGTGAACGTATCGGACGTATCCTTCAAATGCACGCTAACAGCCGTCAAGAAATCGACACTGTTTACTCAGGTGATATCGCTGCTGCCGTTGGTTTGAAAGATACTACAACTGGTGACTCATTGACAGATGAAAAAGCTAAAATCATCCTTGAGTCAATCAACGTTCCAGAACCAGTTATCCAATTGATGGTTGAGCCTAAATCTAAAGCTGACCAAGACAAGATGGGTATTGCCCTTCAAAAATTGGCTGAAGAAGATCCAACATTCCGCGTTGAAACAAACGTTGAAACTGGTGAAACAGTTATCTCTGGTATGGGTGAGCTTCACCTTGACGTCCTTGTTGACCGTATGCGTCGTGAGTTCAAAGTTGAAGCGAACGTAGGTGCTCCTCAAGTATCTTACCGTGAAACATTCCGCGCTTCTACTCAAGCTCGTGGATTCTTCAAACGTCAGTCTGGTGGTAAAGGTCAATTTGGTGATGTATGGATTGAATTTACTCCAAACGAAGAAGGTAAAGGATTCGAATTCGAAAACGCAATCGTCGGTGGTGTGGTTCCTCGTGAATTTATCCCAGCGGTTGAAAAAGGTTTGGTAGAATCTATGGCTAACGGTGTTCTTGCAGGTTACCCAATGGTTGACGTTAAAGCTAAGCTTTATGATGGTTCATACCACGATGTCGACTCATCTGAAACTGCCTTCAAGATCGCGGCTTCACTTGCTCTTAAAGAAGCTGCTAAATCAGCACAACCAGCTATCCTTGAACCAATGATGCTTGTAACAATCACTGTTCCAGAAGAAAACCTTGGTGATGTTATGGGTCACGTAACTGCTCGTCGTGGACGTGTAGATGGTATGGAAGCACACGGTAACAGCCAAATCGTTCGTGCTTACGTTCCACTTGCTGAAATGTTCGGTTATGCAACAGTTCTTCGTTCTGCATCTCAAGGACGTGGTACATTCATGATGGTATTTGACCACTACGAAGATGTACCTAAGTCAGTACAAGAAGAAATCATTAAGAAAAACAAAGGTGAAGACTAATCAGTCCTCACTCTAGAAGGAAGTCACTTAGTGGCTTCCTTTTGTCTTTAGAAAATACCTCTAAATATGGTAAAATAGTAGAAGAATAATGTGAGGAAAATGAATGTCAAATAGTTTTGAAATTTTGATGAATCAACTGGGGATACCTGCTGAGATGAGACAGGTCCCTGCTTTATCACAGGCCGATATTGAGCGAGTTGTGGTTCATAAAATTAGTAAGGTATGGGAGTTTCATTTCGTATTTTCTAATATTTTACCGATTGAAATCTTTTTAGAATTAAAGAAAGGTTTGAGTGAGGAATTTTCTAAGACAGGCAATAAAGCTGTTTTTGAAATCAAGACTCTGTCTCAAGATTTTTCAAACCAACTCTTGCAGGCCTATTATAGAGAGGCTTTTTCTGAAGGGCCATGTGCTAGTCAAGGTTTTAAGTCTCTTTATCAGAATTTGCAAGTTCGTGCTGAGGGTAATCAACTCTTTATTGAAGGATCTGAGGCGATTGATAAGGAACACTTTAAGAAAAATCACCTTCCTAATTTAGCCAAACAACTTGAAAAGTTTGGTTTTCCAACTTTTAACTGTCAGGTCGAGAAGAATGATATGCTGACCCAAGAGCAGGAAGAGGCCTTTCACGCTGAAAATGAGCAGATTGTTCAAGCGGCCAATGAGGAAGCGCTCCGTGCTATGGAACAACTGGAACAGATGGCACCTCCTCCAGCGGAAGAGAAACCAGCCTTTGATTTTCAAGCGAAAAAAGCTGCAGCTAAACCGAAGTTGGACAAGGCGGAGATTACTCCTATGATTGAAGTGACGACGGAGGAAAATCGTCTGGTCTTTGAAGGGGTTGTGTTTGATGTGGAGCAAAAAGTGACCAGAACAGGGCGTGTTTTGATCAACTTTAAAATGACCGACTACACTTCAAGTTTTTCTATGCAAAAGTGGGTTAAGAATGAGGAAGAGGCTCAGAAATTTGATCTCATTAAGAAAAATTCTTGGCTCAGAGTTCGTGGGAATGTGGAGATGAATAATTTCACACGCGATTTGACTATGAACGTGCAGGATGTGCAGGAAGTTGTTCACTATGAGCGGAAGGATTTGATGCCAGAAGGTGAGCGTCGGGTTGAGTTTCATGCTCATACTAACATGTCGACTATGGATGCTCTACCAGAGGTTGAAGAAATCGTTGCGACAGCTGCTAAATGGGGACACAAGGCAGTTGCCATCACCGACCATGGAAATGTTCAATCCTTCCCACATGGCTATAAGGCGGCTAAGAAAGCGGGAATCCAGCTGATTTATGGAATGGAAGCCAATATCGTGGAGGACCGTGTCCCTATCGTCTATAACGAAGTGGAGATGGACTTGTCGGAAGCAACCTACGTGGTCTTTGACGTGGAAACGACGGGACTTTCAGCTATCTATAATGATTTGATTCAGGTTGCGGCTTCTAAGATGTACAAGGGGAATGTCATTGCTGAATTTGATGAATTTATCAATCCTGGACATCCCTTGTCAGCTTTTACTACTGAGTTGACTGGAATTACAGATGACCATATCAAAAATGCCAAGCCACTGGAACAAGTTTTGCAAGAATTCCAAGAATTTTGTAAGGATACAGTCTTAGTTGCCCATAATGCCACCTTTGACGTTGGCTTTATGAATGCCAACTATGAGCGTCATGGTCTTCCAAGGATTAGTCAGCCGGTTATTGATACACTGGAGTTTGCTAGAAATCTCTATCCTGAGTATAAACGTCATGGTTTGGGACCTTTGACCAAGCGTTTTGGTGTGGCCTTGGAACATCACCACATGGCCAATTACGATGCGGAAGCTACTGGTCGTCTGCTCTTTATATTTATCAAAGAGGTAGCAGAAAAACATGGTGTGACCGATCTAGCTAGACTCAACATTGATTTGATTAGTCCAGATTCTTATAAAAAAGCTCGGATCAAGCATGCGACCATTTATGTCAAGAATCAGATAGGTCTAAAAAATATCTTTAAGCTGGTTTCCTTGTCTAATACCAAGTACTTTGAAGGGGTGCCACGGATTCCGAGAACAGTTCTAGATGCTCATCGGGAAGGATTGATTCTGGGGTCGGCTTGTTCAGAAGGTGAAGTTTTTGATGCGGTTGTTTCCCAAGGTGTGGATGCAGCGGTTGAGGTGGCCAAGTATTACGACTTTATTGAGATCATGCCACCAGCTATCTATGCTCCTTTGATTGCCAAGGAGCAGGTCAAGGATATGGAGGAACTCCAGACCATTATCAAAAGTTTGATAGAGGTGGGAGACCGCCTTGGCAAGCCCGTTTTGGCTACGGGGAATGTCCACTATATCGAACCAGAAGAAGAGATTTACCGTGAAATTATCGTCCGTAGTTTGGGACAGGGGGCTATGATTAACCGAACTATTGGTCACGGTGAACATGCCCAACCAGCTCCTCTGCCAAAAGCCCATTTTAGAACGACCAATGAAATGTTGGATGAATTTGCCTTCTTGGGAGAGGAACTAGCTCGCAAATTGGTTATTGAAAACACCAATGCCTTGGCAGAAATCTTTGAACCTGTTGAGGTTGTTAAGGGGGACTTGTACACGCCTTTCATCGACAAGGCGGAAGAAACGGTCGCTGAATTGACCTACACGAAAGCTTTTGAGATTTATGGAAATCCACTGCCAGATATTGTCGATTTGCGGATTGAAAAAGAACTAACCTCTATTCTGGGGAATGGATTTGCTGTGATTTATCTGGCATCGCAGATGCTGGTGCAACGTTCCAATGAACGGGGTTACTTGGTTGGTTCTCGTGGGTCTGTAGGATCTAGTTTTGTTGCGACTATGATTGGAATTACAGAGGTCAATCCTCTCTCTCCTCACTATGTCTGTGGTCAGTGTCAGTACAGTGAGTTTATCACCGATGGTTCTTACGGTTCAGGATTTGATATGCCCAATAAGGACTGTCCAAACTGTGGTCACAAACTCAGTAAAAATGGCCAAGATATTCCTTTCGAGACCTTCCTTGGTTTTGATGGGGATAAGGTTCCCGATATTGACTTGAACTTCTCGGGAGAAGATCAACCTAGTGCCCACTTGGATGTGCGTGATATCTTTGGTGAGGAATATGCCTTCCGTGCAGGAACGGTTGGTACGGTGGCTGCCAAGACTGCTTATGGATTTGTCAAGGGCTATGAGCGAGATTATGGCAAGTTTTATCGTGATGCAGAGGTGGAACGTCTTGCTCAAGGTGCAGCTGGTGTCAAACGAACGACAGGCCAACACCCAGGGGGAATCGTTGTTATTCCTAACTACATGGATGTCTACGATTTTACGCCTGTCCAGTATCCAGCGGATGATGTGACGGCTGAATGGCAGACCACTCACTTTAACTTCCATGATATCGACGAGAACGTCCTCAAACTCGATGTACTGGGACATGATGATCCGACCATGATTCGAAAACTTCAGGATTTGTCTGGTATTGATCCTAATGAAATCCCCATGGATGACGAAGGCGTGATGGCCCTCTTTTCTGGGACTGATGTGCTAGGGGTGACTCCTGAGCAAATCGGAACGCCGACGGGTATGCTGGGGATTCCGGAGTTTGGAACCAACTTTGTCCGAGGTATGGTCGATGAAACCCATCCGACGACTTTTGCGGAATTGCTTCAGTTGTCAGGGTTGTCCCACGGTACTGACGTTTGGTTGGGGAATGCTCAGGATCTGATTAAGCAAGGAATAGCGGACCTATCGACTGTTATCGGTTGTCGGGACGACATCATGGTGTACCTCATGCATGCTGGTCTGGAACCTAAGATGGCCTTTACCATCATGGAACGGGTACGTAAGGGATTGTGGCTCAAGATTTCCGAAGAGGAGCGAAATGGTTATATCGAAGCCATGAAGGCCAATAAGGTGCCAGAGTGGTATATCGAGTCCTGTGGGAAAATTAAGTACATGTTCCCTAAAGCCCATGCGGCAGCCTACGTTATGATGGCCTTGCGTGTAGCTTACTTCAAGGTTCACCATCCCATTTATTACTACTGTGCTTACTTCTCTATCCGTGCTAAGGCTTTTGATATCAAGACCATGGGTGCGGGCTTGGATGCCATCAAACGCAGAATGGAAGAAATCTCTGAAAAACGGAAGAATAATGAAGCCTCTAATGTGGAAATCGATCTCTATACAACTCTTGAGATTGTCAATGAAATGTGGGAACGTGGTTTCAAGTTTGGGAAGTTAGACCTCTACCGTAGTCAGGCGACAGAATTCCTCATTGATGGAGATATGCTCATTCCGCCATTTGTTGCTATGGATGGTCTGGGAGAGAACGTTGCCAAGCAGTTGGTGCGAGCGCGTGAAGAGGGAGAATTCCTTTCTAAAACAGAACTACGCAAACGCGGTGGGCTCTCATCAACCTTGGTTGAAAAGATGGATGAAATGGGTATTCTGGGAAATATGCCAGAGGATAACCAGTTGAGTTTGTTTGATGATTTGTTTTAAAAAAATTGTTTAATCATCTATCCAAAGAGGCTAATGTATATCCAATAGATTTACATTAGCCTTATTTTTTGTTAAAATAATAGATAGAAAGAGGGTGAGAGTATGTCAAAGACGAGCATGAGTATCCGTCTGGATAGTGAGGTGAAGGAGCAGGCCCAACAGGTGTTTAATAACCTGGGAATGGATATGACAACAGCTATCAATATTTTTCTTCGTCAGGCTATTCAATATCAGGGTTTACCTTTCGATGTTAGACTAGACGAGAGTCGGAAGTTGCTTGAGGTATTAACGGATTTAGACCAAAATCGTAATATGAGCCAATCCTTTGAATCAGTCTCAGACTTGATGGAGGATTTGCGTGCTTAAGATTCGTTATCATAAACAGTTTAAAAAAGATTTTAAGTTGGCTATGAAGCGTGGTTTGAAGGCAGAATTATTAGAAGAAGTTTTAAATTTTCTTGTTCAAGAAAAAGAACTTCCTGCTAGATATCGTGATCATCAATTGACGGCATCCAAGCATTTTCAAGGAGTTCGTGAATGCCATATCCAGCCGGATTGGCTCCTGGTCTATAAAGTAGACAAGGAAGAATTGATTTTAAATTTGCTTAGGACAGGCAGTCATAGTGATTTGTTTTAATAAATTTTAAGGGGATTCTCATGAAACTAAGAATATTCGCAGAAGATAAGCCGGCTGAGAAGGTATTTGAATATCAATTAGAACTTGCTGATCAGACAATTCTTCTATCAACAGCACTCTTGTCAGGTACTATTGCTTTAGCAGGGGTATTCTCTGCTTTGAAAGAAAAATAAAAATAGAAAAGAGAAACAACATGGTTTTACCAAATTTTAAAGAAAATCTAGAAAAATATGCGAAATTGTTGGTTGCGAACGGAATCAATGTGCAACCTGGTCACACTTTGGCTCTCTCTATCGATGTGGAGCAACGTGAGTTGGCTCACTTAATCGTCAAAGAAGCTTATGCCTTGGGTGCGCATGAGGTCATCGTTCAGTGGACAGATGATGTCATTAACCGTGAGAAATTCCTCCACGCACCGATGGAGCGTCTGGATAATGTACCAGAATACAAGATTGCTGAGATGAACTATCTCTTGGAGAACAAGGCTAGCCGTCTTGGGGTTCGTTCATCTGATCCAGGTGCCTTGAACGGGGTGGATGCTGACAAGCTATCAGCTTCTGCTAAAGCTATGGGACTTGCTATGAAGCCAATGCGTATCGCAACGCAATCCAATAAAGTCAGCTGGACTGTGGCAGCCGCTGCTGGACTTGAGTGGGCTAAGAAAGTCTTTCCAAATGCTGCGAGCGACGAAGAAGCAGTCGATCTCCTTTGGGACCAAATTTTCAAAACTTGCCGTGTTTATGAAGAAGATCCTGTTAAGGCTTGGGAAGAACATGCAGCTATTCTCAAGAGCAAGGCAGATATGCTCAATAAAGAGCAATTTTCAGCCCTTCACTACACAGCGCCAGGGACAGATTTGACACTTGGTTTGCCAAAGAACCACGTTTGGGAATCAGCTGGTGCTATCAATGCACAGGGCGAAGGATTCTTGCCAAATATGCCGACAGAGGAAGTCTTCACAGCGCCTGATTTCCGTCGCGCAGATGGCTATGTCACTTCTACAAAACCGCTTAGTTATAACGGAAACATTATTGAAGGTATTAAGGTGACCTTTAAGGATGGACAAATCGTAGATATCACTGCTGAGAAGGGTGATCAGGTTATGAAGGATCTTGTCTTTGAAAATGCGGGTGCGCGTGCCTTAGGTGAATGTGCCTTGGTGCCAGATCCAAGCCCAATTTCTCAGTCAGGCATTACCTTCTTTAACACCCTTTTTGATGAGAATGCATCAAATCACTTGGCTATCGGTGCAGCCTATGCAACTAGCGTTGTTGGTGGAGCGGAGATGAGCGAAGAGGAGCTTGAAGCTGCGGGGCTTAACCGTTCAGATGTTCACGTAGACTTTATGATTGGTTCTAACCAAATGGATATCGATGGTATCCGTGAGGATGGGACACGTGTACCACTCTTCCGTAACGGAGATTGGGCAAATTAAGGAGATAATATGTTAGGAAGTATGTTCGCTGGTCTCCTAGTGGGATTTTTAGCAGGTACTCTGACCAATCGTGGAGAGCGAATGGGATGTTTTGGAAAAATGTTTCTAGGCTGGATTGGTGCTTTTATAGGCCACTTGCTTTTTGGGACTTGGGGACCGATAATAGCAGGAACTGCCATTATTCCGGCAGTACTAGGTTCCATGATTGTCTTAGCCATTTTCTGGAGACGAGGAAGTTAATTTCCTAAATCTGATACTCAATGAAAATCAAAGAGCAAACTAGGAAACTAGCCGCAGGCTGCTCAAAGCAGTGCTTTGAGGTTGTAGATGAAACTGACGAAGTCAGCTCAAAACACTGTTTTGAGGTTGCAGATAGAACTGACGAAGTCAGCTCAAAACACTGTTTTGAGGTTGTAGATGAAACTGACGAAGTCAGTAACATATATACGGCAAGGCGACGTTGACGCGGTTTGAAGAGATTTTTGAAGAGTATGAAACGAAAAGGAGGTTGATCATTGAGACAGCCTCCTTTTGAGTGTGATATAATAGTTCTATGAGATTAGATAAATTTTTAGTTGCCTCCGCTGTGGGGAGTCGGACTGAGGTCAAAAACTTGCTCAAGGCTGGGCGCGTGACTGTAAATGGTAAAAAAGAGAAATCAGCTAAATTGCAGATTGATGAAGAAAGAGATGAGATTCGCTTTGATGGGCAAGTGTTGGAGTATGAAGAGTTTGTCTACTATATGATGAACAAGCCCAAAGGAGTTATCTCAGCGACTGAGGATCCAAAGCACAGAACCGTTCTGGACTTGCTGGATGATATTGCTCGGAGTAAGGAAGTTTTCCCAGTAGGGCGCTTGGATATTGACACGCATGGTCTTTTGCTCTTGACTAATGACGGCAAGCTGGCCCATGCTCTTCTTTCACCTAAGCGTCATGTGGATAAGACGTATCTGGCTCAGGTCAAGGGAATGATGACCCAAGAAGATGTGGAGACATTTGCCAAGGGAATTCCTCTTAAAGACTTTACTTGTCAGCCTGCTAAACTGGAGCTTGTGTCCATAGATCCAGAAAAGAATCAAAGCCAAATTCGTGTGACCATTGCAGAAGGGAAGTTTCATCAGGTCAAGCGTATGGTGGCCTACTGTGGCAAGGAGGTAGTGGACTTGCAACGTTTGACTATGGGAACTCTAGTATTGGATGAGAACCTAGAACGAGGGGAATGGCGTCGCTTGACTAAGGAAGAATTAGAAGTTCTCCGTGCTAGTATTGCTTAATTTAGTTTATATTTGAAAAAGGTGAGGGAGAATGTCCTTGCCTTTTATGTTTTTCAGTTGCTTCCTTTGTAAAAAGCGTTATAATAGACTGTAGAATAAAAGGAGGAATCTATGAACGCGATTCAAGAATCATTTACTGATAAACTATTTGCCAACTATGAAGCAAATGTAAAATACCAAGCGATTGAAAATGCTGCCAGCCACAACGGAATTTTTGCAGCTCTGGAACGTCGCCAAAGCCATGTAGACAACACACCTGTTTTCTCATTGGATTTGACCAAGGACAAGGTAACCAACCAGAAAGCGTCTGGTCGTTGCTGGATGTTTGCGGCTCTCAACACCTTCCGTCACAAACTCATCTCGCAATACAAATTGGAGAACTTTGAGTTATCACAAGCCCACACCTTCTTCTGGGACAAGTATGAGAAATCAAACTGGTTCTTGGAGCAAGTCATTGCGACTTCAGACCAAGAATTGACTAGTCGCAAGGTTAGCTTCTTACTCCAAACACCACAACAAGATGGCGGTCAATGGGATATGGTCGTTTCTCTCTTTGAGAAATACGGTGTCGTGCCTAAGTCAGTTTACCCTGAGTCTGTTTCATCTAGTAGCAGCCGTGAGCTAAATGCAATCCTTAACAAATTGCTTCGCCAAGATGCTCAAATCTTGCGTGACTTGCTTGCTTCTGGCGCAGACCAAGCGACTGTTCAAGCTAAGAAAGAAGACCTCTTGCAAGAAATCTTTAATTTCCTTGCTATGTCATTGGGGCTTCCACCACGAAAATTTGACTTTGCTTATCGCGATAAAGACAACAACTACCAAAGCGAAAAGGGCATTACACCACAAGAATTTTACAAGAAATATGTTAATCTTCCACTAGAAGACTACGTTTCTGTTATCAATGCTCCAACTGCTGATAAACCTTACGGAAAATCTTACACAGTTGAGATGTTGGGGAATGTGGTTGGTAGCCGTGCAGTTCGTTACATCAATGTTCCAATGGAGCGCTTGAAAGAATTGGCGATTGCCCAAATGCAAGCAGGTGAGACTGTTTGGTTTGGTTCTGATGTCGGCCAGCTCAGCAACCGTAAGGCTGGAATCCTTGCGACAGATGTTTATGACTTTGAATCAAGCATGGACATTAAACTTACTCAAGACAAGGCTGGACGTTTGGACTATAGCGAAAGCTTGATGACCCACGCCATGGTCTTGACAGGTGTTGATTTGGACGAAAATGGGAAATCAACCAAGTGGAAGGTTGAAAACTCATGGGGAGACAAGGTCGGTACAGATGGTTACTTTGTTGCCTCAGACGCTTGGATGGACGAATACACATACCAAATCGTTGTTCGTAAGGAATTGCTGACAGCAGAAGAACAAGCTGCCTATGAAGCAGAACCAATTGTACTTGCACCATGGGATCCAATGGGAGCTTTGGCAGAATAAAAACATAGAAAAAAGGAATCAGGCTTAGAACCTGGTTCCTTTTAAGTTGCTTGATTACATGATGTGAAGAACATGTGCCACAATACCCACTGCGAAAAGGGCAAGGATAATAGTGATTGGAGATACTTTTTTCTTAAGCAAGTACATGCAAAGTAAAGTAAGGAGTAGTCCTGATAGTCCAGGAATCAACATATCCAAGTTTTGTTGGAAAGTAGTAACTTTTTCAGGTGTTTGAGACAATCCTTGTCCTACTTGTGCGAATGCTTCTTGGATACCTTTAGATCCTTCTGGCAATTTATCCCAATGGATATAAGCCTTTTCATCTAGTTGAACTTTGGAAACATCGAAAGCAAATTTAATATTTACCCAGCGTTGAACAAGGACAGCAAGAATGAACATCCCAAGGATAGAAGCACCTTTAGTGATGTCTTGAAGGATGCCGCCAGACATATCTTTAGTGATTTCTGATCCAGCCTTGTATCCAATCTCTTGAACATACCACAAGAATGACATACGAATCAAGTTCCATGCAACAAAGAAGAGGAGTGGGCCCAAGATATTGCCAGTAAGGGCAAGTGAAGCACCGAGAGATCCAAGGATTGGGCGTACTGTAAACCAGAATACTGGGTCACCGATACCAGCAAGAGGTCCCATCATACCGATTTTAACCCCTTGGATAGCAGCGTCATCGATTTCCACACCGTTAGCACGTTCTTCTTCAAGTGCAAGAGTAACCCCCATGATTGGAGCAGCTACGTATGGATGAGTGTTGAAGAACTCAAGGTGACGCTCAAGAGCAGCGATTTGATCTTCTTTTTTAGTATAGAGTTTTTTGATAGCTGGAATGAGTGTATAAGCCCAGCCCAAGTTTTGCATCCGTTCAAAGTTCCAAGACCCTTGTAAGAAGGTTGAACGCCACCAAACTTTTTTACGATCTGATTTAGTTAATTGAAGTTTTTCAGTCATGATGTTTTCAGTCCTTTCTTATCTTAGTAGTCTTCTAGGATATCGCCGATTGGGTCGTTAGAAGTTGCGGCTCCTCCGCCACCATTTCCACCAGTTTTAGAAAGGTGAAGGTAGATAAGAGCGATAGCAACACCGATAGCACCGAATCCGATTAGAGTAATGTCTGATACGGCAGCAAGAACGAAACCAAGAGCGAAGAATGGCCATACTTCACGAGTTGCCATCATGTTGATAACCATGGCGTAACCAACGGCAACGACCATACCACCACCGATAGCCATACCATCTTTGAGCCAGTCTGGCATGGCACTAAGGATACTTTGTACAGTTTCAGTTGGTACCATAAGGAGAAGAGTTGCAGGAAGCGCGATACGAAGTCCTTGGAAAAGTAGCGCAATAAAATGCGCACGCTCCACAGCGCCGAAGTCACCTTTTTTAGCGGCAGCATCTGCAGTATGAACCAAACCAACTGAGATTGTACGTACAATCATAGTTAAGAATAGACCAGCAACGGCAAGAGGGATAGCAACCGCTTGGGCAACACCGATACCTGTCTTAGTAAAGTCACCACCAAGAACCATGATAATGGCAGCAGCGACAGAAGCAAGTGCAGCATCAGGAGCGATAGCAGCACCGATATTTGACCAACCAAGGGCAATCATTTGAAGCGATCCACCGAGGATAATCCCTGCTTCCAAGTGACCTGTTACAAGCCCAATAAGGGTACAGGCTACAAGTGGTTGGTGAAATTGGAATTGGTCGAGGACACCTTCAAGACCTGCAAGGAAGGCTACAACGACTACTAAAACCATAGAAATAATAGACATCTTTAAAATCCTTTCATAAATAATGGCTTATTTGACATTGGCTTTGTTAATCAAGTCAAACAAATCTTTTTTAGAATCATTTGGTACTTTACGGACATCGAATTCAACACCGAGGTCACGCATTTTTTCAAATGTAGCAACGTCTTCTTTGTCCATAGACAAAACAGTATTGACTAATGTTTTACCTGTTGAGTGAGCCATTGATCCTACGTTAAGAGTCTTGATTGGCACGCCGCCTTCGATGGCACGAAGGGCATCTTGAGGTGTTTCAAACAAGATAAGGGCATGTGTTTCTCCAAAACGTGGGTCTTTTGAAACCTCAATCAATTTTTGAATTGGAACCACGTTAGCCTTGACATTACCTGGAGCTGCTTGTTTAATCAATTCTTTACGAAGGTCGTCTTTAGCTACGTTATCTGAAGCAACGATGATACGGTCTGCTTTTGAATCTGGAGTCCAAGCAGTTGCAACCTGGCCGTGAAGTAGACGTGTGTCAAGACGGGCAAGATTGATTTTCAATTTACCGTCTCCGATGACAGTTCCTTCTGGGATAGCAGCTTGGGCAACTGGAGTAGCTGCAGCGCTTGCTACTTCCTCAACTGGGTTTAGCTCTTCTGGAAGAGCCTTGATGCCATCTTTGGCTTCTTTAATAATATTCGCAGCGACTTTTTCTACACCTGCAGCAGCGTCCATCAGGCGCTCTGTGTAGGCTTGAATTAACATCGGTAAATTCAAGCCTGTGATGATGGCAAACTTACGTTCAGGATTTTCTCCCATCACGCGACTAGCTTGGTTGAATGGAGATCCACTCCAAAGGTCAGCCAAAACTAGAACCTCATCTTCTGCGTCAAATGCAGCAACAGCGTTATTAAACTTAGCGTATAGATCATCAGGACCTTCATTTGGCATAAAGGTTACAACTTGAACCTTTTCTTGTTCACCAAAGATCATAGATCCTGACTGATGAATACCCGCAGCAAATTCGCCGTGGCTCGCAATAATGATTCCGATACTCATTATTGTCATTCCTCCTTTGTTTTAGTTTTCGTTTAAGAAAACTTTAAGACTTTTTAAGTATAAACCGTTTTCATATAAAAAGCAACTATTTATCATAAAAAATTAAAAAGCTTTTATTTGCAGATGTTGATATATTGAGTTTTTGAGGAGTAATCTTGAATTCTTATTTAAAAATTTAATAAAAAAGTTGGAAGAAGTTTCCAACTTTTAAAATAGGTTTCTTAGATTAGTGGGTGAAGTCGAGTACCATACGTCCTTGGATTTGCCCTTTTTCCATTTCGTCGAAAATGGCTACGGCATCTTCTATTGGACGTTTTTGAACAACTGGAACTACTAAACCTTCTGCCCCGAATTGGAAGGCTTCTTCCAAGTCTTTACGAGTTCCAACAAGAGAACCGATGACTTGGATTCCATCTAGAACGGTTTTGACGATGCTGAGTTCCATCATTTCAGAAGGAAGACCAACAGCGACGACGCGACCACCAGCACGAACTGAGTCAACAGCCTGGTTGAAGGCAACTTTAGACACAGCAGTTACAACAGCTGAATGAGCTCCACCATCTGTTTTTTCTTTGATGAGTCCTGGTACATCATCAACTTCTAGGCCGTTAATAACAATGTCAGCACCTACTTCTTTTGCAAGGGCAAGTTTGTCATTGTTGATATCAACTGCGATGACATGAGCATTGAATACTTTTTTAGCGTATTGAACAGCGAGGTTACCAAGTCCACCTGCACCGTAAAGGACAACCCATTGACCTGGTTCAACTTTTGCTTCTTTAATCGCTTTATAGGTTGTTACGCCAGCACATGTGATAGAAGAAGCTTGGGCTGGATCAAGTCCGTCAGGAACTTTGACAGCATAGTCAGCAGTTACGATACACTGTTCAGCCATACCACCGTCTACTGAGTAGCCAGCATTTTTTACTGTACGGCAAAGGGTTTCGCGACCAGTTGTACAGTATTCGCAAGTACCACATCCTTCAAAGAACCAAGCAACGCTGACGCGGTCACCGACTTTAAGGCTTTTCACATCTGGGGCAATTTCTTTAACGATACCAACACCTTCGTGACCTAGGACACGTCCTGGTACCTGACCGAAGTCGCCATGGGCAACGTGGAGGTCAGTGTGGCAAACACCACAGTATTCAATTTCTACAAGTGCTTCCCCAGTTTCAAGTGGGCGGAGTACTTTTTCTTCAACAGCAACACCAGTGCTTTCTGGATTTACAACAACAGCTTTCATAGCTATCCTCCTTTATATTGACCGAGAACAGGGACAACGGGACTGGATTGATTTTGTGTCAACAGAGTCGAGTGTGACGAGCTCTCTTGTATTTATATGTGAAGTATATCACAAAAGAAAGCCTTTTCCAAGGTTTTGGAGGCAAAAAGTAGAACAATCGATTAACTGGTTGATGAGACTGTGAAAAGAACACAAAGACCAGCTCGCAAGCTGGTCAGTATGGACTATAAGAATAAGTCTTGTAGGGTTTTGGCAACTCCATCTTGGTCATTGGTCAGGGCAATTTGCTCGTCGGCATAAGGGAGTAGCTCTGGGTTGGCATTTTTCATGGCATAGCCCTTTCCAGCAAAAGCGAGCATTTCGGTATCATTGTGTTCATCTCCAAAGGCAATCAAATCCTTTTTGTCGCGGTTCATTACCTTGAGCAAGTAGTCCAAAGCAAAGGCCTTATTAACTCCTTTGGGTGTACACTCAAGGATATTGAGCGGACCTCCCCAGGTATTGATAGACAGTTGATGCTGGTAGAAGGCGTTCATTTCTTTTGCCAAGGCATACTTGTCACTGGCTCTGGTCTGCAAGAGAATACAGTTAGGATCCTTGGTTACCAACTCAGGCTGGAATTGATCTTCAGGCTGGAAAGCTTCTACACCAAATAGTTTGGGATTGGCAATTTCTTCATTAGGATTTGTAATGTAGAATTTTTTACGATATTCTCCAGCGATAAAATCGGCTTGAATATCCTCTGAACGTCGAACCATGTCTAGCAGATATTTTTTGTCTACAGTTAAACACTTTTCAAAATCCCAAACTTGGTCTGGTAAATGAGTAAGGGAGCCGTTGAAATTAATCATAGGAGTGTTTAAGCCTAGTTCACGGTAAAAATCTTTTGACATGCGGTAAGGGCGCCCTGTCGTAATAATAACTTGATGGCCTTTTTCAGTAACTTTTTTGATGGTTTTTTTGGTAAAGTCAGAAATTTGACTGTCTGAGTTGAGCAGGGTTCCATCCAGGTCTAGTGCAATAATTTTTTTCGTCATATGAACCTTTCTAGTGTCTTTCCAGATAAGATGTCTTCTATTATAACAAAAAGCAGACAGAAAAGCAGATTCCAAACAAAAAATGAAATTCCATCAAATTCTTAAATAAATTAAACAAAGATATTGAAAAAGTGAATGATAAATGATATAATTCTATTATTGTTCGTAAAAATTAAAAGGAGATTGATAATGGACAAATTATTTAAACTAAAAGAGAACGGTACAGACGTTCGTACAGAGGTTCTCGCTGGTTTAACAACTTTCTTTGCAATGAGTTATATTCTCTTTGTAAACCCACAAATTCTTTCGCAAACAGGAATGCCTGCTCAGGGTGTGTTTCTCGCAACGATTATTGGTGCAGTAGCAGGTACCTTGATGATGGCCTTCTACGCTAACTTACCTTATGCCCAAGCGCCAGGTATGGGACTGAATGCCTTCTTTACCTTCACAGTCGTATTTGGGCTTGGTTATTCATGGCAAGAAGCCCTAGCTATGGTCTTCATCTGTGGGATTATCTCATTGATTATTACCTTGACAAATGTTCGTAAAATGATCATTGAATCGATTCCAAACGCCCTTCGCTCAGCTATTTCAGCTGGTATTGGTGTCTTCCTTGCCTATGTAGGGATTAAGAATGCTGGACTTTTGAAATTTACGATTGATCCAGGCAACTATACGGTTGTAGGAGAAGGGGCTGACAAAGCTCAAGCAACGATTGCAGCAAATGCTTCAGCAGTTCCAGGCTTGGTCAGCTTTAATAATCCAGCTGTTTTGGTGGCTCTTGCAGGACTTGCTATCACAATTTTCTTTGTTATCAAAGGAATTAAAGGGGGAATTATCCTCTCTATCTTGACAACAACTGTTCTTGCTATCGCAGTTGGTTTGGTAGATTTGTCTAGTATCGATTTTGCTAATAACCATGTTGGTGCAGCTTTTGAAGACTTGAAGACAGTCTTTGGTGCAGCTCTTGGTTCAGAAGGTTTGGGAGCTTTGATTTCAGATACAGCTCGCTTGCCTGAAACTCTGATGGCTATTCTTGCCTTCTCATTGACAGATATTTTTGACACAATTGGTACCTTGATCGGTACAGGTGAAAAAGTTGGTATCGTAGCGACAAATGGTGAAAATCACCAATCAGCCAAGTTAGACAAGGCTCTTTACTCTGACTTGATTGGTACTTCAATTGGTGCCATCGCAGGTACTTCGAACGTAACGACTTATGTTGAGTCTGCTGCTGGTATTGGTGCAGGTGGACGTACTGGTTTGACAGCCTTGGTTGTAGCTATCTGTTTTGCGATCTCAAGTTTCTTTAGCCCACTTCTAGCGATTGTACCAACAGCCGCTACAGCTCCAATCTTGATTATCGTTGGGATTATGATGTTGGCTAGCTTGAAAAATATCCATTGGGACGATATGTCTGAAGCGGTTCCTGCTTTCTTCACATCTATCTTTATGGGATTCAGCTACTCTATCACTCAAGGGATTGCAGTTGGTTTCTTGACTTACACTTTGACTAAGCTTGTCAAAGGTCAAGCTAAAGATGTTCACGTCATGATTTGGATTTTGGATGCCTTGTTTATCCTTAACTATATCAGCATGGCCTTATAATAGAATGACCCAGGGGGGATTTCCCCCTTTTTTTAATACAAAGTCTAGGAGATGAATGATGGAAGAGAAAAGTATGTGGAAAGAATTGTTGAATCGTGCAGGCTGGATTTTAGTCTTTTTGCTAGCGACAATTCTATATCAGATTCCTTTAGCAGTTACTGCTATTTTAACTTTAAATGCAGTACCACTGTTACAGTCAGGACTGATAGTTGCTGGTCTTTCGATTGTAGTGTTGGCACTATTTATTTTTGGAGCTCGTAAAACGCAGTTAGCAAGTTTTAATTTTTCTTTTTTTAGAGCTAAGGACCTAGCACGATTGGGATTAAGTTATTTAGTCATTATCTGTTCAAATATACTTGGTTCTATCTTGTTACAACTGTCAAATGAGACGACAACAGCTAACCAGTCTCAGATTAACGATATGGTCCAGAATAGTTCTTTAATTTCCAGTTTCTTCTTGTTGGCCTTGCTTGCTCCAATTTGTGAGGAAATCTTGTGTCGGGGAATTGTTCCTAAAAAGATTTTCCGAGGAAAAGAGAACTTGGGATTTGTAGTCGGTACGATTGTGTTTGCTTTATTGCATCAACCAAGTAATTTACCTTCTTTATTGATCTATGGAGGAATGTCAACTGTGCTAACTTGGACAGTTTATAAAACCCAACGTTTGGAAATGTCTATCTTGCTTCACATGATTGTGAATGGGGTTGCTTTCTGTTTGTTGGCTCTTGTGGTGATCATGAGTCGGACATTAGGGATTTCTGTTTAAGATTTTTGACAATTGCTTACTTGTTTCTATTGGGAAAAAAGATGAATGCAATCGTGTCCATCTTTTTCTTTTTATGGTAAAATAGAGAAATAATATGGTGAAAAGCCTTGAGGGAGTGACCGATATGTCAACTAAAGTAAATCATGCAAAGACAGCTATTTGCGGAATTATCAATGTAACCCCAGATTCCTTTTCGGATGGTGGTCAATTTTTTGCTCTTGAGCAGGCACTCCAGCAGGCTCGTAAATTGATAGCAGAAGGGGCTAGTATGCTAGATATCGGCGGAGAATCGACTCGGCCGGGAAGTAGCTATAGCTATGTTGAGATAGAAGAGGAAATCCAGCGTGTTGTTCCAGTGATTAAAGCGATTCGCAAGGAAAGTGATGTCCTCATCTCTATTGATACTTGGAAGAGTCAGGTAGCAGAAGCTGCTTTGGCTGCTGGTGCCAATCTAGTTAATGATATCACTGGTCTTATGGGTGATGAGAAAATGGCGGAGGTGGTTGCTAAGGCTGGTGCGAAAGTGGTCATCATGTTTAATCCAGTTATTGCTCGACCTCAGCATCCTAGCTCGCTCATCTTTCCTCATTTTGGTTTTGGACAAGCTTTTACAGAGGAAGAGTTAGCTAACTTTGAAAAATTGCCAATCGAAGAGTTGATGGAGACTTTCTTTGAACGTGCACTAGCGAGAGCAAATCAAGCTGGAATTGCACAAGAAAATATCCTGTTGGATCTAGGAATTGGCTTTGGTCTGACCAAGAAAGAAAATTTGCTTCTTTTACGGGACCTGGATAAACTACATCAGAAGGGCTATCCAATCTTTCTTGGAGTGTCGCGCAAGCGGTTTGTCATCAATATTCTTGAAGAAAATGGTTTTGAAGTCAATCCTGAGACAGAACTTGGTTTCCGCAATCGAGATACGGCTTCGGCTCATGTAACTAGTATTGCTACAAGACAGGGTGTAGAAGTGGTGCGCGTGCATGACGTAGCTAGTCACAGGATGGCAGTTGAAATTGCCTCCGCTATTCGTCTGGCTGATGAAGCGGAAAATTTAGATTTAAAACAATACAAATAAGATGAAAGAATTTGAAAACAATCAGTGGATTGCTAACTACCGGACGGATCAACCGCATTTTGGCTTGGAACGAATGGTGGAACTGTTAGCTTTGCGTGGCAATCCCCATCTCAAACTCAAGGTCATCCATATCGGAGGAACTAACGGCAAGGGTTCGACCATTACTTTTTTGAAAAAGATGCTAGAAAAGCTAGGGCTGAGAGTTGGCGTGTTTAGCTCGCCCTATCTCATTCATTACACAGACCAGATTAGCATCAATGGGGAATCTATCCCAGAAGCTAGGCTAGAAGCCCTCATGGCAGACTATCAGTCTTTGCTGGAGGCGGGAGCAGCCGCTAGTTTACAGGGCACAACCGAGTTTGAGATTATCACAGCCATAGCCTATGACTACTTTGCTTCAGAGCAAGTAGATGTGGCTATTATGGAAGTCGGCATGGGTGGTCTTTTAGATAGTACCAATGTCTGTCAGCCCATTTTGACAGGAATTACGACTATTGGATTGGACCATGTGGCCCTACTTGGTGACACCTTGGAGGCCATAGCAGAGCAGAAAGCTGGTATTATCAAACAAGGTATTCCTTTGGTGACAGGTCGTATCGCTCCAGAAGCTTTGGCTGTGATTGACCGCATTGCGGAAGGGAAAGATGCGCCGAGACTTGCCTACGGGACAGATTATCAGGTTCGTCATCAAGAAAGTGTGGTGACAGGGGAAGTCTTTGACTATACCAGTTCTGCCAGACGAGGTCGCTTCCAGACAGGTTTACTTGGCTTGCACCAGATAGAGAATGCTGGGATGGCCATAACTTTACTTGATGCTTTTTGTAAAGAAGATGGTCGAGAACTAGCAAGCAATCACTTGCTTGCTCAAGCTCTGGAAGAAATAAGATGGCCAGGGCGTCTGGAAATCGTGTCAAGAGATCCCTTGATGATCTTGGATGGAGCCCACAATCCCCATGCTATCAAGGCTTTATTAGCAACCTTGCAAGAACGCTTTGCGGATTATCGTAAGGAAATCCTCTTTACCTGTATCAAAACCAAGGCCTTGGAGGATATGTTGGACTTGCTGGGGACCATGCCAGATACCGAGCTTACTCTGACACATTTTGACGATAGTCGGGCGACTGATGAAAGCGTGCTGGAAGAGGCAGCTAAGTCTAGAAATCTCAGCTACCAAGGTTGGCAGGATTTTCTAGAGCAGAAATTGACAGATAAAAAAGAAGAGAAAAAAACAGTTAGGATTGTCACAGGTTCCTTGTATTTCTTGAGCCAAGTGAGAGCCTATCTGATGGAGAGGAAAAACGAGAATGGATACACAAAAGATTGAAACAGCTGTAAAAATGATTATCGAGGCTGTCGGAGAGGACGCTAACCGCGAGGGCTTGCAGGAAACACCTGCTCGTGTAGCCCGTATGTACCAAGAGATTTTTTCAGGTCTTGGTCAAACAGCGGAGGAACATTTGTCAAAATCCTTTGAGATTATTGACGATAATATGGTGGTAGAAAAGGATATTTTTTTCCATACCATGTGTGAACACCACTTCTTGCCATTTTATGGTAGAGCGCATATTGCCTACATTCCAGATGGTCGTGTGGCAGGCTTGTCTAAGCTAGCCCGTACGGTTGAAGTTTATTCGAAAAAACCACAAATTCAAGAACGGTTGAATATCGAAGTAGCCGACGCCTTGATGGAGTATCTAGGTGCTAAGGGAGCCTTTGTTGTCATTGAAGCAGAACATATGTGTATGAGCATGCGTGGTGTCAGAAAACCAGGCACTGCAACCTTGACGACAGTAGCTCGTGGTCTATTTGAAACAGATAAGGACCTTCGAGATCAGGCTTATCGTTTAATGGGACTATAATACTCTTCGAAAATCAAATTCAAACCACGTCAGCTTCCATCTGCAACCTCAAAACAGTGTTTTGAGCAGCCTATGGCTAGCTTCCTAGTTTGCACTTTGATTTTCATTGAGTATAAAAAAAATCCGCTTGAAGCGGATTTTTCGAGAAAGGAATCATTATGGATCAACTGCAGATTAAGGATTTGGAAATTTTTGCCTATCATGGTCTTTTTCCCAGTGAGAAGGAATTGGGGCAGAAGTTTGTCGTTTCAGCCATCCTATCCTATGATATGACCAAGGCGGCTACAGACTTGGATTTGACAGCCTCTGTCCATTATGGAGAATTGTGTCAGCAGTGGACGACTTGGTTTCAGGAAACCACTGAGGACTTGATTGAAACGGTAGCCTACAAACTGGTAGAACGTACCTTTGAGGCCTATCCTCTTGTCCAAGAAATAAAGCTGGAACTGAAAAAACCTTGGGCGCCAGTGCATTTGCCGCTAGATACTTGCTCGGTAACCATTCATCGTCGCAAGCAACGAGCCTTTATCGCCCTAGGAAGCAATATGGGAGATAAACAAGCAAACTTGAAGCAAGCAATTGAGAAAATGCGAAATCGAGGTATCCATATTCTCAAAGAGTCCAGTGTCTTGACGACGGAGCCTTGGGGTGGTGTGGAGCAGGATAGCTTTGCTAATCAGGTGGTTGAGGTAGAAACATGGTTGCCCGCACCAGTCTTGTTAGAGACCTTGTTAGCCATTGAGTTAGAGATGGGACGGGTGAGAGAAGTGCATTGGGGACCTCGTTTGATTGATTTGGACTTGCTCTTTGTAGAGGATCAGATCCTTTATACAGACGACCTCATCCTGCCTCATCCTTACATAGCGGAACGCCTTTTTGTCCTTGAGTCCTTACAGGAAATTGCGCCTCATTTTATCCATCCGACATTAAAGCAACCGATCCGTAACTTGTATAATGCTTTGAAAAAATAAAAAAAACTCTAGTTTTCAGTCGTTTGCAACTGAAGGCTAGAGTTTTTATACTCTTCGAAAATCAAATTCAAACCACGTCAGCGTCGCCTTACCGTAGGTATGGTTACTGACTTCGTCAGTTCTATCCACAACCTCAAAACAGTGTTTTGAGCAACCTGCGGCTAGCTTCCTAGTTTACTCTTTGATTTTCATTGAGTATTAAAATAGGTCATTTTCTTCTGGGAGGAGGATAGTTTCTCTACCATCCATGTCTAAAACCAAGACTCTCGGGGGATAAAGAGGGTCAAAGGGATGGTTAAAATCAAAATCAATGGCTGTAGGGAGGTGTTGACTTGAAAAGTGGAAGGTAATTTTTCCTTGGTTATTGAGCAATTGAAACTCGAGTTCCTCCTCCAATTTAAAGACATTTTTTAAGAAGTGGTCGATGATATACCAAAAAGAGTCAATAACGTCATCAGGCAAGCTGGTAACAATGCCAAAACTAGCTGACCGCATGTGGGTATTGGTAAAAGCCATATTTCTACCCCCTTTCTTTCCCTTATCATACAGCAAATAGGATTAAAAATCAAGAAAAGGTGATTTTTTGAAAAGGATTTTAGCTACAGGGAAAAATTCCCAAAAATCTACCGAAGTTACGTTTAGAAAAATATTTTTCATATCTATTGACTTTTAGGGGTGAAATTTGGTATTATAGTAGGCGGTATTGTTTACCCCATTTGAAAGGCCCCGGAACCTTCCAAATACTTTTCGATGGGAAGGAACACCCATCACCGTAAACAAAAATCGAACTATATATAGGAGAAATCATGAACAAAACAACATTTATGGCTAAACCAGGCCAAGTTGAACGTAAATGGTACGTAGTTGACGCAACTGATGTACCACTTGGACGTCTTTCTGCAGTAGTTGCTAGCGTACTTCGCGGAAAAAACAAACCAACATTTACACCACACACTGATACAGGTGACTTTGTGATTGTTATCAATGCTGAAAAAGTTAAATTGACTGGTAAAAAAGCAACTGATAAAATCTACTACACTCACTCAAACCACCCAGGTGGATTGAGACAAATCTCTGCAGGTGAACTTCGTTCTAAAAATGCAGTACGTTTGATCGAGAAATCAGTTAAAGGTATGCTTCCACACAATACTCTTGGACGCGCTCAAGGTATGAAGTTGAAAGTATTTGTTGGAGCCGAGCACACTCACGCTGCACAACAACCAGAAGTTCTTGACATTTCAGGACTTATCTAAGGAAAGGAACAATAAAGTATGTCACAAGCACAATATGCAGGTACTGGACGTCGTAAAAACGCTGTTGCACGCGTTCGCCTTGTTCCAGGAACTGGTAAAATCACTGTTAACAAAAAAGATGTTGAAGAGTACATCCCACACGCTGACCTTCGTCTTGTCATCAACCAACCATTCGCAGTTACTTCAACTGTAGGTTCATACGACGTTTTCGTTAACGTTGTAGGTGGTGGATATGCAGGTCAATCAGGAGCTATCCGTCACGGTATCGCTCGTGCCCTTCTTCAAGTAGACCCAGACTTCCGCGATTCATTGAAACGCGCAGGACTTCTTACACGTGACTCACGTAAAGTTGAACGTAAGAAACCAGGTCTTAAGAAAGCTCGTAAAGCATCACAATTTAGTAAACGTTAATTCGAGAGAATTACTATACTTACAAAGAGCACCTTTCGAGGTGTTCTTTTTATACTTTCTTACTAAATTGGTGCAATTGACACAGTTGTTGCGACTTTAGTCGCTTACAAATATGGCTGCAATCTGACAAGGTCTGTTGCTCAAAACGTTAATCAATACGATTATATCAAGGTTTTAAAGTACTAAAAAGTTTACCTTATTGTTGGTTTTTATACTCTTAAGAAATCAAAAGCAACATAAGTCGTCATTCTAAAATCAGTATTTGGAGTTGTATGAGATAAGTTTTTGAGTTTGGTATTTGATTTTTGTTTAGTCTTACTTCGTTTTCCCCTGAAGTTAAGTTCTTACTCAGCATCATTAGTTAAAAAGGAAAAAGAATGCGTTTTATCTTTGGATTTGAGGTTTATAAAATAGGATAAAAGTGTTGAAATTTAGATATTACAGACAAAATAAAATATTTAAAAGCTACAGAGAAACATGGTATAATGTAACTAAAGGAGGTAGCATATGTCCTTAGATATAGATATAGATATAGATATAGATAAAGAAAAGATGACAATCATGGGAGTAGCTTTTGAAAACCGATCTGTTTTTAAGAGTGTTTGGTATGCTTTAAGTACAAATATGATTGAAGGATGGCGACCTACGGTTAGTGATGTTGAAAAATTACGAGATGAAGCTCTTGCTCTGGGGATGGCTTGATGAAACGTAAATGTTAGGAGTCTTATGACTATATTGATCCGAATAATTTATATACCTATCCGGGTTCTTCAGTTCTAAGAAATAAGCAGGAAGGAAAAAAGCACGCGAGCTTGAATATCGTATGATTGCTAGTAAGAGTTTGAAATTATTTATCAATCCTATCTTAGAAAGGTTGAAAAGGGATAATTCTTTAATAACATCTTGATTTGTTAAAAGATATTTTGTCCACTACATTTTTTCAATTGAGTATTATTTGTCATAGATAGAACATTGCATTCAGAATAACGAAAAACGCATCAAAAATGGTGCGTTCTGTTTTTATGCTACATAAAAGGAGGACAACAAATTGAAAATTTTTAAGGGAGAGTTTTATCGAATCTCTGTATTAACAGACAAGTTAGTAAGGTTAGAATACTCTCAAACTGGAAGTTTTGAGGATAGAACGACACAACTTATCTACAATAGAGATTTTGGTCAAGTTTCGTTAGATTATATCGAGACATCAAGCGTACTAGATATTATGACGGACTATTTTCATCTGCACTTTAATAAAGGAGAATTTAACGCCGAAAATTTATTTATAGAATTAAAAGGAAATTTTGCCGTATATGGTAGTCGCTGGTATTTTGGTGAATCTATTGAAACGTTAAAAGGAACAGCTCGGACTCTGGATGAGGCAGATGGAGCAATCTCGTTAGAAGATGGAATTATTAGCCGAAATGGTATAGCCTTATTGGATGATTCTCAAGGATTTATTTGGGATGAACAGTCTGGTTATATTGAGAGAGAAAATCAAATTGATCTCTATTTCTTTGCCTATGGGCATGATTATAGAGGAGCAATCAGAGACTTTTACCATTTGACTGGTTCAACACCCTTGTTGCCAAGATATGCTTTAGGCAATTGGTGGAGTAGGTATTGGCCTTATACGTCAGATGAATACTTGGATTTAATAGACAGATTTGAAACAGAGAACATTCCATTATCTATCGGTGTTTTAGATATGGATTGGCATATAACTGACATTCCAGCTCGTTTTGGAAGTGGCTGGACAGGATATAGTTGGAATAAAAACTTAATACCTAATCCAGAACAGTTATTGCAACAACTTCATGATAGAAAGTTAAAACTCTCCTTAAATGTCCATCCTGCTGATGGTATACGGGCTTATGAAGAAGCTTATCCTCGAGTCGCCAAACGATTAGGGTTAAATGTAGAATTAGAAGAACCTGCTATTTTTGATTTTTTTAATCCCTCTTTTAGGGAAGCCTACTTTAAAGATGTTCATTATGAGCTAGAAAAGCAGGGAGTAGATTTCTGGTGGATTGACTGGCAACAGGGGACTCAAGGCATGTTGGATCCACTGTGGCTTTTAAACCATTATCACTATCAGGATAGTTGTAAAAATGCAGAAGGTGGTTTGATTTTATCAAGATATGCAGGTCCTGGTAGTCATCGCTACCCTGTTGGTTTTTCAGGGGATACTATTATTAGTTGGAATTCCTTAAGATTTCAACCTTATTTTACAGCGACAGCATCAAATATCGGTTATAGTTGGTGGAGCCATGATATTGGTGGGCACATGCTGGGGGATTATGACGAAGAGCTACAAACTAGATGGCTACAGTTTGGTGTTTTTAGTCCGATTACTCGCTTACATAGTTCTAGAAGTCCCTTCAATAGTAAAGAACCTTGGTTTTTTTCAGAAACAACATCTAAGATTATGAAGAAATACCTTCGTTTGAGACATCAGATGATTCCATATCTATACACTATGAATGTACAGACACATGAGGAAGGTGCCACATTAATTAGCCCAATGTATTATTTCTACCCAGAGAATGATGAGAGCTATAATGTCCCAAATCAATACTTTTTTGGAACAGAACTGATGGTGGCTCCCGTTGTAGAAAAGATGGATTTGGCATTCCAATCTGCAAAAGTGGATGTATGGTTCCCTGAAGGTGAATGGTATGACTTCTTTTCAGAGAAAAAATATACAGGTGGTGTGAAGTTGAGTGTTTATAGAGATATTTCGACGATACCTGTGTTCGCAAAAAGTGGTGCAATCATTCCCTTGGTTGGTTCTGAGATAGATATGGGTGTTGATTTACCTGAAGTTGTAGATTGGTATGTATTCCCAGGCAAGCAACATTCTTTTGAAATGATTGAAGATCAAAATGGTCAAAGATATAAAACAAGATTATCAATCGATTGGGAAATGGGAATGGTAGAGTTGGCATTACAAGGAGATTCTAGTATCGTTCCAAGCAATAGAAAACATAGAATTCATTTTAAAGGAACGAATGTGTCTATGATTGAATTGCCAAATAAGAATGATACAGCTAGATTTGAATGTAAAGATAATAAAACAATATCTTTAAATGATGAAGTTTTTAGACTACTAAAGACGGCTTCTCTTCCATATGAATTAAAAGATAGATTGTTAAATCAATTCATCAATGCGAAAAATTCTCATGAGTTAATGAATATCTTGCATCATCAGGATAAGGAATTGAGAGGGCGTTTGTTGGAAATGATATTTACTAATGAAAACTAATTGAGATAATTAGAAAGTCATTTGTTTAGTGTATATGAAGCTTCGGTATGGTATTTGTTATCATTGGTCACATTGAAAATGTGAAATAAGCACCTACAACATAGACTTTACAACACTTCATGTTTCATATCATGGGGTGTTTTTCTATTTAAGTCAAAGCCCATCAAAAAATCTCACTATTCATCAGGCTAAAAGAAACCTAATCATAGTGAGATTGTGAAATTATAGTAGGGTTTGTATGGCCTCTTCAATTTGTTTGGGGTCTGTTTTTGAAGAGAAGCGTTCAAAGACCTGCCCATCACGACCGATGAGAAACTTAGCGAAATTCCATTCAATTCGTTTTCCTAGTGGGCCAGATTTTTGTTCTTTCAACCAAACATAGAGAGGGTCTGCCTCCTTGCCGTTGACCTTGATCTTGGCAAAGCGTGGGAAAGTGGTTTGATAATGTAGGCTACAGAAGGCGTTGATTTCCTCTGCGCTACCGGGTGCTTGCCCCATAAACTGATTGCAAGGAAAGTCTAAAATCTCAAAACCTTGTTCTTGATAGCGGTCATAGAGTTCTTGAAGTCCCTGGTACTGAGGCGTTAAACCACATCCAGTAGCAGTGTTGACAACCAAGAGAACTTTCCCACGATAGGCATCTAGTGGAGTTTCTTGCTTGTCTTGGTTCAAGACTGAAAAATCGTATAGTGTAGTCATTGATTGCTTTTCTCCTTCTGTTTGGTATTTTTAGGAGTTTTCTCCTCTTGTAGTGATAGAAATCCGTAGGTCAGGGTTCCAAAAATGCTGCCGATAATCAGACCGTACATTAGGAAAGGACCACTTTTATCGAATTGCATGAGCAACTTCACAAAATCTGAAAAGGACATCTGCTGAACGAAGACTTTATGAAAGATGAGTAGGGTAAAGAGGCCAACCTGAAGACCGATAAACACAACCCAGCTTCGAAATTTGATTTGGGCTTTGCTGTAGGTTTTGAGGATGATTTCTGACTTGTCATCCTTTTCAAGATGAAGCTCTTGGACGGCTTTTTGAGCTTTTATACTCATGAACAAAATGAGTCCAAAATAGATGTAGGGCATAACATTTCGAACAATTTCTATAAAGCTTCCGAACAAAATATAGAATAGGAAGAGAATGAAGGAAGAGTAAAAGATTTGGATCATGGAACGGGCGCAAGCCTTGTAGATAACCTCTTGACGGCATTCATCAAAAGGACCCTGAATGTGAAAGAAATTTCGAAGTAGGCGAGTGGTTAAGTCTTCTTTTTTCATGCTAGTAACCTCCTAAATGAGTGGTTTTACTGACTTTCTTTTACGAATTGATAGAGATAATAAAGATAAGTGATAGAAGAAAGGATAGCGATAGTGAGCAGTAAATAATACTTCCAACCGCTTGAGATGACCATCAGTTGTGGAAAAGATAGAATCATAAAGTATAGTGCTAAGTTAAGTGTGCGCGTTTTTGGGGAGTCAATCTTTAGATAAGTCAGTCCTTTGTTAAGTGCTAGAATAAAGACTAGCACGAGGAATGTCTCGTCGATTGGCAAGTTCCCTGAAATGATGATGAAGATGAGCAGAGAACTGAACAAAAGATGATAGGTAAGTAAAGTTAGTAATGATTTCATAGGTACCTCCTAATCCTGGTCTTTTTTAGCTCTTGCAATACGAAGTGAGTCGACAATATGCATCATCACTCCGAAAAGGAAAGCTCCCAGTATAGTTTTAAAAATATGTTTTGTATTTAGAAGAGAAGTGATAAAATTTGGATTTTCACTTGTTAGGGTATCAATGAGTGGAATTATAAAAAATATCACTATTCCATAAATCGAACCTGCTTTCAGACCAGGATGACGTAACTGTTTCTTTTCTTTTTTCATGAGTTTCCTCCTAATCATTATCCTGATCTTTCTTGGCTTTTGCAATGCGACGGGAGATGAGGAACTGTATGCTTGCCCCGAAGAAGATAGAACCGAGAATGCTTGCTACACCATTTCTTATAGTGAGAAGAGACTGAAAATAGTCCTGACCTTCACCTATGAGTATATCGAGAAGAGGAGTTATAAAAAATATCCATAGACCAAAGAACAAACCTGCTTTCAGACCTGGGTAGCGAAGTTGCTTACTTTCTTTCTCACTCAGCATATCTGGATCAATAGCTGTAATCCCTGTTTTTTTCATTTGGTAGGTGACATAGCCAGCAGCGATGAGGGCAATCGCTAAAATCAGAGGAGGATAGATTAGAGCCACTTCTTGAGGGTATTTATAGGCCAGAAGGAGTGGAATAAGATTTCCGAAAATCATCAGATAAAAGAGGATGATAAAGACTTGGTTACCGATACGATCGGCCTCGCGTCGTTTGTATTCGTCAAGTGGATCAGAAATACCGTATGTGCGCTTGATCAGTTTTTCAGTGAAGGTTTCTTTTTTCATAAGTTTGCTCCTTTTTTAAAAATCATCCTCCCAAAAGAGACTGTTGAGGTCAGTTTGGAGGCTGCGGGCGAGATTGAGACAGAGTTCCAGGGTTGGATTGTACTTGTCGTTTTCAATCATATTGATGGTTTGTCTCGAGACACCGATATCCTTGGCTAGCTCGAGCTGGGAAATGCCCAGTTCCTTGCGAAATTCTTTCACACGATTCATCTGGTCTCCTTTCTGAAGTGTGTCGTATATATTTGACTATATTATATTCTTCTATAGAACGAATGTCAAGCATATTTGACATATTTCTTAAAGAAATCTTACTTGTTTTTGGCCTATTTGTCTGACTAGTGCAAGCTGGTCGGATTTGTGGTAAAATAGATAAGATATGACAAAAGAATTTCATCATGTAACGGTCTTACTCCACGAAACGATTGATACGCTCGACGTAAAGCCTGACGGTATCTACGTTGATGCGACTTTGGGCGGAGCAGGCCATAGCGAATATTTATTGAGTAAATTAAGTGAAAAAGGCCATCTCTATGCCTTTGACCAGGACCAGAATGCCATTGACAATGCGCAAAAACGCTTGGCACCTTACATTGAAAAGGGAATGGTGACCTTTATCAAGGATAACTTCCGTCATTTACAGGCATGTTTGCGCGAAGCTGGTGTTCAGGAAATTGATGGAATTTGTTATGACTTGGGAGTGTCTAGTCCTCAATTGGACCAGCGTGAGCGTGGTTTTTCTTATAAAAAGGATGCTCCACTAGATATGCGCATGAATCAGGATGCTAGTTTGACAGCCTATGAAGTGGTGAATCACTATGACTATCATGACTTAGTTCGTATTTTCTTCAAGTATGGTGAGGATAAATTCTCTAAACAGATTGCGCGTAAGATTGAACAGGCTCGGGAAGTCAAGCCAATCGAGACTACGACTGAGTTGGCAGAGATTATCAAGTCGGCTAAACCTGCAAAGGAGCTCAAGAAGAAGGGCCATCCTGCCAAACAGATCTTCCAAGCTATTCGAATTGAAGTCAATGATGAACTGGGGGCGGCAGATGAATCTATCCAGCAGGCTATGGATATGTTGGCTCTGGATGGTAGAATTTCAGTGATTACCTTTCATTCCTTAGAAGATCGCTTGACCAAGCAATTGTTCAAGGAAGCTTCAACGGTTGAAGTTCCCAAAGGTTTGCCTTTCATCCCAGATGATCTCAAGCCCAAGATGGAATTGGTGTCCCGTAAGCCAATCTTGCCAAGTGCAGAAGAATTAGAAGCCAATAACCGCTCGCACTCAGCCAAGTTGCGCGTGGCCAGAAAAATTCACAAGTAAGAGGAAAAATGATGGCAGAAAGAATGGAAAAAACAGGTCAAATACTACAGATGCAACTTAAACGGTTTTCGCGTGTGGAAAAAGCTTTTTACTTTTCCATTGCTGTAACCACTCTTATTGTAGCAATTAGTATTATTTTTATGCAGACCAAGCTTTTGCAAGTACAGAATGATTTGACAAAAATCAATGCGCAGATAGAGGAAAAAAAGACCGAATTGGACGATGCCAAGCAAGAGGTCAATGAACTATTACGTGCAGAACGTTTGAAAGAAATTGCCAATTCACACGATTTGCAATTAAACAATGAAAATATTCGAATAGCGGAGTAAGATATGAAGTGGACAAAAAGAGTAATCCGTTATGCGACGAAAAATCGGAAATCGCCGGCTGAAAACAGACGCAGAGTTGGAAAAAGTCTGAGTTTATTATCTGTCTTTGTTTTTGCCGTTTTTTTAGTCAATTTTGCGGTCATTATTGGGACGGGCACTCGCTTTGGAACAGATTTAGCGAAGGAAGCTAAGAAGGTTCATCAAACCACCCGTACAGTTCCTGCCAAACGTGGGACTATTTATGACCGAAATGGAGTCCCAATTGCTGAGGATGCAACCTCCTATAATGTCTATGCGGTCATTGATGAGAACTATAAGTCAGCAACGGGTAAGATTCTTTACGTAGAAAAAACACAATTTAACAAGGTTGCAGAGGTCTTTCATAAGTATCTGGACATGGAAGAATCCTATGTAAGAGAGCAACTCTCGCAACCTAACCTCAAGCAAGTTTCCTTTGGAGCAAAGGGCAATGGGATTACCTATGCCAATATGATGTCTATCAAAAAAGAATTGGAAACTGCAGAGGTCAAGGGGATTGATTTTACAACCAGTCCCAATCGTAGTTACCCAAACGGACAATTTGCTTCTAGTTTTATCGGACTAGCTCAGCTCCATGAAAATGAAGATGGCAGCAAGAGCTTGCTGGGAACCTCTGGAATGGAGAGTTCCTTGAACAGTATTCTTGCAGGGACAGACGGCATTATTACCTATGAAAAGGATCGTCTGGGAAATATTGTCCCCGGAACGGAACAAGTTTCCCAACAAACTGTAGATGGCAAGGATGTTTATACAACATTGTCTAGCCCGCTCCAATCTTTCATGGAAACTCAGATGGATGCCTTTCTACAAAAAGTAAAAGGTAAGTATATGACCGCGACCTTGGTCAGTGCAAAGACCGGTGAAATCCTTGCTACCACCCAACGACCGACCTTTGATGCAGATACTAAGGAAGGGCTGACTAAGGACTTTGTTTGGCGTGATATTCTTTATCAAAGTAACTATGAACCAGGATCAGCCTTTAAGGTCATGATGTTAGCTTCTTCTATTGATAATAATACCTTCCCAAGTGGAGAATACTTCAATAGCAGTGAATTCAAAATAGCGGATGCGACGACTCGAGATTGGGATGTTAATGCTGGTTTGACTACTGGTGGGATGATGACTTTCTTACAAGGTTTCGCTCACTCCAGTAATGTTGGAACGAGTCTACTTGAACAAAAAATGGGAGATGCTACTTGGTTGGATTATCTAAAACGCTTTAAATTTGGGGTTCCAACTCGCTTTGGCTTGACAGATGAATACGCTGGTCAACTTCCAGCTGATAATATTGTTAGTATTGCTCAAAGCTCATTTGGGCAAGGAATTTCAGTGACACAAACACAAATGCTTCGTGCCTTTACAGCTATTGCTAATGATGGAGTTATGCTGGAGCCAAAATTTATAAGTGCTATTTATGATACTAACAATCAGTCTGTACGTAAGTCACAAAAAGAAATAGTAGGAAATCCTGTTTCCAAAGAGGCAGCAAGCACAACTCGAAATCACATGATCTTAGTTGGGACGGACCCTCTATATGGAACTATGTATAATCACTACACAGGAAAGCCAATTATAACAGTTCCTGGACAAAATGTAGCAGTTAAATCCGGTACGGCTCAAATCGCTGATGAGAAAAATGGAGGATACTTGGTTGGTTCTACCAATTATATTTTCTCAGTTGTGACTATGAATCCTGCTGAAAATCCTGATTTTATCTTGTATGTAACGGTTCAACAGCCTGAGCATTTTTCAGGTATCCAGTTGGGAGAATTTGCCACCCCAATCTTGGAGCGGGCTTCAGCTATGAAAGAATCTCTCAATCTTCAATCTCCAGCCAAAAATTTAGATAAAGTTACGACAGAATCTTCTTATGCAATGCCTAGCATCAAGGATATTTCACCTGGTGAGTTGGCGGAAGCCTTACGCCGAAATATTGTGCAACCAATCGTTGTAGGTACTGGAACAAAGATTAAAGAGACTTCTGTAGAAGAAGGGACCAATCTTGCACCAAACCAACAAGTTCTCCTTTTATCGGATAAGGTAGAAGAAATTCCAGACATGTATGGCTGGAAAAAAGAGACTGCCGAGACCTTTGCTAAATGGTTGGATATTGAACTGGAATTTGAAGGTTCAGGTTCCGTTGTTCAGAAGCAAGATGTTCGGACTAATACAGCTATCAAAAACATTAAAAAAATTACATTAACTTTAGGAGACTAATATGTTTATTTCTATTAGTGCTGGAATTGTGACATTTTTACTAACTTTAGTAGGAATTCCGGCCTTTATCCAATTTTATAGAAAGGCGCAAATTACAGGCCAGCAGATGCATGAGGATGTTAAACAGCACCAGGCAAAAGCTGGGACTCCTACAATGGGGGGACTTGTTTTCCTCATTGCTGCAGTTGTGGTGAGTTTCCTCGTCGCTCTTTTTTCGAAACAATTGACCAATAATGTTGGTATGATTTTGTTTATTTTGGTCTTGTATGGCTTGGTTGGTTTTTTAGATGACTTTCTCAAGGTCTTCCGAAAGATCAATGAGGGGCTAAACCCCAAACAGAAATTGGCTCTTCAGCTGCTAGGTGGCGTCATTTTCTACCTTTTTTATGAGCGCGGTGGCGATATGCTTTCAGTCTTTGGTTACCAAGTGCATCTAGGGATTTTCTATATTATCTTCGCTCTTTTCTGGCTAGTTGGTTTTTCAAACGCAGTCAACTTGACAGATGGTATTGACGGTCTAGCTAGTATTTCCGTTGTGATTAGCTTGTCTGCCTATGGAGTTATTGCCTATGTGCAAGGTCAGATGGATATCCTTCTAGTGATTCTTGCCATGATTGGTGGTTTGCTTGGGTTCTTTGTCTTTAACCATAAGCCTGCTAAGGTCTTTATGGGAGATGTGGGAAGTTTAGCTCTTGGTGGAATGCTGGCAGCTATTTCAATGGCTCTCCACCAAGAATGGACTCTCTTGATTATCGGAATTATTTATGTCTTTGAAACAACTTCGGTCATGATGCAAGTCAGCTATTTCAAACTGACAGGTGGTAAACGTATTTTCCGTATGACGCCTGTGCATCACCATTTTGAGCTTGGAGGATTGTCTGGTAAAGGAAATCCTTGGAGCGAGTGGAAGGTTGATTTCTTCTTTTGGGGAGTGGGGCTTCTAGCAAGTCTCCTGACCCTAGCAATTTTGTATTTGATGTAAGAATGGCACCCTGATGTTTCAGGGTGTTTTTGCTTTTTTAAAAATATTGGTCAATTAAAGTCAAAATCCTTGACCTTTTCTGACTAATGTAGTATATTATGAACGTAAGGTAAATGAAAGCCTTACTAGAACGCTTATTTAAAGTAAAATAGAAAGAGGTGGGGTCTATGTTTAATCTAGAAATCTTCAGAAGTAAAGATAGTCTACTCCTGCTTGAAAAAGAAAAACCAGAAATAGTACCTAGAGTAGCGATTTAGCTAGTCTAAATTTTTTAAAACAAAGGTCAAAGATAGTCAATATCAGTAATCATAACTAAGTAAACAAAAGAGGTAAAGAATATGAATAACAACTTTAATAATTTTAATAACATGGATGATTTATTTAACCAATTGATGGGTGGTATGCGAGGATACAGTTCTGAAAATCGTCGCTACTTGATTAATGGACGTGAAGTGACACCTGAGGAATTTGCTCATTATCGTGCGACTGGTCAATTACCAGGAAATGCAGAAACTGATGGACAAATGCCACAACATACGTCAGGTATGAAACAAGATGGTGTCCTTGCTAAACTAGGTCGAAACTTGACAGCAGAAGCTCGCGAGGGCAAGTTGGATCCTGTTATCGGACGGAACAAGGAAATTCAAGAAGCATCTGAAATCCTCTCACGCCGTACCAAGAACAATCCTGTTTTAGTCGGAGACGCAGGTGTTGGTAAGACAGCAGTTGTCGAAGGCTTGGCACAAGCCATTGTGAACGGAGATGTTCCAGCTGCTATTAAGAATAAGGAAATTATTTCCATTGACATCTCAGGTCTTGAGGCTGGTACTCAATACCGTGGTAGCTTTGAAGAAAACGTTCAAAACTTAGTAAATGAAGTGAAAGAAGCAGGGAATATCATTCTCTTCTTTGATGAAATTCATCAAATTCTCGGTGCTGGTAGCACTGGTGGAGACAGTGGTTCTAAGGGGCTTGCGGATATTCTCAAACCAGCCCTCTCTCGTGGAGAATTGACAGTGATTGGGGCAACAACTCAAGACGAATACCGTAATACCATCTTGAAGAATGCTGCTCTTGCTCGTCGTTTCAACGAAGTCAAGGTCAATGCTCCTTCAGCAGAGGATACTTTTAAAATTCTTCAAGGAATTCGTGATCTCTATCAACAACACCACAATGTCATCTTGCCAGACGAAGTCTTGAAAGCAGCGGTGGATTATTCTGTTCAGTATATTCCACAACGTAGCTTGCCAGATAAGGCTATCGACCTTGTCGATGTTACGGCGGCTCACTTGGCAGCTCAGCATCCTGTAACAGATGTGCATGCTGTTGAACGTGAAATTGAGGTAGAAAAAGACAAGCAAGAAAAAGCTGTTGAGTCAGAAGATTTTGAAGCAGCTCTAAACTATAAAACACGCATCGCAGAATTGGAAAAGAAAATCGAAAACCACACAGAAGATATGAAAGTGACTGCAAGTGTCAACGATGTGGCTGAATCTGTAGAACGAATGACCGGTATTCCAGTATCTCAAATGGGGGCTACGGACATCGAACGTTTGAAAGATATGGCTCATCGCTTGCAAGACAAGGTAATCGGTCAAGATAAGGCAGTTGAAGCTGTTTCTCGTGCTATCCGTCGTAACCGTGCTGGTTTTGATGAAGGTAATCGCCCAATCGGTAGTTTCCTCTTTGTAGGACCAACTGGGGTTGGTAAGACAGAGCTTGCTAAGCAATTGGCGCTAGATATGTTTGGAACCAAGGATGCGATCATCCGTTTGGATATGTCTGAATACAGTGACCGCACAGCTGTTTCTAAGCTAATTGGTACAACAGCAGGATATGTGGGTTATGATGACAATAGCAATACCTTAACAGAACGTGTTCGTCGCAATCCATACTCTATCATTCTCTTGGATGAAATTGAGAAGGCTGATCCTCAAGTCATTACCCTTCTCCTCCAAGTCTTGGATGATGGTCGTTTGACTGATGGTCAAGGAAATACCGTTAACTTTAAAAACACAGTCATTATCGCAACATCAAATGCTGGTTTTGGCTATGAAGCTAACTTGACAGAAGATGCGGACAAACCAGAATTGATGGACCGTTTGAAACCATTCTTCCGTCCAGAATTCCTCAACCGCTTTAATGCAGTTATCGAGTTCTCGCACTTGACGAAGGAAGACCTTTCTAAGATTGTGGATTTAATGTTGGCTGAAGTCAACCAAACCTTGGCTAAGAAAGACATTGACTTGGTAGTCAGTCAAGCAGCTAAGGACTATATCACAGAAGAAGGCTACGATGAAGTCATGGGGGTTCGTCCACTCCGTCGTGTGGTTGAACAACAAATCCGTGACAAAGTCACAGACTTCCACTTGGATAACCTTGATGCTAAACACCTAGAAGCTGACATGGAAGATGGTGTTTTGGTCATTCGTGAGAAATCCTAAGACAGAATTTTGAGAATAAAAAAGAAGGAGCCAGCTGAAAAAACTGGTTCCTTTTTTGTGTTTAAATCACATGACGCTCAAAGGCATCATCTGAAATCCCTTGTTCCAAGATGAGTTTTGCCCATTCTTTAGCAGAGAAGAGGCTGTGGTCCTTGTAGTTTCCGCAAGATTCGATGGTTGTCCCTGGGACATCTTCCCAAGTAGTAGTTTCAGCGATTTCCTTGAGCGAATCCTTGATAACAGCCGCGATTTCAGCACTGGTGTGACGCCCCCACATAATCATGTGGAAACCTGTGCGGCAACCAAATGGTGAACAGTCAATCATACCGTCAATGCGAGTACGGATGAGTTTGGCTAAGAGGTGCTCGATAGTGTGCAGACCAGCGGTAGGGATTGAGTCTTCATTGGGTTGTACTAAGCGAATGTCATAATTGGAGATGATGTCTCCTTTTGGCCCTGTTTCTTCCCCAATCAAGCGGACATAGGGTGCTTTAACAATAGTGTGGTCAAGTTCAAAACTTTCAACAATAACTTCTTTTGACATGGTAAATCCTTTCAGTTTTCTAATTTCATTATAACATAAAGCCGGCTCCTGAGACAGAGAGAAAACCTCTCCGAGGGTGGAGAGGTTGAAATCGTTACTTGCGATACAAGCGGTCGTATTGGTAGTAAGGGTCAAAGGTTACATTGATACCTAGTTTGCGAAGGACATTCTTGTCTTCATCGGTTAAGATGATGGTTGAGTGGGCTTCGCTTCCTTTGAGGTTGCCAAGTTCTTCCATAGCACGAGCAGCATCAGGATTTTCTGTAGCTGTGATAGCAAGTGCAATCAGGATTTCATTTGAATGAAGGCGTGGATTGCGGCTACCCAGATGATCAATTTTAAGACCTTGGATTGGCTTAACAACTTCAGGTTCGATTAGTTTTACTTCTTTAGCGATGTCAGCTGATTTCTTGATGGCGTTGATAAGAGCAGCGGCTGTAGGGCCAAAGAGTTCAGAGTTCTTACCTGTGACGATTTCCCCATTTGGTAATTCAAGGGCTAGAGCTGGTCCGTCAGTTTCTTCTGCTTTTTGACGGGCAACGACAGCAACCTTACGGTCTGTAGGTGTGATGCCGAGGTCGTTCATGAGCAACTCGATTTTCTTGACAGCAGATTCGCCCACTTTTTCGGCTTTGAAATCAAGAACAGTCTGATAGTAGCGACGGATGATTTCTTGTTTAGAGGCTTCAATGGCAGCCTCGTTATCTGTGATAGCGAAACCAACCATGTTGACACCCATGTCTGTTGGAGAAGCGTATGGAGACTCTCCTAGGATACGTTCCAACATACGTTTGAGCACTGGGAAAATCTCGATATCACGGTTGTAGTTGACAGTGGTTTCTCCATAGGTTTGAAGATGGAAAGGGTCAATCATGTTGACATCATCAAGGTCAGCTGTGGCAGCCTCGTAGGCCAAATTGACTGGGTGATGAAGGGGAAGATTCCAAACTGGGAAGGTTTCAAATTTAGCGTAGCCAGACTTGATACCATTGATTTGGTCGTGGTACATATTGGACATACAGGTTGCCAATTTTCCAGAACCAGGTCCAGGAGCGGTTACGACAATCAAGTTACGACTGGTTTTGATGTAGTCGTTTTTTCCCATACCTTCAGGAGAAATGATGTGATCCATATCCGTCGGATATCCTTTGATTGGATAATGAAGATAAGAATCAATTCCGTTTTTCTCAAGTTGGTTGCGGAAGGCATCTGCAGCGGGTTGACCAGCGTACTGTGTGATGACAACAGAGCCGACAAAAATCCCTAATTCATTGAATTTATCAATCAAGCGAAGAACTTCTTGGTCATAAGAAATGCCCAAGTCACCACGTGCTTTGGAATGCTCGATATTGCTAGCATTAATGGCAATTACAACTTCAACTTGCTCTTTCAATTCTTGTAAGAGCTTGATTTTGTTGTCAGGCTCATAGCCAGGAAGCACACGAGCAGCGTGGAAATCTTCTAGCATTTTGCCACCAAACTCCAAGTAGAGCTTGCCGTCAAATTGGTTAATGCGCTCTAAAATGTGGTCGCGCTGTAGATTCAAATATTGTTCAGAACTAAAAGCTTGTTTTTTCATTTTTTTACCTCTGACCTCTATTATAATAAAAAATTGGAAGTTAGGAAACTCTGGACTTAAAAAAGGAATCAAAAAGATTAGGCAAACGCTTGCACAAAATTCCAAAAAGCGCTATCATAGACTGTAGATTATGAAGATAATGAGGTAAGAAGATGCAAGAAAAATGGTGGCACAATGCCGTAGTTTATCAAGTTTATCCTAAGAGCTTTATGGATAGCAATGGAGATGGAATTGGCGACTTGCCAGGTATTACCAGTAAGTTAGACTATCTAGCCAAGCTGGGGATCACAGCGATTTGGCTTTCTCCTGTTTATGACAGCCCTATGGATGATAATGGCTACGATATTGCTGATTATCAAGCGATTGCAGCTATTTTCGGAACTATGGAGGACATGGACCAACTAATTGCGGAAGCTAAGAAACGTGATATTCGTATCATCATGGACTTGGTAGTCAATCATACCTCAGATGAACATGCTTGGTTTGTCGAGGCCTGTGAAAATCCTGATAGCCCTGAGCGAGATTACTATATTTGGCGGGATGAACCCAATGATTTGGATTCTATCTTTAGTGGTTCTGCTTGGAAATACGATGAAAAGTCAGGTCAATATTATCTCCACTTTTTCAGTAAGAAACAGCCCGATCTCAACTGGGAAAATGAAAAACTTCGTCAGAAAATTTATGAGATGATGAACTTCTGGATTGATAAAGGCATTGGTGGTTTCCGCATGGATGTCATTGACATGATTGGCAAAATTCCTGACGAGAAAGTAGTCAATAATGGTCCTATGCTCCATCCCTATCTCAAGGAGATGAATCAGGCGACCTTTGGAGATAAGGATCTCTTGACAGTAGGGGAGACTTGGGGAGCAACGCCTGAGATTGCTAAGCTCTACTCTGATCCAAAGGGGCAAGAATTGTCTATGGTTTTCCAGTTCGAACACATCGGTCTTCAGTATCAGGAAGGTCAGCCTAAATGGCACTATCAAAAAGAACTGAATATTACTAAGTTAAAAGAGATTTTCAACAAATGGCAGACAGAATTAGGAGTTGAGGAAGGCTGGAATTCGCTCTTCTGGAACAATCATGACCTTCCTCGTATCGTCTCAATCTGGGGAAATGACCAGGAATACCGCGAAAAATCTGCCAAAACCTTTGCGATTTTGCTTCATCTCATGAGAGGGACACCTTATATCTACCAAGGTGAGGAGATTGGGATGACCAACTATCCGTTTGAAACACTGGACCAAGTAGAAGATATTGAATCCCTCAACTATGCGCGTGAGGCTCTTGAAAAAGGTGTTCCGATTGAAGAAATCATGGACAGTATCCGTGTTATTGGACGTGACAATGCCCGCACCCCTATGCAATGGGACGAGAGCAAAAACGCCGGGTTCTCAACAGGTCAACCTTGGTTGGAGGTTAATCCAAACTATCAAACAATCAACGTTCAAGAAGCGCTGGCAAATCCAGATTCTATTTTCTATACCTATCAGAAACTGGTTCAAATCCGTAAGGAAAACAGCTGGCTGATTCGAGCTGACTTTGAATTGCTTGATACGGCTGATAAGGTCTTTGCCTATATCCGTAAGGATGGCGACCGTCGCTTCCTAGTCGTGGCTAACTTGTCCAATGAAGAGCAAGTCTTTGTAGTAGAAGGAAATGTCAAATCTGTCTTGATTGAAAACACCCTAGCTCAAGAAGTCTTTGAAAAACAAATCTTAGCTCCATGGGATGCTTTCTGTGTGGAATTACTATAAACATTTTTTACAGAAAAATCTAAAATTGGAATCGTATAAAAACAAGGGAGGACTGTATGAAAGATAGAAATCCTTTGTTTTTTTATGACTAAAGTTTATAAACTTTCATTCTCAAAATTCAATTAACTTTACAAATTCCCACTATTTTGGTAAAATAAATATATGTTATAAAAACTAACATAAAGGAGAAAGAAGATGACTACAAAGAAGCGTGTTCTTAGTGCAGGCCTGACTGTTGCGGCTGCTTTGCTTTTAACTGCTTGCGGACAATCAGGTTCAGATACAAAAACTTACTCATCAACCTTTAGTGGAAATCCAACTACATTTAACTATCTATTAGACTATTACGCTGATAATACATCGATTATAACCAACCTAGTTGATGGTTTGCTTGAAAATGACAATTACGGGAATCTAGTTCCATCTTTGGCAGAAGACTGGTTTGTTTCAAGCGACGGTCTGACTTATACCTACAAATTGAGAAAAGATGCCAAATGGTTCACGGCTGACGGTGAAGAGTACGCCCCAGTCAAGGCACAAGATTTTGTGACAGGGATTAAGTACGCAGTGGACAATAAATCTCAGGCCATTGACTTGATTCAAAACTCGATCAAGGGCTTGAATGATTATATTACAGGAGCGGATTCTGACTTTTCTAAGATTGGGGTGAAGGCTATTGACGACCAGACTGTTGAGTATACTTTGGCACGTCCAGAGCCTTACTGGAACTCAAAAACAACCAATAGTATTCTTTTCCCAGTCAATGAAGAGTTTTTAAACTCAAAAGGGAAAGATTTTGGGACTCTATCTCCAGATAGCATTCTCTACAGCGGACCTTACTTGTTAAAAGATTTCACATCAAAATCATCGATTGAGTATGTGAAGAACCCGCATTACTATGATCATGACAAAGTATCGATTGAACACGTGAAATTAGCTTATTTTGATGGTTCAGACCAAGAATTGACCATCCGTAACTTTGAAAGTGGAGCTTATTCAATCGCTGGGGTTTATCCAAATAGTTCTAACTTTGCTAAGACCAAGGAAAAATATAAGGATAATATCGTCTATAGCTTGCAGGACAAGACTTCTTGGTACTTCAATTTCAACGTCAACCGTAAGGCTTACAACCATACGTCTAAAACGACAGATGAGCAGAAGAAGTCAACTGAGACAGCTGTCTTGAACAAGAACTTCCGCCAAGCAGTGAACTTTGCCTTGGACCGCACAGCCTATTCTGCTCAGTCAAATGGGGAAGAAGCAGCTAGCAAGACTCTTCGTAACACCCTAGTGCCTCCTACATTTGTCCAAGTTGGAGACAAGACCTTTGGAGAAGTAGTCGCTTCTAAATTGGTCAACTATGGCACAGAATGGTCAGGTATAAACTTGGCAGATGCTCAGGATGCCTATTTCAACAAAGAAAAAGCCCAAGCAAAATTTGCGGAAGCTAAAAAAGAATTGACAAGTCAAGGTGTGACCTTCCCAATTCACTTGGATGTGGCGGTTGATCAGACAAGTAAAAATGCCGTGACAGGCATGAACTCAGTTAAGCAGACCCTTGAGTCAGTTTTAGGTGTTGATAACATTGTCATTGATGTTCAGCAACTTTCAACAGATGATTTTAATAACGTAGCCTTCTTAGCGCCAACAGCAGCTGATCGTGACTATGATTTGAACTTTGATGGTTGGGTAGGTGACTATCAGGATCCATCAACTTATCTCAATCCTTTCAATGCAGAGGATGGCTTCTACCTTAAGATTTTTGGACTAGATGCCAAGGAAGACAAGGAAAAAATCACTAGCCTAGGTCTTGATACCTACACTAAGATGCTCAAAGATGCAGATAGTGAAAACAAAGATGTAGCCAAGCGTTATGAAAAATACGCTGAAGCACAGGCTTGGATGATTGACAATTCTCTGATTATGTCAGCTATGTCAAGTGGTGGAACAGCATCTGTAACCAAAGTAACGCCATTTACAAGAGGCTATTCATTGGTTGGTATCAAGGGTGATGGCAATAACTACAAGTACATGAAACTGCAAAAAGACACTGTGACGACCAAACAGTTTGAAGAAGCTAAGACCAAATGGGAGCAAGAAAGCAAAAAAGCAATCGAAAAAGCTCAAAAAGAAGCAGAAAAACATGTTAAATAGTTAGAAATAGCCTTTTCAAGCAAAATCATAAAGACAAATATCAGTTTTGGTGCTTGTCTTTTTAAATCACTCGGCTATTGAAAACTGAGAAATGATTTGTTTTGTGCTAAAATAGATTGAAACGAATACTTAATAAAAATCAAAGAGTAAATGGGAAGTTAGCTCAAAGTACAGCTTTGAGGTTGCAGATGGACGCTGACGTGGTTTGAAGAGATTTTCGAAGAGTATAAGATTCTCTCTTTTACTATAATTAAGGAGATGTAAAGATAAATGATAAGGGAGAGACTATGTACGACTATCTAATCGTTGGTGCTGGTTTGTCGGGAGCAATTTTTGCTTATGAAGCAACCAAGCGTGGAAAAAAAGTAAAAGTTATTGATAAACGTGACCACATTGGTGGAAATATCTACTGTGAGAATGTAGAAGGGGTTAATGTTCATAAATACGGTGCTCATATCTTCCATACTTCTAATAAAAAAGTTTGGGATTATGTGAATCAATTTGCTGAATTTAACAACTACATCAACTCGCCTCTAGCTAATTACAAGGGTAGCCTTTATAATCTACCTTTTAATATGAATACTTTCTATGCTATATGGGGGACAAAAACCCCTCAAGAAGTCAAAAATAAGATTGCTGAGCAAACGGCTCATATGAAGGACGTTGAACCGAAAAACTTAGAGGAACAGGCTATCAAGTTGATCGGTCCAGATATTTATGAAAAATTGATTAAAGGATATACTGAAAAGCAATGGGGACGTTCTGCGACTGACCTTCCACCCTTTATCATCAAACGTCTACCAGTTCGTTTGACTTTTGATAATAACTACTTCAATGACCGTTACCAGGGTATTCCAATTGGCGGTTACAACGTCATCATCGAAAATATGCTCAAGGATGTGGAAGTAGAACTTGGTCTTGACTTTTTTGCCAATCGTCAGGAATTAGAAGCTTCTGCTGAAAAAGTTGTCTTTACAGGAATGATTGACCAATACTTTGATTATAAACATGGTGAGTTAGAATACCGTAGTCTTCGTTTTGAGCATGAAGTTCTTGATGAAGAAAACTATCAAGGAAATGCTGTTGTCAACTATACAGAGCGAGAAATTCCTTATACTCGTATTATTGAGCATAAACACTTTGAGTATGGTACTCAGGACAAAACGGTTATTACTCGTGAATACCCAGCTGATTGGAAACGTGGAGATGAGCCTTATTATCCAATCAATGATGAGCGAAACAATGTCCTGTTTGCTAAATATCAAGAAGAAGCAGCACAGAATGATAAGGTCATTTTCTGTGGACGTTTGGCTGATTATAAATACTACGACATGCATGTGGTCATTGAACGGACCTTGAATGTAGTCGAGGAAGAGTTGGGACAATGATGCAAGGATTCCGTCATTTTAGAATCTTTGCTACTTAAGATTTTTAGAAGTAAGGCCAACAAGATTCTTTTCTGCTTATCAGAAGAGAACCTATGTTGGCTTTTTTGGCATAAATGAACAATTTTATTTTTCAGAATATATAAAATATAACAAATAACTCTTAAAATTCAGAAAATTCTATTGACAGGACTTGAAAAAGAGTCTATAATGAATAAAAAAACAAAGGAGAATACTATGAAAACAAAGAAAGTATTAGCTCTTGCAGGAGTAACCTTATTAGCAACTGGTGTTTTAGCTGCTTGTTCTGGGGGTTCAGGCGCTCAAGGTGAAAAAACCTTTGCATTTACCTACGAGACACATCCGGATAATCTCAACTATTTGACAACTGGTAAGGCGGCAACTTCTGAGATTACTAGTAATGTGATTGATGGATTGCTTGAAAATGATAAATACGGGAACCTTGTTCCTTCATTGGCAGAAGACTGGTCGGTTTCTAAGGATGGCTTGACTTATACTTATAAGATTCGTCAGGATGCCAAGTGGTATACATCTGAGGGAGAAGAGTACGCTCCTGTTAAGGCTCAGGACTTTGTAACAGGACTTAAATATGCAACAGATAAGAAAGCAGAAGCCCTTTACTTGGTACAGGATTCAATCAAAGGGCTGGATGCCTATGCCAAAGGTGAAATCACAGACTTCGCTCAAGTCGGGATTAAAGCCCTTGACGACCAAACAATCCAATACACCTTGAACAAACCTGAAACTTTTTGGAATTCTAAAACAACCATGGGTGTGCTTGCGCCAGTCAATGAAGAGTTTTTGAATTCAAAAGGGGATGATTTTGCCAAAGCTACGGATCCAAGTAGTCTCTTGTATAACGGCCCTTATTTGTTGAAATCCATTGTAACTAAATCCTCTGTTGAATTTGCGAAAAATCCGAACTACTGGGATAAAGACAATGTGCATATTGACAAGGTCAAATTGTCATTCTGGGATGGGCAAGATACCAGCAAACCAGCAGAAAACTTTAAAGATGGTAGCCTTACAGCAGCTCGTCTTTATCCAACAAGTGCAAGTTTCGCAGAGCTTGAGAAGAGTATGAAAGACAATATTGTCTATACTCAACAAGACTCTACGACTTATTTAGTAGGAACAAATATTGACCGTCAATCTTATAAACACACATCTAAGACTAGCGACGAACAAAAGACATCTACTAAAAAAGCTCTCTTAAACAAGGATTTCCGTCAGGCTATTGCCTTTGGTTTTGACCGTACAGCTTATGCTTCTCAGTTGAATGGAGAAACTGGAGCAAGCAAAATCTTGCGTAATCTCTTTGTGCCACCAACATTTGTTCAAGCAGATGGGAAGAACTTTGGCGATATAGTCAAAGAAAAATTAGTGACTTATGGGGATGAATGGAAGGATGTCAATCTTGCAGATTCACAAGATGGTCTTTACAATCCAGAAAAAGCTAAAGCAGAATTTGCCAAAGCCAAATCAGCCCTACAAGCTGAGGGAGTACAATTCCCAATTCACCTAGATATGCCTGTTGACCAGACAGCAACTACAAAAGTTCAACGTGTCCAATCTATGAAACAATCCTTGGAAGCAACTTTAGGAACTGATAATGTCGTTATTGATATCCAACAATTGCAAAAAGATGAATTGCTTAATGTAACTCTATTTGCCGAAAATGCTGCTGGCGAAGACTGGGATTTATCAGATAATGTCGGTTGGGGTCCAGACTTTGCCGATCCATCAACCTACCTTGATATTATCAAACCTTCTGTAGGAGAAAGTACTAAAACATATTTAGGATTTGACTCAGGGGAAGATAATGTAGCTGCTAAAAAAGTAGGTCTATATGACTACGAAAAATTGGTTACTGAAGCTGGTGATGAGACTACAGATGTTGCTAAACGATATGATAAATACGCAGCAGCCCAAGCTTGGTTGACAGATAGTGCCTTGATCATCCCAACAACTTCTAAAACTGGTCGTCCAATCTTGTCTAAGATGGTACCATTTACAATACCATTTGCATTGTCAGGAAATAAAGGTACAAGTGACCCAGTCTTGTATAAATACCTTGAACTTCAAGACAAGGCAGTTACTGCAGATGAATATCAAAAAGCTCAAGAAAAATGGATGAAAGAAAAAGCAGAATCCAATAAAAAAGCGCAAGAAGAACTCGCAAAACATGTGAAATAAGATAAAAAGAGACTGAGCAAAAAGTCTTTAAAAGCAAAACGCATATTGTCAGGTGATGAAAGCCTTGATCGTATGCGTTTTATTGTGGGGAAATGTACTTGATCTCTGTATTTCATTTTGAAAATGACAAAATCCTGAGTTTAGAGTTCTCAGGATTTTTTCGTTTACTGTTGTGGTTGCTGTTGAACTTGTGGATTTTGTGGCGTTGGTTGTACTGGTTGTGTCGGTTGAACAGCTTGTCCTTGATTAGGATCAGTTGCTGGAGCATTATTGGGTTGTTGACCAACCGTAGTACTTGCCTGTGTAGTTGAACTTTCAGCTGTTGAGGATTGTTGAGTAGAGGGTTCAGTCCATATTGGGCGAGCTCCATTTTTGAATACAAATTCCCCGTTTCTGAAAAGTCCGTCTGGCATCGTCCAGTCTTCTGGATGAGTATCTTCTGATAGATACGTTATCATTGAGCGATAAACTTTAGCTGCAACTAGGAAACCATCTCCAACGATAGGAGTTAAACGATTCGAATAACCTGTCCATACAGCCATAGAATACTTACGAGTATAACCTACAAACGATTCATCTGGAGCTACGTAGCCAGTGTTTTTGACATATTTTTCGATTTCTTCATCAGTATAGTTAGAAGTACCAGTCTTACCAGCTTGTGGAAGCCATGGTAGGTAGGCACCACGTCCGATACCATAAACTAAGACTGTTTTCATCATTTCGGTCATCATATAGGCCGTAGTCTCTTTCATAGCTCGTGTACCAGCATCAGAAAATTCTTTTTCACTACCGTCACTGAAGACGACCTTATTGATATACATGGGTTTGTGGTAAATTCCACCGTTGGCAAAGGCAGCATAAGCAGCAGCCATTTTTTCACTGCTTGCACCGTATTGTTTGTTAGATTCTGTTGTATTACTTGAAATGGCGTTTGCATAATGCATGCTTGGATAGTCGATACCAAGACCATTAAGGAAGGTTTTAGCTCTATCTAGACCGACCTTATTCAAAGTCTCAACGGCTGTGACATTTCGTGATTGTTGAAGAGCATACTGGATTGTAATGTTTCCAAAGTAGCCATGATCCCAGTTGTAGAGTGGAGTATCAGTGCCAGGATAGTTATAAGGAACATCATGTACTATAGTTGCAGTAGAGTCATAGACTCCATATTCTAAAGCGGGAGCATAGTCAGTGATTGGTTTCATACTAGAACCCCAGTCACGATTGGTCTCCACAGCTTGGTTGGTACCAAATGAAACGTTACTTGCTTGGTGACGAGCTCCAAGTTGGGCGATGACTTTACCATTTGAAACATCTACGACCGTAGATGCGACTTGCAAATCATCGTCAGGGTAAGAGACGTATTGATCGGAGTTGTAGATATCCCACAGATGTTTTTGAGCTTCTTGGTCTACATTTGTGTAAACATCCATCCCAGTAGTTAGAAGGTTATAGCCAGTTTCTTGTTCTACTTGATTGATGACCTCCTTGAGGTAATTATCCATGTAAGCAGGGTAATTACTTGCTGATTTGAGACTTTGTAGTCCATCAGTAATTGGTGTATTGACTGCTTTCTCATACTGTTCAGCAGAGATGTAACCTTGATTTTTCATTTCAGATAAGACCAAGTTTCGGCGGTCTTGGGCTGCTTCTGGATGTGAATAGGGGTCATATTGGTTTGGTGCCTGAGGCATTCCAGCCAGCAAGGCTAACTGAGGTAAACTTAAATTATTGAGGTCTTTACCATAGTAGTTTTGAGCTGCTGTCTGCATTCCATAGTTGCCATTAGACATGTAGACCTTATTTATATAGTAGGTCAAGATTTCCTGTTTGGTTGCTTTTTGTTCTAACTGAATCGCTAACCAAGCTTCCTGAGCCTTACGAGAAATAGTCTGGTCGGAAGTCGAGGTTGAAAAGTAAGTCAACTTAATCAACTGTTGGGTGAGAGTTGATCCACCTTGGAGGGAATTACTTTGCAGATTGCGCAAGAAAGCTCCCAGGATACGGATGGAATCAATCCCCCTGTGGTCGAAGAAGCGATGGTCTTCGATAGAAACGATTGCCTTAACCAAATCTGTGGGAATATCATTAGCTTGGGCATTGACGCGGCGTTCAGAACCCAAGTCAGCAATGAGTTGATTTTTATTGTCGTAGATTTTACTAGAAGTTGTTGCAACTAGTTTACTCTCGGATAGGCTAGGAGCCTTGCTAACGTAGTAGAAAAAAACTCCTCCGCCTAAGACAATGGCTGCGATAACCAAGCTTAAGAAGCTAATGCTCAGATACTTGATTAGGCGCAGAATCGTTGGTTTGTTCATCTTGTTTTACCACCTAATAAATGTTCTTTGATAACATTGAGATAAGGAATTTGAGGGAAGGCACCAGCCTTGATTTCATATCCATATTCTCGAATATATCCAAGTGGCATTGATTTTTGTCCCTTATCTTGATGATAGAAGCGAATCAAATCGAATGCCGGCAATAAGTAGGTTTCTTGCTGAGAAGAAAAGTGAAGAAGGACAAAGCAGATTCCTTGTTGGGCAAGGACTTGTTCCATATGCTGAATTTGATGTGGATGAAAATTTTTCATCGGAATCGCACGTTTTTGTTTTGTTTCCTTGGCTTCAAAGTCGATGTAATATCCATTATAAACGCCAGAATAGTCCGTCGTTGAAGCTTGTCGAAAATAGGCTTCAACAATCTTGGCACGACTTCGTTGTGGATAGTCCACTCGTACGATTTGAATAGGGGTTGGTTTCTTATGTATAACAGCCAAGCCCTGAGACAAATAGTAGTCGTTGGTAGCATTGATCATCTTTTCAAAAGACATTCCTCGATTTGCGAAATTTTTGGGTTGAGAAAGAGATGTTTGTCTTTTTTGTGATGAAAGTTTATGTGGATAGTTGACCATAATTCTCCTTATTGGTACAATAACATCACTCTATTATACCATAAATTTGCACAGAAAGGGTTAAAAATGGCTACAGCTTTGGTTTTAGGCTATTCTGCTTTTGATTTGGGTTTATTTTCTGATAAGGATCCTCGTCTTAAATTGATAAAAAAAGCAATACGTAAAGATTTAGAGGCTATGGCAGCAGATGGGGTGTCTTGGCTTGTATTTACAGGGACTTTGGGCTTTGAATATTGGGTTTTAGAGGTTGCTCAGGAGATGAAAACCGAGTACGGTTTCCAGTTGGCGACCATTTTTGCTTTTGAAACCCATGGGGAAAATTGGAATGAAGGCAATCAGATGAAACTGAGCCGCTTTAAGCAGGTAGACTTTGTCAAATATGCTTATCCTCGCTATGAACACAAGGGGCAGTTAAGAGACTACCAGCAGTTTTTACTGGAAAATACGAATAGTTCCTATCTTTTTTATGATGAAGAAAATGAAACGAAACTAGCTTATTTTTACCAAAAGATGAAAAATCAAGAGGACTATTTTATAAAGAGATTAACATTTGATCAATTAAATGAACTGGCTGAAAATTTTTCCGAAAATTGAAGCTTTGACCTTGATTTTTGTTTGCCTTTTTTTATATAATAATACTAGCAAGCGAGAATGGAGAGAGACATGACAAGTATTATTTTTTCAGCAAAAGATATTTTTGAACAAGAGTTTGGACGTGAAGTTCGTGGGTATAGCAAGGTAGAAGTTGATGAGTTTTTAGACGATGTCATCAAGGACTATGAAACCTATGCTGCCTTGGTTAAGTCACTTCGTCAGGAGATTGCGGATTTGAAGGAAGAATTAACTCGTAAACCGCAAGTGAGTTCGGCTCCAAGTCCTAGTCACCCAGATCCAATTGATGTGGCTGCTTCATCTTCTATGACGAATTTTGATATTTTGAAACGCTTGAATCGTCTTGAAAAAGAAGTATTCGGTAAACAAATTTTAGACAATACTGATTTGTAATTCAGGTCTTGTTACATGCAATTTTTGGATAATCGCGTGAGGAGAATTGCTTCTCATGAGGAAAGTCCATGCTAGCACAGGCTGTGATGCCTGTAGTGTTTGTGCTAGGCGAAACCATAAGCCTAGGGACGAGAAATCGTTACGGCAGTTGAAATGGCTAAGTCCTTGGATAGGCCAGAGTAGGCTTGAAAGTGCCACAGTGACGGAGTCTTTCTGGAAACAGAGAGAGTGGAACGCGGTAAACCCCTCAAGCTAGCAACCCAAATTTTGGTCGGGGCATGGAGTACGCGGAAACGAACGTAGTATTCTGACTGCTATCAGCTAGAGCTGTTAGTGGTAGACAGATGATTATCGAAGGAAGTGGTCCTAGTCACTTCTGGAACAAAACATGGCTTATAGAAAATTGCATATAGGTTGGGGCTGAGAAATTTTCTCAACCTCATTTTTTAAAGTGGACATATAGAAAGGTCTTGCAAGACTGTAACATGAAAAAAGAATTTAATTTAATTGCAACTGTGGCAGCAGGGCTTGAAGCTGTTGTAGGACGAGAAGTGCGAGAGCTGGGCTACGATTGTCAGGTTGAAAATGGACGTGTTCGTTTTCAAGGAGACGTGAGAGCTATTATCGAAACCAACCTGTGGCTTCGGGCAGCAGATCGTATCAAGATTATCGTAGGAACGTTCCCAGCTAAGACTTTTGAAGAGCTGTTTCAGGGAGTTTTCGCTTTAGATTGGGAAAATTATTTACCACTTGGAGCTCGGTTCCCGATTTCAAAAGCAAAATGTGTTAAATCTAAACTTCACAATGAGCCCAGTGTACAGGCTATTTCTAAGAAAGCTGTTGTCAAGAAATTGCAGAAACACTACGCCCGCCCAGAAGGTGTTCCTCTGATGGAGAATGGCCCAGAGTTTAAGATTGAGGTCTCTATTCTCAAAGATGTGGCAACTGTCATGATTGATACGACAGGATCTAGCCTCTTTAAACGTGGTTATCGTACCGAAAAAGGTGGCGCTCCTATCAAGGAAAATATGGCGGCAGCTATTTTACAACTTTCTAACTGGTATCCAGATAAGCCTTTGATTGATCCGACCTGTGGTTCAGGAACTTTCTGTATCGAGGCAGTCATGATTGCTCGAAAGATGGCACCAGGACTTCGTCGCTCTTTTGCATTTGAGGAGTGGAACTGGGTCAGCGACCGCTTGATTCAGGAAGTGCGCACAGAAGCAGCCAAAAAAGTAGACCGTGAGCTGGAACTGGATATTATGGGCTGTGATATCGATGCTCGCATGGTAGAAATTGCTAAAGCTAATGCTCAGGCAGCTGGTGTTGCAGGAGACATTACCTTTAAGCAGATGCGCGTGCAGGATTTACGTTCCGATAAAATCAATGGTGTAATCATCTCCAATCCTCCTTACGGGGAGCGTTTATCAGATGATGCAGGGGTGACCAAGCTTTATGCTGAGATGGGTCAAGTATTTGCACCACTGAAAACTTGGAGCAAATTTATCTTGACTAGTGATGAAGCCTTTGAAAGCAAGTATGGTAGCCAAGCAGATAAGAAGCGTAAGTTATACAACGGAACCTTGAAAGTGGATCTGTATCAATATTTTGGTCAGCGTGTCAAACGGCAAGAGGTAAAATAGAAAGGGATACTCATGAGTAAAAAAAGACGAAATCGTCATAAAAAAGAAGGTCAAGAACCGCAATTTGATTTTGATGAAGCAAAAGAGCTAACAGTTGGTCAAGCTATTCGTAAAAATGAGGAAGTGGAAGCAGGAGTCTTGCCTGAGGATTCCATTTTGGACAAGTATGTCAAACAACACAAAGATGAAATCGAAGCAGATAAGTTTGCGACTCGTCAATACAAAAAAGAGGAGTTAGTTGAAACTCAGAGTCTGGATGATTTAATTCAAGAGATGCGTGAGGCTGTAGAGGAGTCAGAAGCTTCTTCGGAGGAAGTTCCATCTTCTGAAGACATCTTACCTCCCTTACCTCTGGACGATGAGGAGCAAGGCTTGGATCCTCTATTGCTAGAGGATGAAAATCCAACAGAAATGACTGAAGAAGCGGAAGAGGAGCAGAGTCTTTCTCGTCTGGAACAAGAAGAGTCAGAAGAGAAAAGCAAAAAAGGCTTTGTTTTAACTGCTTTGGCGCTTGTATCAGTAATTATCTGTGTCAGTGCTTATTATGTCTATCGTCAAGTGAATCGCTCGACCAAGGAAATTCAGACTTCTCAATCAACTACAGCCAATCAATCGGATGTGGATGATTTTAATACACTTTATGACGCCTTTTACACAGATAGCAATAAAATTGCTTTGAAAAACAGCCAGTTTGATAAACTAAGTCAACTTAAAACCTTACTTGATAAGCTGGAAGGTAGTCGTGAACATACGCTTGCCAAATCTAAATATGATAGTCTAGCAACGCAAATCAAGGCCATTCAAGATGTCAATGCACAATTTGAAAAACCAGCTATTGTTGATGGTGTGTTGGATACCAATGCCAAAGCCAAATCGGATGCTAAATTTACAGATATTAAAACTGGAAATACGGAGCTTGATAAAGTGCTAGATAAGGCTATCAGCCTTGGTAAGAGCCAGCAAACAAGTACTTCTAGCTCTAGCTCAAGTTCAAGTCAAACTAGTAGCTCAAGCTCTAGTCAAGCAAGCTCAAATACGACTAGTGAGACAAGCCCAAGTAGTTCAAATGTTGCCTCAAATGAAACTAGAAGTACTCGCAGTGAAGTCAATATGGGTCTCTCGAGTGCAGGGGTTGCTGTTCAAAGAAGTGCTAGTCGTGTTGCCTATAATCAGTCTGCTATTGATGATAGTAACAACTCTGCTTGGGATTTTGCGGATGGTGTCTTGGAACAAATTCTAGCGACTTCACGTTCGCGTGGCTATATCACTGGAGACCAATATATCCTTGAACGCGTCAATATCGTTAACGGCAATGGTTATTACAACCTCTACAAGCCAGATGGAACCTATCTCTTTACCCTTAACTGTAAGACAGGCTACTTTGTCGGAAATGGCGCTGGTCATGCGGATGACTTGGACTACTAAGCAGTCGTTACAAAATTCTTTCTTTTCAAAAGTAAAAATGATAAAATAAAACAAATCAAACAAGAGGAGTGTCAAATGACAAAAGCTAACTTTGGTGTCGTAGGTATGGCCGTAATGGGTCGTAACCTTGCCCTTAATATTGAATCTCGTGGTTACACAGTTGCTATTTACAACCGTAGTAAAGAAAAAACGGAAGATGTAATTTCTTGCCATCCTGAAAAGAACTTTGTGCCAAGCTATGATGTTGAAAGTTTTGTAAACTCAATCGAAAAACCTCGTCGTATCATGCTGATGGTTCAAGCTGGACCTGGTACAGATGCTACAATTCAAGCCCTTCTTCCACACCTTGACAAGGGTGATATCTTGATTGACGGAGGAAACACTTTCTACAAAGATACAATCCGTCGTAATGAAGAATTGGCAAACTCTGGTATCAACTTTATCGGTACAGGAGTTTCTGGTGGTGAAAAAGGTGCCCTTGAAGGTCCTTCTATCATGCCTGGTGGACAAAAAGAAGCTTATGAATTGGTTGCGGATGTTCTTGAAGAAATCTCAGCTAAAGCACCAGAAGATGGCAAACCATGTGTGACTTACATCGGTCCTGACGGAGCTGGTCACTATGTGAAAATGGTTCACAACGGTATCGAGTATGGTGATATGCAATTGATCGCAGAAAGCTATGACTTGATGCAACACTTGCTAGGCCTTTCTGCAGAAGACATGGCTGAAATCTTTACTGAGTGGAACAAGGGTGAATTGGACAGCTACTTGATCGAAATCACAGCTGATATCTTGAGCCGCAAAGACGATGAAGGTCAAGATGGACCAATCGTAGACTACATCCTTGACGCTGCAGGTAACAAGGGAACTGGTAAATGGACTAGCCAATCATCACTTGACCTTGGTGTGCCATTGTCACTCATCACTGAGTCGGTATTTGCACGTTACATCTCTACTTACAAGGAAGAACGTGTGCATGCTAGCAAGGTTCTTCCAAAACCAGCTGCCTTCAAATTTGAAGGAGACAAGGCTGAGTTGATTGAAAAGATCCGTCAAGCCCTTTACTTCTCAAAAATCATTTCATACGCACAAGGTTTTGCGCAATTGCGTGTAGCTTCTAAAGAAAACAACTGGAACTTGCCATTTGCAGACATCGCATCTATCTGGCGTGATGGCTGTATCATCCGTTCTCGTTTCTTGCAAAAGATTACAGATGCTTACAACCGTGATGCAGACCTTGCTAATCTTCTTTTGGATGAGTACTTCTTGGATGTTACTGCTAAGTACCAACAAGCAGTGCGTGACATCGTAGCTCTTGCTGTTCAAGCTGGTGTACCAGTACCAACTTTCTCGGCAGCTATTACTTACTTTGATAGCTACCGTTCAGCTGACCTTCCAGCTAACTTAATCCAAGCGCAACGTGACTACTTTGGTGCCCACACTTACCAACGTAAAGACAAAGAAGGAATCTTCCACTACTCTTGGTATGACGAAAAATAAGTAGGTCTGCCATGGGGAAACGGATTTTATTACTTGAGAAAGAACGAAATCTAGCTCATTTTTTAAGTTTGGAACTCCAAAAAGAGCAATACCGAGTTGATCAGGTTGAGGAGGGGCAAAAAGCCCTCTCCACGGCTCTTCAGACAGACTATGACTTGATTTTATTGAATGCTCATCTGGGGGATATGACAGCCCAGGATTTTGCAGATAAGCTGAGTCGGACTAAGCCAGCCTCGGTCATCATGGTCTTGGACCATCGCGAAGAATTGCAAGACCAGCTCGAGACAATCCAACGCTTTGCCGTTTCTTACATCTATAAGCCAGTTATTATTGAGAATCTGGTAGCTCGTATTTCAGCGATTTTCCGAGGTCGGGACTTCATCGACCAACACTGTAGTCAGATGAAGGTTCCAACCTCTTACCGCAATCTGCGTATGGATGTAGAGCATCATACCGCTTATCGTGGCGAGGAGATGATTGCTCTGACCCGTCGTGAGTATGACCTTCTGGCTACTCTCATGGGAAGCAAGAAGGTTCTGACTCGTGAGCAGTTATTGGAAAGTGTTTGGAAGTACGAAAGTGCGACAGAGACCAATATCGTGGATGTCTATATTCGTTATCTACGTAGCAAGCTTGATGTAAAAGGTCAAAAAAGCTACATTAAAACCGTGCGTGGTGTAGGTTACACCATGCAAGAATAGAGAGTAGTTGCAGTTATGTAACTACTTTTTTTGAGGAGTTTTTATATATTGACATTCAGTCGGGTCTTTGCTACAATCAGTTATGGAGGATAGGTCTAATGAAAATAATAAAAAAATTGATGCAAATTGCATTAGCAGTTTTTTTCTTTAGCTTACTGGCAACAAGTGCAGTATTGGCGGATGATGCTGATTCAGAAGGATGGCATTTTGTACAAGAAAACGGAAGAACCTACTACAAGAAGGGGGAACTCAAAGAAACCTACTGGCGAGTGATTGATGGAAAATACTATTATTTTGATTCTTTATCTGGAGAGATGGTTGTCGGCTGGCAATATATACCTGCTCCACACGAAGGGGTTACGATTGGTTCTTCTCTAAGGCAAGATATTGCTTTTAGACCAGATTGGTTTTACTTTGGTCAAGATGGGGTACTACAAGAATTTGTTGGTAAGCAAGTTTTAGAAGCAAAAACTGCTACAAATACCAACAAACATCATGGGGAACAATATGATAGTCCAGCAGAGAAACGAGTCTATTATTTTGAAGATCAGCGTAGCTATCACACTTTAAAAACTGGTTGGATTTCTGACGAAGGGCATTGGTATTATTTACAGGAGGATGGTAGCTTCGATGCTCGTATCGACAGTTTGACGGTTGGGGAGCTAGTGCGTGGCTGGACCAATGATAATTCAACTTGGTACTATCTGGATCCAACAAGTGCTGCAATGCAAACGGGTTGGCAATATCTTGGTAATAAGTGGTACTACCTCCGTTCATCAGGAGCCATGGCGACTGGTTGGTATCAGGAAGGTTCAACTTGGTATTATTTAGACCAGTCAAATGGTGATATGAAAACTGGTTGGCAAAACCTTGGTAACAAGTGGTACTATCTCCGTTCATCAGGAGCTATGGCAACTGGTTGGTATCAAGATGGTTCAACTTGGTATTATTTAGATAATAAAAATGGTGATATGACGACAGGCTGGTTCCAGGTCAATGGCAAATGGTACTATGCTTATAGCTCAGGTGCTTTGGCAGTGAATACCACTGTAGATGGCTATTCTGTCAATTATAATGGTGAATGGGTTCAGTAAGTAATGGTAGTATTTTGTAATTTGAGATAAATTTTAAGTAAGAGTGCAGCTTCACGAAGTGATACTGGATAAAAAGTTTTTAAAATCAGAAAACCGCATATTATCAGGTGGCAAAACCTTGATAATATGCGGTTTATTAAGGAAGGATTTACTTATTTACTTATTTTTAACAAAATTGAGTTTTTGCCCAGTTTTACATGACATGTTTTAGAAAAAGGTATATAATGTTAGTGTAATATCAAGTGTTTTTTTGAAAGCACCATAACAATTACAATTTTAGGCTTAAAAATCGAACCTTCTTTAAATACTTAAATATTTAAGGGGGGGGGTATAAGTACCCATTTGTAAAAAAGAAATGAGGTTGAAAATGAACTTTAAGTCAAGAAAATGTGAAGAAAACGGGAAAAAAGTTTTACGCTATTCTATTAGAAAGCATCATTTGGGAGTAGCTAGTGTAGCAGTAGCTTCGGTGTTGTTTTTTGCAACTGGTGTGGCGACTGTTCAAGCGGATGGAGCAATATCAGGTGAACCAGTATCAGGCACACCAGCCCCACCAAGTACACCAGGTTCAGCAAGTACAACAAGCACAACAAGCACACTAGGCACTTCTGGTGCTAATACTGGTGACACAGAAATAGAAAATACAAATATAGATACAAATACAGATACAAATACAGCTGCATTAACTGAGAGTAATGGAAACTCTCTTCAAGGAGTACCTCGTGCAGCGGAAGTAAGAAATGGAAATGATATGCCTAGTACAACGCTAGGTAGTGATAGAGCTGTATCAACAGATATTAAGCCAGAGGATAGCGATGGAGCAAGAAATAATGAGGAAAAACCTAACTATGCTGGTAAGGTAACACTTATGAAACAGTGGGATGTAAACGCAAATGATCCTACTATCAGAAAAGATACACCTAGGGAATATAAGACGGGGGAAGATAAGTTAGGAAAGCCAGCATTTTCTTCTAGTACTGCCAACACTTTTCTTGGTTGGTCTGACAAACCTTCAGTAGATGGGAAAATTGATGAAAAGAACGGAGCTAGACTATTTTCACCAGAAGATACATTAGCAACAGCCTTTCCAAAAGGTTTAAAACCAGATTCAAAGTTATATGGTGTTTACACAAGCTTTACCAAGAATGAAGAACCTGTCCCAACGGATGGGCGAAGGTATAGTATTCTTTTAAAAGGCTTAAAAAGATTCACCATTAATGCTAACAAGGTTAAAATTGATACGAAAGTTGAATCGGAAGATGTATTACCGAATACTAAGTTAAGCAAAGCAACAGAAGATGTAGAAGATGAAAAAAATACACGTCGTATCATTGATAAGTACAACCCGGAAAATAATGATACTACAAAAGTGAATGAAGTGGTTCTAAAAGCTGAGTTTGAAATGGATAATAGTACAGCGATGACTGTTTACAGAAATCCTGATGCAAGAGGACAGGGACCTGTTTTATCAAACTCATACAAAAATAATAAATTTGAAATAGATGAAAAGAAAAAAACGTACACATATGTAGACTTGAATGTGAATTTAGACAAAGATTTAGTTGTTCCGGAAAAACTATATGCGGAGTTTAATGGTTATTCATGGAGACCGTTATATGCTATAGGAATTAAGAAAGATGGAACAAAAGAAATTCTAAATGTTTATTCAAAAGATGGAACAAATTTAGGAAATACAAAAGATAGCTTTAATTCATTAGTTAGTAATACAGATCCTAAAGTGACATTTGGTGTTGAAACTAAAGGCTACAATAATATAACATTCAGGATGATCCTTAGATCTTTAAATGAAAAGGATAGTAATAGGCCAGAAAGTGAACGTGATAAACGTAATGAGCGTATCGCTGAAAGTGTTATAAAACCAGATGAAGGAAAATCTATTGCCGAAACCATTATGCGTAATATGACACTTAAAACTCTTTCATCAACAGAGCTTAAAACCTTATTCCCTGATAAGAATGATGAAGAAATCAATCAGATGGTTGTTCGTATTGCACAAGATAAAGCCAAAAAGTTAGCAGATACAAATGGTGTACTAAGCGTAACAGGTTCTGTTGAGGGTAATGTTCACCCAAGTGCAGGTCGAGTAGGATTTAGTTTTTTGAGTTTTGATTTGTCTGACAATTTACCTATTAAAGAAGTAAAAGCTAATGTTTTAGAACTAGGTTATGTTTATCCTTATAAAGCAACGTATAAGTTTATAAGTGGAACAGAAGGAAAAGATTTGCCAGAAGCAATAGAAGGCTATAAACCAACAGACCCAAAAACGTATGAAAATACAGCTAATGTAAATGCGATTCAACCAACTACAAAAGAGTACCCAGTTGCAGAAGAAGATGGTAAATGGGTATTTAAAGGCTACGATAAAGATATTAAAGCAGTAAATGAAGCAGATATAGAGTTTATAGGAACATGGGTATTCGAAGCTAATAAATACGGTGTAACCTATAAATTTGAAAGTGGGACACCAGGTAAGACATTGCCAGCAGCAATAGAAGGCTATAAACCAACAGACCAAAACCGTTATGTAGATAAATCAAATGTAACAACAATTCAACCAACAAAAACAGAGTATGTTGATACAGAAAATGATGGGAAATGGGTATTCAAGAGTTACGATGCAGAAAATAAAGTAGTAAATAAAGCAGATGTAGAGTTTATAGGAACATGGGTATTCGAAGCTAATAAATACGGTGTAACCTACAAATTCCAAAGTGGGACACCAGGTAAGACATTGCCAGCAGCAATCGAAGGCTATAAACCAACAGACCCAAATCGTTATGTAGATAAAGCAAATGTAAATGCGACTCAACCGACAAAAACAGAGTACGTAGATGCAGAAAATGATGGAAAATGGGTATTCAAGAGTTACGATGCTGAAAATAAACAAGTAAATAAAGCAGATGTAGAGTTTATAGGAACATGGGTATTTACAGCTAGCGCACCGAAGCCGGAACCTAAGCCAGAGCCTAAGCCAGAACCAAAACCGGAGCCTAAGCCGGAGCCAAAACCGGAGCCTAAGCCGGAGCCAAAACCAGAGCCTAAGCCGGAGCCAAAACCAGAGCCTAAGCCAGAACCAAAACCGGAGCCTAAGCCAGAGCCTAAACCGGAACCAAAACCAGAGCCTAAGCCAGAACCAAAACCGGAGCCAAAACCGGAACCAAAACCGGAGCCTAAGCCGGAGCCAAAACCAGAGCCAAAACCTGAGCCTCAGCCATCACCCCAACCAACACCACAGCCAGTACCGCAACCAACCCCAACTCCTACTCCAACTTCTTCAGAGAATTGGAATCAAGGAAGTACTGAAGTGCACAAGCAGGATGAACTACCTCAGACAGGTAGTCAACAAGATGAATGGTTGGTAGCTCTAGGTGGCTTATCTATCCTAGGTGCTTTGACGGTATTTCCTAAAAAACGAGAAGAATAGGACATACTAGAAATCGTTTAAATAATAAAATGATGTAAATATATCCTTATAATGGGAAAAGCGATTGTGAAGGAAACAATCGCTTTTTTTGTGAAAATATAATAAAATAGATAGGAGAGAAGCAATACTTGTATGATAAATAAGACGACTTTTTCGTCTAGTAAAAGGAAAATATGACAAAAAAAGTTGGTGTCGGTCAGGCACATAGTAAGATTATTTTAATAGGGGAGCATGCGGTCGTTTATGGCTATCCTGCCATTTCCCTGCCTCTTTTGGAGGTGGAGGTGACTTGTAAGGTAGTTCCTGCTGTCAGACCTTGGCGCCTTTATGAGGAAGATACCTTGTCCATGGCAGTTTATGCTTCGCTGGAGTATTTGGATATCAAAGAAGCCTGCATTCGCTGTGAGATTGACTCGGCTATCCCTGAAAAACGGGGAATGGGTTCGTCAGCGGCTATTAGCATAGCGGCCATTCGTGCGGTATTTGACTATTATCAGGCAGAACTGCCTTATGATGTATTAGAAATCTTGGTCAATCGGGCGGAGATGATTGCCCATATGAATCCTAGTGGTTTGGATGCTAAGACCTGTCTTAGTGACCAACCTATTCGCTTTATCAAGAACGTAGGATTTACAGAGCTTGAGATGGATTTATCCGCCTATTTGGTGATTGCCGATACGGGTGTTTATGGTCACACTCGTGAAGCGATTCAAGTGGTTCAAAACAAGGGTAAGGATGCCCTACCGTTTTTACATGCCTTGGGGGAATTGACCCAGCAGGCAGAAGAAGCAATTACACGAAAAGATGCTGAAAGGCTGGGACAAATCCTCAGTCAAGCGCATTTACATTTAAGAGAAATTGGTGTCAGTAGCCCTGAGGCGGATTCCCTCGTTGAAACGGCTCTTAGCCATGGTGCTTTGGGTGCCAAGATGAGCGGTGGTGGACTAGGAGGCTGTATTATAGCCTTGGCAGATAATTTAATACACGCACAAGAACTAGCAGAAAGATTAGAAGAGAAAGGAGCTGTTCAGACATGGATAGAGAGCCTGTAACAGTACGTTCCTACGCAAATATTGCTATTATCAAATATTGGGGAAAGAAAAAAGAAAAAGAGATGGTACCTGCTACTAGCAGTATTTCTCTGACTTTGGAGAATATGTATACGGAGACGACCTTGTCGCCTCCACCGACGGATGCGACAGCTGATGCCTTTTATATCAATGGTCAGCTACAAAATGAGGCGGAGCATGCCAAGATGAGTAAGATTATTGACCGCTACCGTCCAGCTGGAGAAGGCTTTGTCCGTATCGACACTCAAAACAATATGCCTACCGCAGCGGGCTTGTCCTCAAGTTCTAGCGGTTTGTCAGCCTTGGTTAAGGTTTGCAATGCTTATTTCAATCTTGGTCTGAATCGGAGCCAGTTGGCGCAGGAGGCTAAGTTTGCATCAGGTTCTTCTTCTCGGAGTTTTTACGGACCTCTAGGTGCTTGGGATAAGGATAGTGGGGAAATTTATCCTGTAGAGACAGACCTGAAACTAGCTATGATTATGTTGGTGCTAGAAGACAAGAAAAAACCAATCTCTAGTCGTGATGGGATGAAACTTTGTGTGGAAACTTCGACGACCTTTGATGACTGGGTGCGTCAGTCTGAGAAAGACTATCAGGATATGCTGGTTTATCTCAAGGAAAATGACTTTGCCAAGGTTGGGGAGCTAACGGAGAAAAATGCCCTGTCTATGCACGCTACGACCAAAACTGCATCACCAGCCTTTTCTTATCTGACGGATGCTTCTTATGAGGCCATGGACTTTGTTCGCCAGCTCCGTGAGCAAGGAGAGGCCTGCTACTTTACCATGGATGCTGGTCCCAATGTCAAGGTTCTCTGTCAAGAGAAAGACTTGGAGCATTTATCAGAAATCTTCGGTCAACGTTATCGCTTGATTGTGTCAAAAACAAAGGATTTGAGCCAAGATGATTGCTGTTAAAACTTGCGGGAAACTCTATTGGGCAGGTGAATACGCTATTTTAGAGCCAGGGCAGTTGGCCTTGATAAAGGCCATTCCCATCTATATGAAGGGCGAGATTACTTTTTCTGATAGTTACCGTATCTACTCAGATCTGTTTGATTTCGCAGTAGATTTGACGCCAAATCCTGACTATAGCTTGATTCAAGAAACGATTGCTTTAGTGCAAGATTTCCTTGTTTATCGTGGGCAGACCTTGCGACCTTTTTCTTTGGAAATTCGAGGAAAAATGGAACGGGAAGGGAAAAAGTTTGGTCTAGGTTCTAGCGGTAGCGTCGTTGTCTTGGTTATCAAGGCCCTGCTGACTCTATATGATATTACGGTTGATCAGGAGCTCTTATTCAAGCTGGCCAGTGCTGTCTTGCTCAAGCGCGGAGACAATGGTTCCATGGGGGACCTTGCCTGTATTGTGGCAGAGGAATTGGTTCTCTACCAGTCATTTGATCGCCAGAAGGTAGCAGCTTGGCTAAAAGAAGAAAATTTGTCGACAGTTTTAGAGCGTGATTGGGGCTTTTCCATCTTACAAGTGAAACCTGCCCTAGAATGTGATTTCCTAGTGGGATGGACCAAGGAAGTAGCTGTGTCTAGTAACATGGTCCAGCAAATCAAGCAAAATATCAATCAGAATTTTTTAAGTTCCTCAAAAGAAACAGTGGCTACTTTGGTAGAAGCCTTGGAGCAGGGGAAAGTCGAAAAAGTTATTGAGCAAGTAGAAGTAGCCAGTCAACTTTTAGAAGGCTTGAGCGTAGATATTTACACGCCTTCGCTCAGACAGCTGAAAGAAGCCAGTCAAGATTTGCAGGCTGTTGCCAAGAGTAGTGGCGCTGGTGGTGGTGACTGTGGCATTGCCTTGAGTTTTGATGTGCAATCAACTGAAACCTTAAAAACTCGCTGGGCCGATCTGGGGATTGAGCTCTTATACCAAGAAAGGATAGGACATGATGACAAATCGTAAGGACGAGCATATCCGCTATGCCCTTGAGCAGAAAAGCTCCTATAATAGCTTTGATGAGGTGGAGTTGATTCATTCTTCCTTGCCTCTTTATGACCTGGATGAAATCGATCTGTCGACAGAGTTTGCAGGTCGCAAGTGGGACTTTCCTTTCTATATCAATGCCATGACAGGAGGGAGTGATAAAGGGCGAGAAATCAATCAAAAGCTGGCTCAGGTGGCAGATGCCTGTGGGATTTTGTTTGTGACAGGATCTTATAGTGCAGCCCTCAAAGATCCAGCAGATGATTCATTTTCTGTCAAGTCTAGTCATCCAAATCTCCTTCTTGGAACCAATATTGGATTGGACAAGCCTGTCGAGTTAGGACTTCAGACTGTAGATGAGATGACCCCTCTTCTCTTGCAGGTTCATGTCAATGTTATGCAGGAATTGCTCATGCCAGAGGGAGAAAGAATGTTCAGAAGCTGGCAATCGCATCTGGCAGACTATAGCCAGCAAATCCCTGTTCCGATTGTCCTAAAGGAAGTCGGCTTTGGAATGGATGTCAAGACCATTGAAAGAGCCTATGAATTGGGCGTTCGAGCCTTTGACCTGTCAGGCCGTGGTGGCACCAGCTTTGCCTATATCGAAAACCGTCGCAGTGGTCAGCGTGATTATCTCAATCAATGGGGCCAGTCAACTATGCAAGCCCTTCTCAACGCTCAAGACTGGAAAGATAAGGTCGAACTCTTGGTTAGTGGAGGTGTTCGGAATCCGCTGGATATGATTAAGTGTTTAGTTTTTGGCGCCAAGGCTGTAGGACTGTCTCGAACAGTTCTGGAATTGGTTGAAATCTATTCAGTCGAAGAAGTGATTGGCATTGTTCAAGGCTGGAAAGAAGATTTACGCTTAATCATGTGTGCTCTTAATTGTGTCACCATAGCAGATCTGCAAAAAGTAGACTATCTTCTTTATGGAAAATTAAAAGAAGCAAAAGATCAGATGAAAAAGGCGTAATCACCGCCTTTTTTCCATCCTCAGACTGAGGTGACTTTTTTGAATTGTGATAAAATAGAAAGGAGAGGATGCACCTATGAGAAAATTTAAAATCTTTTTATTTATCGAAGCCTGTCTTCTGACAGGAGCTCTGATTTTGATGGTATCAGAGCATTTTTCGCGTTTTCTGCTGATACTATTCCTCTTTTTACTTTTGATTCGCTATTACACTGGTAAAGAGGGCAATAATCTTCTTTTAGTGGTGGCAAGCATTCTCTTCTTTTTCATCGTCATGCTCAATCCTTTTGTGATTCTAGCTATTTTTGTTGCGGTCATCTACAGCCTCTTTCTTCTTTATCCGATGATGAACCAGGAAAAAGAGCAGACCAATTTGGTTTTTGAAGAGGTGGTAACGGTTAAGAAGGAGAAAAATCGTTGGTTTGGAAATCTTCATCATTTTTCAAGCTACCAGACTTGCCAATTCGATGATATCAATCTCTTTCGCCTCATGGGTAAGGATACTATTCATCTGGAGAGGGTCATCCTAACCAATCATGACAATGTTATTATCCTTAGAAAGATGGTAGGCACGACCAAAATCATCGTACCTGTAGATGTGGAAGTCAGTCTTAGCGTTAACTGTCTCTATGGGGATTTGACTTTTTTCAATCAGCCCAAGCGAGCCCTCCGAAATGAACACTATCATCAGGAAACGAAAGACTATCTCAAGAGTAACAAGAGTGTCAAGATTTTCTTGACCACTATGATTGGGGATGTGGAGGTGGTCAGAGGATGAAAAAACAAGCTTATGTAATCATTGCTCTCACCTCCGTCCTGTTTGTCTTATTTTTCTCCCACAGCTTGCTGGAAATCCTTGACTTTGACTGGACTATTTTCTTACATGATGTCGAAAAAACAGAAAAATTTGTCTTTTTGTTGTTAGTATTCAGCATGTCCATGACCTGTCTCTTAGTCCTGTTTTGGCGAGGTATTGAAGAGCTTTCTCTAAGAAAAATGCAGGCTAATCTCAAGCGTTTGTTGGCAGGGAAAGAAGTGATTCAGGTTTCCGATTCAGATTTGGACGCCAGTTTCAAGTCTTTGTCAGGGAAACTTAACCTCTTGACAGAAGCACTTCAAAAGGCTGAAAATCACAGTCTTGCTCAGGAAGAGGAAATCATTGAGCAGGAAAGAAAGCGGATTGCTCGGGATTTGCACGATACAGTCAGTCAGGAGTTGTTTGCGGCCCACATGATTTTATCAGGCGTCAGCCAGCAGGCTTTGAAATTGGATAGAGAAAAGATGCAAATCCAGTTGCAGAGTGTCACAGCTATTTTAGAAACTGCCCAGAAAGATTTACGGGTCTTGCTCTTGCATTTGCGACCAGTTGAGCTGGAGCAGAAGAGTCTGGTTGAGGGAATTCAAATCCTCTTAAAAGAGCTTGAGGACAAGAGTGACCTCAAAGTTAGTCTTAAGCAAAATGTGACGAAATTGCCTAAGAAAATCGAGGAGCATATCTTCCGTATCCTGCAAGAGTTGATTAGCAATACCCTCCGCCATGCCCAGGCATCTTGTTTGGATGTCTATCTCTATCAGACGGATCTTGAATTGCAACTGAAGGTGGTGGACAATGGGATTGGTTTCCAGTTAGGGAGCTTAGACGACTTGAGTTATGGACTGCGAAATATCAAGGAGCGGGTTGAAGATATGGCAGGGACGGTTCAGTTATTAACAGCTCCCAAGCAAGGGCTGGCAGTTGATATCCGTATTCCCCTGTTAGATAAGGAATGATAAAGGAGTAAAGATGAAAATTTTACTAGTAGATGACCATGAAATGGTCCGTTTGGGTTTGAAAAGCTACTTTGACCTCCAAGACGATGTAGAAGTTGTGGGTGAGGCGTCCAACGGGTCTCAAGGGATTGACTTGGCCTTGGAACTGCGTCCAGATGTCATTGTCATGGATATTGTCATGCCTGAGATGAATGGAATTGATGCGACCTTGGCTATCCTCAAAGAATGGCCTGAAGCCAAGATTTTGATTGTGAGCTCTTATTTGGACAATGAAAAAATCATGCCGGTCTTGAATGCTGGTGCCAAAGGCTATATGCTCAAGACTTCTAGTGCCGACGAACTGCTCCATGCTGTCCGTAAGGTGGCTGCTGGGGAGTTGGCCATTGAGCAAGAGGTCAGCAAAAAAGTCGAATACCACCGCAATCACATAGAACTACATGAGGACCTGACTGCGCGTGAGCGAGATGTGCTCCAACTCATCGCTAAGGGTTACGAAAATCAGCGCATCGCAGACGAACTTTTTATCTCTCTCAAGACGGTCAAGACCCACGTGTCCAATATCCTTGCCAAACTTGAGGTCAGCGATCGTACCCAGGCTGCAGTCTATGCCTTCCAGCATCACTTGGTAGGGCGTGAGGACTTTTAATAGTTATGTAAAAATAGTGTTGGAGAAATGATTTGATTTAGTATCAAGGAAGCGAGCAAGTACCTCTAGCATGATAAAATATTTTTTTCACAATGTTTTTATGTTATTTGTTGACATTCATTTTATAGGGGAGTAGAATAGAGTTATAAATAGATAAAATAATATATTGACCATAAAAAAGATTGATATAAACTCAAAAGGAGGTTAAAATCATGTCCCCATAAATTATTAAAATAAGGTCACTAGAGCGTTAAGGAATTTTGAAGAAAGGATTTTTGTCATGAAAAAATATATTACTTATGCAGCTTTATTACTTACTTCAGGAGCTTTGTTATCAACTACTTATGTAGTTAATGCAGAAACTACAACGTCTACCACTAAAGTGACTACATCACAAACAACTTCACAGTATACAAGCGAAAAAGAAGCAATTGATCAACTTGTTAAAGAAGGTAAAATTAAGGTTGAAGATGCAGAACAAGTTAAGTTGGTAGGATTTTCTCCTAGAGAATTAACGCAAGTAGAAGGCAATCAAGAAAAAATAGCATTTAATCAAAATAGAGATGGTAAAGGAACCTGGATGCAAACAGATGGCCGCTGGTGGTTCAAATATACTTCAGGTGGGTATGCTAAACATTGGGAATTGTTAGATGAGAAATGGTATTATTTTGATGATCAAGGTTGGATGAAATCAAATGAGTGGATTAACCCAGATGGTAATTGGTACTATCTTTCAAATGACGGTTCCATGCTAACTGATTACAATAGAGTTAATGGGAAACCTTATTTCTTCAGACCTAACGGTGTTTGCGTAGAAAATAAGGGTCAGGCAATTGCTGAATATGCAGAAACCTTTATAGGTTCATTACCTTATCAATATGGAGCAGCTACATTAAATAAGAGTATCGGTGCTGATTGTTCTGGATTCACTCAAGCAATTCATGCCTGCTTTGATATTTATATTAGGAGAACTTCTTACGAGCAAGCTGTAGGTGGAAGTTATGTATCTCATGGTAGTGAAGAAATTGGTGATTTAATGTTTTATAGTTATAATAAAACAAACGATCATGTAGGTATTTATGTCGGAAATGGCCGAATTGTGAATGAACCTGATGAAAAACAAATGGCGTCATATGCTAACTCATCTGCTATGCCATATTCAGTCAGTAGAAGATATTGGGAATAAGGTCTTTATTTCATATCTTTAAGAGTGCTATAAAAAATATGATTAAACTAACTCTATCTCTCAGTTTCAATTCGTGGAGGAAATGGCTATGAAAAAATCTAAATTACTCACACTTGGTTTGCTTGTAGGTGCTGGTCTACTTTTATCTATCAACCAAGCACAGGCTGCAGATACTTGGGTTAAAAATGGTGCTGACTGGAATCTTTCTCAAGATGGCAGTCTTGCTAAAAATAAATGGGTACAAAATGCTGGTTATTGGTACCACTTTGACGGTTCTGGAAAAATGCAGACAGGCTGGCTCAAAGACGGTAACAATTGGTATTCGCTCGCAGATAGTGGCGCCATGCGTACTGGCTGGTACAAGGAAGGCAATACCTGGTATTCACTCGCGGATAGTGGCGCTATGCGCACTGGTTGGTACAAAGAAGGGTCTACATGGTATTACCTCAAAGACAGTGGCGCTATGGCAACAGGATGGACTACTGAAAATGGTCAATGGTCTTACTTTGAAAACTCAGGTGCTATGGTTGCAGACAGAGCTGTTCCAGCCAGCGATGGAGAAAGTTATGTCATTGGTAAGGATGGCTATCTGTTAACCAAACTCCCAAGTCAGGTTGAACAATCTCAAGCGGATGATACAATTATCACAAATATTGTTACTTTGTCTGATGGTTATGATTATCACCTTATTTATACAAAAGATGGAGTCATTGTTGAAAAGAATGCCTGGTACATCAAACCAGAGTTTAAAAAGTTTTCTGATAAATATGGAGATAAAGTTTCCAATACGATGTTGGCTTTAACAGATAATAAAGATCAAGGACAGGAAATTGATCCTAAAGCTGTTATAAAGAATTTCCAAAACTTACCAAACAGGTATTACTTTGGGGCAGATGGTCGTCGAGTAACAAATTTACCAGAAATGACTACCTATTCAGAGATTAAAAAAATTGGAAATGATGTCTATCTAGAAAATCCAGGTGCACGACTTTTTCTTGGAGCTACCAGCTTCACAATCAATAATAATAAACTATATTACTTAGATGGTGCTAATGACAAACTCAAAACAGGTTATTTTGCATTGATTGATGATAGACCAAGCTATCATCACTATCATATTCTTGTTTATGCAGACCAATCTGGTGAAATTCTTAAAATGAAACGATTGCCAACAGGAATTTCAGATTATCTTAATAAAGAAATTGACGGTTTCTACGATCAAACTGTTAAAATCGATAGTAGGACAGGAAATGTTTCTGTTGTGAAATAAGACGTCTGACAGAGTAAAACGAAAAAGCGAACAGCTTTGTATACTAGGAAGTCATGTTCATTTCGCTATAGAATAGGAGAAAATGGCTATGAAAAAATCTAAACTTCTTACACTTGGTTTGCTTGCAGGTGCTGGTCTGCTTTTGTCTATCAATCAAGCACAGGCTGCAGATACTTGGGTTAAAAATGGTGCTGACTGGAATCTTTCTCAAGATGGAAGCCTCGCTAAGGATAAATGGGTACAAAATGCTGGTTCTTGGTATCACTTCGACAGCACTGGTAACATGCAGACAGGCTGGCTCAAAGACGGAAATACATGGTATTCGCTCGCAGATAGTGGCGCTATGCGTACTGGCTGGTACAAGGAAGGTAGCACATGGTATTCGCTCGCAGATAGTGGCGCCATGCGTACAGGTTGGTACAAAGAAGGGTCTACATGGTATTACCTCAAAGGCAGTGGCGCTATGGCAACAGGATGGGCGACTGCAAATGGTGAATGGTCTTACTTTGAAAAATCAGGTGCTATGGTCGCAGACAGAGCTGTTCCAGCCAGCGATGGAGAAAGTTATATCATTGGTAAGGATGGCTATATGTTGACTTTAAAAAATAGCCCTTATAAAAATGATGATATTGTCCGTTTAGGTGATGGATATGAGTATCTGATTACATCAAAATTTGACGGAAATAACTTTACTGATGTTATCGTGGCTAAAAACACTTGGTATATCAAACCTGAGTTCAAGAAGTTTTCCGACAAATACGGGGATGAGGTTGCAAATACTACCTTAGCTTTAGTGGATAATAAAGAAGAAGGACAAGAAATTGATCCTAAAGCTGTTATTCGTAATTTCCAAAATCTACCAGGTCGATATTACTTTGGAGCAGATGGTCGTAGAGTATTACCACTTCCAGAGATGACAACTAGATCAGAAATCAAAAAAGTTGGCAATGATCTTTATCTAGAAGACCCAGGTGTACGACTTCGATTTGATAACTTCACAATCAATAACAATAAACTATACTATTTAGATAATGGACAAGGTAAGCTCAAAACAGGTTACTTTGTATTGATTGATGACGGTATGGCTACAACCCTCCATCACTTACTTGTATATGCAGACCAATCTGGTGAGGTTCTTAAGATGAAACGCTTGCCATCAAGATTTTCAGATTATTTTGACAAAGAAATCGATGGTTTCTATGGTCAAAAAATTAAGATTACACAGCCAAATAAGTATGAATATTACAAGGTTCTTGTGGTTAAATAATACAAAACGAATCGCCTAATGAGGGATGTGTGGGCGATTCGTTTTTTACTGTAATCAGCCATTATTAAACATCTTTTATAAGATTATATTCGAAACCTAAAGAAAACTAAGAAGAAACCATACTTCCAGCATGATTGAAAAGCGCAGTCATTACTTGAAAAAAGTCGCTCGTTTATGTTATAATAGACTGTATTTAAAAAATTTTAAGGAGAAATGACAGAATGTCTGTATCATTTGAAAACAAAGAAACAAACCGTGGTGTCTTGACTTTCACTATCTCTCAAGACCAAATCAAACCAGAATTGGATCGTGTCTTCAACTCAGTGAAGAAATCTCTTAATGTTCCAGGTTTCCGTAAAGGTCACCTTCCACGCCCTATCTTCGACAAAAAGTTTGGTGAAGAATCACTTTACCAAGACGTTATGAACGCTCTTTTGCCAAATGCTTATGAAGCAGCTGTAAAAGAAGCTGGTCTTGAAGTGGTTGCTCAACCAAAAATTGACGTGACTTCAATGGAAAAAGGTCAAGACTGGGTTATCACAGCTGAAGTCGTGACAAAACCTGAAGTTAAATTGGGTGACTACAAAAACCTTGAAGTATCAGTAGATGTAGAAAAAGAAGTAACTGACGCTGACGTTGAAGAGCGTATCGAACGCGAACGCAACAACTTGGCTGAATTGGTTATCAAAGAAGCTGCTGCTGAAAACGGCGACACTGTTGTTATCGACTTCCTTGGTTCTATCGACGGTGTTGAATTTGACGGTGGAAAAGGTGAAAACTTCTCACTTGGACTTGGTTCAGGTCAATTCATCCCTGGTTTCGAAGACCAATTGGTAGGTCACTCAGCTGGCGAAACTGTTGATGTAGTTGTAACATTCCCAGAAGACTACCAAGCAGAAGACCTTGCAGGTAAAGAAGCTAAATTCGTAACAACTATCCACGAAGTAAAAGCTAAAGAAGTTCCAGCTCTTGACGATGAACTTGCAAAAGACATCGACGAAGAAGTTGAAACACTTGCTGAATTGAAAGAAAAATACCGCAAGGAATTGGCTGCTGCTAAAGAAGAAGCTTACAAAGATGCAGTAGAAGGTGCAGCAATTGATAAAGCTGTAGAAAACGCTGAAATCGTAGAACTTCCAGAAGAAATGATTCACGAAGAAGTTCATCGCTCAGTAAACGAATTCCTTGGAAACTTGCAACGTCAAGGTATCAACCCTGACATGTACTTCCAAATCACTGGAACTACTCAAGAAGACCTTCACAACCAATACCAAGCAGAAGCTGAGTCACGTACTAAGACTAACCTTGTTATCGAAGCAGTTGCCAAAGCTGAAGGATTTGATGCTTCAGAAGAAGAAATCCAAAAAGAAGTTGAGCAATTGGCAACAGACTACAACATGGAAGTTGCACAAGTACAAAGCTTGCTTTCAGCTGATATGTTGAAACACGATATCACAATCAAAAAAGCTGTTGAATTGATTACAAGCACAGCAACAGTTAAATAATCTTAATAAACAAAAAGCCCACCTGATTAGGTGGGTTTTCTGATACATTATTTTCCAAAAATCTCTTTGAGGTCTGCGTCTGTAATCCCAATCATGGCCGGGATGCTGTCCCAGTTTTCTTCGGTTAGGATGTAGGATTGTTTAGAGGTACTTGATGTGGCTGTTTCAGAGACAGCTGGTTGCTTTTCTTCAACATTCTCCAATAAATCACTGAAGCGTTCAATCAGATAGGTTTTTCGAGCAGTTCCGATGTGCTGAGTAGCATAATCGAAGGCCTGTAATTCGCCTAGTAAGATAAGCTTGCTTTTGGCGCGTGTAATGGCTGTATAGATGAGATTGCGCTCCAGCATACGCCTACTAGCACTGGTAATCGGTAGGATGACAACAGGGAACTCACTTCCCTGGGACTTATGGATACTCATGGCATAGGCCAGGCGAATTTTGTACCATTCGTTACGTGGGTAAGAGACCTCGTTGCCATCAAAATCAATGACAATCTCGTCTTGTTTCGACTCGGTGTATTTACCAGGAATCAGGTCTGTGATAGCTCCTAAATCTCCATTAAAGACATTGATTTCAGCATCGTTGACCAAGTGAATGACCTTGTCGCCCTTACGATAGTGACACTGGGGAGCTTCAAAACTGAGTTGGTCTTTTTGTGGTGGGTTGAGCAGGTCTTGCATGAGCTGGTTGATGGCATCAATCCCTGCTGTCCCTCGGTACATGGGAGCCAGAACCTGAATATCACGGGCAGGGATACCACTTCTGAGGGCGGCACCTAAGATTTTCTCAATCGTAGCTGGAATATGACCACTAGCAATTTCAAAGTAGGAGCGGTCTGCTTTTTTCTGGGTAAAATCAGATGGTAAGATGCCCTGTCGAATCTGACTAGCTAGGGTGACGATGGTTGATTCTTCGCTTTGCCGGTAAATTTTTTCCAAGCGAGTCTGAGGAATCAAAGGAATATGAAGCAGATCCGCTAGAACCTGTCCAGGACTGACAGAAGGCAACTGGTCGCTGTCACCTACGATGAGGATTTTACTGTTAGAAGAGATGTTGGAGAAGAGTTGATTGGCCAGCCAAGTATCCACCATGGAGAATTCATCTACGATAATAAAGTCGGCATCCAGATAATCTTCCAAATGACTGGTATCATCGTCGCCTGTCATTCCCAAGTGGCGGTGTATGGTCGCGCTTGGCAAGCCTGTCAATTCATTCATGCGCCGAGCAGCTCGACCAGTTGGAGCGGCAAGAAGAATGGGCAGGTTGCTTTTTTTCCTGAGGTCAAGACCTTCTAAAAGTGCGTAAACAGCGATAATCCCATTGATAACCGTTGTCTTACCAGTACCTGGTCCACCTGTCAGAATAAAGACCTTGTTCTGGATAGCATCACAGATAGCTTGTTTTTGAATGTTATCATACTCAATCTCCAGATCTTCTTCGACAGTAGCGATATGTTTTTGAATGGTTTCTAAATCCTGACTCTTCTGTTTTCCTTTTTCAAGGATACGAACCAAGTGACTGCGGATGCCTTCCTCAGCGAAAAAGAGGCTGTTATCAAAGATTTTGGTATCAATCTGCTGAACCTTGTCTTCTTCGATCAGGTAGGAGAGTTCTTGGGCTACTTGGCTGGGGTCCAGTTCCACGGGGCGGGAAGACTCAAGGAGAGTAAGGGTTTGTTCTAGCAAATTCCGTGCTTCAACATAGGTATCCCCTGTTTCCATACAGGCCTGAAAAAGACTGTGAACTAGACCAGCACGGAAGCGTTCAGGAGCCTGACTTTCGATGCCTAGTTCTTCCGCTAATTGGTCAGCAATGGTAAATCCCAAACCCTTAATATCCTCAACCAGTTGGTAGGGATAATTTTCAACCACATCAAGGGTTTCTTCCTTGTAAAAGTCTTGAATCTGGAAGGCTAATTTATTGGGAATACCGTAGTTGGCCAGTTTGGCCAAAACCATCTCGGTTCCGTAGTTGAGACGGAGAGTGGAGACGAAAGCCTCGCGATTTTTGGCAGATAGTCCTGCGATGCCTTCTAACTTTTCTGGGTGTTGCAAAATTTCGTCAATGGTATTGTCGCCATAGGTGTCCACTATTTTCTGAGCTGTCTTGAGACCAATTCCCTTGAAATGGCTACTTGAAAAGTACTTGACCAAGCCCTTGCTAGTTGGTTTTGCGCGTTCATATCGGCTGATTTGCAGTTGTTCCCCATATTTGGAGTGCTGGACAATTTGTCCCCAAAAAGTATAGTCTTCTCCCTCAATCACATCAGCCATGGTGCCCGTGATAATGATTTCAAAATCATCAAAGCTTTCTGCGTCTGTATCGTCGATTTCTAGGAGAAGGATACGATAAAAATTGCTGGGATTTTCAAAAATAATCCGTTCAATGGTTCCTGAAAAATAAACTTCCATAAAATTCCTTTGCATAGATAGGTGAGAGCTGGGGTTGTTTCTATCCTAGTTAGACTGGGTAGTGAATAATCATCTTCTCACGATAGAAGAAGAGGCTGAGATTCTTGATTCTCGGCCTCTTCGATTTCTTAAAATGTTCCGATACGGGTGATTGGCCAGAAGCGGAATTTAGCTTCCCCTGTGATATCTTTTGCTTTAAAAGTACCTACGTGACGACTGTCACTAGAAACCAGGCGGTCGTCTCCGAGGAGAAGGTATTCTCCTTCTGGGACAGTAAAGATGAAGTTGGTATTGTAGTTGACATCAACTGTGAAGGCTTGGGCTTTTTGAGCGATACTTCTAAAGAAAGTTCCTTTATTTCCTTCAAAACCCTTGCCTGAATAGGTGCTTTGGAGTTTGTCATCCTTGAAACGTTTGATGTAGTCAGCTAGATAAGGTTCATCTGTCTCTTTGTCATTGATGTAAAGTTTATCGTTCTCGTAACGGATGGTGTCGCCAGGCATTCCGATAACACGTTTGACGATGTCCTTATTGCCATCTTCCTCATGGGCCACCACGATATCAAAACGGTCAATAGGGAGGTGCTTAACGACAAAGAGGATTTCGCCATCCGCTAGGGTAGGATCCATGGAATGCCCTTCTACGCGGACATTACTCCAAAAAAAGATACGGCTCAAAGCTAGTAATGACAGAATCAGGAGGAACAATCCCCACTCTTTTAAGAAATTTTTAAATGAATTCATAACTTACCTTTCTAAGCGTTTTTTCGCTTTTTCAGTATTTTTAAAGTGCAGTTTGGCGCAGAAGTTAAGTCCCTGCATACCATAGGCTTGTAAAATCTGGCTAGCCACCTTGTCAGAAGCCGTTCCAGCCCCACTTGGGAGTTGATAACCCAGTTCTCGTCCCAGATTTTCAAGATTTTCCAGAAAGAGATCACGCGCAATGATAGAAGAAACTGCGACAGCCAAGTATTTGCCCTCAGCCTTTTCTTCTAAGCTGATAGGATTGCTGAAACGATTGGCCTCTTGTGCCAAGTACTTGTCATAATTTTTAGCACTAGTAAAGGCATCAATCACAATTTTCTCAGGCTGAATGCCTTTTTGAAGAAGGAGATAGATAGCCTGGTTATGGAGGGCTACCTTAACCGAAACAGCATTGTAGCGGTCTCCGATGACCTCGTTGTACTTGCTTGGTGAGAGAAGCAATGCCTGGTGCTGGATTTTTTCTTTGAGAATAGGGGCAATCTGACGGATCTTTTGGTCGGTCAGTGTCTTGGAATCCCCCACACCGAGTTTTCGCAAGAAGTCATGCTGGTCAGGTGTGACAAAGGAAGCCACAACTGCAAGCCCACCAAAGTAGGAACCATTTCCCACCTCATCTGTCCCAATCAAAGGGAGATTTTGTCCGCTGGTTTCCTTTACAACTTGATAGCCAAAGAAACTAGCATATTTCTCAGCTCCTTCGCCCTGAAGCAAGACCTTTCCAGAAGTATAGATAGAAGCCGTTGCCTGAGGCAGTCTCAAAAAGTAGCGGATATAGGGATTCTTACTGGGAGCCAGACTGGTTTGATAGTGTTCAAGAAAAGCCTGAATCTCCTTTTCGCTTGGTGTGAGTGTTATACTTGCCATAGTTTCTATTGTACCATAAAAGCAGGAAAATTTGTAAAAACTGACAAAATTAGCGAATTTTGGTATAATATCGTGAGGTGAATTTTATGGCAAATCTAAATCGATTCAAATTTACATTCGGGAAAAAATCATTAACCTTGACAAGCGAGCATGATAACCTTTTTATGGAGGAAATCGCCAAGGTTGCGACAGAAAAATACCAAGCGATTAAAGAACAAATGCCTAGCGCAGATGATGAAACAATCGCTCTTTTGTTGGCAGTCAACTGTTTATCAACTCAGCTCAGCCGTGAGATTGAATTTGACGATAAGGAGCAAGAGCTAGAAGAACTGCGCCACAAGCTTGTAACTTGTAAGCAAGAACAGAGCAAGATTGAGGACTCCTTATGATTTCACTCCTTCTTCTATTGGTCTTGGCTTGGGGATTTTATATCGGCTATCGGAGAGGTCTGCTCTTACAAGTTTATTACCTGATTTCAGCCATGGCATCGGCTTTTATGGCTGGCCAGTTTTACAAGGGGCTTGGAGAGCAATTCCATTTATTGCTCCCTTATGCAAATCCGCAGGAAGGTCAGGGAACTTTCTTTTTCCCATCGGATCAACTCTTTCAATTGGATAAGGTCTTTTATGCAGGTATCGGCTACTTGCTTGTATTTGGGATTGTCTATAGCATCGGTCGTTTGCTTGGTCTCCTCTTACACTTGATCCCTAGTAAAAAACTGGGTGGTAAGTTGTTCCAAGTTTCAGCAGGGATCTTGTCCATGTTGGTGACCTTATTTGTCTTGCAAATGGCCTTGACCATCTTGGCGACCATCCCCATGGCAGCTATACAAAATCCTCTTGAAAAGAGTATCGTTGCAAAACATATCATCCAGAGCATACCAGTAACAACCAGTTGGCTCAAACAAATCTGGGTGACAAATTTAATCGGATAAAAAGGGCAGGAAATTTCCTAGCCCTTTGTTTACAGATTTGACTGAATGTAAAAAGTTACTACACATAATACTCAATGAAAATCAAAGAGCAAACTAGGAAGCTAGCCGCAGGCTGTACTTGAGTACGGTAAGGCGACGCTGACGTGGTTTGAATTTGATTTTCGAAGAGTATAGACATTCAAAGACAAGGAAATAACGATGAATAAGAAAATATTAGAAACATTAGAGTTCAATAAGGTCAAGGCTTTGTTTGAACCCCATTTGTTGACCGAGCAGGGCTTGGAGCAATTGAGACAGCTGGCTCCGACTGCCAAAGCAGATAAAATCAAACAGGCTTTTGCTGAGATGAAGGAAATGCAGGCTCTTTTCGTTGAGCAACCGCATTTTACCATTCTCGCAACTAAGGAAATTGCAGGAGTTTGCAAGCGGTTGGAGATGGGAGCAGACCTCAATATTGAGGAGTTCCTACTCTTGAAGCGCGTGCTTCTGTCTAGCCGAGAGCTGCAAAGTTTTTATGCCAATCTGGAAAATGTCAGCTTGGAAGAATTAGCCCTTTGGTTTGAGAAATTACATGATTTTCCGCAATTACAAGGAAATCTCCAAGCCTTTAATGATGCAGGTTTCATTGAAAATTTTGCCAGTGAAGAATTGGCGCGCATCCGCAGAAAAATCCATGATAGCGAGAGTCAGGTACGCGATGTTTTACAGGACCTGCTCAAGCAAAAAGCGCAGATGTTGACAGAAGGGATCGTTGCCAGTAGAAATGGCCGTCAGGTTTTACCAGTCAAAAACACCTACCGCAATAAGATCGCAGGTGTCGTTCATGATATTTCTGCTAGTGGAAATACCGTCTACATCGAACCCCGTGAGGTGGTCAAACTGAGCGAAGAAATTGCCAGTTTACGAGCAGATGAGCGCTATGAAATGCTTCGCATTCTCCAAGAAATCTCGGAGCGTGTCCGCCCTCATGCGGCTGAGATTGCCAATGATGCTTGGATTATCGGCCATCTGGACTTGATTCGTGCCAAGGTCCGCTTTATCCAAGAAAGGCAAGCAGTCGTACCTCAGCTATCAGAAAATCAGGAGATTCAACTGCTCCATGTCTGCCATCCTTTGGTCAAAAATGCCGTCGCAAATGATGTCCATTTTGGTCAAGATTTAACAGCCATTGTTATTACAGGTCCCAATACAGGCGGAAAGACCATCATGCTCAAAACCCTCGGCTTGACACAGGTGATGGCCCAGTCTGGTTTGCCGATTTTAGCAGACAAGGGAAGTCGTGTTGGTATTTTTGAAGAAATCTTTGCCGATATTGGAGATGAGCAGTCTATTGAGCAGAGCTTGTCTACCTTCTCTAGTCACATGACCAATATCGTGGATATTCTTGGCAAGGTTAACCAACATTCACTCTTACTCTTGGATGAGTTGGGGGCTGGTACAGATCCCCAAGAGGGAGCTGCCCTTGCCATGGCTATTCTGGAGGACCTTCGCCTGCGTCAGGTCAAGACCATGGCGACCACCCACTATCCAGAACTCAAGGCCTACGGTATTGAGACAGCCTTTGTGCAAAATGCCAGCATGGAGTTTGATACTGCAACTCTTCGCCCAACCTATCGCTTTATGCAGGGTGTTCCTGGCCGAAGCAATGCCTTTGAGATTGCCAAACGTCTAGGCCTATCTGAAGTTATCGTAGGAGATGCCAGTCAGCAGGTCGATCAGGACAATGATGTCAACCGGATTATTGAGCAACTGGAAGAGCAGACGCTAGAGAGCCGCAAACGCTTGGATAATATCCGTGAGGTGGAGCAAGAAAATCTCAAGATGAACCGTGCTCTCAAAAAACTCTACAACGAGCTCAATCGTGAAAAGGAAACCGAGCTTAATAAGGCGCGTGAACAGGCTGCTGAGATTGTGGACATGGCTCTCAGTGAAAGTGACCAGATTCTTAAGAATCTTCATAGTAAATCTCAACTCAAACCCCATGAAATCATTGAAGCCAAGGCCAAGTTGAAAAAATTGGCTCCTGAAAAAGTGGACTTGTCAAAAAATAAGGTTCTTCAAAAGGCCAAGAAAAAACGTGCTCCAAAGGTGGGAGATGATATCGTTGTTCTCAGTTATGGCCAGCGTGGTACCTTGACCAGTCAACTCAAGGACGGCCGCTGGGAAGCCCAAGTTGGCTTGATTAAGATGACCTTGGAAGAGAAAGAGTTTGACCTTGTTCAAGCCCAGCAAGAAAAGCAAGTCAAGAAGAAACAGGTCAATGTTGTGAAACGAACTTCTGGTCGTGGTCCACAAGCCAGACTGGATCTTCGAGGCAAGCGCTATGAAGAAGCCATGAATGAGCTAGATGCCTTTATCGACCAAGCCTTGCTTAACAATATGGCTCAAGTTGATATCATCCATGGTATCGGAACTGGTGTCATCCGTGAAGGAGTCACTAAATATCTACAAAGAAACAAGCATGTCAAGAGTTTCGGCTATGCCCCACAAAATGCTGGAGGCAGTGGTGCGACTATTGTGACCTTTAAAGGATAGCAGTATTCTGGACTTTATAAAGTAAAAACTGTTGAACTAATTTTTACTAATAAACACATTGACAAAAGCCAACATTTTTTGTAAAATAAGAATCAATTAAATACCAACACCGAATGAAGTTTAATAGAAGTGGGGAATCGTTTGATTTTCCATGACTGTAAATGGACGGAACTCTGGAGAGACCGTAAAGGCACCGAAGGGGCAAGGCAGGCAACTGCTCAAACTCTCAGGTAAAAGGACAGAGCTAGGATAGACCGCTTTTTAGCATTTATCTAAGCATTCCAGAGTACATGTATCTTGCATGTGCTCTTTCTTTTGGGGTTGAAAAGATAGGAGAAGGAAATGTTAGAATTGCTTAAATCAATCGATGCTTTTGCTTGGGGACCGCCCCTCTTGATTTTATTGGTCGGAACAGGGATTTACCTAACTATTCGGCTAGGGCTCTTGCAGGTTTTGCGTCTGCCCAAGGCCTTTCAGCTTATTTTTATCCAGGATAAGGGACATGGTGATGTATCCAGTTTTGCAGCTCTGTGTACAGCCTTGGCATCAACCGTTGGAACAGGGAATATTATAGGAGTTGCGACGGCTATCAAGGTTGGTGGACCAGGAGCCCTCTTTTGGATGTGGATGGCGGCTTTCTTTGGAATGGCTACCAAGTATGCGGAAGGACTCTTGGCCATCAAATACCGTACCAAGGACGACCATGGTGAAGTAGCGGGAGGTCCCATGCACTATATTCTTCTAGGAATGGGAGAAAAGTGGCGACCACTTGCTGTTTTGTTTGCAGTAGCAGGAGTACTGGTTGCTCTCTTGGGAATCGGAACCTTCACCCAAGTCAACTCGATTACAGAATCTATCCAAAATACAACGACGATTTCACCAGCCATCACAGCTCTCGTCTTATCTGTTTTTGTAGCGATTGCAGTCTTTGGCGGACTCAAGTCCATTTCAAAGGTTTCAACTACTGTTGTTCCTTTTATGGCTATCATTTATATTTTAGGAACTCTTACAGTTATTTTCTTTAATATTGGGAAAATCCCTGCCACAATCGCTTTAGTCTTTACCTCAGCTTTTAGTCCCCTTGCTGCGGTAAGTGGATTTGCTGGTGCTAGCGTTCGGATGGCTATTCAAAATGGTGTGGCGCGTGGTGTGTTCTCAAATGAATCTGGTCTGGGTTCTGCTCCTATTGCAGCGGCTGCGGCTAAGACAAATGAACCAGTAGAGCAAGGTTTGATTTCCATGACAGGAACCTTTATTGACACCCTCATTATCTGTACTCTGACTGGTTTGACCATCTTGGTAACTGGTGTTTGGAGTGGTGACTTGAATGGGGTTGCCTTGACTCAGTCAGCTTTCTCAACAGTCTTTTCACACTTTGGGCCTGCCCTCCTGACCATCTTCCTTGTACTCTTTGCCTTCACGACGATTCTAGGTTGGAACTATTACGGAGAACGCTGTTTCGAGTTTCTCTTTGGGGTTCGTTTTATCTGGCTCTACCGTGTGATCTTTGTGCTCATGGTCTTGTTGGGAGGATTTATCGAGTTGGATATGGTCTGGATTATCGCAGATATTGTTAATGCCTTGATGGCTCTGCCAAACTTGATTGCCCTCTTAGTCTTGTCGCCAGTCGTTATTGTTGAGACTAAAAAGTATTTTGACAAATAATGAAATCACACAGCTCGTGTGATTTTTTTGCCTATAAATGATTTTTATCAAGCTGATATATAATATATATTATGCAAGTGATTGGAAGTGTGATAAACTAATATACAACGAAAATCTTATGAGAGAATAAAGCTTTATCTTAGATAAACTTAGGAATCAGGATTTTATAAGATTTTCCAATAATATTAGTGTCAATAACAAGAAAAGAGGTATCTTATGACAACATTTACCATCCATACAGTAGAATCAGCACCAGCAGAAGTGAAAGAAGTTCTTGAAACAGTAGAAAAAGATAACAATGGCTATATTCCCAACCTAATCGGTCTCTTGGCTAATGCACCGACTGCTTTAGAAGCCTACCGAACTGTCGCATCTATCAATCGTCGCAACAGCCTGACACCCGTTGAGCGTGAAGTGGTTCAAATCACGGCAGCCGTGACAAATGGTTGTGCCTTCTGTGTCGCAGGTCATACAGCCTTTTCAATTAAACAAATCCAGATGAACGATGACCTTCTACAAGCCCTTCGCAATCGTACTCCAATTGAAACAGATCCTAAATTGGACACCCTAGCTAAGTTTACCTTGGCGGTTATCAATACCAAGGGTCGTGTAGGAGATGAAGCCCTATCTGAATTTTTAGAAGCCGGCTACACCCAACAAAATGCCTTGGATGTGGTTCTTGGTGTCAGCCTAGCGAGCCTCTGTAACTATGCCAATAATCTAGCTAATACCCCAATTAACCCAGAATTGCAACCTTATGCCTAATTCATATCTGAGTAAAATGAAGTCTGAAATAATCGGACTTCATTTTTTATCCCCTCATTTAAGCGCTTTTATGCTATACTGAAACTAACATGATTATTGGAGGTTAGGATGAAAAAACTCCCCTTAGTATTTTCTGGTTGTTTGCTAGGTTTAGCAGGAGCTGGGAATCTCGTTTTAGATACGTTGCCGGTTCTGTCCCATCTGTTGAGTCTGACAGGTTTGATTTTGTGGATTTACTTTCTGATTCTTCATCTCTTTAATTGGAAGGAAACCAAGCAAGAATTGACCAAGCCCCCTCTTTTATCAGGGATGGCAACCTTTCCCATGGCTGGGATGATTTTATCAACTTATGTCTTTCGCGTATTCCCTCATCTTCCTTTGGTAGCGCAAGGGCTCTGGTGGTTTTCATTTCTCTTGGACTTGGCCTTGATTGCTGATTTCACCATCAAGTTTGCCTGTCCAGGTCGTAGGGTTCATGCGACTCCTAGCTGGACGGTTCTCTATGTGGGGATAGCGGTGGCTGCCTTGACCTATCCTCTGGTAGGTATCATCGAAATTGCCTATGCGACCTTGAGTTTTGGTTTTCTCTTGACCTTCTATCTCTATCCCCTTATTTATAGCGATTTAAAGAAACATCCACTCCCACTAGCCTTGCTTGGACAAGAAGGAATCTATTGCGCTCCCTTCTCTCTACTCTTGGCTTCTCTAGTTCGAGTTGGAGGAGAGAGTCTACCAACTTGGCTCTTAATCGTTATGATTTTGGCTTCTCAATCCTTCTTTTTCTTTGTTTTGAGTCGCTTGCCCAACATTTTAAAACAAGGTTTTCAACCAGCCTTCTCAGCCCTCACCTTCCCAACCATTATCACAGCTACCTCGCTCAAGATGGCTCAGGGACTCTTGAAACTTCCATTTTTGGATTATTTGGTAGTGGTTGAAACTGTTATTTGCCTAATCATTTTGCTCTTTGTATTAGGTGCTTATTTGATTTGGTTACGAAAAAAGGTCTAGCTAGAAATAGCTAAACCTTATTTTTTATGGTTTGATGACTTCAGCTCCACCCATGTATGGACGAAGAACTTCTGGGATGGTCACAGAACCATCTTCATTTTGGTAGTTTTCAAGAATAGCAGCCACTGTACGTCCAACTGCAAGTCCAGAACCGTTCAAGGTGTGAAGCAATTTCACCTTGCCATCTGCTTCATCACGGTAACGGATTTGGGCACGACGGGCTTGGAAATCTTCTGTGTTTGAACAGCTTGAGATTTCACGGTAAGTATTTTGGGCTGGAATCCACACTTCCAAGTCGTAAGTTTTAGCAGCTGAGAAGCCCATATCTCCAGTAGAGAGAGCAACGACACGGTATGGAAGGTTAAGTTTTTGAAGAATGTTTTCAGCGTTGGCTGTCATTTTTTCCAATTCTTCGTAAGATTCTTCTGGTTTGGCAAATTTAACCATTTCAACCTTGTGGAATTGGTGCAAACGAATCAAGCCACGAGTATCACGGCCAGCTGAACCAGCTTCAGAACGGAATGATGGGCTCATAGCAGTGAAGTAGATTGGCAGGTCTTTACCGTCAAGGATTTCATCGCGGTAATAGTTTGTCAAAGGCACTTCAGCTGTAGGAATAAGGACATAATTAGTGTCTTTCAATTCAAAAGTATCTTCCTTGAATTTTGGATATTGACCAGTCCCAAACATAGAATCGTGGTTAACCATGTAAGGTGTGATAACTTCTGTATAGCCTTCTTTTCCATGTTCATCCAACATAAAGTTGTAGATGGCACGTTCCAAACGAGCGCCGAGGCCTTTATAGAAGAGGAAGCGAGCGCCTGTTACCTTACCACCGCGTTCCCAATCAAGGATACCAAGGTCTTCACCAAGATCCCAGTGAGCTTTAGGCTCGAAATCGAACTCGCGTGGAGTACCCCAACGGCGAACTTCCACATTGTCATCTTCGTCAGCCCCAACAGGAACGCTGTCAGCTGGGATGTTTGGAAGAGTAGTAGTAAATTCTGTCAATTTAGCATCGATTTCTGCCAATTCAGCATCCAAGGCTTTGACTTCAGCAGATAGAGTTTGCATGGCAGCAATCTTGTCATCTGCATTTTCCTTGTTGCGTTTGGCTTGGGCAATCTCAGCAGAAACTGTGTTTCGTTCTGCTTTGAGAGTTTCAACCTTGACCAAGATGTCACGACGTTTGGCATCGATTTCTTTCATCTCATTCAAGACAGCAGCATCTACACCACGTGTAGCCAATTTTTCTGCGACAGCATCAAAGTCTGTACGAATACGTTTGATATCTAACATAAGAACTCCTTTATGAAAAAAGCACACCTGACAAAGCGTTGGAGTGGCAGGGCCACGGTTCCATCCAACTTCACAGGTGTGCACTTGATTGTGTATGTAATTGTTACTAACGGTAGAATTTCACCTATCCCTCCTATCTGCTCGCAGCACCCGCAGACTTTCTGAAAGAAGAAGATAACCTACTTATCCGTTGCTATGATTATACTAAAGTTTCTACTTTTTTGCAAATAGATTTTTAAATTTTTGGCTAATTGTCTGAATCAGGGTAGGAAGTTTGACGACCTTGTCATTGCCCAGTTTTTCGCGAGCAATTTTAAGAATGGCACCTGAGTCTTTTGAAGCAAAGAGGAATTTTCCTCTGTCTGTAAAGACTTCGAAGTGGCGACTGATTTTGCGACCAGTGACATTGGCTCCAATCTGGTTGATATGGCTCCAAGGAATCTGGATAAATTGTTCGACATTGACATCTGGGTAAAATTCCAGAGCCTGATCTCCGACAAGAAATTTCCCAACTTTCCCAGCTATAGAGAGGTAGGAGGTACCTGTTGTATTGAGAAGCACTGTTTTGTTAAGAGATTGGGCCATGGTTAGTCTTCCTTACTTTCACCGAAAAAGGCATTGTAGAGGGCTTTGATTGCTGCTTTCTCTTGGTCTTTATTGACAACAAACATGATAGAAACTTCACTAGAACCTTGAGACATCATCTGGATATTGATCTTGTTTTCAGATAGAGCGCGTGTTGCAGTAGCAGTTACTCCGATATGACTCTTCATCTTTTCACCAACAATCATAATGATTGAAAGGTCGTGTTCGATTTCTGCATGATCTACTTCAGCCTTTTGAACCAACTGACGAAGGATTTCTTCTTCCTTGATAGGAGTTAGTTCACGAGAACGAAGGATGATTGAAAGATCGTCGATGCCTGTTGGCATATGTTCCCAACCGATGTTAAGATCTTCAAGGATTTGCAGAACCTTGCGACCAAATCCAACCTCACGGTTCATGAGGTATTTCGACATATTAATGCTGACAAAGCCTGAGTCACCAGCAATTCCCACAACTGGAAATTCATCACTACTGTGTTTTAGAACGATACGAGTACCTGGATGGTCAGGGTTGTTGGTATTCTTGATAACCAGAGGAATTTTTCCACGGTAGGCAGGAAGAAGCGCTTCGTCATGAAGGACTGAGAATCCTGCATAGGCCAACTCACGCATTTCACGGTAGGTTAACTCAGGGATTGAGTGTGGTTGGTGAATAATACCAGGGTGGGCTGCAAAGATACCATCAACGTCTGTAAAGTTTTCATAGAGGTCTGCCTTAACACCGGCAGCAATGATAGAACCTGTAATGTCTGATCCTCCACGTGAGAAGGTACAGATTTGATTTTCCTTGGTAACTCCAAAGAAACCAGGAATGACAAGGACTTCATTTGTATTTGTCAATTCTTCAATCTTGTCATAACTTGATGGAATGATGCGAGCGTGACCAGGCTCACTTGTGACCACAATACCAGCTTCTCTAGGGTGCACATAGCGTGCATCAATCCCGTTTTGATTAAAGTAGGCAGCAATCAATTTAGCATTGTTATTTTCACCGGCTGCTAGGAAAGTATCGTAGAGAAATTCATTTTCTTCGATAGGAAGAGTGGCTAAGGCACGAATGCTTTTGGAAATTTTTTCTAGCACAGCTGGTTTAAGACCTAGTTCACTAACCATCGCAGCATAGCGGTCGATAATCCAGTTTTGGCTCTTGCTAATATCGTTACCAGCAACATAGTCGCGGTAGTATTTAATCAAGGCATCCGTAACCTTAGTATCTTCAGCATTGCGTTTACCAGGCGCAGAAACGACTACAAAACGACGCTCTGGATCGCTTTTAACGATGTTTAAAACTTTTTCTAATTGACTAGCAGAGGCAAGAGAGCTACCTCCAAATTTAACAACTTTCATAAGAACTCCTAAAGTAAGTATTTTATACGATTATAGCAGAAAGAAAGCCTTTTTTCAATGAAGAAAATAAGATGCTTTCTAGCCTAAAACGATGCTTTCTAATCGGCTGAGACACTTTCAGTCAATTTTTTCTTGCTTTCTGTTCCTAAAAAAGATATATTTTGAAAATAAAATAATTTAATTTTCAATGAAAATCAAAGGGCAAACTAGGAAGCTAGCCGCAGACTGCTCAAAGCACTGCTTTGAGGTTGTAAATAAGACTGATGAAGTCAGCTCAAAACACTGTTTTGAGGTTGTGGATAGAACTGACGAAGTCAGTAACCATACCTACGGCAAGGCGAAGCTGACGTGGTTTGAAGAGATTTTCGAAGAGTATAAACTGCTTATAAAAATAAAAAGGAGTCCTAATGGAACACATTATTTATCAGCTTGAAGAGGACTTGGCAATCCTTACCTTGAACCGTCCTGAAGTTGCAAATGGCTTTCATATTCCTATGTGTGAAGAAATTTTAGAAGCCTTGACTCTGGCAGAAGAAAATTCAGCTGTGCATTTTATCTTAATCAATGCCAATGGCAAAGTCTTTTCAGTTGGAGGAGATTTGGTAGAGATGAAGCGGGCAGTGGATGAGGATGATATTCCATCATTGACAAAAATCGCAGAGTTGGTCAATGCTATTTCTTATAAAATCAAGCAAATAGCCAAACCTGTTTTAATGGAAGTTGACGGTGCTGTTGCAGGTGCCGCAGCGAATATGGCTGTTGCGGCAGATTTCTGTTTGGCGACGGATAAGGCTAAGTTTATTCAAGCCTTTGTTGGCGTTGGCTTGGCTCCAGATGCTGGTGGGATTGATCTCTTGAGCCGTAGTATCGGTGTGACGCGTGCTGCCCAACTAGCTATGACAGGTGAGGCTTTGAACGCAGAAAAAGCCCTAGAATGGGGACTAGTTTACCGCGTTTCTGAAGTTGATAAACTTGAAAAGACGAGAGAACAGCTTCTTAAAAAATTAAGACGTGGTTCAAGTAATTCCTATGCAGCCATTAAGAAGTTGGTTTGGGAGAGCCAATTTAAAGACTGGCAGGATTACGCTACTTTAGAACTGAACTTACAGGAATCCTTAGCTCAAACAGAGGATTTCAAAGAAGGAGTGCGAGCTCATTCGGAGAGAAGACGGCCTAAATTTACAGGAAAATAAAAAAATACTTGCATCATTCTTTGAACTTTGATATAATTCTCTTGTCAAATGTTTTGATTGTAAAAGTTTTTTTGAGAAGGAGGGAAAGAAAGATTGGACTACCAACGAATTAATGAATATTTAACATCTATATTTAACAATGTCCTTGTCATTGAGGAAGTGAGCTTGAGAGGTAGTCGTTTCAAGGATATCTCCATCAAAGAAATGCATACGATTGATGTGATTGGGAAATTCCCAGACGTGACACCAAGTCAAGTGTCAAAAGAGTTGATGGTGACTCTTGGGACAGTTACGACTAGTTTGAATAATCTCGAACGCAAGGGTTACATTGAACGCATTCGCTCAGAGCAGGATCGTCGTGTGGTGCATCTACATTTGACAAAGAAGGGTCGCTTGATTCATAGGCTGCATAAACGCTTCCACAAGGCCATGGTTGAAAAAATCATTGATGGTATGAGTAAGGAAGAAATTGATGTTATGAGCAAAGGTTTGACCAATCTTTATCAATTTTTGGAGGATTTGAAATAATGGCTTTTGCAAAAATAAGCCAGGTTGCTCATTATGTGCCAGAGCAAGTGGTTACAAATCACGACTTGGCTCAGATTATGGATACCAATGATGAGTGGATTTCAAGTCGGACGGGAATACGACAAAGGCATATTTCAAGAACAGAATCTACCAGTGATTTGGCTACAGAGGTTGCTAAGAAACTGATGACAAAAGCAGGAATCACAGGGGAGGAGTTGGATTTTATCATCCTAGCTACCATTACTCCAGATTCGATGATGCCCTCTACAGCTGCTCGTGTTCAAGCTAATATTGGTGCAAAAAAAGCTTTTGCTTTTGACCTAACAGCTGCTTGCAGTGGATTTGTATTTGCTCTTTCAACTGCTGAAAAGTTTATCGCTTCTGGTCGCTTTCAAAAAGGCTTGGTGATTGGTAGTGAAACCCTCTCTAAAGCAGTCGATTGGTCGGACCGATCAACAGCTGTTTTGTTTGGAGATGGTGCTGGTGGCGTCTTGTTAGAAGCTAGCGATAAGCAACATTTCCTAGCGGAGAGTCTCAATAGTGATGGAAGTCGCAGCGAGTGTCTGACCTATGGACACTCAGGTCTACATTCACCATTTTCAGATCAAGAAAGTGTAGATTCATTTTTGAAGATGGATGGACGCGCAGTCTTTGATTTTGCCATTCGGGATGTAGCCAAGTCTATCAAGCAGACTATTGATGAATCTCCTATAGAGGCGACAGACTTGGATTATCTGCTACTTCATCAGGCTAATGACCGTATTTTGGATAAAATGGCTAGAAAAATTGGTGTCGACCGAGATAAACTTCCAGCCAATATGATGGAATATGGCAATACCAGTGCAGCCAGTATCCCGATTTTACTTTCAGAGTGTGTAGAACAAGGTCTCATCCATTTAGATGGTAGCCAGACTGTTCTTCTATCCGGCTTCGGTGGAGGCTTGACCTGGGGCACGCTCATTCTTACAATTTAGGTAATCATGTGGTGAACACATTGTTATAAAAACTATTTATTTTAAAGGAGTCCTATCATGGCAGTATTTGAAAAAGTACAAGAAATTATCGTTGAAGAACTTGGAAAAGACGCATCAGAAGTAACACTTGAATCAACTTTTGATGATTTGGACGCAGATTCATTGGACTTGTTCCAAGTAATCTCAGAAATCGAAGATGCTTTTGATATCCAGATCGAAGCAGAAGATGACTTGAAAACAGTTGGTGACTTGGTTGCCTACGTTGAAGAGCAAACAAAATAAGCAGAATATAAGATAGAAGGAGTAGGGGAACCCGCTCCCTCTTGTTTAGGCAATAGTTTGATTGTCAAATTATGACGGTATCGAACTATTACGTAAGCAAGAAACGATGGAGGCACTATGAAAACGCGTATTACAGAATTATTGAACATTGAGTATCCTATTTTCCAAGGAGGAATGGCTTGGGTTGCTGATGGTGATTTGGCAGGAGCTGTTTCCAAGGCTGGAGGACTAGGCATTATCGGTGGTGGGAATGCACCGAAAGAAGTCGTCAAGGCCAATATTGACAAGATCAAATCGTTGACGGATAAACCCTTCGGTGTCAACATCATGCTCTTGTCTCCTTTTGTGGAAGATATTGTAGACCTCGTTATCGAGGAAGGTGTTAAGGTAGTGACAACAGGTGCAGGAAATCCTGGTAAATACATGGAACGTTTCCATGAAGCGGGGATTACAGTTATTCCTGTTGTACCAAGCGTTGCCCTAGCTAAACGCATGGAAAAAATTGGTGCGGACGCTGTTATTGCAGAAGGAATGGAAGCTGGGGGACATATCGGTAAATTAACAACCATGACCTTGGTGCGTCAAGTGTCGGCAGCTGTATCTATCCCTGTTATTGCGGCAGGAGGGATTGCGGATGGTGAAGGTGCTGCGGCTGGCTTTATGCTAGGTGCAGAGGCTGTTCAGGTTGGAACTCGTTTTGTCGTTGCAAAAGAGTCTAATGCCCATCCAAATTACAAGGCCAAGATTTTAAAAGCTAGAGATATTGATACTACGATTTCAGCTCAACACTTTGGACATGCTGTTCGTGCAATTAAAAATCAGTTGACTCGTGATTTTGAAAAAGCTGAAAAAGATGCCTTTAAACAAGAAAATCCTGATTTGGAAATTTTTGAACAAATGGGAGCAGGTGCCCTAGCCAAAGCAGTTGTTCACGGTGATGTGGATGGTGGCTCTGTTATGGCAGGTCAAATCGCAGGCCTTGTTTCCAAAGAAGAAACCGTTGAAGAAATCCTAAAAGATTTGTACTATGGAGCAGCTAAGAAAATACAAGAAGAAGCCTCTCGTTGGGCAGGAGTTGTAAGAAATGACTAAAACAGCCTTTTTATTTGCTGGTCAAGGTGCCCAGTATCTAGGGATGGGACGGGATCTCTATGATCAGTATCCGATTGTCAAAGAAACGATTGATCAAGCCAGTCAGGTTCTTGGTTATGATTTGCGTCATCTCATCGATACAGAAGAAGAAAAACTCAATCAGACCCGCTATACGCAACCAGCTATTCTAGCGACTTCGGTTGCTATCTACCGTTTATTGCAAGAAAAGAGCTATCAGCCTGATATGGTTGCTGGTTTGTCCCTTGGAGAATATTCTGCCTTGGTGGCCAGTGGCGCCTTGGATTTTGAAGATGCGGTAGCCTTAATCGCTAAGCGTGGCGCCTATATGGAAGAAGCAGTTCCTGCTGGTTCTGGAAAGATGGTAGCAGTTCTCAATACGCCAGTAGAGGTCATTGAAGAAGCCTGTCAAAAAGCTTCTGAACTTGGAGTGGTTACTCCAGCCAACTATAATACACCTGCACAAATCGTGATTGGTGGAGAAGTGGTTGCAGTTGATCGAGCTGTCGAACTCTTGCAGGAATCAGGTGCTAAACGCTTGATTCCTCTCAAGGTTTCAGGGCCTTTTCATACCGCTCTCCTTGAGCCTGCTAGTCAGAAACTAGCTGAAACTCTAGCTCAGGTAAGTTTTTCAGATTTTACTTGTCCCCTAGTCGGCAATACAGAAGCTGCAGTTATGCAAAAAGAAGACATTGCTCAACTCTTGACGCGTCAGGTCAAGGAGCCAGTTCGTTTCTATGAAAGTATTGCAGTTATGCAAGAAGCAGGCGTAACCAACTTTATCGAGATTGGACCGGGGAAAGTCTTGTCAGGCTTTGTCAAAAAAATTGATAAGACAGCTAAACTAGCCAATGTTGAAGATCAGGCTAGTTTGGAAGCCTTGCTAGAAAACAAGTAATCCCTTCTCCCATAAATACAGGAGGAAACAGGAGAAAAGAATGCAACTAAAAAATAAAAATATCTTTGTTACAGGTTCGAGTCGTGGAATTGGTCTTGCCATCGCCCACAAGTTTGCTCAAGCAGGAGCCAACATTGTCTTAAACAGTCGTGGGTCTATCTCAGAAGAATTGCTCACTGAGTTTTCAGACTACGGTGTCAAGGTGGTTCCTATTTCAGGAGACGTGTCGGATTTTGCAGACGCTAAGCGTATGGTTGATCAAGCTATTGCAGAGCTGGGTTCAGTAGATGTTTTGGTCAACAATGCAGGGATTACCCAAGATACCCTGATGCTCAAGATGACAGAAGCGGATTTTGAAAAAGTGCTCAAGGTTAACTTGACTGGTGCCTTTAACATGACACAATCAGTCTTGAAACCGATGATGAAAGCCAGAGAAGGTGCTATCATTAACATGTCTAGTGTTGTTGGTTTGATGGGAAATATCGGTCAAGCTAACTATGCAGCTTCTAAGGCTGGTTTGATTGGTTTTACCAAGTCTGTGGCGCGTGAAGTGGCCAATCGCAATGTCAGAGTTAATGCTATTGCACCAGGAATGATTGAGTCCGATATGACAGCTGTTCTATCAGACAAGGTAAAAGATGCTATGCTGGCACAAATTCCTATGAAAGAATTTGGGCAGGCAGAACAGGTTGCAGATTTGACAGTATTTTTAGCAGGCCAAGATTATCTAACTGGTCAAGTGGTTGCCATTGATGGCGGCCTCAGTATGTAGCAGAAGCTAGAGGTAAAAAAGATGAAACTAAATCGCGTAGTAGTAACAGGTTATGGAGTGACATCTCCAATCGGAAATACACCAGAAGAATTTTGGAATAGTTTGACAACTGGAAAAATCGGAATTGGTCAAATTACGAAATTTGATCATAGTGACTTTGATGTGCATAATGCGGCAGAAATCCAAGATTTTCCTTTTGATAAATACTTTGTAAAGAAAGATACCAATCGTTTCGATAACTATTCTTTATATGCCTTGTATGCAGCCCAAGAAGCTGTCAACCATGCTAATCTGGATGTAGAGGCTCTTGACAAGGATCGTTTTGGTGTTATCGTGGCCTCTGGTATTGGTGGAATCAAGGAAATTGAAGATCAAGTGCTTCGTCTCAACGAAAAAGGACCAAAACGTGTGAAACCATTGACCCTTCCAAAAGCCTTGCCAAATATGGCTTCAGGAAATGTTGCCATGCGTTTTGGAGCAAACGGTGTTTGTAAATCCATCAATACTGCCTGTGCTTCATCAAATGACGCGATTGGGGATGCCTTCCGCTCAATTAAGTTTGGCTTTCAAGATGTTATGTTGGTAGGTGGTTCAGAAGCCTCTATCACACCTTTTGCTATTGCTGGTTTCCAAGCCCTGACGGCTCTCTCAACTACAGAAGATCCAACTCGTGCTTCCATCCCATTTGATAAGGATCGCAATGGGTTTGTTATGGGTGAAGGTTCAGGGATGTTGGTTCTTGAAAGTCTGGAACACGCTGAAAAACGTGGGGCTACTATCCTGGCTGAAGTGGTTGGTTACGGAAATACCTGTGATGCCTACCATATGACTTCTCCACATCCAGAAGGTCAGGGAGCTATCAAGGCCATCAAACTAGCCTTGGAAGAAGCTGAGATTTCTCCAGAGCAAGTAGCCTATGTCAATGCTCACGGAACGTCAACTCCTGCTAATGAAAAAGGAGAAAGTGGTGCTATCGTAGCTGTTCTTGGTAAGGAAGTGCCTGTATCATCAACTAAGTCTTTCACAGGACATTTGCTGGGTGCTGCAGGTGCGGTAGAAGCTATCGTCACAATCGAAGCTATGCGTCATAACTTTGTACCAATGACAGCTGGAACAAGTGAAGTATCAGACTATATCGAAGCCAATGTCGTTTATGGACAAGGCTTGGAGCAAGAAATTCCATACGCTATTTCAAATACTTTTGGTTTTGGTGGCCACAATGCAGTTCTTGCTTTCAAACGTTGGGAGAATAAATAAGTATGAATTTAAACGATATTAAAGACTTGATGGCCCAATTTGACCAGTCAAGTTTGAGAGAATTTTCTTATAAAAATGGGACGGATGAGTTGCAGTTTAGCAAGAATGAAGCGAGACTGGTATCTGAAGTTGCAGCTCAAGTCGCTCCAGCGCCCGTTCTAGCAACACCAAGTCCAGTAGCTCCTTCATCTGCTTCAACAGAAACTGTAGTGGAAGAGGTTCCAACTCCAATTGAAGCAAGTGTGGCTGCTGAGGGAGATCTTGTAGAGAGCCCACTTGTTGGAGTGGCTTACTTGGCTGCTGGCCCAGATAAACCTGCCTTCGTTACAGTTGGTGATACTGTTAAAAAGGGTCAAACACTGGTCATCATCGAAGCCATGAAAGTCATGAATGAAATCCCAGCACCTAAGGATGGTGTGGTAACAGAAATTCTCGTTTCTAACGAAGAAATGGTTGAATTTGGTAAAGGATTGGTACGTATCAAATGATCGATATTCAAGGAATCAAAGAAGCCCTTCCCCACCGTTATCCTATGCTCCTAGTAGACCGTGTATTGGAAGTGAGCGATGACACCATTGTTGCCATCAAAAATGTGACCATCAATGAGCCCTTCTTTAACGGCCATTTTCCTCAATATCCAGTTATGCCAGGTGTTCTGATCATGGAAGCCTTGGCGCAAACAGCTGGTGTCTTGGAGTTGTCAAAACCTGAAAATAAGGGGAAACTGGTCTTTTACGCTGGTATGGACAAGGTTAAATTCAAGAAGCAAGTTGTACCAGGTGACCAATTAGTTATGACGGCAACGTTTGTAAAACGCCGTGGTACCATTGCCGTGGTTGAAGCAAAGGCTGAAGTGGATGGCAAGCTTGCAGCCAGTGGTACTCTTACCTTTGCAATTGGGAACTAAGGAGGTTCTCCATGTTTCGAAAAATTTTAATTGCCAATCGTGGTGAAATTGCGGTTCGTATTATCCGTGCAGCGCGTGAATTGGGGATTACAACGGTGGCGGTTTATTCAACTGCTGATAAGGAAGCCCTTCATACGCTTTTGGCAGATGAGGCTGTTTGCATCGGTCCTGGTAAGGCAACTGAGTCTTATCTCAATATCAATGCGGTTCTATCAGCTGCAGTCTTGACTGAGGCAGAAGCCATTCACCCCGGTTTTGGGTTTCTCAGTGAAAATTCCAAATTTGCGACCATGTGTGAAGAGGTAGGAATCAAGTTTATAGGTCCATCTGGTCATGTCATGGATATGATGGGGGATAAGATCAATGCGCGCGCTCAGATGATCAAAGCAGGCGTGCCAGTTATTCCAGGTTCGGATGGAGAAGTGCATAACTCTGAGGAAGCTTTGATTGTTGCTGAAAAAATTGGCTATCCTGTTATGCTCAAGGCTTCAGCAGGTGGTGGTGGTAAAGGGATTCGTAAGGTTGAAAAACCAGAAGACCTTGTTTCAGCCTTTGAAACTGCCTCTAGCGAAGCCAAGGCCAATTATGGCAATGGTGCCATGTACATAGAACGGGTTATCTATCCAGCTCGTCACATCGAGGTTCAAATTCTAGGAGATGAACACGGAAATGTGATTCACTTGGGGGAACGGGATTGTTCTCTTCAACGAAATAACCAAAAGGTTTTAGAAGAAAGTCCTTCGATTGCAATCGGAAAAACGCTACGTCATGAAATCGGTGCTGCTGCTGTTCGAGCGGCAGAGTCTGTTGGCTATGAGAATGCAGGGACTATTGAGTTTCTACTTGATGAAGCCAGTGGAAACTTCTATTTCATGGAAATGAATACTCGTGTGCAGGTGGAACATCCAGTAACAGAATTTGTTTCAGGCGTGGATATCGTTAAGGAACAGATTCGCATTGCGGCAGGTCAGCCCCTGTCTGTGAAGCAAGAAGATATTGTTCTAAGAGGCCATGCCATCGAGTGTCGGATCAATGCAGAAAACCCAGCCTTTAACTTTGCTCCAAGTCCAGGTAAGATTACCAATCTCTATCTGCCAAGTGGTGGAGTTGGCTTACGCGTGGATTCAGCAGTTTATCCAGGTTATACCATTCCGCCTTATTATGATAGTATGATTGCCAAAATCATCGTTCACGGTGAAAATCGTTTTGATGCCTTGATGAAAATGCAACGTGCTCTCTATGAATTAGAGATAGAAGGAGTGCAGACCAATGCAGATTTCCAGCTTGACCTCATTTCAGATCGCAATGTCATTGCTGGAGATTACGATACTTCCTTCTTGATGGAAACCTTCTTACCTAAATATCAAGAAAAAGAATAAAATGACTTCAAGAGTTTAAACCGAAAAGGGGAATCAATGGCTCTATTTAGTAAAAAAGATAAGTATATTCGAATCAATCCCAATCGTTCGGTTAGGGAAAAACCTCAAGCCAAGCCAGAGGTTCCAGATGAATTATTTTCTAAGTGTCCAGGCTGTAAGCATACCATCTATCAGAAGGATCTGGGAAGTGAGCGTATCTGTCCGCACTGTAGCTATACCTTTCGTATTTCTGCCCAAGAACGCTTGGTTTTGACGATTGATATGGGAACCTTCAAGGAATTGTTTACAGGGATTGAAAGCAAGGATCCCTTGCATTTCCCTGGTTATCAAAAGAAACTAGCAGCTATGCGTGAAAAAACAGGGCTGGATGAAGCTGTTGTGACAGGAACTGCTCTTATTAAAGGTCAGACTGTAGCTCTTGGGATTATGGATTCCAACTTTATTATGGCTTCTATGGGTACAGTTGTAGGTGAAAAAATTACTCGCTTATTTGAGTATGCGACTGTCGAAAAATTGCCAGTTGTCCTATTCACAGCCTCTGGTGGAGCCCGTATGCAGGAAGGAATCATGAGTCTCATGCAGATGGCCAAGATTTCTGCAGCAGTTAAACGCCATTCAAATGCAGGTCTCTTTTACCTGACCATTTTGACAGATCCAACGACAGGTGGTGTGACAGCTTCTTTCGCTATGGAAGGGGATATTATTCTGGCTGAACCACAGAGCTTGGTTGGTTTTGCTGGGCGTCGTGTCATTGAAAATACGGTTCGTGAAAGCTTGCCTGAGGGGTTCCAAAAGGCAGAATTCCTATTGGAGCATGGATTTGTGGATGCTATTGTCAAAAGAAGAGACTTACCAGATACGATTGCTAGTCTAGTCAGATTGCACGGAGGGGGTCCCAGATGAATATTGCAAAAATAGTCAGAGAAGCGCGTGAGCAGAGTCGCTTGACAACTTTGGACTTTGCGACAGGCATTTTTGATGAATTTATCCAATTACATGGTGACCGTTCTTTTCGTGATGATGGTGCAGTTGTTGGTGGTATCGGCTGGCTTGGAGATCAAGCTGTAACAGTGGTTGGTATCCAAAAAGGCAAGAGTTTACAAGATAACCTCAAGCGGAATTTTGGTCAACCGCATCCAGAAGGCTACCGCAAGGCCCTACGGTTGATGAAACAGGCTGAAAAATTTGGCCGTCCAGTTGTGACCTTTATCAATACAGCAGGTGCTTATCCTGGTGTGGGAGCGGAAGAACGTGGACAGGGAGAAGCCATTGCTCGCAATCTCATGGAAATGAGTGATCTGAGAGTTCCTATTATCGCTATCATTATCGGTGAAGGTGGTTCAGGTGGTGCTCTGGCTCTAGCAGTCGCAGACCGTGTCTGGATGCTGGAAAATTCTATCTATGCTATTCTCAGTCCAGAAGGCTTTGCTTCCATTCTATGGAAGGACGGCAGTCGTGCCATGGAAGCAGCAGAGTTGATGAAAATCACTTCACACGAGTTATTAGAAATGGACGTGGTGGATAAAGTGATTTCTGAAGCAGGACTTTCTAGTAAGGAACTGATTAAGAATGTCAAAAGAGAACTTCAAGCTGAGCTAGCTAGACTTTCACAAAAACCGCTAGAAGAGCTGTTGGAAGAACGTTATCAACGATTTAGAAAATACTAATACTCTTCGAAAATCTCTTCAAACCACGTCAGCTTCGCCTTGCCGTATATATGTTACTGACTTCGTCAGTTCTATCCACAACCTCAAAACCGTGTTTTGAGCAGCCTACGGCTAGCTTCCTAGTTTGCTTTTTGATTTTCATTGAGTATAATTCTTTAGAATACGCAAAAACTAGAACTGACTGCCAGTTCTAGTTTTTATGTGGTTCTTACTCTGTGCAGAGGGGAAAGTCAAAAGGTGCTTGGAAGACCAAACACCTTTTTGATTATTCATTTTCTTCAGTTACAAATTGACTAAGTAGTCCGTTAATAAAGCGGGCTGATTTTTGATCTGAAAAATTCTTGGCGAGTTCAATGGCTTCATTGACTGCTACTAGCTGAGGTGTATCAAATGATGTAATTTCAAAGATACCCAAGCGTAGTAAGTTTTTTTCGACCAAGGTCAAGCGTTCAACTGTCCAGCCTGACTTGAGGTGCTGGTTGATTTGTTTATCCAACTCGTCTTTTTGAGCTTGAACACCAGAAACCAAGTTTAGAAGAAAGGCTGGGATTTGCACATCAGCATCTTCACGGTCATGTGTGTAGGCAAAGTGACAAGCTGTTTCCATATCTGTGCCGAATTCAAGGCTCATAAGAGCTTGAAAAGCACATTTACGAAGTTCGCGTCTAGATTCTAATAATGGACTAGTCATTGAGGAAGTCCTCGTTAAATAGATCTTTCAATTCAGGTTTTGGTGTTTTGTCTGGAACGATTCCCGCAACGTGAATATTGACAGCAGTAAGTTCCACATCAGCCATATCACGGACAGCATCTTTGACCGCTTTTTGAATAGCAAGAGCAACTTTTGGTACTTTCACACCGTACTCAAGATAGAGGTAGATGTCAGCAGTTAGCTCTTCGTTGCTTTCTTTTAAGTAGACGCCACGACCAAGAGAGAGTTTTGATAGGGTGTCAGATACGGATTTATTTGAAAATGAGTGGACACCATCAACTTTAGCAGTTGCGATGGCAATGATTTTTTCAAGTACACGTGGAGCGATAACGATTTCGCCAAATTGTTCTTCAATTCCCATAGAATGACCTCTTTCTAGAGATTAGGCACGAGAAACGTAAGTTCCTTCTGCAGTGTTGATGATCAATTTTTGTCCAGCTTCGATGAAGTCAGGAACGTTGACAACAAGTCCAGTTTCCATAGTTGCTGGTTTACCAGAACCTGTAACAGTAGCACCCTTGATAGATGGTTGTGTTTCAGCGACTGTCAATTCAACAGTAGTTGGTACAGTGACACCGATTACTTCAGTTCCGTAGAATTGGATTTTCACATCAGAGTTTTCAAGGATGTAAAGCAACTCATTTTCAACATTTACGACTGGTATTTCGTATTGGTCGTAAGTTTCAGTGTTCATGAAGTAGGCAGTTTCATCCATTTTGTACAAGTATTGAGCTGGAACAGTTTCGATAATAGCTTGTTCGAATTTTTCTTCTGGACGGTAGCTTGTATCAAATGTAGAACCAGTACGGACATCACGCAATTTCATACGCATGATTGTGTTCCCTTTACCTGGTTTGTGGTGGCTAGCTTCCAAAACGCGGATCAATTTTCCGTCTGCAGTTTCAAATGTCATACCAGCTTTCAATTTGCTTGCTTCAATCATGTTTTTACCTCTTTAATAAATATTATTACTCTTCATTCTACCATAAAAGGAATGAAAAAGAAAGTTGGAGGTGGGATAATGGAAATATTTACCTATATTTTTTAATGAAATTTATCAGTAAATATCTTAAAAATTTCTTTGAAATATGATACGAAGTATGTACAGTCGATATATATAAGTGGCAAATTCTTAATTATCGAGAACAAAGATCATCGTTTGAAATGATTAAAATCGATTGAATTTAAGAGATCTATCGGGCAGATAATACGATAATGAGCTGCCTCGCTAGAAACACGAAGCGGTAGTAACAAAGGATGCTGATACGGGACTAAACCAAGTTCAAGAAAATACGCAAGCAGGAACTGTCTCTGAGTCAAAATCAGATAGTGAAACAACATCAGAGTTAGCTGAGCAACCAAAAATAAATGAAGAAAAGTCAGCTGAGCCAGCGACACCTGTAAAAGAAAATGAAAAAGAAGCTGAACAAGCTTCAGCAGTTTCAGAACATACTAACACTGCAGAAGCAACTGAGACAAAACCATCTATCAATTTATCTCTTTTGCAAACGAAATTAGCTGATTTGGAAGCTCAAATTGAACGTATCCGAGGAAATAAAAAACAAGCTTCTCAAATCCAAAATGCCGAAAAACTCGTTGCAGAAGCTAAGCAATATTTAGGCACTTTGGATGCAACACAGTCAGGAGCTGATAAAAAAGCTAAAGAAATCAGCTCATTAACTTCTATCTTAAAATCAATTAAAGCTGAAGAAACACCTAAAGAAAATAAAAATCAAGATAGTCGTAATGGCAAAAAGATGGAAGAAGGAGTAAGCTTTAGAGAGGGAGTTACAAGCCAAGCTATATCCGGAGATGTTCATTTTGATAGTCATAATGGACCAACAGAAAAACAAATTCCTGTTGCAAATGAAGGGAATGGGAGTCGTTATCAAAAAGTATCTATAACTTACTCTGCATCCTCTGATGAAACGGTTGTTGATGGAAAAGTTCGTATTACAGTTCCGAAAGAATTTTTACATTCAAAATCGCAACCAGAATTTAAACACTCTACATTTGTTAAGAAAGTAGAAGATAAATCAACAGAGGCTGCTTATATTTATGAATTGAGTCTTAATCCTATGACAGGTGGAACAGTTGCAGAGAGTGAGATGATATTGCGAGTTGGTACCTCTATAAAAAACGCTCCAAGTAATGGTGATCGACTTCCTATTACTGTAGAATTAGGAACTGGTGATAATTATACGGTTTCTAAGACTATAACTGCAACGTTTGATTATTTATCTGAAATTCTTTATCGAGAATCAGATACTCGTACAAAAGAAGTAGGAAGCTTTATTTTTGGCAATCTATATATTGACTATACAAAACATGAAGCTGAATGGAAATTAGGAAATGTTATTGATGGTACTTTTAAGCCTATTGAAAATGCAACGTACAAATTACCTTTTATTGCAGCAAATACAGCCTATATCCGGAATAGAGAAGCAGATGAGAATGGAACTGCTTCTCATAACGGGAATGGTCGATTGTTAAAATATGATTACACAATTAGTGGAATTCCTGACATTTTTGAAATAGCTCCAGGTATGAGAGGTAGTGATAGGTGGAAACTGGAAAATGGAGTGGCAACTTTTATACCAGAGAATGGGGTTAGTGAAGGTACTAATACTAATGATTATGCTCTTTATTTACGATTAAAAAAGGGAGTTTTGACGACATCTGATGAAATTCAAAAATATATTGATACTACACCGACTAAAGGGTATCTTCCACCAATTACTTATACTGCAGTAGGGCATCGACCAGATGGCTCAACATTTACACAAGAATTACCAAGTAACAATGCATTTCGTGTTTATGCCACAAATGGACTTTCTACTATCGGAAGCTTATATACCTATATTTGGACTCCTAGTAATCAGAAATTATATTCAAATCAATCAGATACAGATACTTTTAGGGCTTCGGTTAGATTGGAAGATTCTCAGATGAAAGGTGATGGGGGAATCTTTTCGGGTAATTTTGTTAATTACTTTATTCCGAAAGATCAGAAAGATAATTATTTTACATCTGTTAGACTAGGAGATTTTAAATATGCTAAGTTAAACGCAAATGGAACTAAATCAACTCTTAATTATACTGATGCAAGTGGAACGTTAGTAAAACCATTTAAATTATATGGAATAAATGAGCAAAATCAACCTGAATTGATTAAAGAGTACTCAAATGCAGAAGAAATGGCAACTACCATTAAACTTGATTCGTCCAAACACTATCAACATCTTGTGTTAGAACATTCAGGAATTGAAGACAAGTATTATAAAGATGGGGAAAAAATAAAAATTAAAGAATTTAATGCTTTTCTAGATGTAAAGGTACCTAGTTGGAAAGAAAAAAGTGAAGATGATAAAATTACTAGTTATAAAAATCGAATCAATTTAAGTTTCAGTGAAAATCTAACTCAAGCTTCTAATGAAGTTCGCCCACAAACAGGAAAATTTAGAGAAGCTGTTCATAATAAAACACCTTATGAGTTATCACTCGAAATGAATGTACTGAATGGCAGAGGAGTTAATAGTAAAGATATTTCTAGAGGAAAAATTCTTCCAGTAATTGTTAGTTATCATGCAACTGATTATTTTAAATCATTAAATGAAAGTGAAAATGGTGTACAAACAAGAAACCTATCAAAATTGGATCCAAATATAACTGAAACGAAAATAATGCTACTTGCAGATCCTAAAGTTCCGTTAAAAGACTTTCGTGTGACAACTGATAATCGATTATTAACAACAGATGTAGTGTATACTCCAAATGAAGGTAGAGCTTTATATGATTATGATAAAATAAAAGAAAAATATACTACTGTAATACCAACTAGAACAATTACTAACTATAAAAACACAGGAAAAACAGCATATATTTTTGATACAAAAGATTTAGGAATAACGAAATATGATGTTTCTGAGAATATAACGGCAGAGCAGGGATATAGACCTGTGGCTTTAACTTTTGAAGTTGAAAATAATGGATTAGTAGAAAGTAATACTTATAATATTGAGTCTTATTTAGTTTGGAATAGTAATTCACAAACATTAAAAGGACGAGATCGTTCGTTGAATTCGGATTATGTTGATGGGCATGAAAGTGGTAATACAATATCCAGAGCAAGTGTTGATGTAAAATTTACAAATGTTATTGAGTATTACACTGCACTTGGTATCTCAAAACCTGGAACTCCAGTTGTTCGAGGAATTATAGATGTAGTAAATGGAAATGAAGTGACCTTAACGCCAACTATTCAAAACTTAACAGATAATCCACAACAAATTAAAGAGGCAGTTGTATTAGTACCTAAAAAAGAAGCAGTTACATATTTAGAAGGACCAATTGTTGATAAATCTGATTCATGGGACGTTGTTTATACGACTTCAACTGTGGCAGATAAAACTACAGCGACATATGTAACAGCAGATCAGATTTCTAATTGGAAAGATGTAACAGCTGTAAAATATGTTTTCAAATCTGATTATCAAGTAACTAAAGAAACACCTTTTGTAGATCATTTTAATGTTAGAGTCGACCAACAAAATCCAAACTTTATCCAAAGTACATCACAAATATTTTTGAAAAATGCTTCAAATACTTGGTTAGAATCAAATGTTGTAGGTCTTAGAACAGAAGATATTAGAGGTAAAGTTATTTCTCGCTACTATACAACTAGTGGATTGGATTTATCACCAAGAGATTCTGAAGCAAGAAGAACTACCGAAGGATTTGCAAATGAGCCATACACGACCAATAAAGATGACGTTATGACTAAAAATGGACGAACTTACATTTATAAAGAGTTAGATCCAACCTCTGCAACACCATCGGGAACATATGAAAAGCAAGTCACTAAGAAAGTAACTTATTTATATGAAGAAGCTAAGGAAGTAACTGAAACAAAAGAAGTTAAACGAACTATTCATTATTTAGAAAAAAATAACGAAACTAATGTGATTTCACAACCTGTTGAACAAGTTGTTACAGCATCGAGAAAAGTTTATACAGGAAAAGAAACAGGTCGAGTGGTAGAAGGTAATTGGGAAATTCCTGCAAATGCTAAATGGGAGTCTGTAACTTCTCCAACACCTTCAGAATGGGAAAAACCAGAAGTAAAAGTTAATGATCAATATATTGCTAAAGCGGCAATTGATGAAGTAAGAATTACACCTGAAGTCCTTAATAATGGTGATATTGTTGAAAATGTATACTATGAGCGATTTGTCCCAGTTGGTGGAGATGTAGTTGCAAAATACGTTATTGAAGGTACAACAACTGAATTAAAACCATCAACAGATGTCGCTAAGGGATTAAAAGTTGGAACAAGCTATACTTCAACAGCGCCAGTAGCAGGTGAAGAATTAACAGATACTGATGGGAAAGTTTATGTATATAAAGGACATAAAGCTACATCAGCTGGAGAACAAGGTACAGTTACAGCGGATAAACAAGAAGTCGTTTATGAGTACGCACCAAAAGTAGGTGGAAACGTCGAAGTTAAATATGTCATTGCAGGCACAGAAACCAACCTAAAAGATCCAGTAGCACTAGTAACAAATGGACAAGTAGGAAGTGACTATACTGCGACGAAAGAAAACACACTTACAAAAGACGGCTTAGTCTATGAATTAGTTAAAACAAATAATGGACTAAAAGCAGGTTCAGCTACAGAAACAGGTAAAGTAACAGAAGCGAAACAAGAAGTTGTTTATGAGTACGCACCAAAAGTAGGTGGAAATGTCGAAGTTAAATACGTCATCGCAGGCACAGAAACCAACCTAAAAGATCCAGTAGCATTAGTAACAGATGGACAAGTAGGAAGTGACTACACTGCGACGAAAGAAAACACACTTACAAAAGACGGCTTAGTCTATGAATTAGTTAAAACAAATAATGGACTAAAAGCAGATTCAGCTCCAGAAACAGGTAAAGTAACAGAAGCGAAACAAGAAGTCGTTTATGAGTATGCACCAAAAGTAGGTGGAAATGTCGAAGTTAAATACGTCATCGCAGGCACAGAAACCAACCTAAAAGATCCAGTAGCACTAGTAACAAATGGACAAGTAGGAAGTGACTACACTGCGACAAAAGAAAACACACTCACAAAAGACGGCTTAGTCTATGAATTAGTTAAAACAAATAATGGACTAAAAGCAGGTTCAGCTACAGAAACAGGTAAAGTAACAGAAGCGAAACAAGAAGTCGTTTATGAGTACGCACCAAAAGTAGGTGGAAACGTCGAAGTTAAATATGTCATTGCAGGCACAGAAACCAACCTAAAAGATCCAGTAGCACTAGTAACAAATGGACAAGTAGGAAGTGACTATACTGCGACGAAAGAAAACACACTTACAAAAGACGGCTTAGTCTATGAATTAGTTAAAACAAATAATGGACTAAAAGCAGGTTCAGCTACAGAAACAGGTAAAGTAACAGAAGCGAAACAAGAAGTCGTTTATGAGTATGCACCAAAAGTAGGTGGAAATGTCGAAGTTAAATACGTCATCGCAGGCACAGAAACCAACCTAAAAGATCCAGTAGCACTAGTAACAAATGGACAAGTAGGAAGTGACTACACTGCGACGAAAGAAAACACACTTACAAAAGACGGCTTAGTCTATGAATTAGTTAAAACAAATAATGGACTAAAAGCAGATTCAGCTCCAGAAACAGGTAAAGTAACAGAAGCGAAACAAGAAGTCGTTTATGAGTATGCACCAAAAGTAGGTGGAAATGTCGAAGTTAAATACGTCATCGCAGGCACAGAAACCAACCTAAAAGATCCAGTAGCACTAGTAACAAATGGACAAGTAGGAAGTGACTATACTGCGACGAAAGACGCAACTATAAGAAAAGAAGATGGACGAGTTTATAAGCTTGTTGAAGCAAATAATGGATTAAAAACAGGTTCAGCTGCAGAAATAGGTAAAGTATCTACAGAAAAACAAACAGTTACTTATGAGTATGTGTTGCAAAATGGTGACGTAACCGTTAAGTACGAAGACGAAACAGGAACAGCAATCTCAACACCAAATGAATTGAAAAAAGGTGTCGAAACAGGAACAGCTTACGATACAAGGCCAGAAGATGTTAAGAAACCAAGAATTCAAACAGCAGACGGCAAAGTATATAAACTGAAAGAGACCAAAGCAGATTCCGCCCCAGAAACTGGTAAAGTAAGTGATACACCAGCGGTCATCACATACGTATACACATTAGAAAATGGTGACGTAACTGTTAAGTACGAAGACGAAACAGGAACAGCAATTTCAACACCAAATGAATTGAAAAAAGGTGTCGAAACAGGAACAGCTTACGATACAACGCCAGAAGATGTTAAGAAACCAAGAATTCAAACAGCAGACGGCAAAGTATATAAACTGAAAGAGACCAAAGCAGATTCCGCCCCAGAAACTGGTAAAGTAAGTGATACCCCAGCGGTCATCACCTATGTGTATACCTTAGAAAATGGAGACGTAACTGTTAAGTACGAAGACGAGACAGGAACAGCAATTTCAACACCAAATGAATTGAAAAAAGGTGTCGAAACAGGAACAGCTTACGATACAAGGCCAGAAACTGTTAAGAAACCAAGAATTCAAACAGAAGATGGAAAAGTATATAAACTGAAAGAGACCAAAGCAGACTCCGCCCCAGAAACTGGTAAAGTAAGTGATACCCCAGCGGTCATCACCTATGTGTATACCTTAGAAAATGGAGACGTAACTGTTAAGTACGAAGACGAAACAGGAACAGCAATTTCAACACCAAATGAATTGAAAAAAGGTGTCGAAACAGGAACAGCTTACGATACAACGTCAGAAGATGTTAAGAAACCAAGAATTCAAACAGCAGACGGCAAAGTATATAAACTGAAAGAGACCAAAGCAGATTCCGCCCCAGAAACTGGTAAAGTAAGTGATACCCCAGCGGTCATCACCTATGTGTATACCTTACAAAATGGTGATGTGACTGTTAAGTACGAAGACGAAGCAGGTGAATCAATCAAACCTGATAACCACTTGAAATCTCAAGTTCCAACAGGAGATGAATATAATACTACAACTGTTAAAGACTTAACGATTACGAAAGATGGAAAACTTTATAAACTTGTAGAGAAAAATGGTGGGGTGAAAGAAGGCTCTTCAAAAGAGAATGGTAAAGTAACTGAAACTCCAACTGTTGTAACTTATGTTTACACTGAAGTAAAAGGTGAAATTATTCAAAAATTTGTTAATGAATCTGGAAAAGAAATCAAAGATCCAACAAATACTGGTAAGAAATCACTAAACGAAAAAGTAAACTTAGAACATCTAAATCGCATTACAGATAAAGATGGTAAGGTTTATGAATTTGTAAAAGTAGATAAAATTCCAACTAATTTCACTGAACAACCTCAAACAGCTACTTACACTTATAGAGCAGTTAAAGGTCAAGGAGTAACAGTATCTTATGAAACAACTACTGGAGTTACATTAAAAGAAACTCAAACAGTACAACCAAAAGATACTGTAGTGGGAACAGATTACGATACTTCAACATCAGACTTTAAACCTGAACGTATCGAAAAAGATGGTAAAGTATACATTCTTACTGCAACAACTAAACCAGGTTCAGCTGAGGAAAAAGGTAAGGTAAGTGAACAACCACAAAATGTTACTTATGTTTATGAAGAAGTACCGGAACATGAAACAAAACAAAAATATGGTAATGTAATTGTTACTTATATTGATAAAGCTGGTCGTCCATTATCAGGAACTACTGAAACTGGTGTTAAAGTTGATAAATCAGTAATCGATACTCCAGCGTCGCTAGTGAAAACACCATATGACACAACAGACAATAAACCAGAAACTATTAAAACAGCTGATGGAAAAGTTTACAAATTTATAAAAGTAACGCAATATTCAGATGCAGAAAAATCAGATGTAAAAGGTAGAACATCGGTTGTCACTTATGTATATGAATTACAAAATGCTACAGAAGAATTACCAGAAGCTCATATTGGATTTGTAGTTGTTAACTATGTAGATGAGAATGGATTATCAATTTCAGGTACATCTGAAGGTAAAGAAATTCCTACAACAGTGATGGATGTTAATGGTGATTTAGTTGGAACTCAGTACGATACAACTGATCACAAACCAACAACAATTACAACTGCTGACGGAGATGTTTATGAATTCGTGAAGAAATCTGAAACATCTGATCCTGAGTCAGGAGAATTAAAAGAAGGAGTTGCAACTGTTGAGTATGTCTACCGTAAGGTTGTTACAACTTATGTAGATGAAGAAGGCAAAGAAATCAACCCTTCAGATAAAGGAACGAAGGATAAGAAAGACATTCCAGAGTACATTTACAAAGAAAGTAAGAAAGACGAAAAAGGAAATACAAGGCATGTATACCGTCAAGTCGTAACAAGTTATGTAGATGAAGAAGGCAAAGAAATCAATCCTTCAGACAAAGGAACGAAGGATAAGAAAGACATTCCAGAGTATATTTACAAAGAAACTAAGAAAGATAAAGATGGAAATACAATTCATGTGTATACTAAGAAATCTTCTTCAACACCATATTCACCAACACCTTCAACTCCAAGTAATGAAGAAAGTAAATCAACAGTTTGGAAAGATACTGAAGGTAATATTCTAAAACCTCAAGAAGATGGTACAAAAGATAAGGGAACATTTACTGGCTATGAATATGTCAAGACTATTTTAGTTGGAAATGTAACAACCCATATCTTTAAGAAAGTGATTACTCCAAGTCATGATGGAACTCCTTCTCATCCAGAAGTGCCTAGACAATCGGATAAGCCAAATCATCCAGATGTTCCTGGACAATCAGATACCCCAGATCATTCAGATGTAACAGTGACATCAGATAAATCAACTCAAATAGTGAATTCAAATGAATCAACATTTGTAGATGGTAAACGGGAACTTCCGAATACAGGTACTCAATCATCAACTTCATCTCTCCTTCTTGGAGCTTTAGCCGCAATGACTGGCTTAGGTTTAGTTTCAAGACGTCGTAAAGATGATAAGGAGTAAGAAATGGTATAAAGCGTAATAAGTCGCTTATCTATCATTCTGAAGTTTATGATAATCAAGAAAAAAGCCTTTCCTCTACTCCTAGAGGAAGGGCTTTTTTAAGTGTAACCGCCTAATAACGAAGTATATTGAAAAATCTCCAGACTAGAGAACTCACGGATAGTTCCTAATCTGGAGATTATTTTTTAATCTTCTTTCAACTTCGCCAATTCTTGTGCAAGGAGTTTAAGGGCGACTTGTGGGTTGGCTTGGCCTTTGGTTGCTTTCATAAGGAAGCCTGTGAAGGCCTTGTCTGCGTTACGTTTACCTGACTTGAAGTCGGCAACCGCGGCTTCGTTATCCGCAAAGACTTGGTGGATGATTGGAATCAAGATTTCTGGATCTGAGATTTGAACCATGCCTGCTTTCTCAACGTATTCACGCGCGCCACCGCCATTTTTAGCCAGGTGGACAAAGACTTTCTTGGCAATCTTAGAAGAGATAGTGCCGTCTTCGATGATGGCAATCATTTCAACCAAGTTTTCTGGCGTCAATTTGATTTGTTCAAGTGTCTTGCCTTCGGCATTCAAGAACTGAGCAACTTCTCCTTGGAGCCAGTTAGAGACTTGTTTAGCGTCACCGCCAAGGGCAACAGCTTTTTCAAAGAAGTCAGAAGTGACTTTGTTTGCGGTCAACTGGCTGGCATCGTAGTCTGACAAGCCAAGGTCAGCCACGTAACGCGCACGTCGTTCTTTTGGAAACTCTGGCAACTCTGTACGCATTTCCTCAATCCACTCATCTGAAATTTCAAAGAGAGGTAGGTCTGGTTCTGGGAAGTAGCGGTAGTCTGCAGCCCCTTCCTTGACACGCATGAGGATGGTTGCCTTGTTAGCTTCATCGTAACGGCGGGTTTCTTGGCGAATTTGACCACCTGATCGAAGGATTTCGGCTTGACGTTGGACTTCGTATTCAAGACCTTTGCGAACATTTGAGAAGGAGTTGAGGTTCTTCAACTCAGTTTTGGTACCGAATTTTTCTTGACCATAAGGGCGAAGGGAGATATTGGCATCCACACGCATAGAACCTTCTTCCATCTTAACGTCAGAAATACCAGCATACTGGATAACTTCCTTGAGGGCTGTTAGGTAAGCATAGGCTTCTTCTGGCGAACGCATGTCAGCTTCAGATACAATCTCAATCAATGGCACCCCTTGGCGGTTTAGGTCAACGTAAGAGTAGCCGTCTGTACCGTGGGTGTTTTTACCAGCGTCTTCCTCTAGGTGGGCACGTTCGATACCGATTTTCTTAGTTGTACCGTCTTCTAGCTCGACTTCAATCCAACCATTATAGCCGATTGGCTCATCAAACTGAGAAATTTGGTAGGCCTTTGGATTATCAGGATAGAAGTAGTTCTTGCGGTCAAAGTGCATCTTTTTATGGATGTCCATGTTGAGGGCAAGAGCAGCCTTGATACCAGCATCGACAACCCCTTTATTGAGAACTGGCAGAACTCCTGGGAAGGACCAGTCAATCACGTTAGTGTTGGCATTTTGGTCATTTCCAAAGTGGGCAGAAGTAGGTGAGAAGATTTTTGAATTGGTGTTGAGCTCTACGTGGACTTCAAGTCCAATGACTGTTTCAAAGTTCATTAGTTGTCACCTCCAAAAATCACAGGTTGTTGTTTGTGGTAGTCTGTTGTTGCCTCAAAAGCAGCAGCAGCTTGGTAAATGGTTTCCTCAGAATATTTAGGACCAATCAATTGTAGACCGACAGGTAGACCTTGAGAGAATCCAGCAGGAATCGAAATCCCTGGTAGACCAGCTAAGTTGACTGGGATGGTCAAGAGGTCAGCCAAGTACATGGCAACTGGGTCATGGTTGAGTGAGTCCAAGTCATAGGCAACACTAGGAGCAGTTGGACCCAAAATCAAGTCGTAATCCGCGAAGACTTTTTCGAAATCTTGGATGATGAGGGTACGGACTTGACCAGCCTTCTTGTAGTAAGCATCGTAATAACCTGATGAAAGACTGAAAGTACCTAACATGATACGACGTTTCACTTCTTCACCGAAACCTTGGCTACGGCTGTTTACATAGATTTCATCAAGATTAGTCGCATCCTCTGCGCGGTAGCCGTAACGGATACCGTCAAAGCGTTGCAAGTTTGATGAAGCTTCAGATGAAGCGATGATGTAGTATACGGCAACCCCGTATTTAGAGTGAGGAAGGCTGACTTCTTCAACGATAGCACCAAGTTTCTCAAAGTGCTTAGCGGCATTCAGGATGGTTTCTTTAACTTCTGGGTCAATTCCTTCACCGAGATATTCCTTAGGCAAAGCGATTTTCATGCCCTTGATGTCTTGACCGATTTTTGAAGTAAAGTCGGCAATGCGGACAGGAGCAGAAGTAGAGTCTTTTGCATCTTCGTTGGCAATAGCGTTGAGCAAGAGGGCGTTTTCCTTAACAGTTGGTGCGAAAGGTCCGATTTGATCTAATGAGCTACCGAAGGCAATGAGACCGAAACGAGAAACTGTTCCGTAGGTTGGTTTGAGACCAACAATCCCGTTGAAGGCAGCAGGTTGGCGGATAGAACCACCCGTATCAGAACCAAGTGACAAGCGGACTTGTCCTGAGGCTACAGCTGCAGCAGAACCACTTGATGATCCACCAGGAACCTTGCTGTGGTCCCAAGCATTTTTAGTGGCACCGTAGTGAGAAGTTTCACCTGACCCCCCCATGGCAAATTCGTCCATGTTGGTTTTCCCTACGACAATCATACACTTGGCTTTTGCATTGGCAACGGCTGTCGCATCAAAAATTGGCTCATAGTTGTAGAGCATTTTTGAGGCAGCAGTTGTGAGAATGCCGTCTGTAGAGATATTATCCTTAACAGCAAGTGGAATTCCTGAAAGGACATTGTCAGCGTCAATTCCAGCTTCATCAATAGCTTTGGCTTGAGCAAGAGCTTGTTCCTCAGCGATGGTGACAAAAGCGTTGATAGCTGTCTCGCGAGACTTGATATCTTCAAACGTTGCTTGGGTCAATTCTGTTGCAGAAATTTCCTTAGAGACAAGGAGATTGTGCAAGTCTTCAATGGTTTTATTGTTGAAAGTCATTAGGCATCTCCTCCATCGTCTAGGATAGCTGGTACCTTGATATAGTAGTTGTCTTTTTCAGGTACGTTTTTAAATAAGCGGTCACGGTCTGTTCCTTCTTCGGCGACATCAGGGCGGAGTACAGTCTTGCGGTCAGCCATGGTCGTAGTAGGTGCGACACCAGTTGTGTCAACTTCGCCCAGCAATTCAACCATGTCAACAATCTTAGACAAGGTAGTCGCAAAGGCAGCAGTTTCTTCTTCAGAGAATCTTAATTTTGAAAGATTGGCAACGTGTGTTACCTCTTCTTGCGTAATTTTCATCTTGCATCCTTTCGTGAAATGATGATTTTTAGTCTGTTCTATTTTACCATATTTTCCTATAAATAAGGGAGGGGGAAGTGAAAAGAAATAGAAATTGAAAAAAATGCTAAAATCCGATATAATGGAGTGTTGAAAGGAATGGTACAATCCAATGTAGAAATCATTCTTAGCTATATGAAACAAGAAAAATAGAGAATCAAAGAAAGAGAACTTATGAATATTCAAGAAGAAATTAAGAGACGTCGTACCTTTGCCATCATCTCTCACCCGGACGCGGGGAAAACAACCATCACTGAGCAACTGCTCTACTTTGGGGGCGAGATTCGTGAGGCTGGTACGGTTAAAGGAAAGAAAACAGGGACTTTTGCTAAGTCTGACTGGATGGATATCGAGAAGCAACGTGGGATTTCCGTTACTTCATCTGTGATGCAGTTTGACTACGATGGTAAGCGCGTCAACATCCTAGACACGCCAGGGCATGAGGACTTCTCAGAAGATACCTATCGTACCTTGATGGCGGTGGATGCTGCGGTCATGGTCGTGGATTCTGCCAAGGGTATCGAGGCCCAAACTAAGAAATTGTTTGAGGTTGTGAAACACCGTGGAATTCCAGTCTTTACCTTTATGAATAAGCTGGACCGTGACGGTCGTGAGCCACTAGACCTCTTGCAAGAGTTGGAAGAAGTCTTGGGCATTGCTAGCTACCCGATGAACTGGCCTATCGGGATGGGGAAAGCCTTTGAAGGCTTGTATGACCTCTATAACCAACGCTTGGAACTCTATAGAGGGGATGAGCGTTTTGCCAGTCTAGAAGATGGGGACAAGCTTTTTGGCAACAATCCTTTCTACGAGCAAGTCAAGGATGATATTGAACTTTTAAATGAAGCTGGGAATGAGTTTTCAGAGGAAGCTATCCTTGCTGGAGAATTGACGCCAGTCTTCTTCGGTTCAGCTTTGACAAACTTTGGTGTGCAGACCTTCCTTGAAACCTTTCTCAAGTTTGCTCCAGAACCACATGGTCACAAGAAAACAGACGGTGAAATTGTGGCTCCTTATGACAAGGATTTCTCAGGATTTGTCTTTAAAATCCAAGCCAACATGGACCCTCGTCACCGTGATCGTATCGCCTTTGTCCGTATCGTATCAGGTGAATTTGAGCGTGGTATGAGTGTCAATCTGCCTCGTACTGGTAAGGGAGCTAAGCTGTCAAATGTTACTCAATTTATGGCGGAAAGTCGTGAGAATGTAACCAATGCCGTGGCGGGTGATATTATCGGTGTATACGATACAGGTACTTATCAAGTTGGGGATACCTTGACAGTTGGAAAAAACAAGTTTGAGTTTGAGCCACTGCCAACCTTTACTCCTGAAATTTTCATGAAAGTTTCTGCTAAGAATGTCATGAAGCAAAAATCCTTCCACAAGGGGATTGAGCAATTGGTGCAAGAAGGAGCTATTCAGCTTTATAAGAATTACCAAACAGGCGAGTACATGCTGGGAGCTGTTGGTCAACTCCAGTTTGAAGTCTTTAAACACCGTATGGAAGGCGAGTACAATGCAGAAGTGGTTATGAGCCCAATGGGTAAAAAGACTGTTCGTTGGATCAAGCCTGAGGACTTGGATGAACGGATGTCATCAAGCCGAAATATCTTGGCCAAAGACCGTTTCGACCAACCAGTCTTCCTCTTTGAAAATGACTTTGCCCTTCGTTGGTTTGCGGATAAGTATCCAGATGTAGAGTTGGAAGAGAAGATGTAAATCGTTACAAATGACTAGCAACATAAAGTTGCTGTCATTTGACGGTAACCGCTATGGCGGCTTACCTAAACGCTTCAATAGGAAAAATCCACGAATGGTATCGATTCGTGGACTTTTCCGTCGTAATGGGAAGGAAGCGAACTAGCTAACTGCCTCATTAACTACGTTTGGCAAATAGAATCGATTTGCCAAACTCCGTGTCCTAGTGGGAAAATCGTAAACCGTAATGGGATTTCATCTAAAATCTCCACGGGTATGGTTTTACGAACGAATGGGCGAAAATAATGGTTACGTAGAAACATATGATGGGAAAAAAGAAATGAGATAAAGAGTGAAAGAAGAGAAAAAAGCGATTGTCTTAGGCGCAGGTAATGCTCAGTATGAATAAAGTTGAAACAACAATAAAATCCCTGTGTGTTCATTATGATAATCGGAAGTTTTATATTTTTAATGATGGTCTTCCGATTGACAGTAGTATTCTGAGAGATTATCGTTTACCATTTGAGGGACTTTCTTACGCTACCTTCTTTAGGTATTTTATTCCAAAGTATGTAAGTGAGGTTCGTGTACTGTATTTAGACTCGGATATTATCGTAAGAAAACCGATAGATGAGCTGTGGTACTTAGACTTAACAGCCATCTCCTGAGTAGTAGTTAGAGATGATTTTTATACACTTATTTTCAATGCTGGTTTTTTGTTAATCAACAATGACATGTGAAGAGCAGAAAATGTCACGTAAAATCTGATTTAAGACACAAATAAAAAATCTTCCAATTCTCTGTTTCCGTGTCTGAAGGCTTCTTTTCCTTTCTGTTGATAGGCTAGTAGCAGACGATTGAGTTATCTTTCAGAAAGCTTAAGTTCGACACAGGCCCGTTTCTTTGCTTTCTTTCCTTGAGCTATAGCTGTTATCACAAGATATTTTTTCGTTTCATTCATATTCAGTTGGATCTTTTTTATATGACTATTCTACCAAATGGGACATTTTCACGTTTGATTTACTAAAGACATTATCACATTCGAATCACAAATAGGTAAATTCCCAAACTAAGTTCCACCGCTAGTAGAAGTGGAAGTTAGTCTGATAAAAATTGTAAAAACCAGTGGAAATCCGTGTCAGGGTAAGTTCCACTGGTTTTACTAATGCTTGATTTTATTGCTTTTGTAGCCAAAATGAATAGAAAAAAAGAGCGCACAAAATCCCCTCATCTGAAAGCGTTTCAGATTAAGTTCCGCTATGGTGGAAGTTAGTGTGAGACGTTTGAATGTGGTTAAAGGTTAGTTTTTAGAACTTATGTTGGAGTAATTTAGACGACTGACAGACGTCTTCTGCAGGTATTTTAGAAATACCTAGAAGTTTAGGAATTTCTTCTCCGTAAGTAAAGGCAAAGAGTTCATAGGCTGACTTTCCATTCAAAGCAGCGCGTTTGACACTGTTGACATGCGAACAGACGAGATTGATTTCCTCTTGAGTTAAATTGTCAAAAGAAGTTCCTTTAGGCAGAATGTCGCGAATCAGCGTGTGATTTTTCTCAATTCTCCCTTTCTGGTCAGAGCGATTAGGGTCACAAAAGAAGAGTTTACTCTCTCCTCGCACATCCATTTCGATATCATCAACCCTGGCAAACTCTCCACCATTATCTGTCAGGATGACAGGAAAGAGTTGACAGAAATCTTTATCAGCTTGGTGAAGAGTGTTCTTGATGTCATAGAGGTGTTTGGTAACCTCAAGGGCAGTTTTATTATCCAGAAGTCTAGCGAAGATAAAGTTACAGAAAGAGAGATTGAAGGTGAGTAGGACTTTACCTCCCATTCTGCCCATAACCGTATCCATTTCCAGCCAAGAGTCTAGTTGATGCAGTGCTAAATAGTTTTGGAAATCCTCATAGGAACGGCCTTTTTTAGCTTCTTTAGGGATGGAAGGTAGCTTAGTTTTCCGTCTTTCTTTGAATTTAACGGCTCTGGCTAGGTCAATAGGAGCGATAGATAGGTATCCTTTTCGGATGTGTCGATAGACGGTTGAGGAGCTGACATCAAGGTTATGAGTTTTGAGGATATGATAGATGTGTTGTCCCTTTTTAACCCCATCAGAAATGACTTTGTCCATTTCCCAGAAGGTCTTGGAATTGAGGGGAGTTCCTTCACGAGCTTCAACAAGAGTTTGTTCGTACTGTTTTTGAGCTTGTTTAGCGAGGTAGAAGATTTTCTGATAGCCACAGTTTTGTCTTCTTTTAGGACATCCATTACAGACAAAGGGAGCTTTGTCGAGTAGAGGGCAAGGAAGATTATTGCATGTAGACTCTCGGACTTGTCTGTTTCGTTTGACTTCTTTAGAAACAGTGGTTGGGTCTTTTAGAATGGATTGTCCAATAGCTTTGAAGGTTTCACCGCGCTCTAAGCCTAGTTGGATATCGTTACGGTCTGAAAGGGTAAGGTGTTTATGTTTTGTCATAGTGAGCCTCATTTCTAATTCAAACGTCTCATACTTAATTCCACCATAAAAATCCGTTTTAGACTAATTTCCACTTTGGTCAGGCAAGTGGAAGTTACTTTGAGAAGTTACCCGAATCACAAATAAATAAAAAAATCTTCCAATTCCCTTGCAAAAAAGAAGAAAGTGTGATAACATAGTACGGTATGTGGTGCTAGCACATCCGCTATATTAGATCTAATAGGAGGAAAACACAAATGGCTAAAGTATGTTACTTTACAGGTCGTAAGACTGTATCAGGAAACAACCGTTCACACGCGATGAACCAAACAAAACGTGCCGTAAAACCAAACCTTCAAAAAGTTACTGTTCTTATCGATGGTAAACCTAAAAAAGTTTGGGCTTCAGCTCGTGCTTTGAAATCAGGTAAAGTTGAACGCGTTTAATAATAAAAGCAAGGAGACCTCAGGGTCTTTTTCTTTTGTCATAGCGAAAAAATCATTTTAAAAGCAGAGTAAATATCAGCTGATACAGTATTCTGCTTTTACACTTGGGCTGAAATATGATAAAATAGAGTATCAACTAGTTGAGGTAAAAAGGATGACTGTAAAAATCAATACAAAAGATGGTCAAATCGAACTAACAGATGAAGTGATTGCAACTGTCGTAGGCGGTGCAACAACTGAGATTTTTGGTGTGGTCGGTATGGCTAGTAAAAATGCCCTCAAAGATAATTTCCAAGCCCTTCTAGGTAAGGAAAATTATTCTAAAGGTGTCGTCGTAAAGGCAGCCGAAGATGGCAGCATTGCAGTTGATGTGTATACCGTGTTGAGCTACGGAACAAAGATTAGTGAAGTGTCAAAAAACATTCAAGAGCGTGTTGCCTTTAGCTTGGAAAACCAGCTTGGAATTACTGCTCAGACTGTAAATGTCTACATTCAAAATATCAAAGTTGTAGGAGAATAACCGTGTCAAAAATTACTACTAGCTTATTTCAAGAAATGGTGCAGGCTGCATCAACTCGCTTGAATAAGCAAGCTGAATATGTCAATTCATTAAACGTCTTCCCTGTTCCAGATGGAGATACTGGAACAAACATGGGGATGACCATTGAAAATGGTGCTAAAGAAGTTGCAGACAAGCCAGCTTCTACAGTTGGCGAGGTAGCGAGCATTCTTGCCAAAGGGCTTTTGATGGGTGCGCGTGGGAACTCAGGTGTTATTACGTCTCAGCTTTTCCGTGGATTTTCACAAGCCATCAAGGATAAAGACGAGTTAACAGGTCAAGACTTGGCCCTTGCTTTCCAATCAGGTGTGGAAGTTGCCTATAAGGCAGTTATGAAACCAGTTGAAGGAACGATTTTGACAGTTTCTCGTGGGGCTGCTATCGGTGCTAAGAAAAAAGCTGAGCAAACCGATGACGCTGTTGAAGTCATGCGCGCAGCCTTGGAAGGTGCTAAAACAGCTCTAGCTAAAACACCAGACATGCTTCCAGTCTTGAAAGAAGTTGGTGTTGTGGACTCAGGTGGTCAAGGATTGGTCTTAATCTACGAAGGTTTCCTTTCAGCCCTTACTGGCGAATATATTGCATCTGAGGACTTTGTAGCCACTCCTGCCAACATGAGTGAGATGATCAATGCAGAGCACCACAAGTCTGTAGCTGGTCATGTAGCGACTGAGGACATTACCTTTGGTTATTGTACTGAAATCATGGTAGCTCTTAAACAAGGTCCAACCTATGCCAAAGATTTTGACTACGACGAATTTCGTAACTATTTGAATGAACTTGGGGATTCTCTCCTCGTTGTTAACGATGATGAAATTGTTAAAGTCCATGTCCATACAGAAGATCCAGGACTTGTTATGCAAGAAGGACTCAAATATGGTAGCTTGGTCAAGGTAAAAGTTGACAATATGCGCAACCAACACGAAGCACAGGTTGAGAAAGAAGCTACTCAAGTTAGCAAGCCTGCTGAAGAAAAAGAGTATGCTTTGATTGCTGTAGTGGCTGGTAAAGGTCTAGCAGATATCTTCCGTTCTCAAGGTGTGGATTATGTTATCGAAGGCGGTCAAACCATGAACCCTTCAACAGAAGACTTTATCAAGGCTGTTGAACAGGTCAATGCCCGTAACATTATCTTCCTGCCAAACAACAAAAACATTTTCATGGCAGCTCAATCTGCAGCAGAAGTTTTGGAGCAACCAGCAGTAGTGGTAGAAGCTCGCACTCTTCCTCAAGGTTTGACAAGTCTTCTCGCCTTTGATCCAAGCAAGTCCATCGAAGAAAACCAAGAGCGTATGACTGCAGCCCTTAGCGATGTCATTAGCGGAAGCGTCACAACAGCTGTGCGTGATACAACCATTGATGGTTTAGAAATCCATGAAAATGATAATCTTGGTATGGTGGATGGGAAAATTCTCGTGTCAAACCCTGACATGCACCAAACCTTGACTGAAACATTGAAACATATGTTGGATGAAGATAGTGAAATCGTAACCTTCTATGTCGGTGAAGACGGAAGCGAAGAACTTGCCAATGAAATTGCTCAAGAAATCGCAGAAGAATTCGAAGATGTTGAAGTCGAAATCCACCAAGGCCAACAACCAGTTTACCCATACCTATTTAGTGTGGAATAAGATTAATGAAGGACTGAGAAATCAGTTCTTTTTTTCTTTTTTAAATAATGAAATCGGTATCTTTTTAATAAAAACAAAAATAATATTCATAAATAAACGTTAAAATAGAAAATTCAGAAAATTTCTTCTTTTGTCTTGAAAAATTTTGAAAAAGTGGTATGATAGTAACAAGTTATTTTTAAGAGGAAAGAAAGGGGAACAATGGAGAAAATCAGTTTAGAATCTCCTAAGACGGGGTCGGACCTAGTTTTGGAAACACTTCGTGATTTAGGAATTGATACCATCTTTGGTTATCCTGGTGGTGCTGTCTTGCCTTTTTATGATGCGATATATAATTTTAAAGGTATTCGCCACATTCTAGGACGTCATGAGCAAGGTTGTTTGCATGAAGCTGAAGGTTATGCCAAATCAACTGGAAAGTTGGGTGTTGCCGTCGTCACTAGTGGACCAGGAGCAACAAATGCCATTACAGGGATTGCAGATGCCATGAGCGATAGCGTTCCCCTTTTGGTCTTTACAGGTCAGGTGGCGCGAGCAGGGATTGGGAAAGATGCCTTTCAGGAGGCAGATATCGTGGGAATTACCATGCCAATCACTAAGTACAATTACCAAGTTCGTGAGACAGCAGATATTCCGCGTATCATTACGGAAGCTGTCCATATCGCAACTACAGGTCGCCCAGGGCCAGTTGTAATTGACCTGCCTAAAGACGTATCTGCTTTAGAAACAGACTTCATTTATTCACCAGAAGTGAACCTACCAAGCTATCAACCGACTCTTGAGCCAAATGATATGCAAATCAAGAAAATCTTGAAGCAATTATCCAAGGCTAAAAAGCCAGTCTTGCTAGCTGGTGGTGGAATTAGTTATACTGAAGCTGCTGCAGAATTAAATGAATTTGCAGAACGTTACCAAATTCCAGTGGTAACCAGCCTTTTGGGGCAAGGAACGATTGCAACGAGTCATCCACTCTTCCTTGGAATGGGGGGGATGCATGGGTCATTCGCAGCTAATATTGCCATGACGGAAGCGGACTTTATGATTAGTATTGGTTGTCGTTTCGATGACCGCTTGACTGGGAATCCTAAGACTTTCGCTAAGAATGCTAAGGTTGCCCATATTGATATTGACCCAGCTGAGATCGGAAAGATTATCAGTGCGGATATTCCAGTAGTTGGAGATGCTAAGAAAGCCTTGCAAATGTTACTAGCAGAACCGACAGTTCATAACAATACTGAAAAATGGATTGAAAAAGTTACTAAAGACAAGAACCGCGTTCGTTCTTATGATAAGAAAGAACGAGTTGTTCAACCTCAAGCCGTTATTGAGCGAATTGGTGAGTTGACGAATGGAGATGCCATTGTGGTAACAGACGTTGGTCAACATCAGATGTGGACAGCCCAGTATTATCCCTACCAAAATGAACGTCAGTTAGTGACTTCAGGTGGTTTAGGAACCATGGGATTTGGAATTCCAGCAGCAATCGGTGCTAAAATTGCCAACCCAGATAAGGAAGTAGTCTTGTTTGTTGGGGATGGTGGTTTCCAAATGACCAACCAGGAATTGGCGATTTTGAACATTTATAAGGTGCCAATCAAGGTGGTTATGCTAAACAACCACTCACTTGGAATGGTTCGTCAGTGGCAGGAATCCTTCTATGAAGGTAGAACATCAGAGTCGGTCTTTGATACCCTTCCTGATTTCCAATTGATGGCACAAGCTTACGGTATTAAAAACTATAAATTTGACAATCCTGAGACCTTGGCTCAAGACCTTGAAGTCATCACTGAGGATGTTCCTATGCTAATCGAGGTAGATATTTCTCGTAAGGAACAGGTGTTACCAATGGTACCAGCTGGTAAGAGTAATCATGAGATGTTGGGGGTGAAGTTCCATGCGTAGAATGTTAACAGCAAAACTACAAAATCGTTCAGGAGTCCTCAATCGCTTTACAGGTGTCCTATCTCGTCGTCAGGTTAATATCGAAAGTATCTCTGTTGGAGCAACAGAAGATCCGAATGTATCGCGTATCACCATTATTATTGATGTAGATTCACATGATGAGGTGGAGCAAATCATCAAGCAACTCAATCGTCAGATTGATGTGATTCGCATTCGTGATATTACGGATAAACCACACTTGGAACGCGAGGTGATTTTGGTTAAGATGTCAGCGCCAGCTGAGAAGCGTGCTGAGATTCTAGCCATTATTCAACCTTTCCGTGCAACAGTGGTAGACGTAGCGCCAAGCTCGATTACCATTCAGATGACAGGAAATGCTGAAAAGAGTGAAGCTCTATTGCGAGTCATTCGACCATACGGTATTCGCAATATTGCTCGAACGGGTGCAACTGGATTTACCCGTGATTAACACTCTTCGAAAATCAAATTCAAATCACGTCAGCTTTGCCTTGCCGTACTCAAGTACAGCCTGCGGCTAGCTTCCTAATTTGCTCTTTGATTTTCATTGAGTATAAAAATATTTTAAATTTGTTAAACCAGCCTAAAAGGCAATAAATAATAGAAAAGAGAGAAAAACTATGGCAGTTCAAATGGAATACGAAAAAGATGTTAAAGTAGCAGCACTTGACGGTAAAAAAATTGCCGTTATCGGTTATGGTTCACAAGGACATGCGCATGCTCAAAACTTGCGTGACTCAGGTCGCGATGTCATCATCGGTGTACGTCCAGGTAAATCTTTTGACAAAGCAAAAGAAGACGGATTTGACACTTACACAGTAGCAGAAGCAACTAAATTGGCTGACGTTATCATGATTTTGGCACCAGACGAAATCCAACAAGAATTGTACGAAGCAGAAATCGCTCCAAACTTGGAAGCTGGAAACGCAGTTGGATTTGCTCATGGTTTCAACATTCATTTTGAATTTATCAAAGTTCCTGCAGATGTAGATGTCTTCATGTGTGCTCCTAAAGGACCAGGACACTTGGTACGTCGTACTTACGAAGAAGGATTTGGTGTTCCAGCTCTTTACGCAGTATATCAAGATGCAACAGGAAATGCTAAAAACATTGCTATGGACTGGTGTAAAGGTGTTGGAGCAGCTCGTGTAGGTCTTCTTGAAACAACTTACAAAGAAGAAACTGAAGAAGATTTGTTTGGTGAACAAGCTGTACTTTGTGGTGGTTTGACTGCCCTTATCGAAGCAGGTTTCGAAGTCTTGACAGAAGCAGGTTACGCTCCAGAATTGGCTTACTTTGAAGTTCTTCACGAAATGAAATTGATCGTTGACTTGATCTACGAAGGTGGATTCAAGAAAATGCGTCAATCAATTTCAAACACTGCTGAGTACGGTGACTATGTATCAGGTCCACGTGTCATCACTGAGCAAGTTAAAGAAAACATGAAAGCTGTCTTGGCGGACATCCAAAATGGTAAATTTGCAAATGACTTTGTAAATGACTATAAAGCTGGACGTCCAAAATTGACTGCTTACCGTGAACAAGCAGCTAACCTTGAAATTGAAAAAGTTGGTGCAGAATTGCGTAAAGCAATGCCATTCGTTGGTAAAAACGACGATGATGCATTCAAGATCTATAACTAATTAGAAAGCAAAGAATTTTGCTAAAATAGTAGCTTCAGCTATTCGTGGGATATTAGATGCACTTATTTAGGGGTTGAAATCATATGAATATTACCAATTTGTTTTCTATCAAGACAGGATGTGATGGAACTGATAGGCAACTGCAAAAACTATTTTTTCAGTTGGATTTACAATTGGGAGAATTGACAGATCAACTAAGAAAATTAGATTCTAATTTTGTTCCTCGTAGTCAATTTGTAGACACGCTGGATTTGAATGATGTAGAATATAAAGAAATTTTAAACTATTTTATCTTCCATCGTAATGATAGTGAAGAAAGTTTGGCAGAATGGTTATATGATTGGATTTCCACAAATCGTTATGAACTTCCTAAAGAGTTTTCAATTCGTATGGCTCATAAATACCGTGAAAGTGTTGCTGAAGTTTTCGGAGATGAATAACTAAAAAACAGTCATTAGTGACTGTTTTTTATAGAAAAAGAGGTTTTGTATGTTAAGTTCAAAAGATATAATCAAGGCTCATAAGGTCTTGAATGGTGTGGTCGTTAATACACCGCTTGATTATGACCATTATTTATCGGAGAAGTATGGTGCTAAGATTTATTTGAAAAAAGAAAATGCCCAGCGTGTTCGCTCTTTTAAAATTCGTGGTGCCTATTATGCTATTTCTCAGCTCAGCAAGGAAGAGCGTGAGCGTGGGGTGGTCTGCGCTTCTGCGGGAAATCATGCGCAGGGAGTAGCCTATACCTGTAATGAGATGAAAATTCCTGCTACTATTTTTATGCCAATTACAACTCCGCAACAAAAAATTGGTCAAGTTCGCTTTTTTGGTGGGGACTTCGTAACCATTAAACTAGTTGGAGATACCTTTGATGCTTCAGCTAAAGCAGCCCAAGAATTTACAGTCTCTGAAAATCGTACCTTTATTGATCCCTTTGATGATGCTCATGTTCAAGCTGGTCAAGGGACAGTTGCTTATGAGATTTTAGAAGAGGCTCGAAAAGAATCGATTGATTTTGATGCTGTCTTGGTTCCTGTTGGTGGTGGTGGTCTCATTGCTGGGGTTTCTACCTATATCAAGGAAACAAGTCCAGAAATTGAAGTCATTGGGGTAGAGGCTAATGGAGCACGTTCCATGAAGGCTGCCTTTGAAGCTGGTGGGCCTGTTAAACTCAAGGAAATTGACAAATTTGCGGATGGGATTGCTGTACAAAAGGTAGGTCAATTGACCTATGAAGCAACTCGTCAACATGTTCAAACTTTGGTAGGTGTCGATGAGGGATTGATTTCTGAAACTTTGATTGACCTTTACTCTAAGCAAGGGATTGTCGCAGAACCTGCTGGAGCGGCTAGTATCGCTTCTTTAGAGGTTTTAGCTGAATATATCAAGGGGAAAACCATTTGTTGTATCATTTCTGGAGGAAATAATGATATCAACCGTATGCCAGAAATGGAAGAGCGCGCCTTGATTTATGATGGGATCAAGCATTACTTTGTGGTCAATTTTCCACAGCGTCCAGGAGCATTGCGTGAATTTGTAAATGATATCCTGGGGCCAAACGATGATATCACACGTTTTGAGTATATCAAAAGAGCTAGTAAGGGGACAGGGCCTGTATTGATCGGGATTGCTTTGGCAGATAAGCATGATTATGCAGGTTTGATCCGTAGAATGGAAGGTTTTGATCCGGCTTATATTAACTTAAATGGGAATGAAACGCTTTATAATATGCTTGTCTGAGGACTAATAAAAAAATATCATATTATTTGCACAACTGATGTATAGGTGCTATAATGAAGATGAAGAAAGGGGGCGATTCCTATGGTTTTAGGAAGCTTATCGTGCAATTCTTACTTCTGTTCATTATAGCACTTATGATATTTGGCTCAGATTTCCATCCTTCATTTTGATTTCCCATCTATTTTGAAAAGTAAACTCACACGGTCTTTAAGATGTGATTTGATTTCTTTTTATTGACAAACATACCATATTAAAAGGATATATGAGTAATTGACTGAACTTATCTGTCTTGTCATCTTTATTAAGGATGGTTTAGAGAATCGGGTGTTTGGTTTTAGGTTAGCACCTCAATATCCAAATGAGTGATGGATTTGAAGAATATAAGGAATAGCTATCTATCAGATGATTTCTTGAGGAAGAAAGATAGGAGTTTTTGAGCTAGTGAATGCTTGGATTTCTAAAGGTTAGGATTGTCATATTCAGTTATTAAATCGAAGAAATAAGCTATCTTACGGAAATAGGGAAGCATTTTTTTAAAAGCTTGAATAATTTTGCACCTCAAGAGGGTAATAATACAATATTTTTATTAGCAAATATTTATGGTGTAGAGGCTAGCAAAACCTATATATTATCGGCTTTAAAAAGGAAGTAAGAAAATTCTGAACTAATTATTTTCGTTGAATATATGTTTTTTTATTGACAAAAGTAGTAAAAACGTATACAATTAAATATTGTAAAGAAGAAAATAGGAGAAAAACATGGCTAAGTCAAACTTTGAAAAAGTAGAATCAGTTGTTGGCTGGGTTCGTGATAAGAAAATCACAGGCTACCGTATCTCTAAAGAAACGAATGCGCGTGAAATGTCTATCATTGCTCTGGCGCAGGGTCGTGCAAAAGTAAAGAATATTTCATTTGAAACAGCCCTAGGCTTAATTGATTTCTATGAAAAAAATCATGAAAAATTTGAAGATTAATCTTTGGATACCGGCGGATTCTTGACCCTCAAGTAGTAGAGATAGAGAATCTGCCTTTTCATTTTGAACAGCAAAAAGACTGCATGGTTGATGCAGCCTTTTCTTTTTATTTGAGATAGCGTTGAAGGAATTCTTTTGTACGGTCTTCTTTAGGATTAGTGAAGAGGTCTTCTGGTTTACCTTCTTCAGCAATCACACCCTTATCCATAAAGATAACACGGTGAGAGACATCACGGGCGAATTCCATCTCGTGAGTTACGACAATCATAGTCAAGCCTTCCTGAGCCAGATCTTGCATGATTTTGAGGACCTCTCCAACCATTTCTGGATCGAGAGCTGATGTTGGTTCATCAAAGAGAATAGCGTCAGGATTCATTGAAAGGGCGCGAGCGATGGCCACACGTTGTTTTTGACCACCTGAGAGTTGTTTTGGTTTCGCTTGCCAGTAGCGTTCTCCCATGCCGACTTTTTCTAGGTTTTCTTTGGCAATTTTTTCAGCTTCTGTGCGTTCGCGTTTAAGGACTGTTGTCTGAGCGACGATTGTGTTTTCGAGAACGTTAAGATTTTCAAAGAGGTTAAAGGATTGGAACACCATCCCCAACTTTTCACGGTATTGCGTGAGGTCGTAGCCTTTTTCGAGGACGTTTTGTCCATGATAAAGGATTTGTCCATCGGTTGGTGTTTCAAGAAGGTTAATGGAGCGTAGGAAGGTCGATTTCCCGCTTCCTGAGCTTCCGATGATAGAGATAACCTCTCCCTTGTGGACAGTGAGTGAAATGTCTTTTAGCACTTCGTTTTGGCCATAGGATTTTTTGAGGTGTTTAATTTCAAGGATTGCTTGGGTCATTATTTCAAATCCTCCGTTTGCATTTGGTTAGCACCTGTAGTATAGGTATCCATGTCCATTCGGCGTTCGATGAAGCGTAGGATACGTGTTACGGTGAAGGTGAGGACAAAGTAAATCACGGCGATGATTGTAAATGTTTGGAAGTATTGATAGGTTTGTGTTGCCACGGTATTTCCTGAGAAATAAAGTTCGACAACAGAGATAACGTTCAATACAGATGTATCTTTGATATTGATGACAAATTCATTACCCGTTGCTGGTAGGATGTTGCGGACTACCTGAGGTAGGACAATCTTACGCATGGTCTGGTTATGGGTCATACCAAGAGCAGTCGCAGCTTCAAATTGTCCCTTGTCAACTGCTAGGATACCACCACGGACGATTTCAGTCATGTAGGCACCGGTATTGATTGAAACGATGAAGATAGCAGCTAGTGTACGGTCAAGGTTGATCCCGAAAGCTTGGGCAGTTCCATAGTAGATAACCATCGATTGAACGATCATTGGGGTACCACGGAAAATTTCAATGTAGACATTGAGGATCCAGCCGATTAGTTTTTGTAATCCATAAATGGCTTTATTCTCAGAGAGAGGAGCAGTACGGAAAACACCAATGGCAAGACCGATGATGAGACCGATGATGGTTCCGACGATAGAGATTAAAAGAGTGATACCAGCACCACGCAAGAGTTGTTGCCAGTTTTCAGAAAGAATTTTAGCAACTTGGCTAAAGAAACTACTGCTAGTCTCTTCAGTTGTTGTAGCTTCGGCAGGTTGTTCCTTGATCATACGATCCATCAAGGCAACTTGGTCGTCTTTTGAAATGGTTTCAATGCTGGCATTGATTTGGCTAATACGATTGTCATCTTTACGAAGTCCAATGGCGATAGCTGTATCTTCTTCCCCAGTTTTGAAACCAGGTTCTACTTGAACCATTTTAAACTTAGAGTTCGCAGCTTCGGCAGTCAGTGCTTCTGGGCGTTCAGAAACATAGGCATCAATGACACCAGCCTCAAGAGCTTGGCGCATTTGAGCGAAGTCTCCCATGGCTGTTTCTTTTTTAGCACCTGAGATTTGTGCAATCAAGTCGTAGAGGTAGACCCCTTGTTGAGAAGTGATTTTTGCACCATTAAAGTCATCCAAAGATTTTGCATTTGCGTAGGCAGAATCTTTTTTGACTAGTAGAACTGGTTCGCTAGTGTAGTAACTGCTTGAAAAGGCAATTTCTTGTTTGCGTTCGGCAGTTGGACTCATACCTGCGATAATCATGTCAATCTTACCAGAAGTAAGGGCGGGGACTAGACCTTCCCACTTGGTTTTAACAACCAAAGGTTCTTTGCCTAAGTCCTTAGCGATTTTCTTGGCGATTTGAACATCGTATCCATTGGCATACTGGTTAGTCCCATCAATTTTGACAGCCCCATTGCTATCATCATCCTGGGTCCAGTTAAAGGGAGCATATGCTGCTTCCATCCCGATGCGTAAATATTCATCGGCTTGGGCAACATTGACAAGTCCCAGCATCAGCAAGAGACTTGTGAAAATAGATAAGTATATTTTTTTCATGATTTCTCCTATTTCTAATCTATTAAAAAATAACTGTCTCCTATTTTATCGAAAAATGCGTAATTTTTCAACATAAGTAAGCCTTTACTTACGAAAAAATGCTATAATGATAAGAAAGATAAAAAGGGGGCTTAATTGATGAAAAAAACTTTTTTCTTATTTGTTTTAGGCTTGTTTTGCCTTCTGCCATTCTCTGTTTTTGCCATTGATTTCAAGATAAACTCTTATCAAGGGGATTTGTATATTCATGCAGATAATACGGCAGAATTTAGACAGAAGATAGTTTATCAGTTTGAGGAGGACTTTAAGGGTCAAATCGTGGGACTTGGACGTGCTGGCAAGATGCCTAGTGGATTTGACATTGATTCTCATCCAAAGGTTCAGGCTGCGAAAAATGGTGCTGAACTAGCAGACGTTACGAGCGAAGTGATAGAAGGAGCAGATGGTTATACTGTTAAAGTTTATAATCCAGGTCAAGAAGGCGACACAGTTGAAGTTGACCTCGTTTGGAACTTGAAAAATTTGCTTTTTCTATATGATGACATTGCTGAATTAAATTGGCAACCTTTAACAGATAGTTCAGGGGCTATTGGAAAGTTTGAATTTCATGTAAGGGGCGACAAGGGGGCTGAAAAACTCTTTTTCCATACAGGGCAACTTTTTAGAGAGGGATCGATTGAAAAGAGTAACCTTGATTATACTATCCGTTTAGACAATCTTCCGGCTAAACGTGGAGTTGAATTGCATGCATACTGGCCTCGGACCGATTTTGCTAGCGCTAGGGATCAGGGATTGAAAGGGAATCGTTTAGAAGAGTTTAATAAGATAGAAGACTCGATTTTTAAAGAAAAAGAGCAAAGTAAACAACTCGTTACTTGGATCTTCCCTTCGATACTTTCTATCTCCTTGTTATTGAGTATTTGCTTTTATTTTATTTATAGAAGAAAGACCACTCCTTCCGTCAAATATGCCAAAAATCATCGTCTCTATGAACCACCAATGGAATTAGAGCCTATGGTTTTATCAGAAGCAGTCTACTCGACCTCCTTGGAGGAAGTGAGTCCCTTGGTCAAGGGAGCTGGAAAATTCACCTTTGATCAACTTATTCAAGCTACCTTGCTAGATGTGATAGACCGTGGGAATGTCTCTATCATTTCAGAAGGAGATGCAGTTGGTTTGAGGCTGGTCAAAGAAGATGGTTTGTCCAGTTTTGAGAAAGACTGTCTAAATCTGGCTTTTTCGGGCAAAAAAGAAGAAACTCTTTCCAATTTGTTTGCGGATTACAAGGTATCTGATAGTCTTTATCGTAGAGCAAAAGTCTCTGATGAAAAACGGATTCAAGCAAAGGGGCGTCAGCTCAAATCTTCTTTTGAAGAAGTATTGAGCCAGATGCAAGAAGGAGTGAGAAGTCGAGTTTCCTTCTGGGGACTCCCAGATTATTATCGTCCTTTAACTGGTGGGGAAAAGGCCTTGCAAGTGGGTATGGGGGTCTTGACTATCTTGCCCCTATTTATCGGATTTGGTTTGTTCTTGTACAGTTTGGATGTTTATGGCTATCTTTACCTCCTCTTGCCAATACTTGGTTTTCTAGGTTTAGTTTTGGCTGTTTTCTATTACTGGAAGCTTCGACTAGATAATCGTGATGGTGTCCTAAATGAAGCAGGAGCAGAAGTCTACTATCTCTGGACCAGTTTTGAAAATATGTTGCGGGAGATTGCGCGATTGGATCAGGCAGAGTTGGAAAGTATTGTGGTCTGGAATCGCCTCTTGGTCTATGCGACCTTATTTGGCTATGCGGACAAGGTCAGCCATTTGATGAAGGTTCATCAGATTCAAGTGGAAAATCCAGATATCAATCTATATGTAGCTTATGGTTGGCATAGTATGTTTTATCATTCAAGCGCGCAAATGAGCCAATATGCCAGTGTCGCAAATACAGCAAGTACCTACTCTGTATCTTCTGGAAGTGGAAGTTCTGGCGGTGGCTTCTCTGGCGGTGGAGGCGGTGGCAGTATCGGCGCCTTTTAAAGAGAACTGCCATAGACTGAAAAAGTATGCTATAATGGAAGATAGAAAAAGGAGTAATCTATGTATCTTATTGAAATTTTAAAATCTATCTTCTTCGGGATTGTTGAAGGAATTACGGAATGGTTGCCCATTTCTAGTACAGGTCACTTGATTTTAGCAGAGGAGTTTATCCAATACCAAAATCAAAATGAAGCCTTTATGTCTATGTTTAATGTCGTGATTCAGCTTGGTGCGATTTTAGCGGTTATGGTGATTTACTTTAACAAGCTCAATCCTTTCAAATCGACTAAGGATAAGCAGGAAGTTCGTAAGACTTGGAGACTGTGGTTGAAGGTCTTGGTTGCCACTTTGCCTTTACTTGCCGTCTTTAAATTTGATGATTGGTTTGATACCCACTTCCATAATATGGTTTCTGTTGCTCTCATGTTGATTATCTACGGGATTGCCTTTATCTATTTGGAAAAGCGCAATAAAGCGCGTGCTATCGAGCCAAGTGTAACAGAGTTAGACAAGCTTCCTTATACGACAGCCTTCTATATCGGACTCTTCCAAGTTCTTGCCCTTTTACCAGGGACTAGCCGTTCAGGTGCAACGATTGTCGGTGGTTTGTTAAATGGAACCAGTCGTTCTGTTGTGACAGAATTTACCTTCTATCTTGGAATTCCTGTTATGTTTGGGGCCAGTGCCTTAAAGATTTTTAAATTTTTGAAAGCAGGACAGCTCTTGAGCTTTGGGCAATTGTTCTTGCTCTTGGTTGCGATGGGAGTAGCTTTTGCAGTCAGCATGGTGGCTATTCGTTTCTTGACAAGCTATGTGAAAAAACACGACTTTACCCTTTTTGGTAAATACCGCATCGTGCTTGGTAGTGTTTTGCTACTTTATAGCTTTGTTCGTTTATTTGTATAAGAAAAACCTTGAAGGGGCAACTCTTCAAGGTTTTAAAATCCAGTCACGGTAATCCCCAACAGGCGGACACCTCTTTCTTTCTCGCTTAACTCTTCATAGAGTTGCAGGGCGATTTGGCTTATCTGACTAGCATCCTGTGTTTTTTGAGCCAGACTTTTTCGTTTGGTAAGGGTTGAAAAGTCTTCGTAGCGGATTTTCAAAATGACAATTTTTCCAGCTTTTTCTTGTTGACTGAGATTGAGAGAGACTCTTTCTGATAGAAGAGTCAGCTCTTTTTTGATGTCTTCCTCAGCACGGAGAATCTTCCCGTAGGTTTTCTCCTTCCCGATTGATTTACGGATGCGATTGGATTTGACGGGGGAATTGTGAATGCCACGAGCCTTTCGATAAAGATCATAGCCCAGTCTTCCAAAACGGTCTATTAGGGTTACCTCAGGGACTTCAAGTAGGTCAGCGCCGGTAAAAATTCCCATTTGATGAAGCCGTTCCACCGTCTTTTTTCCTACTCCATGAAACTTGGCCACGTCCATTTGTTTGAGAAAATCCTCAGCCTGGTCAGGTAGAATCACTGTCAGACCATGTGGTTTTTGATAATCGCTCGCCATTTTAGCTAAGAATTTGTTATAAGAAACGCCAGCAGAAGCAGTTAGATGGAGTTCCTGCCAGATATCCTCTTGAATGAGACGAGCGATTTTGACCGCTGACTTAATCCCAAGTTTATTTTCTGTTACATCCAAATAGGCTTCGTCAATACTCATAGGTTCAATCAAATCTGTATAGCGCTTAAAGATAGCTCGAATCTGGAGTCCCACAGTCTTGTATTTTTCATAATTCCCTGAGATAAAGACTGCCTGGGGACAACGTTCGTAGGCTTCCTTGGAGCTCATGGCTGAATGGACACCAAAAACTCGAGCCTCATAGCTACAAGTGGAAACGACACCACGTCCACCTGTTTGCCGAGGGTCGCTTCCGATAATGACAGGTTTTCCTCTGAGTTTAGGATTATCCCTGATTTCCACTGCAGCAAAAAAGGCATCCATGTCAATATGGATGATTTTTCTTGACAAATCATTTAACAAAGGAAAAATCAACATGTCTAGCCCCCTTTTTACCGCTTATTTTCTTTTATTATACCTTTTTTTCTGAAAAAAAGAAAAAAGGACTTTATTTTTTCAAAATATAATACAGTTTGAAATAAAATGTAGACTGTTTTAGAAAAGAAAGTGTAAAAATAGGGAATTTTCACTTGTTGAAATCGGTTACTGTATGGTATACTTGACTCATGAATGTAACAGATGGTTGTTACTAGAAAGAAAAAAGAGGACATTAACATGGTTGTTAAAACAGTTGTTGAAGCACAAGATATTTTTGACAAAGCTTGGGAAGGCTTCAAAGGCGTAGATTGGAAAGAAAAAGCAAGTGTATCACGCTTCGTACAAGCTAACTACACACCTTACGATGGAGATGAAAGCTTCCTTGCTGGACCAACAGAACGTTCACTTCACATCAAAAAAATTGTAGAAGAAACGAAGGCTCACTACGAAGAAACTCGTTTCCCAATGGACACTCGTCCAACATCTATCGCTGATATCCCAGCAGGATTTATCGATAAAGAAAACGAAGTTATCTTCGGTATCCAAAACGATGAACTCTTCAAATTGAACTTCATGCCAAAAGGTGGTATCCGTATGGCTGAAACTACTTTGAAGGAAAATGGATACGAACCAGATCCAGCTGTTCACGAAATCTTTACTAAATACGTAACAACAGTTAACGACGGTATCTTCCGTGCCTACACTTCAAACATCCGTCGCGCTCGTCACGCACACACTGTAACTGGTCTTCCAGATGCATACTCACGCGGACGTATCATCGGTGTTTACGCACGTCTTGCTCTTTACGGTGCAGACTACTTGATGCAAGAAAAAGTAAACGACTGGAATGCAATTGAAGAAATCGATGAAGAAACAATCCGTCTTCGTGAAGAAATCAACCTTCAATACCAAGCATTGCAACAAGTTGTTCGCTTGGGTGACCTTTACGGAGTTGATGTTCGCAAACCAGCGATGAACGTTAAAGAAGCTATCCAATGGGTTAACATCGCCTTCATGGCTGTCTGCCGTGTTATCAACGGTGCTGCTACATCCCTAGGACGTGTACCAATCGTATTGGACATCTTTGCAGAACGTGACCTTGCTCGTGGTACATTTACTGAATCAGAAATCCAAGAATTCGTTGATGATTTCGTTATGAAACTTCGTACAGTTAAATTTGCTCGTACAAAAGCTTACGACCAATTGTACTCAGGTGACCCAACTTTCATCACAACTTCTATGGCTGGTATGGGTAACGACGGTCGTCACCGTGTTACTAAGATGGACTACCGTTTCTTGAACACTCTTGACAACATCGGTAACTCTCCAGAACCAAACTTGACAGTTCTTTGGACTGATAAATTGCCATACAACTTCCGTCGCTACTGTATGCACATGAGCCACAAACACTCTTCTATCCAATACGAAGGTGTAACAACAATGGCTAAAGACGGATATGGGGAAATGAGCTGTATCTCATGCTGTGTGTCTCCACTTGACCCAGAAAATGAAGAACAACGCCACAACATCCAGTACTTCGGTGCGCGTGTAAACGTATTGAAAGCCCTTCTTACTGGTTTGAACGGTGGTTACGACGATGTTCACAAAGACTACAAAGTATTTGACATCGAACCAATCCGTGACGAAGTTCTTGAATTCGAATCAGTTAAAGCTAACTTTGAAAAATCTCTTGACTGGTTGACTGACACTTACGTAGATGCTTTGAACATCATCCACTACATGACTGATAAGTACAACTACGAAGCTGTTCAAATGGCCTTCTTGCCAACTAAACAACGTGCAAACATGGGATTCGGTATCTGTGGATTTGCTAACACTGTTGATACATTGTCAGCTATTAAGTACGCTACAGTTAAACCAATCCGTGATGAAAACGGCTATATCTACGATTACGAAACAATCGGTGAATACCCACGTTGGGGTGAAGATGACCCACGTTCAAACGAATTGGCAGAATGGTTGATTGAAGCTTACACAACTCGTCTACGTAGCCACAAACTTTACAAAGACGCAGAAGCTACTGTATCACTTTTGACAATCACATCTAACGTTGCTTACTCTAAACAAACTGGTAACTCACCAGTTCACAAAGGTGTATACCTCAACGAAGATGGTTCTGTGAACTTGTCTAAACTTGAATTCTTCTCACCAGGTGCTAACCCATCTAACAAAGCTAAAGGTGGCTGGTTGCAAAACTTGAACTCACTTTCTAGCCTTGACTTTAGTTACGCAGCTGACGGTATCTCATTGACAACTCAAGTATCACCACGTGCTCTTGGTAAGACTCGTGACGAACAAGTTGATAACTTGGTAACAATCCTTGATGGTTACTTCGAAAACGGTGGACAACACGTTAACTTGAACGTTATGGACTTGAACGATGTTTACGAAAAGATCATGTCAGGTGAAGACGTTATCGTCCGTATCTCTGGATACTGTGTAAACACTAAATACCTCACTCCAGAACAAAAAACTGAATTGACACAACGTGTCTTCCACGAAGTTCTTTCAATGGATGATGCCTTGGATGCGTTGAGCTAGTCAAGTTTTTGAATAATGAAAAGGAACCCTCGGTCAAACGACTGAGGGTTGTTTTTTGGGCTCTTCAATTCCTTGAGTCAGGTACTGAAATGTCTGACCGAGATTCAAAGATACTTGTTGAGTTGCGGGAAGTATTTGATACTCAATGAAAATCAAAGAGCAAACTAGGAAGCTAGCCACAGGTTGCTCAAAACACTGTTTTGAGGTTGTAGATAAGACTGACAAAGTCAGTCACATATATACGGCAAGGCGAAGCTGACGTGGTTTGAATTTTATTTTCGAAGAGTATGAAAATAAAAACACCACACTTTGTAAGACACAAGGTGTGGTTGTATTTTATCTCTTAGACCAAGTTCTCTTCATAAAGAGAAGTAGGATTGGGTAAATTTCCAAACGACCTGCAATCATTGCAAAGGAGAGGAGAATTTTTGAGATAGGACTAAAGATTGAGAAACTAGAGGTCGTTCCTAGGATAGGCCCGATATTATTGAAGCAGCTAAAGACAGCACTGGTAACGACCAGGAAATCATTGCTGTCTAGACTGACAATAAAGATAAGTGCTAGCAAAATCATAGAATAGATGACAAAGTACTTGAGAATCTTATGCTGGGTATCTTTGTCAATCACCGTTTTATTAACATGGAGGGTCAAAACACGGTGGGGCGATAGGATTGACAAAATCTGATTTTTAGCAATTTTTGAAAGGATGAGGCCTCGAATAACCTTGAGTCCACCTGCGGTTGATCCAGCGGAGCCACCGATTCCCATGAGAAAGAGGAGGATAAACTGGGAGAAGAGAGGCCAGTTAGTAATATCTCCATATCCAAAACCAGTTGTTGTAATGATGTTGGAAACCTGGAAGAAGGCCATTTCAAAACTTTTTGAAAATCCCGGGTAGAGATAGAGGGTATTAAGGCTAATCAAGCCTGTAGAAACCAGCACGATGACCAAGTAAGCACGAAGTTCTTCATCTCCAAAGAAGGCTTTGATGCGACGGAGCATGAGGTAGTAGTAGAGGTTGAAATTGACCCCAAAAACCAGAACTCCGATACTAACCAGATAGGTAATCAGTGAGCTACCATAGTGGGCAATTCCATCGTTATAGACTGTAAAACCTCCTGTACCTGCTGTTCCCATGGCAATGACAAAACTATCAAATAGGGGCATACCAGCTAGATAATAGATGATGACAAAGAGTGAAAAGAGAGCTAGATAAAGGAGATAGAGAATCTGGGCAGTGTTTTTGAGTTTGGATACAACCTTACCGAAGACGGGACCAGGAACCTCAGCCTTCATCACTTCTAGGTGGCTATTCTTGGCATTATCCATAATAGCAAGTGCAAAAACAAGCACTCCCATTCCTCCAATTAAGTGGGTAAAACTTCGCCAAAAGAGGAGGGAACGGCTGAGAACTGAAACGTCATTCAGAATAGTTGCTCCAGTAGTTGTAAAGCCAGAGCTGATCTCAAAAAAGGCATCGATAACGCTGGGAATTTGTCTAGCAAAGACAAAGGGGAGACCACCAAAGAAGGACCAAAGGATCCAACAGAGGGCAACAATCAAGACTCCCTCCTTGGCATAAATCCGTTGATTTTTTGGCTTTTGTAAAATTCCTGAACCGCCAAGTAATACGAGAATCCCAATCGTTGTAAAGAGGGCTGTAAAGACTTGGCTCGATTCACGGTAATAGAGAGCGACAGCTACAGGAACCAAGAGGAGAACAGCTTCAATCAAAAGTAACTTTGAAAGGAGGTAACGAATCATACTTTTATTCATTTCTTACCTCGCAATTAAGTCATAAATCTTGGTGATGTTTGGCAACAAAGTTGTTACTAGGAGCTTGTCTCCAACTTCCAACATATCCTCCCCAGTTGGGAAAATAGTCTTACCCTTTCGAATAATGGCTGCAATAAGAACCCCTTTTTTCAATTTCAGTTGAGAAAGAGGTTTGGCAGTCATCTTATTAGCTTCCTTGATATGGAATTGCAGAGTTTCGATTTGGCCATTGGCTAGATGGTGCATAGCCTGAAGGTCTGAATACTGGGCATTAACCCGACCACGAATAAAGTGCATGATTGTATCTACAGCGATGCTTTTAGGTGTGATGATACTTGAAAAATCAGGCGCATTGATGATCTCGAGGAGACTGGTACGATTGACCTTGGTGATATTTTTCTGTACACCTACCCTGTCAAGGAACATAGAAGTAATCAGATTTTCCTCATCGACTCCTGTTAGAGTCGCAACGGCATCATAGTTTTGAGCACTTTCTTCTAGCAGGATATCTTTTGCAGTACCATCTCCTTGAACGATATGAAGATTTGGGAATTTTTCGCTAAAGAAGCTGGCGATTTCGGGATTGATTTCAATAACCTTGGTATCGATACGACTGTCTTTGAGGATACCTAGTAGATAATAGGCAATTCTACCTGCACCGACGATGAGAAGACTCTTCACGGCACGAGACTTGAAATAATTATGGAAGAGCATCATGTCAACACGGTTACCAGTGACAAAGATTCTATCTTTATCCTGTACAGTCATGTCACCGCTTGGAATGATAATTTGATGATCCCTCTCTATCGCACAGACAATGACATTGCCAAATTTTTTCCGAAAATCAGAAATGGGCATTTGGCAAAGACCGCTGGAGGATTTAACAGTGAATTCCATCAAGCTGACCCGTCCACCAAAGAAACGTTCGACAGATAGGGCGTTGGGGAAGTCAATGATATTCGCGATAGCGCGGGCAGCCAAGAGCTCAGGATTAACGATAAGAGAAAAACCGAGAATATTCTTTTCCTTGAAATAAGAGTTAGAATATTCAGGGTTCCGCACCCGAACGATGGTCTCTTTAGCTCCCATTTTTTTGGCTAGAACGGCTGCAATCATGTTCACTTCATCGTATTCAGTCAGGGCGATAAAGATATCACAATCCTGGACACTGGCTTGCTCAAGGATGGTAAAATCGGCCCCGTTACCAAGGATACCCATGATATCAAAGCGATTAACAATATGATTGAGAACAGCTTCGTCTTGCTCAATCAGCAAAACATCATGCTTTTCTGCAACCAAGGAGCGACAGAGGGCAAAACCAACTTTTCCCCCTCCGACAAGGATAATTTTCATAATAAAACCTACTTCTTCATTATGTAACTATCATACCTTTTTTCAAGAAAAAATGCACCTACTAGCTAATAACCAGAGTTTTTAGTAGGAAATTTGCTATAAGGTAAAACTATACCCTAATCAATTGAAATAGCTATTAGCACCTTTCTCTGAAATATGGTATGATAAAGGATATACAAGGAGATAAAATGAATAATAATTTACTGGTATTACAATCAGACTTTGGTCTGGTTGATGGTGCGGTATCGGCTATGATTGGAGTGGCTTTAGAAGAATCTCCAACCTTAAAAATTCATCATTTGACGCACGATATCACGCCTTATAATATTTTTGAGGGGAGTTACCGTCTCTTTCAGACGGTGGATTACTGGCCTGAGGGAACGACTTTTGTATCGGTTGTCGATCCAGGTGTCGGCTCGAAACGTAAGAGTGTAGTTGCCAAGACTGCAAAAAATCAATACATTGTCACGCCAGATAATGGGACGCTTTCCTTTATCAAGAAACATGTTGGTATTGTAGCCATTCGTGAAATTTCTGAGGTAGCCAATAGACGTCAAAACACAGAGCATTCTTATACCTTCCACGGTCGTGATGTCTATGCCTATACTGGTGCTAAACTGGCCAGTGGTCACATTAGTTTTGAGGAAGTGGGGCCAGAGCTCAGTGTGGACCAGATTGTGGAACTTCCAGTCGTAGAGACCATCATTGAAGATCATCTGGTGAAGGGAGCCATTGATATTCTGGATGTGCGTTTTGGTTCGCTCTGGACCTCGATCACGCGAGAAGAATTTTACAAGCTGGAACCAGCATTCGGTGACCGTTTTGAGGTGACTATCTATCACGCTGATATGCTGGTCTATCAAAATCAGGTTGTCTATGGCAAATCTTTTGCAGATGTGAGAATTGGGCAACCCATCCTTTACATCAACTCTCTCTATCGTTTAGGTCTGGCTATCAACCAAGGTTCTTTTGCCAAGGCCTATAATGTAGGTGTCGGTTCATCTTGGACCATTGAAATAAAGAAAATAGAATCATAAAATAGGAGAACATAGATGAAAAATCAATCAATTAAACAAGTTGTTGCTATCGGTGTTGGAGCTGCGCTCTTTGTTGTCATCGGGATGATCAGCATTCCGACACCTGTTCCAAATACAAGTATCCAGCTTCAGTATGCGGTACAGAGTCTCTTGTCTATCATTTTTGGTCCTCTAGTGGGGCTACTTGTTGGTTTAATTGGGCATGCGGTGAAGGACGCTATTGCTGGTTACGGTTTGTGGTGGACTTGGATTATCGCTAGCGGCCTCTTTGGTCTAGCTGTGGGGCTATTTAGAAAGTACGTTCGCGTGATCAATGGTGTCTTTGACTGGAAAGATATTCTTATTTTTAATCTCATTCAACTACTTGCAAATGCTCTTGTTTGGGGTGTCTTGGCACCACTTGGAGATGTTGTGATTTATCAAGAAGCGGCAGAAAAAGTATTTGCACAAGGAATTGTTGCGGGAATTGCTAATGGTGTATCTGTAGCTATTGCAGGTACTCTTCTCTTGCTTGCCTATGCAGGAACTCAAACTCGTGCAGGAAGTTTGAAAAAGGACTAAAATGATGGGGAAGGCTGGGCAACCAGTCTTTTTCGATGTTTATAGATTAGTTAGGCAAGTAAGCTAGGATAGGAATCTTTTTGGCGCTAAGATTTTAAGAGAAAAGACTGCAAGAAGGGCTTGATTTATGATAAAATAGAAGTCTAATACTCTGCGAAAATCTCTTCAAACCGCGTCAGCTCTATCTGCAACCTCAAAACAGTGTTTTGAGCAACCTACGGCTAGCTTCCTGGTTTGCTCTTTGATTTTCATTGAGTAGAAGAAGCGAATGAAGAGAGTAAGATGAAAGAAGCTATAATTGAGTGGAAGGATTTCTCTTTCCGGTATGAAACACAACAAGAACCGACCTTGCAAGGGGTGGACTTGACCATTTACAAGGGAGAGAAAGTCTTAATTGTTGGGCCATCTGGGTCAGGTAAGTCTACCTTGGGTCAGTGTTTGAATGGGATTATTCCCAATATTTACAAGGGTCAAACGTCTGGAGAATTTTTGATCAAGGGCCAAGCCGCCTTTGATATGAGCATCTATGATAAATCTCATCTAGTCAGCACAGTTTTACAGGATACAGATGGGCAGTTTATCGGTTTATCCGTGGCAGAGGATTTGGCTTTTGCTCTGGAAAATGACGTGAAAGCTCTAGATGAGATGAAAAGTCGTGTTCATAAATGGGCTGAAAAGCTGGACCTTCTTTCTTTACTGTCTCAGCGTCCTCAGGATTTGTCAGGTGGACAAAAGCAGCGAGTCAGTCTGGCTGGTGTCTTGATTGATGAGAGTCCGATTCTTTTGTTTGATGAGCCACTCGCCAATCTGGATCCCAAGTCAGGTCAGGATATTATTGAATTGATTGATCAGATTCATAAGGAAGAAGGAACGACGACTCTTATTATCGAGCACCGTTTGGAGGACGTTCTGCATCGTCCTGTGGATCGGATTGTCTTGATCAATGATGGTCGTATTCTCTTTAATGGGAGCCCTGACCAGTTACTTTCGACTGATTTATTGACACAAAATGGAATTCGGGAACCCCTTTATCTAACGACTCTCCGTCAATTGGGTGTGGATTTAGCCAAGGAAGAACAATTAGCGAATCTGGATAACATGTCTATCTCAAAAGGTCAGGTTCAGTTGCAGAATGAACTGGCAAAAGAAACCCTAGAATTGCAGTCACTCTTTAAATTAGAGGACGTGTCTTTTTCTTATGATGATAGACCGATTTTAAAATTCATTCATTTAGATATTAAAAAGGGTGAAAAAATTGCCATTGTCGGAAAAAATGGAGCAGGGAAGTCAACTCTAGCCAAGGCCTTAAGTAGCTTTATCCAGACTGAAGGCCACTATCTTTGGGAAGGACAGGATATAAAAGGAGATTCTGTTGCAGAGCGGGCGGAACGAGTAGGCTATGTACTACAAAATCCCAATCAAATGATTTCGACCAACATGATTTTTGATGAAGTGGCTCTGGGACTTCGCTTGCGAGGTGTGAACGAGCAGGAAATTGAAACAAGAGTCTATGAAACCTTGAGAATTTGTGGGCTTTATGAATTCCGTAATTGGCCTATTTCTGCCCTGTCATTTGGTCAGAAAAAACGTGTGACTATTGCTTCGATTTTGGTCTTAGGGGCTGAAATTATCCTCTTAGATGAACCGACAGCAGGTCAAGACCAGAAGAACTATACTGAGATTATGGAATTTCTCGAAGAGCTGCATCAAAAAGGGCATACGATTGTCATGATTACGCATGATATGCAATTGATGCTGGATTATTCAGACCGAGCCCTTGTTATGGTGGATGGGGAATTGATTGCCGATACTGATCCAGCTAGTCTGTTGAGCAATCCTGAGCTGTTAGTAAAAGCCAATCTAAAAGAAACTTCTATCTTCAACTTGGCAAAGAAACTCGACGTGGATCCACTTGCTTTAACGGCATTTTATAAAGAAAGGAGAGAAGGATGCAAGCTAAACTAATTGGTTACCAGCATAGATATACTGTGATTCATCGCTTGTCAGGAGCTGCTAAACTCCTCTTTTTCATCCTTGTATCATTGGCGGCCATGATTAGCTATGATACTAGACTGCTTGTTCTGATTGCCATCTTTTCGGTCTTTCTCCTCTATTTATCACAAATCCGCTTTAAAGATGTTTCCTTTGTGGCCGTTTTTGCGACGGTATTTGCCGTTTTAAATGTCTTGATGGTCTATCTCTTTTCTCCCGAGTATGGGGTTGGACTTTACGGAGAGAGAAGTGTGATTTGGCAGGGAATCGGAGCCTACACTCTGACCAGCCAAGAACTCTTTTATCTGCTAAATCTGGTCATTAAGTATCTTTGCACTATTCCTCTGGCTATTATCTTTTTGATGACAACTCATCCTAGTCAGTTTGCTTCCAGTTTAAATCAAATTGGTGTGCCTTATAAGATTGCCTATTCAGTCAGTCTGACCTTGCGCTATATTCCAGATTTGCAGGAAGAATTCTTTACTATCAAGATGTCTCAGGAAGCGCGTGGGATGGAATTATCCAAGAAAGCTTCTCTTATGCAACGAATCAAAGGCAATCTGCGCATTATTACGCCCTTGATTTTTAGCTCGCTAGAACGCATTGATACCATTGCGACCGCCATGGAACTTCGACGCTTTGGGAAAGAGAAAAAACGCACATGGTATAGTTATCAGGCCTTGAAAAAAGGAGACTATCTTACCTTGCTCTTGGCAACCTTGTTTTTAGTAGCTAGTTTACTACTTATCTTGCAGAATCAGGGACGATTTTACAACCCTTGGAAATAGCTTGAAAAAATTGAAAAAATCAAGTCGTTTCTATTGACAATGATTCTGAAAGTGTTATACTAAGAAAGTAGTTTCGCTGATTTACTTCAAACCTGTTGTGAGGTAAGTTAACGATGCCTTAACCACGCTGTTTGCTGAGCTTGACTCCGGGCAGTGTGGCTATTTTTTTGCAATGTTGAAAGGAAGCAAGTCATGACAAATCACATTGTATTATTTGAACCTCAAATTCCACAAAATACAGGCAATATCGCGCGTACTTGTGCTGCGACCAATTCTCCTCTCCACATCATCAAGCCCATGGGATTTCCTATCGATGACCGCAAGATGAAGCGAGCTGGATTGGATTATTGGGATAAGCTAGAGATTTATTTTTACGAGAGTTTAGAAGATTTCATGTCTCAGATGAAGGGCAAACTCTATCTGATTTCGAAATTCGCTGAGAACGTGTATTCTGAGGTGGATTTATCGACTGACGAGGACCACTATTTTCTCTTTGGACGTGAAGACAAGGGTTTGCCGGAGGACTTTATGCGCGAACATCCTGAAAAGGCTCTCCGTATTCCTATGAATGATGAACATGTCCGCAGTCTCAATGTGTCGAATACTGTCTGCATGATTGTCTACGAAGCCCTCCGCCAGCAGAACTTTGCAGGTCTTGAGCTCGTTCATACCTATGAAGCAGATAAATTGAAATAAAAAATGAAAATGAACAAAATGCTTGCGCTTGCAAGCGTTTTTTGTTATGATAAAAGAGTCTTCAGGGCAGGGTGTGATTCCCGACCGGCGGTAAATTTGCCTAGCTATTTTAGCTTTCTCGTCGTTGTCTTGTCTCGATATACTTTAAGTATTATCTTCGACTGCGACGCCTAGATAAATCTAAAATATCTTAGCCAAATAAGTCCGCGAGCGCAAGCTGATGTGGTGAGATTCCACAACCGACAGTATAGTCTGGATGGGAGAAGACGAAAGAATAGCTTTGTCTGTTCTGATAGATTTATAGCTGAACTGTAACCGCTTGCTTGAATTTTCTTAATAGAGTGAGAGGGAAGATTTGGGATATAAAAAGTGAGAATAGATAGAGAAATCCTTTCTAACTTCTTCTGATTTTATAGAAAATTGGAGGAACCTGTTATGACAAACACACGTCGACTTTCGACCATTGCGATTTTATCAGCCATCTCATTTGTGCTGATGTACTTTGACTTTCCGCTTTTGCCAGCGGCGTCCTTCCTCAAGATCGAATTTAGTATCTTGCCAGTCCTTGTGGGCTTGGTGGTCATGGATCTGCCTGCTGCTCTAGGAATTCTCTTGCTTCGCTCACTCTTGAAATTGCTTCTTAATAGTCAAGGAGTGAATACTTACATTGGTTTGCCGATGAATATCGTAGCTTTGGGAGTTTTTGTCATCGTATTTGCTTTGATTTGGAAAAAGGAACGGACAACCCTTCGTTTCCTACTAGGCTCTCTAGCTGGGACTATTGGTTTAACCGTGGCAATGTTAGTTCTCAACTATGTTTACGCTGTTCCTTTGTACGCTAAGTTTGCTAACTTTGATATTGGAAAAATTTTGGGACTTTCCAACTACCTAATGACTATGGTGTTACCTTTTAACTTGATTGAGGGTGTAATCTTTTCCGTTTCATTCTGGTTGTTGTACGTCCTTTTGAAACCAACCTTAAAACATTATGAAAGATAAACAAATATTTTTAATGAAGGGCAGTTTTGCCCTTTTACTTTTCGTTATTCTTGGCTACATGGTCAAATTTTACCCTGAAATGTTGATCGGTTTTGACCAACCGATACAGACTGCCGTTCGAGGAGACTTACCAGATTATTTGACTATTCTTTTCCGAGCCATTACACGCCTGATTGATATTCCAGTGATTATCACTTGGGTTGTGATTACAGTTTTTGTCTTTTATCGTAAGAGGTGGAAGATAGAAAGTTTCTTCATGCTGGGAAATCTGGCTTTGGCAGGACTTTTAATCGTGACCTTTAAAAATATCTACCAGCGCCCGCGACCAGCTATTTTACATCTGGTAGAGGAGAAGGGATTTTCTTTCCCAAGTGGCCATTCTCTGGCTGTAACTTTGATGGTAGGTACTCTAATTGTCATTGTCAGTCAACGAATTAAAAATCCAGTCTGGAGAAAAATCGTACAAATCGTCCTTGGCCTCTACCTAGTCAGTGTGTTGGTATCAAGGGTCTATCTGGGAGTTCATTATCCATCAGACGTTCTTGCCAGTCTCTGTGTGGGTTTGGGAGTCCTGTTTGTAGAGTTTCCTTTCTATGACAAGCTACGCTTCCAATGGCGATTTAAATGTAAACAGAAGTGAGTATCAAATTCCCTTGAGGAGAAAGAAATGAAAGTCAGTATAGCAGATCTTCATCCGACTCAACTATACTTATCAGAAAAGAAACTAGCAGGCATCCAGACACTTTACCAGTCGGCAGAAGCGATCCAAGTTGATCCAATTAGTATTCTTGCCTTTGGAAATTGCTTGTTGATTACAGATGGGCATCACAGGGCTTATCAGGCTTTATTGGCAGGTCGGGATACGATTTCTGCTGAGTGGGATAGAGATGGTGGTGATGAACTATATCATCTCTATGCGCAAGCTTGCGAGGAAAGAAAGATTTACTCTGTTTTTGATTTAAAAAATCATATCTTAGATCAAGATGGGTATGAAGCAAAATGGTATAATTGGTGTGATGGTTTTAATCAAGCAGTAACTCTTTTGTTGAAAAGGAAAGCAGATGAAACGGATTTTACAAATAGATAATGCACTGCGTCTTGTTCCTTATGATAAGGTCAATCATTGTGAAGAAGCTTTTGCTTGGTATCAGGATGTGAACTTGGTTTACCTCGTAGATGGGGTGAAGAGACCTTATAGTCCAGCGACCCTGGAAGCTATGTATTCTTATTTGGATAAGCATGGAGAGCTTTTTTGGATTGAAGTCAAGGAGAAGGGAGAATGGTTTCCAATTGGGGATGTTACACTATCTCAGGATAATCTCCCCATTGTGATTGGGAATTCCGCTTACCAACATCGAGGACTTGGAAAAAAGATTCTAAGTGCTTTGATTGAATTGGCTCGAGTAAAAGGATGGAAAGAATTGAGAGTCAAGGAAATCTACACCTACAATCATGCTTCTAGGAGGTGTTTCAAGTCGCTTGGATTTGTGGAAAATGGAGCAACAGAAAAAGGAAGGAGTTTTGTACTGAAATTAGTCTAATCCTGCCATTTTCTCCCCCTTAACCTTTGACTATTCTGCAAAATTATCGTAAAATAAAGAGTAAATGATAAAATGAGGTCAGAGTCTGTTCGCTCTGGCGATAGTAGTATAAATGAGGAGAAACGCTTTGGAATTAGAAGTATTTGCTGGGCAAGAAAAAAGTGAACTATCTATGATTGAGGTAGCGCGTGCTATCTTGGAACTTCGTGGTCGCGATCATGAGATGCATTTTAGCGATCTTGTAAACGAAATTCAAAACTACCTTGGAACATCAAACAGCGATATCCGCGAAGCCTTGCCTCTGTTCTACACAGAGTTGAACTTTGACGGTAGCTTCATCTCACTTGGAGACAACAAATGGGGCCTTCGTTCATGGTATGGTGTGGACGAAATCGACGAAGAGATCATCGCTCTTGAAGAAAATGATGACGATGAAGTGGCACCAAAAGCTAAGAAAAAACGTGTCAATGCCTTTATGGATGGCGATTCAGATGCTATTGACTACAATGCAGATGATCCAGAAGACGAAGATGCATACGAAGCAGATCCAGCTCTTTCATACGATGATGAAAATCCAGATGATGAGAAAAATGAAGTGGAAGCTTACGATGCAGAAATCAACGAAATCGCTCCTGATGACTTGGGTGAAGACGTGGATCTCAACGAGGAAGATGACGAGTTCTCAGAAGATGATGCTGAAACCAGCGAGGAATAAAAGTTAGCTATTGACAATTATCCTATTTTTAGGTATCATATTGTTCGGGCACCTCTTTTAGAGGTCGGGGCTCCCTAGTTTTTAGGGAGCTATTTTTGTTTTTTCAAGAAGTTATCTTCTTGTATTTTATACTCAATGAAAATCAAAGAGCAAACTAGGAAACTAGCCGCAGGTTGCTCAAAACACTGTTTTGAGGTTGTAGATAAGACTGACAAAGTCAGGAACACATATCTACGGCAAGGCGACGTTGACGCGGTTTGAAGAGATTTTCGAAGAGTATTAGTTGTGAATCTGGTGCAGTAGTCCCAGATTATTCTTATTAGTAGGGTCTTGTTTTCTATGTCCCCTCGTAGTTAACAAGGCCTTGAGCATTTTAGAAAGAGGAATCTATGTCTACGAAATATATTTTTGTAACTGGTGGTGTGGTATCGTCTATTGGGAAAGGGATTGTGGCAGCAAGTCTGGGCCGTCTCTTGAAAAATCGTGGTCTCAAAGTAACCATTCAAAAATTTGACCCTTATATCAATATCGATCCGGGAACTATGAGTCCTTATCAGCACGGGGAAGTTTTTGTGACAGATGACGGAGCTGAGACAGATTTGGACTTGGGTCACTATGAACGTTTCATCGATATCAATCTCAACAAATATTCCAACGTGACAACTGGGAAAATTTACAGTGAAGTGCTTCGTAAAGAACGCCGTGGAGAATACCTTGGGGCAACTGTTCAGGTCATTCCTCATATCACAGATGCTTTGAAAGAAAAAATTAAGCGTGCCGCTCTAACGACCGACTCTGATGTCATTATCACAGAGGTTGGTGGAACCGTTGGGGATATCGAGTCCTTGCCATTTTTAGAGGCCCTTCGTCAGATGAAGGCAGATGTGGGTGCGGATAATGTCATGTACATCCATACAACCTTGCTTCCATACCTCAAGGCTGCTGGTGAAATGAAGACCAAACCAACTCAACACTCTGTAAAAGAATTGCGTGGATTGGGAATCCAACCAAATATGTTGGTTATTCGTACAGAAGAGCCGGCTGGTCAAGGAATTAAAAATAAACTAGCCCAGTTCTGTGATGTGGCACCAGAAGCCGTTATCGAATCGTTGGATGTCGAACATCTTTACCAAATTCCGCTGAATTTGCAGGCGCAAGGTATGGACCAAATTGTCTGTGACCATTTGAAATTAGACGCACCAGTAGCAGATATGACAGAATGGTCAGCCATGGTGGACAAGGTCATGAACCTCAAGAAACAAGTTAAAATTTCCCTTGTCGGTAAGTATGTTGAACTGCAAGATGCCTACATTTCTGTGGTTGAAGCCTTGAAACACTCTGGTTATGCCAACGACGCAGAAGTTAAAATCAATTGGATCAATGCCAATGATGTGACAGCAGAGAATGTGGCAGAGCTCTTGTCTGATGCGGACGGAATTATCGTACCAGGTGGTTTTGGTCAACGTGGTACGGAAGGGAAAATCCAAGCCATTCGCTATGCGCGTGAAAATGACGTTCCAATGTTGGGTGTCTGCTTGGGAATGCAGTTAACTTGTATCGAATTTGCTCGTCACGTTTTAGGTCTTGAAGGTGCCAATTCTGCAGAGCTTGCACCAGAAACAAAATACCCTATCATTGATATCATGCGTGATCAGATTGATGTTGAGGATATGGGGGGAACCCTTCGCTTGGGGCTTTATCCATCTAAGTTGAAACGTGGCTCTAAGGCAGCAGCTGCTTATCACAATCAAGAAGTGGTGCAACGCCGTCACCGTCACCGTTATGAGTTTAACAATGCCTTCCGTGAGCAGTTTGAGGCAGCAGGTTTTGTCTTCTCAGGAGTTTCGCCAGACAATCGTTTGGTCGAAATCGTGGAAATTCCTGAAAATAAATTCTTTGTAGCGTGTCAGTATCACCCTGAACTGTCAAGTCGTCCAAATCGTCCAGAAGAACTCTACACTGCCTTTATTACTGCAGCGGTTGAGAACAGCAATTAGCAAAATCAGAACCTTTGAGAAGAATCTCAGAGGTTTTTTGCATACAATGATATTGCAGTATATCTGAGTTAGGAGTCCTCTGTATGTACCTGCTACCGTTGAAATCAATAGCGACTCCCTCTTGCCCTGTGCTAGTGAATGGATTTATCAGTATATTGAAGTGAAATAAAATCTGAACAAATTAATTCGGAAAGCCAAATCAATTTCTAGAAATATTTTAGCAGTCAAGGTGTACTGTTATAGATTCAATACACTATACTTTTTTAATTTAATCCACTATATCTGCAGAATACTCTCTCAGTTTCATTCAGCCTAGTCTTGCTTAGGAAAAGCAAAAAGCCATCCCATTCAGGATAGCTTCTTGGTTCTTAGATTTGTTCTGCAAAAACCTTTTCAGCAAGGTTCATAGCGTGGTCTGATACACGAGTGTAGTGTGAGATGATGTCGATAAAGTTGACCCCAGCTTGTGTTGAACATTCGCCTTTGTTGAGGCGTTTGATGTGGGTTTTTCTGAGAACACGTTCTATCTTATTGATTGCTTCATGGCGTTCTACAAGACTGCGTGCTTTTTCAATATCATTGTTTTCCACACTATCCAGAGCATCTTTGATAAAGTCACTAGTTTGACGATAAACTTCCTCTAATTCTTTCAAGGCAGCATCAGAAAATTCAACATTTTTCCGTTGAAGATAGTCAGTTAGATTGAGTAGAGCCTCCGCGTGGTCTCCAATCCGTTCCAAATCACGGGAGGAATCAAGGATATTGGTGAGAACTTCGCTTTCTTTTTGACTGAGAGCTTCGCTTGAAAGGGCAATGAGATAACGTGTTAATTGCTCATCGATGGTGTTAATGGCTTCTTCGGTTTTATGCCCTTTTTCAGCTACATTTTTATCCAAGTCAATGATATACTTATAGGAAAGGTCAAAGGCTTTAGCAGCGTAGTTTCCTAAGTGCAAGAGCTCTTTCTTAGCATTTCCGAGAGCGATAGATGGGGCTTGTTTGATGAAATGTTCATCAAGATATAAGGGTTCGTATTTGACAACCTCGTCTTCTCCAGGAATAATCTTGGTTACAAAGTAAGCCAGAGCTCCGATAAATGGAAATTGGACAATGGTGTTGGTAATATTAAAAGTTCCGTGAGCAAAGGCGATGGTCATTTCTGGTGCTAGATTTAGCGTAGATTCAAACCAATGAATCAGGGCTGTAAAAGGAACTAGAAAAATAACGCAGACGACTGTTCCGATAACGTTGAAGGCAACATGAGCTCCTGCTACCCGTTTAGCTGCAATATTAGCACCTAAAGAGGCAATGATGGCTGTAATGGTTGTCCCGATATTGTCACCAAATAGAACTGGCAAAGCTCCTTGCAGGTCAATGAGATTGCTGGCGTAGAGGTTTTGTAAAATCCCGATGGTAGCCGAGGAAGCTTGAATCAGTAAGGTCAAGCCGGTACCGACAAAGACACCCAAAACAGGATTCTTACTTAGCTCAATCATATAGTCTTTAAAGACCTGTAAATCTTTGAGTGGAGCCATTGCACCGCTCATGAGATTGAGGGCAAAAAAGATACCACCGACACCAAAGAGGATGCGTCCGATATTATTGACTGTCCGATTTTTTGTAAAGAAGAGACAGACAGCACCGATAAAGAGCATAGGCAGGGCATAGTCACCTAGTTTAAACCCAATAAGAAAGGATGTGACTGTTGTCCCGATATTAGCCCCCATGACAATTCCGATAGCCTGACGTAAGGTTAGGAGACCGGCACTGACCAGACCGACTGTGATAACTGTTACACCAGAACTAGACTGAATTAGAGCAGTCATCCCAATACCAACCAGAACTCCAAAGAAAGGATTACTAGTATATTTGTCAATGTAAAAACGAAGGCGATCTCCAGCAGCTTGTTGCAAACCGTCTCCCATGGTCTTGATACTATATAAGAATAGCCCCAGACCACCTAAAAAGTGAAATAAAATTTCCTGCCAATTAATGGACATTTCTTTTTCCTCCGAAAAATAATCGCGGAATATCTCCTATTCTATTTTAAAGGATAAAAGTAAATCTAACAAGTGTTAAGCTAAGATTTTAGAAAGAAAATTCGTGAGAAAAAGCAAAAATAATATACTCTAGCATGCCACAAAGATTAAATATCGAAAAATCTTGTGAAATCTTTCCTTATATTTCCAAAGTGTGATATAATAGTTTCGAATAAAATAAATAAAGGGGTTTTTGTAACATGGCAAAACTTACTGTTAAAGACGTTGACTTGAAAGGTAAAAAAGTCCTCGTTCGTGTTGACTTCAACGTACCATTGAAAGATGGCGTAATCACTAACGACAACCGTATCACAGCAGCTCTTCCAACTATTAAGTACATCATCGAACAAGGTGGACGTGCAATTCTTTTCTCTCACCTTGGACGTGTGAAAGAAGAAGCTGATAAAGCTGGTAAATCACTTGCTCCTGTAGCTGCTGACTTGGCAGCAAAACTTGGTCAAGATGTTGTGTTCCCAGGTGTCACTCGTGGTGCTGAATTGGAAGCAGCTATCAACGCTCTTGAAGATGGACAAGTTCTCTTGGTTGAAAACACTCGTTATGAAGATGTTGACGGCAAGAAAGAATCTAAAAACGATCCTGAACTTGGTAAATACTGGGCATCACTTGGAGATGGTATCTTCGTAAACGATGCATTCGGTACAGCTCACCGTGCACACGCATCTAACGTTGGTATCTCAGCAAATGTTGAAAAAGCAGTTGCTGGTTTCCTTCTTGAAAACGAAATTGCCTACATCCAAGAAGCAGTTGAAACTCCAGAACGTCCATTCGTAGCAATCCTTGGTGGTTCAAAAGTTTCAGACAAGATCGGTGTTATCGAAAACTTGCTTGAAAAAGCTGATAAAGTCCTTATCGGTGGTGGTATGACTTACACATTCTACAAAGCACAAGGTATCGAAATCGGTAACTCACTTGTAGAAGAAGACAAATTGGATGTTGCGAAAGCTCTTCTTGAAAAAGCAAACGGTAAATTGATCTTGCCAGTTGACTCTAAAGAAGCTAACGCATTTGCTGGTTACACTGAAGTGCGTGACACTGAAGGTGAAGCAGTTTCTGAAGGCTTCCTTGGTCTTGACATCGGTCCAAAATCTATCGCTAAATTTGACGAAGCTTTGACTGGTGCCAAAACAGTTGTATGGAACGGACCTATGGGTGTATTTGAAAACCCAGACTTCCAAGCTGGTACAATCGGTGTGATGGATGCTATCGTGAAACAACCAGGCGTTAAATCAATCATCGGTGGTGGTGACTCAGCTGCCGCAGCGATTAACCTTGGTCGTGCAGACAAATTCTCATGGATTAGTACGGGCGGAGGCGCTTCAATGGAGCTTCTCGAAGGTAAAGTTCTTCCAGGACTTGCAGCCTTGACAGAAAAATAAGATTTTATAAACAAATCAAAGAAGAGAGGAATGAAAGTTCCTCTTTTCTTTTGCTTAAAATAAAAACGCTTCATCTCAACTATTACTCATAAAATCAGTCAATTTATGATAAAATGGAAATAGAAAGTTGAGATTATGAGTTATTTTAAAAAATATAAATTCGATAAATCCCAGTTCAAACTTGGTATGCGAACCTTTAAAACAGGTATTGCTGTTTTTCTAGTTCTCTTGATTTTTGGCTTTTTTGGTTGGAAAGGTCTTCAAATTGGTGCTTTGACAGCTGTTTTTAGCCTGAGGGAGAGTTTTGATAAGAGTGTTCATTTTGGGACTTCGCGTATTCTAGGAAATAGTATCGGTGGCCTCTATGCCTTGGTTTTCTTCTTATTAAATACCTTTTTCCACGAAGCCTTTTGGGTGACCTTGGTAGTTGTTCCAATCTGCACCATGTTAACCATTATGACAAATGTAGCCATGAATAATAAAGCAGGGGTTATTGGTGGTGTAGCAGCTATGTTAATCATTACCCTATCGATCCCGAGTGGCGAAACAATTTTGTACGTATTTGCGCGTGTATCAGAAACGTTCATGGGAGTTTTTGTCGCAATTCTCGTAAATTACGACATTGATCGTATTCGTCTCTTTTTAGAGAAAAAAGAAAAATAATGTTACATTTTATAACATTATCAATTGACGTTTATCTTTTTTTAGACTATAATAGACAGAAAGAAGGAAATTGTAAATGAAGGAAAAAGAATTTCGCCGAAATATGGCTGTTTTTCCTATCGGCAGTGTTATGAAGTTGACTGATCTATCGGCGCGTCAGATTCGTTATTATGAAGATCAAGAGTTGATTAAGCCTGATCGAAACGAAGGGAACCGTCGCATGTATTCCTTGAATGACATGGATCGTCTACTTGAAATCAAAGATTATCTCTCTGAAGGTTATAATATCGCTGCCATTAAGAAAAAATATGCTGAACGTGAAGCGAAATCCAAGAAAGCGGTGAGTCAGACTGAGGTGCGTCGTGCACTTCACAATGAACTCCTCCAACAGGGTCGCTTTGCTTCAGTACAGTCACCTTTTGGTCGCGGTTAGGCAACCGTAAGTAGTCATACATTAAGGAGAAAACTCATGCCAATCACAGCTGCAGATATTCGTCGTGAAGTCAAGGAAAAAAATGTTACCTTTATTCGTCTCATGTTTTCAGATATTTTGGGAACCATGAAAAACGTCGAAATTCCTGCTACAGATGAACAATTAGATAAGGTCTTGTCAAATAAGGCTATGTTTGATGGATCTTCTATTGAAGGTTTTGTACGTATCAATGAGTCGGATATGTACTTGTACCCAGACTTGGATACATGGACAGTCTTCCCGTGGGGAGATGAAAATGGAAGTGTTGCAGGTTTGATCTGTGATGTCTATACAACAGAAGGTGAACCATTTGCAGGGGACCCTCGTGGTAATTTGAAACGTGCTCTTCGTCACATGGAAGAAGTGGGATTCAAATCCTTCAACCTTGGTCCAGAGCCAGAATTCTTCCTATTTAAACTAGATGAAAATGGTGATCCAACACTTGAAGTAAATGACAAGGGTGGCTACTTTGATTTGGCGCCTACTGACCTTGCGGACAATACACGTCGTGAGATTGTCAATGTCTTGACCAAAATGGGATTTGAAGTAGAAGCGAGTCACCACGAGGTTGCGGTTGGACAACATGAGATTGACTTCAAGTACGATGAAGTTCTCCGTGCTTGTGATAAGATTCAAATCTTTAAACTTGTTGTTAAAACCATTGCTCGCAAACACGGACTTTACGCAACCTTTATGGCGAAACCAAAATTTGGTATTGCCGGATCAGGTATGCACTGTAATATGTCCTTGTTTGATGCAGAAGGAAACAATGCCTTCTTTGATCCAAATGATCCAAAAGGAATGCAGTTGTCAGAAACGGCCTACCATTTCCTTGGCGGTTTGATCAAGCATGCCTACAACTATACTGCTATCATGAATCCAACGGTTAACTCATACAAACGTTTGGTTCCAGGTTATGAAGCGCCTGTTTACATTGCTTGGGCTGGTCGTAACCGTTCGCCACTTGTGCGTGTACCTGCTTCACGTGGTATGGGAACTCGTCTTGAGTTGCGTTCAGTAGATCCGATGGCAAACCCATATATTGCTATGGCAGTTCTTTTGGAAGTTGGTTTGCATGGTATTGAGAATAAAATCGAAGCACCAGCTCCTATCGAAGAAAATATCTACATCATGACAGCAGAAGAGCGTAAGGAAGCTGGTATTACAGACCTTCCATCAACTCTTCACAACGCTTTGAAAGCTTTGACAGAAGATGAGGTTGTCAGAGCAGCTCTTGGAGAACACATCTATACTAGTTTCCTTGAAGCCAAACGAATCGAATGGGCAAGTTATGCAACCTTCGTTTCACAATGGGAAATTGATAATTATTTAGACCTTTACTAATATAGAGGAAAGATTACCTGTGGGTGATCTTTTTTCTTGTGTTTTATATCGAGGTGTGATATATTTTGTATAACGAAGTGCGATATATCGAACTGAATAGGAGGTGCTTATAAATGGAATTAACGGATAAGATTCGTCGAGTTTATCTTCCGATGACGGAAACGGGCTTTTATATCTTGTTCTGTCTGCAAAAGGAAGGTCATGGTTATAGTATTGCGCAAAAGGTTAAGGAGATGACAGATTCGCAGGTTTCGATTAGTCCTGGAACTATGTATGGAACCTTGTCAAAAATGGAAAAGGATGGTTTGATTTCCTTTGTCCGAGAAGAGGAAAAACGAAAAATCTATCAGATAACAGACTTGGGACGAAAAGTCTTAGATATTGAATTGAAGCGTATTAAACGGCTCTATAGAAACAGTCGGGAGGAAGTATGATGGAAAAGAAAGTTGTTTATCGACTTTTTACAATTGCGGATTATGAGAGGGAGGCTCTATACTTTAGAGAAATGCATGCTAAGGGCTGGAAACTTAGAAAAGTAAGCTATTCTATCTTATTGTTTGCAGTTAAGTATACCTTTGAAAAGGGTCACCCTGAGCAAGTGTCTTATCAGTTGGACTTTTATCCCATGAAAAAATCAGATAGAGCCTCCTATTTACAATTATTTAAAGACTGTGGCTGGGAGCATATTACAGACTTTAATGGTTTTTCCTACTTTAGAAAACTTCATTCTGGAATTGAGTCGGATGCTGAGTTTGAAATTTATAATGACGCGGCCGGGAAGTTAGCGGTGGTCAAACGGATTTTAACGAGGCGGATGCTTCCTATTTTGCTTCTCTTTTTAGCTCTACTACCGGTTTTCTCAAGGTTTGTCAGTGGAGCTAGTTCTTTCAGTTGGGAAGTGTTTTTGATTTTCATAATAGATTGGGTTTTATTGATAGTTTTTGCGATTCAGATTTCTTATATTTTTTGGAGATTGAGTCAAAAGTGGAAAGAATTATCTAATAAATAACGCCAGGCATGTTTTCTAATTTTGGGGTAAGACAATGAATAGCAGAGTAGAATTTCGGATTTTCACCATTGTTGATTTGGACAAGGAAGAAGAATATTTGCATGAGATGCACTTGAAAGGCTGGAGATATAGAACGAGTTGTTTTGGTTTGTTCTATTTTGACCAATGTCAACCAGACGATGTCATCTACTGTATCTATGATTCTAGATTTCTTAAAAAGCATAAGCATGAACTGCAAGATTTTAGAAATAGAGGTTGGGAATTGATAGGAGCAGGTTCTTGTTCGATTCTTCGTAAATCGTCTTCTAATTTACTTCCAGAGGATCAAGTCTATATGAGTAAGGGGCACAGATGGGAAGTTATGCGATATAGATTTCGTTCATGTGCAGCTACTTTCTTAGGTGGTCTTGTTGTTTGTATAAGTTTATTTAAAGAAGAACTTTCTATGTCTTTCTTCGTTATTTTTCTTTTATATGCTTTAATGATTTCTTATCTAATCTATGGTTATTTCAGATTAAAAATGAAATACTAAGTAGATGAATAGCAAGGTTCTAGGTCTTCAGACTGATTTTTAGCACTCTTGATAAAAGAGTGCTAATTTTTTGAGTTTTTATCTTGACATTCTTTTTTAAGGGTGTATAATAGAATCATGAGTTAGCACTTAAGTATATCGAGTGCTAATTGATCAGACAGAGAGGAGTGATGAGGTGGTTACAGAGCGTCAGCAGGATATTTTAAATCTGATTATTGACATCTTTACCAAAACGCACGAACCTGTCGGATCCAAAGCCTTGCAAGAGTCTATTAACTCTAGCAGTGCAACCATTCGTAATGACATGGCGGCTCTAGAAAAGCAAGGTTTGCTTGAGAAGGCTCATACTTCAAGTGGTCGGATGCCAAGTGTTGCTGGTTTTCAGTACTATGTAAAACACTCACTGGATTTTGACCGACTAGCTGAAAATGAGGTATATGAGATTGTCAAAGCCTTTGACCAGGAATTCTTCAAATTGGAGGATATTCTGCAAGAGGCTGCTAATCTACTGACAGACTTGAGTGGCTGTACGGTAGTAGCACTGGATGTTGAGCCGAGCAGGCAACGTTTGACAGCCTTTGATATCGTTGTTTTGGGGCAACATACAGCCTTGGCAGTATTTACCCTAGACGAGTCGCGAACGGTTACTAGTCAGTTTCTGATTCCAAGGAACTTTTTACAGGAGGATTTGCTGAAGCTGAAGAGCATCATTCAGGAACGTTTCCTCGGTCATACTGTTCTAGATATTCACTACAAGATTCGGACGGAGATTCCGCAGATTATCCAGCGTTACTTTACAACAACGGACAATGTTATCGATCTCTTTGAACATATCTTTAAGGAAATGTTCAATGAAAACATTGTGGTGGCGGGCAAGGTTAATCTCTTGAATTTTGCCAATCTGGCAGCTTATCAGTTCTTTGACCAACCGCAAAAGGTGGCTCTGGAGATTCGTGAGGGGTTGCGTGAGGATCAGATGCAAAACGTCCGTGTTGCAGACAGTCAAGAGTCCTGTCTAGCTGACCTAGCGGTGATTAGTAGCAAGTTCCTCATTCCTTATCGGGGAGTTGGAATTCTAGCCATTATCGGTCCTGTTAATCTGGATTATCAGCAGCTAATCAACCAAGTCAACGTAGTCAACCGTGTTTTGACCATGAAGTTGACAGATTTTTACCGCTACCTCAGCAGTAATCATTACGAAGTACATTAAGATTGAAATCATTAAAGGAGGCGAAAATGGCCCAAGATATAAAAAATGAAGAAGTAGAAGAAGTCCAAGAAGAGGAAGTTGTGGAAACGGTAGAAGAAACAACTCCTGAGAAATCTGAGTTGGACTTGGCAAATGAACGTGCAGATGAGTTCGAAAACAAATACCTTCGCGCTCATGCAGAAATGCAAAATATCCAACGCCGTGCCAATGAAGAGCGTCAAAACTTACAACGTTATCGTAGTCAGGACTTGGCAAAAGCAATCTTACCATCGCTCGACAACCTTGAGCGTGCACTCGCAGTTGAAGGTTTGACAGATGATGTGAAGAAGGGCTTGGAAATGGTGCAAGAAAGCTTGATTCACGCTTTGAAAGAAGAAGGAATCGAAGAAATCGCAGCTGACGGTGAATTTGACCATAACTACCATATGGCTATCCAAACTCTCCCAGCAGATGATGAACACCTAGCAGATACTATCGCCCAAGTCTTCCAAAAAGGCTACAAACTCCATGATCGCATCCTGCGCCCAGCAATGGTAGTGGTGTATAGCTAAGATACAAAGCCCGTATAAAGCTTACAGTAAAAATAGGAGATTGACGAAGTGTTCGGTTAGGCAATTCTGACGGTAGCTGAAGCAACTCGTCGTCGAAATAAAATTGATTTCGACTCCTCGTGTCGTAACATAATAGAAAACTTGTCCGAAACGACAATAAACTATGAAGAAAGATAAGAGGCAAGCCGGAGGCTTGCAAGGAAGATATTTCCCGCCGTGGTGAAAGTTTCAGTAGCTTCTGCTACTGAAACAGGGGATTTTTGAGACAATAGGCTCAAAAATAAGTGATTAAATCCCGAAGGGAGTTGCTCACGTCCCCACCACTTAAGGGAAATATCAAAAATAGAAAATTAACTAACAAGGAGAAAAACACATGTCTAAAATTATCGGTATTGACTTAGGTACAACAAACTCAGCAGTTGCAGTTCTTGAAGGAACTGAAAGCAAAATCATCGCAAACCCAGAAGGAAACCGCACAACTCCATCTGTAGTATCATTCAAAAACGGCGAAATCATCGTTGGTGATGCTGCAAAACGCCAAGCAGTAACAAATCCAGATACAGTTATTTCTATCAAATCTAAGATGGGAACTTCTGAAAAAGTTTCTGCAAACGGCAAAGAATACACTCCACAAGAAATCTCAGCTATGATTCTTCAATACTTGAAAGGTTATGCTGAAGACTACCTTGGTGAAAAAGTAACTAAAGCAGTTATCACAGTTCCAGCTTACTTTAACGATGCTCAACGTCAAGCAACAAAAGACGCTGGTAAAATCGCTGGTCTTGAAGTAGAACGTATTGTCAACGAACCAACTGCAGCAGCCCTTGCTTATGGTTTGGACAAGACTGATAAAGAAGAAAAAATCTTGGTATTTGACCTTGGTGGTGGTACATTCGACGTTTCTATCCTTGAATTGGGTGACGGTGTCTTCGACGTATTGTCAACTGCAGGGGACAACAAACTTGGTGGTGACGACTTTGACCAAAAAATCATCGACCACTTGGTAGCAGAATTCAAGAAAGAAAACGGTATTGACTTGTCTACTGACAAGATGGCAATGCAACGTTTGAAAGATGCAGCTGAAAAAGCGAAGAAAGACCTTTCTGGTGTAACTTCAACACAAATCAGCTTGCCATTTATCACTGCAGGTGAGGCTGGACCTCTTCACTTGGAAATGACTTTGACTCGTGCTAAATTTGACGATTTGACTCGTGACCTTGTAGAACGTACAAAAGTTCCAGTCCGTCAAGCCCTTTCAGATGCAGGTTTGAGCTTGTCAGAAATCGACGAAGTTATCCTTGTTGGTGGTTCAACTCGTATCCCAGCCGTTGTAGAAGCTGTTAAAGCTGAAACTGGTAAAGAACCAAACAAATCAGTAAACCCTGATGAAGTTGTTGCCATGGGTGCTGCTATCCAAGGTGGTGTGATTACTGGTGATGTCAAAGACGTTGTCCTTCTTGATGTAACACCATTGTCACTTGGTATCGAAACAATGGGTGGTGTATTCACAAAACTCATCGACCGCAACACAACAATTCCAACATCTAAATCACAAGTCTTCTCAACAGCAGCAGACAACCAACCAGCCGTTGATATCCACGTTCTTCAAGGTGAACGCCCAATGGCAGCAGATAACAAGACTCTTGGACGCTTCCAATTGACAGATATCCCAGCTGCACCTCGTGGTATTCCTCAAATTGAAGTAACATTTGACATCGACAAGAACGGTATCGTGTCTGTTAAGGCTAAAGATCTTGGAACTCAAAAAGAACAAACTATTGTGATCCAATCGAACTCAGGTTTGACTGACGAAGAAATCGACCGCATGATGAAAGATGCAGAAGCAAACGCTGAAGCAGATAAGAAACGTAAAGAAGAAGTTGACCTTCGTAATGAAGTAGACCAAGCAATCTTTGCGACTGAAAAGACAATCAAGGAAACTGAAGGCAAAGGCTTCGACGCAGAACGTGACGCTGCCCAAGCTGCCCTTGATGACCTTAAAAAAGCTCAAGAAGACAACAACTTGGACGACATGAAAGCAAAACTTGAAGCATTGAACGAAAAAGCTCAAGGACTTGCTGTTAAACTCTACGAACAAGCCGCAGCAGCCCAACAAGCTCAAGCAGGAGCAGAAGGTGCACAAGCAACAGGAAACGCAGGCGATGACGTCGTAGACGGAGAGTTTACTGAGAAATAAGATGCAAAGCCCGTTAAAACCTCACAGTGAAAATAGGAAATCTGATGCAGAAACTTTAGTTTCTAGGAAGATTTGTCTTTTTCACCAAGAGGTTAGGGCGTGCTCGATTTAGCATTACTAGTTTGATTTTTAAAACTCGAACGTCGTAATGATAAGAAGAAATCCAGAGGTTGCAACCCAGCCTCTGTTTTTCGGTAAAATAGAGGATGTTGCGTATGAAAAAAGTACTTTGTATCATTTATCCTAATTTTTCTCTTTATGAGATAACCACTTTAACGAGTACTTTAGCTCTGTCTTTTGACATCACGATTGATTATGTAGCTTCAGATCATTCGATGGTGGTCTCTGAGGATGGTTTGTCCTGTCAACCGACGAAAACATTGGATCAGATCCGTATAGAAGATTATTCTTGTGTGATTTTGCCAGGAATGGTAAATATAGGTCCTGCTCTACAAGATGAGAAATTGATCTCGTTTTTGAGAAGTCTTAATGAGCAAGATATCCTAATTGCCACCATTTCTTCAGCGCCCCTTTTATTGGCGAAAGCAGGCTTGTTGAACGACACGAAATTTACAGGTGGAATTTGGCAAAACTTCTTTGACTATTTTGAATTTCTTCCACGTGAGAATTTCCAACCGAAAGTTCTTGTCCAAGATAAACAAATCATTACGGCTATCGGTTTTGCACATCAAGAGTTTGCAAGAAAAGTGATTTTCGGTCTAGGTTTGGCAGAAAATACTGACAACTATTTTAGAGAACAGAACGAGTATGCTGAAGAGGATTTGATATTTACTCTATCAGATGAAGAGTTTGATCAAGTGAAGCAGAGTATAGAAAACAGCCTCTAAAGATTTACATGAAAATTATAGAAAGGAACAAGGGTGTTCGTAACTGAACACGGGTTCTCAAATTTCTTACTCAATATAAAAGAAAGGAATTGACCCCGACCTAAATGGTGGTTCGATTCACAACATCAATAGAAAGGAACAAAGGTGTTCAGGGAATTGAACACGGGCTACGGACTGTGCCAAAAAGATAGTTTTTTCTAGGACGCAAGCGTCCGTCGTCAAAACCCCTATTTTGGCTGTGTCCGTTTGACGCCCTTTGTATCTTGAATTATGAACAATACTGAATTTTATGATCGTCTGGGGGTGTCCAAAAACGCTTCGGCAGACGAGATCAAAAAGGCTTATCGTAAGCTTTCGAAAAAATATCACCCAGATATCAATAAGGAGCCTGGTGCTGAGGAAAAGTACAAGGAAGTTCAGGAAGCCTATGAGACTTTGAGTGACGACCAAAAACGTGCGGCCTATGACCAATATGGTGCTGCGGGTGCCAACGGTGGCTTTGGTGGTGCAGGTGGTTTTGGCGGTTTCAACGGTGCAGGTGGCTTCGGTGGTTTTGAAGATATCTTCTCAAGTTTCTTCGGCGGAGGCGGTGCTTCACGCAATCCAAATGCTCCTCGTCAGGGGGATGACCTCCAATACCGTGTGAATTTGACCTTTGAAGAAGCTATTTTTGGAGCTGAAAAAGAGGTTAAGTACAATCGTGAAGCAAGCTGTAGTACATGTAATGGCTCTGGTGCTAAGCCAGGAACAAGTCCAGTCACTTGTGGACGCTGTCATGGAGCTGGTGTCATTAACGTTGATACACAAACTCCTCTTGGTATGATGCGTCGTCAAGTAACCTGTGATGTCTGTCACGGTCGCGGAAAAGAAATCAAAGATCCATGTACAACTTGTCACGGAACAGGTCATGAAAAACAAGCCCATAGTGTACATGTGAAAATTCCTGCTGGTGTGGAAACTGGTCAACAAATTCGCCTAGCAGGCCAAGGTGAAGCAGGATTTAACGGTGGACCATACGGTGACTTGTACGTGGTGGTTTCTGTGGAAGCCAGCGACAAGTTTGAACGTGAAGGAACTACTATTTTCTACAATCTCAACCTCAACTTTGTCCAAGCGGCTCTTGGTGATACAGTAGATATCCCAACTGTTCATGGTGATGTTGAATTGGTTATTCCAGAGGGAACTCAGACTGGTAAGAAATTCCGCCTACGTGGCAAAGGAGCTCCGAGCCTTCGTGGTGGTGCAGTTGGTGACCAATATGTTACCGTTAATGTCGTAACACCGACAGGCTTGAATGACCGCCAAAAAGCAGCCTTGAAAGAATTCGCAGCTGCTGGTGACTTGAAAGTAAATCCAAAGAAAAAGGGCTTCTTTGACCATATTAAAGATGCCTTTGAAGGAGAATAATACTCTTCGAAAATCAAATTCAAACCACGTCAGCGTTGCCTTGCCGTACTCAAGTACAGCCTGCGGCTAGCTTCCTAGTTTGCTCTTTGATTTTCATTGAGTATAAACAAAAAGAGCCGAGTGGCTCTTTTTGTTTATAGATTTTTTAAGACTTTCCTTAAGTAATGACGGACGGTAGCGACCTTTTTCGAAGTTCCATACCTAAACTTTGAGCCCAGGTCTCAAAGTTTCCGGACACCTGAAAGCAAGCTGTTTCAGGTGTTTTCATTACGGCGAAAAGTCTTCGATTTAGTTGTGAAATGGTGAATGAGTTGCCTAAATTATGATGTATAGTTGATGGGATATAACTTGTTTACCTTTTAAAAAAGAGCTAAGTAGCTCTTTTTACTTATCTTCAATTACCTGTGTTTCTTTGATGACAGCTAGTCTAGTCTGGATATCTTTTTCCAAGACTTTAAACTTGTAAGTTAGGTCTTCTTGGTATTCCTTGATGAGTTCTTTTTGCTGGTCGATGATTTGCAGGCTGTTTTGGATAATATCCACATCATCCTTGATAGCTTGAACGCGGTCAGTGGTATTCAAGACTTCATCTGTGATGGTGTGGCGATTTTTTGTGACCAGATAACTTCCGGCTGCGGCTCCTGCAAATAGCAGTAGGTTGGATAATTTCATGGTAACTCCTTAGGCGTTTTTGATGGTTTCAGCGACTTGAGCGAGTTTGTCAAAGTCAGGTTCGTGGGCGATAAAATCAATCTTGAGGTCATCGTCCGCACTGTAGCGAGGCACGAGGTGAACGTGGGTATGAAAGACGGTTTGACCTGCGATTTCTTCACAGTTAGCAATGATATTCATACCAGCAGCCTTGGTAGCTTTCATGACTTTTTGAGCTACTTTTGGTACTTGGGCAAAGAGTTGGCTGGCGCTAGTAGCGTTCATTTCCAAAAGATTGCGATAGTGTTCTTTTGGCACGACTAAGGTGTGTCCTGGTGTCACTTGAGAAATATCCAGAAAGGCAAGAACCTGCTCATCTTCATATACTTTTGAAGCAGGAATTTCCCCTGCGATGATTTTACAAAAAATGCAATCTGACATAAAATCTACCTCTACTGTATTGAATTTTGATATAATATAGCTACATTATACCAGATTTGGAGAAAATATGTTAGAAATTAAAAACCTGACAGGTGGCTATGTCCATGTCCCTGTCTTGAAAGATGTGTCTTTTACTGTTGAAAGTGGGCAGCTGGTCGGTTTGATTGGTCTCAATGGTGCTGGGAAATCGACGACAATCAATGAGATTATCGGCCTGTTGACACCTTATAGTGGCTCCATCAATATCAATGGCCTGACCCTGCAAGAAGATGCGACAAGTTACCGCAAGCAAATTGGCTACATTCCTGAGACACCTAGCTTGTATGAGGAATTGACCCTCAGAGAGCATATCGAAACGGTTGCCATGGCTTATGGTATTGAGCAGAAAGTGGCTTTTGATCGAGTAGAACCTTTGTTAAAAATGTTCCGTCTGGACCAGAAATTGGACTGGTTCCCTGTTCATTTTTCAAAAGGGATGAAGCAGAAAGTCATGATTATCTGTGCTTTTGTGGTGGATCCGAGTCTTTTCATCGTGGATGAGCCTTTCCTTGGTCTCGATCCGCTGGCTATTGCAGACTTGATTCAGCTTTTGGAAGTGGAAAAGCAAAAGGGCAAGTCCATTCTCATGAGTACCCACGTGCTGGATTCGGCGGAGAAGATGTGTGATGCTTTTGTTATTCTTCACAAAGGGGAAGTGCGTGCCAAAGGCAATCTCCTACAACTGCGCGAAGCCTTTGATATGCCTGAGGCTAGTTTGAATGATATTTACTTGGCTCTGACCAAAGAGGAGGAGCTATGAAAGACTTGTTTTTAAAGAGAAAGCAGGCTTTTCGTAAGGAGTGTCTTGGTTATCTGCGCTATGTTCTCAATGACCACTTTGTCTTGTTTCTGCTTGTTCTGCTGGGCTTTCTAGCCTACCAGTACAGTCAACTTTTACAGCATTTTCCTGAAAACCATTGGCCTATCCTTTTGTTTGTAGGAATTACCTCTGTTTTACTTTTGCTTTGGGGAGGAATTGCCACCTATATGGAGGCTCCAGACAAGCTCTTTCTCTTAGTCGGAGAAGAGGAAATCAAACTCCATCTCAAGCGTCAAACTGGCATTTCCCTAGTCTTTTGGCTCTTTGTCCAGACCCTTTTCTTGCTTTTATTTGCGCCCTTATTTTTAGCCATGGGTTATGGCTTGCCTGTTTTTCTGGTCTATGTACTTTTAGTGGGGGTAGGTAAATATTTCCTCTTTCGTCAAAAGGCCAGCAAATTTTTCACTGAAACTGGACTGGACTGGGACTATGTTATTTCTCAAGAAAGCAAGCGCAAGCAAGTCTTGCTTCGTTTCTTTGCCCTCTTTACGCAGGTAAAGGGAATTTCAAACAGCGTCAAGCGTCGTGCCTATCTGGACTTTATCCTAAAGGCTGTTCAGAAGGTGCCTGGGAAGATTTGGCAAAATCTCTATCTGCGTTCTTATTTGCGAAATGGAGACCTCTTTGCGCTCAGTCTCCGTCTGCTCTTGCTTTCCATACTGGCACAGGTCTTTATCGAGCAAGCTTGGATTGCGACAGCAGTGGTGGTTCTCTTTAACTACCTCTTGCTCTTCCAGTTGCTGGCCCTCTATCATGCCTTTGACTACCAGTATTTGACCCAACTCTTTCCACTGGACAAGGGGCAAAAGGAAAAAGGCTTACAGGCTGTAGTCCGAGGATTGACCAGTTTTGTTTTACTTGTGGAATTAGTCGTCGGCCTTGTGACCTTCCAAGAAAAACTAGCCCTTCTAGCTTTACTGGGAGCTGGTTTGGTTTTACTAGTCTTGTACTTACCTTATCAGGTAAAACGTCAGATGCAGGACTAAGATGCTTATATGACACTAAAAAAGAAGTTGAGTTCAGTTTGTCTCAACTTCTTTTATTTTCTACAAGATTATAGTTGGCCCATAGAGGTTCAACTTGGTCTTGACTTGGTCAAAGTGGAAGCGGTCATAGGCTCGCCAGGCGGCGCGTGTAGGAGCATCTGGATCAAGAGAGCTGAGTCCCATGAGAAGACTGGAAGTCTGGTAAAATTTTTCCAGTTCAATCAAGACTCGATTATCCATTGTCTCAGCCTTGGCTAGAAAGCTAAGAACAGAGTTTAATTGCTCCTGAAAGCGGACGTCGTCAGCGGTTGCCTGTTTGCATGCTTGGTAGGCTTTGTTTAAGTCAGTAATCAAAGTCTGAGCTCTTTTGATAGGGTCTGTATCTGTCATGAGAATTCCTCCTTTAATCTGGGTGCTAGTCTTGATTCTAGCAACTGTGTTTTGATACTGTCAGTTTATCACTTTTATCTCCTTTTTCACCATAAAATCTTTAATTGCCCTTGAAATTTCCTGAATGGCACTGTTAAAATTTTATGATAAAATAGTGGTAAGATTATCATGCTTATTTGAGGGACAAGCTACCCTTCAGGAGCGTTAAAGGCCTGTTTAGGATTTGGTGGGCTTGTATCATAGTATTTTTGCTATTCTCTTTTTAGGAAGAAATCGAAACAAGGAGAGTAAGAAGATGAGAATATTTGTTTTAGAAGATGATTTTTCCCAACAGACTAGGATTGAAACGACGATTGAAAAACTCTTGAAGGAACATCATATCACTTCCAGTTCTTTTAAAGTTTTTGGTAAGCCAGACCAACTGTTGGCTGAAGTGCATGAGAAGGGAGCCCATCAACTATTCTTTTTGGACATTGAGATTCGAAATGAGGAGATGAAGGGTCTGGAAGTGGCTAGAAAGATTCGGGATCGGGATCCTTATGCTCTCATCGTCTTTGTGACGACTCACTCGGAGTTTATGCCCCTGTCCTTTCGCTTCCAAGTGTCTGCTTTGGACTATATTGATAAGGCCTTGTCAGCAGAGGAGTTTGAATCTCGTATCGAGACAGCCCTCCTCTATGCCAATAATCAAGATAGTAAAAGTCTGGCGGAAGATTGCTTTTACTTTAAATCAAAATTTGCCCAATTCCAGTATCCTTTTAAAGAGGTCTACTATCTCGAAACATCGCCCAGAGCCCATCGTGTTATTCTCTATACCAAGACGGACAGGCTGGAATTTACAGCGAGTTTAGAGGAGGTTTTCAAGCAGGAGCCTCGTCTCTTGCAGTGCCACCGCTCTTTTCTCATCAATCCTGCCAATGTGGTGCGTTTGGATAAGAAAGAAAAACTGCTTTTCTTTCCCAATGGGGGAAGCTGTCTGATCGCGCGTTATAAGGTCAGGGAAGTGTCTGAGACTATCAATAACTTACACTAAGTGAGGTGATGTAATGGAAATAGTTTGGAAGATAGTATATTCATTTTTGATAGCTGGATTGGAATTGTTTATATTTTTTAAGGTGGATGGAATTGTTCTAACTCTGGAGAGATTTTTTAAAGCTTTTCTTTTTAAGTTACTTTTAGCAGTCGTTTTTGTAACGATTAACTATATAGTAGGAAATACTTACCTAACTTATTTTATGGAACCCTTGTACGGCATTGGTTTATCTTTCTTATTGTTAAGAGGGCTTCCTAAAAAACTACTCTTCTTTTATGGTCTCTTCCCAATGATGTTGGTGAATCTTTTTTTCAGGGTAGTCTCCTATTTTGTGATTCCATTTTTGGGGCAAGGGCATGTGTATGATGACCGCTCTTTTATTTGGTTATGTATAAAAATTTTCATTTGCTTTATTTCTCTAGCCTTTTTGAAATGGTTAGACTATGATTTTACTAGTTTGAGAAGGGAGACTCTCGATAAAGGTTTTCAAAAGTCCCTGACTACGATTAACTGGATAATGGGGGCTTACTATCTAGTGATGCAAAGTCTGTCTTTCTTTGAATATGAACAAGGTATTCAATCAACGACTGTTCGCCATCTCATCCTAGTCTTTTACCTACTCTTTTTTATGGGTATTATCAAGAAGCTAGATACCTATTTGAAGGACAAACTCCATGAGAGATTGGACCAAGAACAGGCCTTGCGCTACAGAGATATGGAACGCTATAGTCGGCATATAGAGGAACTTTACAAGGAAGTCCGGAGTTTTCGCCATGACTACACCAACCTCTTGACCAGTTTACGTCTGGGCATTGAAGAGGAGGATATGGAGCAGATAAAAGAGGTCTACGACTCGGTCTTAAAGGATTCTAGTCAGAAATTGCAGGACAACAAATATGACCTTGGCAGATTGGTAAATATTCGGGACCGTGCCCTCAAAAGTCTTCTAGCAGGGAAATTTCTAAAAGCTAGAGATAAGAAGATTGTCTTTAATGTCGAAGTTCCTGAGGAGATTCAGGTCGAGGGGATGAGTCTACTTGATTTTCTAACCATTGTGTCCATCCTTGGTGACAATGCTATTGAAGCCAGTGCAGAGGCCAGTCAACCTCATGTTTCAATCGCCTTTTTAAAAAATGGAGCACAGGAGACCTTTATCATTGAAAATTCCATCAAAGAAGAGGGCATAGATATTTCTGAGATTTTCTCCTTTGGAGCCAGTTCTAAAGGGGAAGAGAGAGGAGTTGGTCTCTATACCGTCATGAAAATTGTGGAAAGCCATCCTAATACCAGTCTAAATACCACCTGTCAAAATCAAGTCTTTCGTCAGGTTTTAACGGTTCACTCGATGTCGGTTGATGATTAGAAGATCTGTTGAAAGAAGTACTACCTGTAGTCATCAATTAAAATGCCATAGTATATGAGGTATCCTATATGAATAAGAAATCCTTTTTTATCATCTGTTCTACGTTGATTATAGCATCGAATCTTCTCATGATTTCCGTGGTGAACAAGGGAGAAGAAACAGGGAGCAACCTGTTTGTGATTGCTATAGCCTGTGTTATGCTACCAGCCTTTTTATATGCAGTTGAAAACAGACTTACTTCAATGGTAAGAGTAGAATCAATACTCCTGATTCAGTTGACAGTTATATCCCTACTCCGTCTTATCAATAGAATAGGGAGTACGCCTGAAATCCTCAACATTATCATTACCCTTATCGCTTTGGCAAGTGGGACAGCTGCTATCCTTGTTGCGATTATGAGAATATATGAGAACATACGGAAGTGAGGGTGAGTAGTTTTCTATTTTGTATTTTCACATTGTCAAGTTCCCCCAGGGCAAGTATGTTTTCCATGCTTGCTTTTTAAATTTTTACAATTCAAGAGGTTTTGATGACCATTTATGATTTGAGTGATCCAAGGATAAAATGAGTGCTATACTAGCAGTGTAAAGGTTGTAGCTAAACTAAGATAAAGCATACATTTAGGAGGAAATCTTATGAAGAAAAAAATACTAATCATTTTCGTTCTGTATCTGATCATGTCTATCCTTCTTTATCCGCTTAGGGAGAGTATTTGGTATCATCTATTTTATACCATAGCCTATATGATTGCGGTTGTGATCTATTTTGCTTTAACTAAAAAGAAAGGAGCAAAGAAATGAAAACTTTTCTTGCTAAAAAACGGAACATCTTCCTTGCGAGATTGTTCCTAGGTCAGTTGCCTTTACTTGTCTCTACTTATCTATTTCTATCTCGTCAGTTTTTAAATTTTTCCGTAGTTCTCCAATTTCTTTTAGTGGTTATTAACTTGGCCTCTATTTTGGTTACTGTTTACCTCACTAGGGAAATGAGAATAAGAGAGTTTGAAGATGATGATTTGGTTAGTCCTAGAACCAATCAACTCATGTATATCGGCTTGACAGGTTTTATGTCTATTATCTGTTTGTATAGAGGTATCACAGCAGGAGAATCTTACCAACAACTAATTGCTTATATTGGCGCTATTCTCTGCTTGCTTATCATGCTTCTGCTCATTTGGGGCTTGAAGTATTATAAAAAGTAACTTTCTATCCTCTTCTGGCAGTATATTTGAGTAGAAGGCTCTATTAAAAAGTTCGTGAAATAAATGAATGGAGGTATTTAATATGAAATACAGATTATTTTTTGTTATTTTCTTGAGTAGTGTGTTGAATATTCTTTTAGGGAAATTTTTACAAATCTCTAATGTATCGATTGGGTGGATTGTTCTCTACAGTGGCTTGTTTGAAGCAGGCGTTTTCCTTCTTGCTAATAAAGGGGTGGCGGTAAAAAGCAAGGAAGTAGATATTCGAAATCGCTTTAAATTTATTTTTGGAAAAACCTTATGGTTTCAAATTCTTTTGCTCATCTTTTTGATGGTCAAACTTTATCTTGGTTTGGATGCGAGGTTGATTTTATTCTATGGACATATTTTCATTGTCTTTAATGCCTTAATGTATCTATTATCTAGTAGTCAGGTTAGCCTTAAAAAGAACAAACTGTCTTCTTAATCTTGCAGTAATAGAGCCTGACAGGAGGAGGTTATCCTGTCTTGTAGATAGCGGGGAGGGTTTCTATGAAAAAACACTCTATTCTTTTTAAAACGAGTGCCATTCTTTCTTATTTGTTTCTGTTTTTCGGACTGTCTTGGACGACCCAATTTTGGAGCAATTATTGGGAGTTCTCGTCTTGGGTAGGAAATCTTATCTGGATTCGAAACATCATCAGCCTTCTCTTTATCTGCTTGATGATTTGGATTTTGGTTAGGTCGGGCCATGCTTATCTCTTTCGCATCCCTAGGAAAAAGTGGTTGAGCTATTCTGTTCTGACGGTGTTAGCCGCTGTTGTACTTATCTGCTTTAACTATCTGACAGCTAAACACGTTCAGGGGACGAACGAAGGGTGGAATTTGTTTATTGCCTATAGTGAGACAAATTTTGCGGAGTTTGGTGTTTACCTAACCTTAATCGTACTAGGACCTCTGATGGAAGAATTGGTGTGTAGAGGACTGCTTCAACATGCCTTCTGTAAGAATTCGAGGTGGGGGCTGGATCTTCTCTTTCCGTCATTCTTATTTGCCTTGCCCCACTTTTCTAGCTTGCCAAGTCTCGCAGATATTTTTGTCTATACGGCAGTGGGCTGTCTATTTGCCTGTCTAACACGTTATACGAAGAGTATCTATCCTTCTTATTCGATTCATATTGTTAATAATATCATCGCAAACTTACCATTTTTGCTCACTTTTTTACATAGGGTCTTGGGGTAAAAAAATAAAAGTCTTGCTTTTCAGCCATAGAGGAGGTCATCATGTATAAACACTTATTTTTCCTAGATTCCAAAACCTTAGACTGGTTGACGCCCTATATTCTAGTCTTGGCTTCTGACACCATTGCCTTTAATGTTTTTGTGCTAACCTTTGTATCTGTTGTGGCCTTTTATTTCCTAAACCCCATGCTATCTTTAATGGCTATCTTTTTAGGGGGTGGTTATGTGGTCGGATTTTGGTTACTAAAATGGTTTGTTTTGGAAAGGTTAGAGCTAAAGGATGACTTGTAGGAAGTCTGTTTGGTGAGGAGGATAGTTTTATGGAGTTTTTTGATAAATTTCATGCCTTTTGTTTTGGATTTTTAGTACTACTAATCGTCATTACAGTTCCTTATACGATTAACCATGGGGATTTTTTTCAAAATGAATCTGAATTGATTATTGTAAGTCTTCTAGTAACCTCGCTGAGTGTTGCTTATGCTAAAAAGTTTGAAATGATTTCTTTTGGGATGTTAAGCAAGAAAGAACTTTTGCTTTTCATTGCAATCTTTCTTCTAAGTGTGCTTGAGACGCTGGTTTATATTAAATTCTTTGCTGTTTCTTCTGGCGCAGGAGTTCAACACTTGTCGGAAGTTAGCAGAGGAATTTCTCTGTCTTTGATTTTGACTTCCTCAGTTTTTGGCACCTATCCAGGAGGAACTCATTTTCAGAGGACTTCTTCAAGGTGCAGTTTTTGACAACTCTTGGTTAGGGCTTGTGCTAACTTCCTCTCTCTTTTCTTTCATGCATGGACCTTCTAATGTTCCTTCGTTTATTTTTTATCTACTTGGGGGCTTGTTGCTGGGCTTTGCCTATAAAAAGAGCCAAAACCTATGGGTTTCTACTCTAGTTCACATGTTTTACAATGCTTGGCCACTCTTATATTATTTATAAAAATCATGAAAGGTAAGCAGAAGACGGTGCTTGCCTTTTTCTTTCTATAATGATATCCAAGCCAATCTAGAGGCTTTTCGGTAAATTCCCAAACTAAGTTCCACCGCTAGTAGAAGTGGAAGTTAGTCTGATAAAAATTGTAAAAACCAGTGGAAATCCGTGTCAGGGTAAGTTCCACTGGTTTTACTAATGCTTGATTTTATTGCTTTTGTAGCCAAAATGAATAGAAAAAAAGAGCGCACAAAATCCCCTCATCTGAAAGCGTTTCAGATTAAGTTCCGCTATGGTGGAAGTTAGTGTGAGACGTTTGAATGTGGTTAAAGGTTAGTTTTTAGAACTTATGTTGGAGTAATTTAGACGACTGACAGACGTCTTCTGCAGGTATTTTAGAAATACCTAGAAGTTTAGGAATTTCTTCTCCGTAAGTAAAGGCAAAGAGTTCATAGGCTGACTTTCCATTCAAAGCAGCGCGTTTGACACTGTTGACATGCGAACAGACGAGATTGATTTCCTCTTGAGTTAAATTGTCAAAAGAAGTTCCTTTAGGCAGAATGTCGCGAATCAGCGTGTGATTTTTCTCAATTCTCCCTTTCTGGTCAGAGCGATTAGGGTCACAAAAGAAGAGTTTACTCTCTCCTCGCACATCCATTTCGATATCATCAACCCTGGCAAACTCTCCACCATTATCTGTCAGGATGACAGGAAAGAGTTGACAGAAATCTTTATCAGCTTGGTGAAGAGTGTTCTTGATGTCATAGAGGTGTTTGGTAACCTCAAGGGCAGTTTTATTATCCAGAAGTCTAGCGAAGATAAAGTTACAGAAAGAGAGATTGAAGGTGAGTAGGACTTTACCTCCCATTCTGCCCATAACCGTATCCATTTCCAGCCAAGAGTCTAGTTGATGCAGTGCTAAATAGTTTTGGAAATCCTCATAGGAACGGCCTTTTTTAGCTTCTTTAGGGATGGAAGGTAGCTTAGTTTTCCGTCTTTCTTTGAATTTAACGGCTCTGGCTAGGTCAATAGGAGCGATAGATAGGTATCCTTTTCGGATGTGTCGATAGACGGTTGAGGAGCTGACATCAAGGTTATGAGTTTTGAGGATATGATAGATGTGTTGTCCCTTTTTAACCCCATCAGAAATGACTTTGTCCATTTCCCAGAAGGTCTTGGAATTGAGGGGAGTTCCTTCACGAGCTTCAACAAGAGTTTGTTCGTACTGTTTTTGAGCTTGTTTAGCGAGGTAGAAGATTTTCTGATAGCCACAGTTTTGTCTTCTTTTAGGACATCCATTACAGACAAAGGGAGCTTTGTCGAGTAGAGGGCAAGGAAGATTATTGCATGTAGACTCTCGGACTTGTCTGTTTCGTTTGACTTCTTTAGAAACAGTGGTTGGGTCTTTTAGAATGGATTGTCCAATAGCTTTGAAGGTTTCACCGCGCTCTAAGCCTAGTTGGATATCGTTACGGTCTGAAAGGGTAAGGTGTTTATGTTTTGTCATAGTGAGCCTCATTTCTAATTCAAACGTCTCATACTTAATTCCACCATAAAAATCCGTTTTAGACTAATTTCCACTTTGGTCAGGCAAGTGGAAGTTACTTTGAGAAGTTACCCTAGAGGCTTTTCTTTGAGAATCGGGTGTGGAGCGGTTGACGAATAGGTCAAAAACTAGTAGAATAGTAAGGAAACTTTATACGGAGGAAAGAAATGGATTTGGGTGATAATGAGCTAACACTGACTCCCATACCTGGGAAAAGTGGCAAGGCTTATATGGGTAGCTATCCTGATGGGAAGCGTATCTTTGTAAAAATGAACACCTCTCCAATCCTACCTGGTCTAGCTAGAGAACAAATTGCTCCACAATTATTATGGAGTCGCCGTTTGGCAGATGGGCGTGATATGTGTGCTCAAGAATGGTTGACAGGCAAGATATTGACCCCCTATGATATGAATCGTAAACAAATCGTCAATATCTTAACCCGTCTTCATCGCTCACGTCCGTTGATGACACAGTTGAGTCGTTTGGGATATGCCATGGAAACACCTGTAGATTTACTACAGTCTTGGCAAGAAACGGCTCCAGATGCTTTGCGTAAAAATCATTTTATCAGTGAAGTGATGGCTGATTTACGTCAGACTATACCAGGATTTAGAGAGGACTATGCGACCATTGTCCATGGAGATGTACGACATAGTAATTGGATTGAGACAGATAGTGGCTTGATTTATTTGGTAGATTGGGATTCGGTTCGCTTGACCGATCGCATGTTTGATGTGGCCCATATGCTCTGCCATTATATTCCAGAACATCAGTGGAAGGAATGGTTGACCTACTACGGTTACAAGTACAATCAAACGGTATTAAGTAAATTGTATTGGTACGGTCAATTGTCTTATTTGAGCCAGATTTCCAAGTATTATATGAACCAAGATTTAGAAAATGTCAATCGGGAGATTCATGGCTTGCGTCACTTCCGAGACAAGTATGGAAAGAGAAGATGAGAGTTAGAAATCGTAAAGGGGCGACAGAATTACTAGAGGCAAATCCCCAGTATGTGGTCCTCAATCCCTTGGAAGCCAAGGGGAAATGGCGGAACTTGTTCGGAAACGACAATCCCATTCATGTGGAAGTTGGAAGTGGAAAGGGTGCCTTTGTTTCAGGTATGGCCAAGCAAAACCCTGACATCAACTATATCGGGATTGATATTCAAAAGTCTGTTTTGAGCTACGCTTTGGACAAGGTGCTTGAAGTTGGAGTGCCTAACATTAAGCTCTTGTGGGTAGATGGTTCTGACTTGACTGACTACTTTGAAGACGGTGAGATTGATCGCTTGTATCTGAATTTTTCAGATCCATGGCCGAAAAAACGCCATGAAAAGCGCCGTTTGACCTACAAGACCTTCTTGGATACCTTCAAACGTATCTTGCCTGAAAATGGAGAAATTCATTTCAAGACGGATAACCGTGGCTTGTTTGAGTACAGCCTAGTGAGCTTTTCTCAGTATGGCATGAAGCTCAACGGCGTCTGGCTAGACTTACATGCTAGTGATTTTGAAGGCAATGTCATGACAGAATACGAGCAAAAATTCTCCAACAAGGGGCAAGTTATCTACCGTGTTGAGGCAGAATTTTAAGAAATAGCCTGAAATCAGGCTGTATAAGTGCTTTTGCTTTACATAAGTTAGCAAATGTGATATACTAAGGGTAAGAATATGAGAAAGAGAGGCGGGGAAATATCTTCGCCTCTTACTTATGAGGAGGTGGACGCAATCGCAACAATCGTAGAATTAGTCAGAGAAGTTGTAGAACCTGTCATCCAAGCACCTTTCGAACTCGTGGATATCGAGTATGGAAAGATTGGCAGTGACATGATTCTCAGTATTTTTGTAGATAAACCTGAAGGAATTACCTTGAACGACACGGCAGACTTGACAGAAATGATCAGTCCTGTCCTAGACACCATCAAGCCAGATCCCTTCCCAGAACAATATTTCCTAGAAATCACCAGTCCAGGCTTGGAACGTCCTTTGAAAACCAAGGATGCTGTCGCTGGAGCGGTTGGGAAATACATCCATGTCGGGCTCTACCAAGCCATCGATAAGCAAAAGGTCTTTGAAGGAACCTTGTTGGCCTTTGAAGAGGACGAGTTGACCATGGAATATATGGACAAGACGCGCAAGAAAACTGTCCAAATTCCATACAGTTTAGTATCAAAAGCACGTTTAGCAGTTAAATTATAGAAAAAGAAAGGATAGCTTTTGAGGATTCAAAAGTGAAGAAAACATGAGTAAAGAAATGCTAGAGGCCTTCCGCATTTTGGAAGAAGACAAGGGAATCAAAAAAGAAGATATCATCGACGCAGTAGTAGAGTCGCTTCGTTCCGCTTATCGCAGACGCTATGGTCAATCAGACAGCGTAGCTATTGACTTCAACGAAAAAACAGGTGACTTTACAGTTTATACTGTCCGTGAAGTGGTTGATGAAGTATTTGATAGCCGTTTGGAAATCAGCTTGAAAGATGCTCTTGCCATCAATTCAGCCTATGAACTTGGTGACAAAATCAAGTTTGAAGAAGCGCCTGCTGAGTTTGGTCGTGTAGCAGCCCAATCTGCCAAACAAACCATCATGGAAAAAATGCGCAAGCAAACACGTGCCATTACTTACAATACTTACAAAGAGCATGAGCAAGAAATCATGTCTGGTACAGTAGAACGCTTTGACAACCGCTTTATCTATGTCAACCTTGGTAGCATCGAAGCCCAATTGTCAAAACAAGACCAAATTCCTGGGGAAGTTTTTGCTTCTCATGATCGTATTGAAGTTTATGTCTACAAGGTTGAAGACAACCCTCGTGGTGTCAACGTCTTTGTTAGCCGTAGCCATCCAGAAATGATCAAACGCTTGATGGAGCAAGAAATTCCAGAAGTTTATGATGGAACTGTTGAAATCATGAGCGTGGCTCGTGAAGCTGGTGACCGTACCAAGGTTGCCGTTCGCAGCCACAATCCAAACGTGGACGCTATCGGTACAATCGTTGGACGTGGTGGTGCTAATATCAAGAAGATTACTAGCAAATTCCACCCAGCTCGCTACGATGCTAAAAATGACCGCATGGTACCAATCGAAGAAAATATCGACGTTATCGAGTGGGTAGCAGATCCAGCTGAATTTATCTACAATGCCATTGCTCCTGCTGAGGTTGACCAAGTTATCTTTGACGAAAATGACAGCAAACGTGCTTTGGTGGTTGTTCCTGATAACAAGCTTTCTCTTGCTATCGGTCGTCGTGGGCAAAACGTTCGCTTGGCAGCTCACTTGACTGGTTACCGTATCGATATCAAGTCTGCTAGCGAATTTGAAGCCATGGAAGACGCTGCTTCAGTAGAGTTGGAAGCAGAAAACGATACTGTAGAAGAATAAAAGCTGCTAGAGGAGGGAAAGATGAAAACAAGAAAAATCCCTTTGCGCAAGTCTGTTGTGTCCGATGAAGTGATTGATAAGCGGGATTTACTCCGCATTGTCAAGAACAAGGAAGGACAAGTCTTTATCGATCCGACAGGCAAGGCCAATGGCCGCGGCGCTTATATCAAACTAGACAATGCAGAAGCCCTAGAGGCGAAAAAGAAGAAGGTCTTTAACCGTAGCTTTAGCATGGAAGTGGATGAAAGCTTTTATGACGAGTTGATCGCTTATGTGGATCACAAAGTGAAAAGAAGAGAGTTAGGACTTGAATAAGCAAAAGATAAGCAATCTCTTGGGACTCGCTCAGCGAGCAGGCCGTATCATATCGGGTGAAGAATTGGTGGTCAAGGCCATTCAAGATGGCAAGGCTAAGTTGGTTTTTCTAGCCCATGATGCTGGACCCAATCTGACCAAGAAGATTCAAGATAAAAGTCATTATTATCAAGTAGAAATTGTAACCGTGTTTTCAACACTGGAATTAAGCATAGCAGTCGGAAAATCGAGAAAGGTTTTGGCTGTGACAGATGCTGGATTTACAAAGAAAATGAGGTCTCTTATGGAATAGAAGAGGAGGACATGATTTGTCTAAGAAAAGATTGTACGAAATCGCAAAAGAACTTGGAAAAGAAAGCAAAGAAGTTGTAGCGCGTGCAAAAGAGTTGGGCTTGGATGTGAAAAGCCACTCATCAAGTGTGGAAGAAGCTGTCGCTGCAAAAATCGCTGCCAGCTTTAAGCTTGCAGCTGCTCCGAAAGTAGAAGCAAAACCTGCAGCACCAAAAGCAAGTGCAGAAAAGAAAGCCGAAAAAGCTGAGCCAGCTAAACCAGCTGCAGCTAAGGAAGAGGTAAAATCTGCAGCCCCAAAAGCAAGTGCAGAAAAGAAAGCCGATAAATCTGAGCCAGCTAAACCAGCTGTAGTCAAGGAAGAGGTAAAACCTGTAGCACCAAAAGCAAGTGCAGAAAAGAAAGCCGAAAAGTCTGAACCAGTAAAACCAGCTGTAGCCAAGGAAGAGGCAAAACCAGCTGAGGCAGTCGCTCCGAAGGCAGAAAAAGTAGCAGCTAAACCACAAAGCCGTAATTTCAAGGCTGAGCGTGAAGCACGTGCTAAAGAGCAGGCAGAACGACGCAAGCAAAATAAGGGCAATAACCGTGACCAACAACAAAACGGAAACCGTCAGAAAAACGACGGTCGTAATGGTGGAAAACAAGCTCAAGGCAACCGCGACAATCGTCGCTTTAATGACCAAGCTAAGAAACAGCAAGGTCAGCAAAATCGTGGAAATAATCGCCGTCAACAAGAGGACAAACGTCCAAATCAAGCGGCTCCACGCATTGACTTTAAAGCCCGTGCGGCAGCTCTAAAAGCAGAGCAAAATGCAGAGTACGCACGTTCAAGCGAGGAACGCTTCAAGCAGTATCAGGCTGCCAAAGAAGCCTTGGCCCAAGCTAACAAACGTAAGGAACCAGAGGAAATCTTTGAAGAAGCGGCTAAGTTAGCTGAACAAGCGCAACAAGCACAGCAAGTTCAAGCAGTGGTTGAAGTCGTTCCTGAGAAAACAGAACCTGCAGTGGATACACGTCGTAAAAAACAAGCTCGACCAGACAAAAATCGTGACGATTATGATCACGAAGAAGATGGTCCTAGAAAACAACAAAAGAATCGAAGTAGTCAAAATCAAGTGAGAAATCAAAAGAATAGTAACTGGAATAATAACAAAAAGAACAAAAAAGGCAATAACAAGAACAACCGTAATCAGACTCCAAAACCTGTTACGGAGCGTAAATTCCATGAATTGCCAACAGAATTTGAATATACAGATGGTATGACCGTTGCGGAAATCGCAAAACGTATCAAACGTGAACCAGCTGAAATCGTTAAGAAACTCTTTATGATGGGTGTCATGGCCACACAAAACCAATCCTTGGATGGAGAAACAATTGAACTCCTCATGGTGGATTACGGTATCGAAGCCAAACAAAAGGTTGAAGTGGATAATGCCGATATCGAACGTTTCTTTGTCGAAGATGGTTATCTCAATGAAGATGAATTGGTTGAGCGTCCACCAGTTGTAACTATCATGGGACACGTTGACCACGGTAAAACAACCCTATTGGATACCCTTCGTAATTCTCGTGTTGCGACAGGTGAAGCGGGTGGTATCACTCAGCATATCGGTGCCTACCAAATTGTGGAAAATGGCAAGAAGATTACCTTCCTTGATACACCAGGACACGCGGCCTTTACATCTATGCGTGCGCGTGGTGCTTCTGTTACCGATATTACTATCTTGGTTGTAGCGGCAGATGACGGGGTTATGCCTCAGACTATCGAAGCCATTAACCACTCAAAAGCGGCCAACGTTCCAATCATCGTAGCCATTAACAAGATTGATAAACCAGGTGCCAACCCAGAACGCGTTATCGGTGAATTGGCAGAGCATGGAGTTATGTCAACAGCTTGGGGTGGAGATTCTGAATTTGTTGAAATCTCAGCTAAATTCAACCAAAACATCGAAGAATTGTTGGAAACAGTCCTTCTTGTGGCTGAAATCCAAGAACTTAAAGCAGACCCAACAGTTCGTGCGATCGGTACAGTTATCGAAGCACGCTTGGATAAAGGAAAAGGTGCAGTCGCAACCCTTCTTGTTCAACAAGGTACCTTGAATGTCCAAGACCCAATCGTTGTCGGAAATACCTTCGGTCGTGTCCGTGCTATGACCAACGACCTTGGTCGTCGTGTTAAAGTTGCTGGACCATCAACACCAGTTTCTATCACAGGTTTGAACGAAGCGCCAATGGCTGGTGACCACTTTGCTGTTTACGAAGATGAAAAATCTGCGCGTGCAGCAGGTGAAGAGCGTGCCAAACGTGCCCTTATGAAACAACGTCAAGCTACCCAACGTGTCAGCCTTGAAAACCTCTTTGATACCCTTAAAGCTGGTGAACTCAAGTCAGTTAACGTAATCATCAAGGCCGACGTACAAGGTTCAGTTGAAGCCCTTTCTGCTTCACTTCAAAAGATCGATGTGGAAGGTGTCAAAGTGACCATCGTTCACTCAGCGGTCGGTGCGATCAACGAATCAGACGTGACCCTTGCCGAAGCTTCAAATGCCTTTATCGTTGGTTTCAACGTACGCCCTACACCACAAGCGCGTCAACAAGCTGAAGCTGACGATGTTGAAATCCGTCTCCACAGCATTATCTACAAGGTTATCGAAGAGATGGAAGAAGCCATGAAAGGGATGCTTGATCCAGAATTTGAAGAAAAAGTTATTGGTGAAGCGGTTATCCGTGAAACCTTCAAGGTGTCTAAAGTCGGAACTATCGGTGGATTTATGGTTATCAACGGTAAGGTTACCCGTGACTCAAAAGTCCGTGTTATTCGTGACGGTGTCGTTATCTATGATGGTGAACTTGCAAGCTTGAAACACTACAAAGACGACGTCAAAGAAGTTACAAACGGTCGTGAAGGTGGATTGATGATCGACGGCTACAATGATATCAAGACTGATGATGTGATTGAGGCTTATGTCATGGAAGAAATCAAGAGATAAGATTTTTGCTCCTTTCTTAGGTGGTGAGGGACGCAAGCAAACCGATGGTTTCATTGCTTATTTTTGAGCCTAGGGTCTCAAAAATCCCCTGTGATGGGACTGATAAATCAGTTCCATCACTTTCACCACGGCGAAAGAAGCAGATGACTTCAAATTGAACTTCGTTTCAATTTGAAATGAAAATCAAGAAGTTTAAAATAGCTAGGTCTGCTGGCCTAGCTTTTGATTCAAAGTAGAGAAAGGAATATCATGGCAAATCATTTCCGTACGGATCGTGTGGGCATGGAAATCAAGCGTGAAGTCAATGAGATTTTGCAAAAGAAAGTCCGTGATCCGCGTGTCCAAGGCGTGACCATCACAGATGTTCAGATGCTGGGTGACTTGTCTGTAGCCAAGGTTTACTACACCATTTTGAGTAACCTTGCTTCAGATAATCAAAAAGCTCAAATCGGGCTTGAAAAAGCAACTGGTACCATCAAACGTGAACTTGGTCGCAATTTAAAATTGTACAAAATCCCAGATTTGACTTTCGTCAAAGACGAGTCCATCGAGTATGGAAACAAGATTGACGAAATGCTACGCAATCTGGATAAGAACTAAAGAAGAGGGGCAACCCTCTTTTTTGGTGGAGAAATGGCTATAAAATATATTGGCGGAACCTTTCCAGACTTAAAAATTATTAAAAAGCTTTATAAAATTCAGATAGTGTGATATTATGAAAGAAAGATACAAGAAAAAGAGGTATTTATATGGCTGAACAAGAGTTAGCTATGCAAGTATTGCAACAAGTGGTGAAACTACCTGTTGTTAAGGTTGATCGTTCGAAATTTTTAGTGGATAAGTTTTCCAAAGAGTTGGATCCACAGGACATTCCTACCTTATTAGAACAAGGCCCAACGTCTCTCTTATCTCAAGAAACCTTAGATAGAGCGGCTAATGCCTGCATTAGGGATAATGTTTTATTAGCGAGTGGAACGTCTGTTGTTGCTGGATTACCAGGTGGACTTGCCATGGCAATTACCATACCAGCGGATGTAGCTCAATTTTATGCTTTTTCTTTAAAATTAGCTCAAGAACTAGGTTATATTTATGGATATGAGGATCTTTGGGCTTCACGCGATGAGTTGAGTGAAGATGCTCAAAATACCCTCTTGCTTTATCTAGGTGTCATGTTGGGGGTGAATGGAACTGCTGCTTTGCTACGTGCTGGTGGTATAACAATTGCCAAACAGGTAATGAAAACAGTACCTAATAAAGCTGTAACAAAGACGCTTTGGTACCCTATTTTGAAAAAAGTCTTAAAAATATTTGGTGTGAATCTGACCAAGGGAGGGCTGGCCAAAGGAATGGGGAAATTTATTCCTATCTTGGGTGGTATCATTTCAGGTGGTTTAACCTTTGCAACTATGAAACCAATGGGGGAAAGCTTGCAGAAAGAATTATCCAAGCTAGTCAACTATAGTGAAGTTCAATATCAAGAAGATGTTGAAACAATCCGAAAAGAGGCTGAAATCATCGAAGGAGAGTAATATGGGACTCATAAAAACTCTAGCTAAAACTTATGTTAATTACTTTTTGACCGTGCAAGGTGTAAAAGTAATGAAAACGATAAAGAAAGATGACCACGCCGTTGTCGGTCTGGGAAAACTTTTTATTGCAGACAAGCTAATGGATACGGCTCGGTGGCTCATCAAGCCAGAGGAGAGAGAATGAAATTTTTCTGGGGACTTCTTGCCATTATTTTTATCAAACCGATTATTGGAATTGTGAAATTCTTTTGGATGATCATCTCTTTTGCGGTCCAATTGCTGTTTTACAAGCTATTATTTAAAATATTGGATTGGCTCTTTAAACTTATCTAGGTGGTTATCCAAGTCGCAGTGAACTAGCAGGAACTCTTCTGCTAGTTTTTTAATCTCTTTCCATATGGTATAATATAAGCAGTAAAATCATTTTAGAACATACATGGAGGTCGTCATGGACAATATCATCGATGTGTCAATTCCTGTTGCAGAAGTGGTGGACAAGCATCCAGAAGTCTTGGAAATCCTAGTGGAGCTGGGTTTTAAACCACTTGCCAATCCTTTGATGCGTAACACCGTTGGTCGTAAAGTATCACTTAAACAGGGTTCTAAGCTTGAAGGAACCCCTATGGACAAGATTGTCCGCACACTGGAAGCTAATGGCTACGAAGTGATCGGATTAGACTAATGGCAGATGAACGGATTCATGTCCTACGGGATATTTTGTTAGAATTGCACAATGGCGCCTCTCCTGAGTCGGTTCAGGAGCGTTTTGATGCGACCTTTGCGGGTGTCTCAGCCATAGAGATTTCCCTCATGGAGCACGAGCTGATGAACTCAGACTCAGGTGTCACCTTTGAAGATGTCATGGAACTCTGTGATGTCCATGCTAATCTTTTTAAAAATGCTGTTAAGGATGTCGAAGTTTCAGATACCGAGCACCCAGGTCACCCAGTTCGTGTCTTCAAGGATGAAAATCTGGCCCTCCGTGCTGCCTTGATTCGTATTCGGAGATTGTTAGATACCTATGAGACCATGGAAGACGAGGAAATGTTGGCAGAGATGCGCAAGGGTTTGATCCGTCAGATGGGACTTTTGGGGCAATTTGACATCCACTACCAGCGTAAGGAAGAGCTCTTTTTCCCTATCATGGAGCGCTATGGACACGATTCACCTCCTAAAGTTATGTGGGGAGTGGATGACCAGATTAGGGAACTCTTTCAAACAGCTTTAGCGACAGCCAAGTCATTGCCAGAAGTGTCGATTAGCAGTGTAAAAGAAGCTTTTGAAGCTTTTGCGACAGAGTTTGAAAGTATGATTTTCAAGGAAGAGTCCATCCTTCTCATGATTCTCCTCGAGTCCTTTACTCAGGATGACTGGCTTCAGATTGCGGAGGAGAGCGATGCCTATGGTTATGCCATCATCCGTCCGTCTGAGAAATGGGTGCCAGAAAGACAGAGTTTTGTTGAAGAAAAGAGTGCAGGGGAGCCTGTACAGCTAGATACGGCAGAGGGTCAAGTTCAGCAAGTTATCGATACGCCTGAAGGACAGTTCACCATTACCTTTACCCCTAAGGAAAAGGAAGCAGTGCTGGACCGCCATAGTCAACAGGCTTTTGGGAATGGCTATCTCTCTGTCGAGCAGGCCAACCTCATCCTCAATCACCTCCCTATGGAGATTACCTTTGTCAATAAAGACGATATTTTCCAGTATTACAATGACAATACGCCGGCTGACGAGATGATTTTCAAACGAACGCCGTCCCAAGTCGGGCGCAATGTCGAACTCTGTCATCCGCCTAAGTATTTGGACAAGGTCAAGGCTATCATGAAGGGACTTCGTGAGGGAGTCAAGGACAAGTATGAGATGTGGTTCAAGTCTGAGTCGCGAGGTAAGTTTGTCCACATCACTTACGCCGCAGTGCACGATGAAAACGGAGAATTCCAAGGTGTACTGGAATACGTTCAGGATATCCAGCCCTACCGTGAGATTGACACGGACTATTTCCGTGGATTAGAATAAGGAGAATCAATGAGTTACGAACAAGAATTTATGAAGGAATTTGAAGCTTGGGTTAATACCCAGATTATGATTAACGACATGGCGCACAAGGAAAGCCAAAAAGTCTACGAAGAAGACCAAGACGAGCGTGCCAAAGATGCCATGATTCGCTACGAAAGCCGCTTGGATGCTTATCAGTTCTTGCTTGGCAAATTTGAAAACTTCAAAGCAGGCAAGGGATTCCATGATTTGCCAGATGGATTGTTTGGTGAGCGAAATTATTAAACGAGATAGATTCTTGATTTTTTACTAAAATCTTGATAGAATATTTATATTAAATCCTTGTCAGAACAGGGATTTTTTATTGAAAGGATTTTATCATGTCAAAGAAACTCAATCGTAAAAAACAATTACGAAATAGCCTCCGTCGTGCAGGTGCTTTTTCAAGTACTGTGACTAAGGTTGTAGAAGAGACAAAGAAAGTTGTAAAACGTGCAGAACAGTCAGCAAGCCAAGCTGGTAAGGCTGTTTCTAAAAAAGTTGAACAAGCAGTAGAAGCTACTAAAGAGCAAGCACAAAAGGTAGCCAATTCTGTAGAAGATTTTGCAGCAAACTTGGGTGGACTCCCACTTGACCGTGCCAAAACTTTCTATGATGAAGGCATCAAGTCTGCGTCAGATTTTAAAAACTGGACTGAAAAAGAACTCCTTGCCTTGAAAGGAATCGGCCCAGCTACCATCAAGAAATTGAAGGAAAATGGCATCAAGTTCAAGTAATCTTTCTTGTGCCTTGCATTTCCATCAAAATCTTGCTACAATAGAGCCATTAGAGGTGTTTTGAATCCCACATTTTACAGAAAGTGGCGGTGCTGAGAAGTCCATAAATGTGTCAAAACTGGTTGCTAATGGATGAAAAATTGAAATAAAAGTGTCTTTTTGTTTTAAAGACGAGAGTTGCGGGCTCTGCCCGAAATTGGGTGGTACCGCGGATAAACACATTCGTCCCTGTCATGTAGATGGCAGGGGCGATTTTTTGTAGAAAGCGAGGTATAAGGATGACAAGAACTGAACTGCCAGAACGATTAGAAACAGAACATCTCGTTTTACGAGTCCGTACTGTGGCGGATGCTGAGGATATCTTTGACTATGCTAGTTTGCCAGAGGTCGCCTATCCAGCAGGTTTTCCTCCAGTCAAGACCTTGGAAGATGAGATTTATTATCTGGAGCACATTCTTCCGGAGCGTAATCAAAAGGAAAATCTCCCAGCAGGCTACGGGATTGTCGTCAAAGGAACGGATAAGATCGTTGGCTCTGTCGATTTCAACCATCGCCATGAAGATGATGTGCTGGAAATCGGCTATACCTTACACCCAGACTATTGGGGGCGAGGTTATGTGCCAGAAGCTGCGCGTGCCTTGATTGATCTAGCTTTTAAAGAACTGGGGCTTCATAAGATTGAGCTGACTTGCTTTGGTTACAATCTTCAAAGTCAACGAGTCGCGGAAAAGCTTGGCTTTACCCTCGAAGCTCGCATAAGAGACCGCAAAGATGCTCAAGGCAACCGCTGTGATGATTTGAGATATGGCTTGCTGAGGAGTGAGTGGGAGGTGATTTGATGCATCTTTTCATCATTGGGGCTCCGGCTTCTGGGAAAATGACGATTGGTCAAGAGTTATCTCGACTGACAGATGCTACCCTCTTTTATAACCATCAAGCCATCGATTTTGCATTAGAAATCTATCAGGATTTTACAGAGGAAATGTGGGAATTTGTTCGTGGAATCACCTTTTCTTTCCTTGGAGCAAGTGCAAGAAATCAGCGATCAGTAATTTTAACTGACGTAATTGATTTTTCAAATCAGTACCAGCTGATGTATTTAAAGCAAATTCAGGATTTATTGGATAAGTTTCATCAAGAGATTCTGTTTGTTGAGTTGGAAACAAGTCTTGAAGAGTGTTTACGTCGAAATCGAACGGAGAACCGGTTGAAGCACAAGCCCTTGAAACGGCATATTGAGATATCTGAAAGAGAAATTTTGGAGACCACTGAAACACTTCAATTAAATTCCCGATGTCAACCTAATGAGTTGTACTACTACCTTAAAATAAATAATACGAATCTGTCTGCAGAAGAAGTTGCTAAGCAAGTTCAAAATAAAATGAACAAAATAGAGAAAGGACAAACACATATCTAAACAACTTCATGAAGACGTTCTCAAGACTCAAGAAGTTCAAAAGTCTCAACCTTTTTCATTCGTGATTCCACCACCAAACGTAACTAGAAAACTCTACCTTAATCACACCTGGGGTACAACCTTCAAAGTAAACGAATCACAAAGAAGCTTAGATTCCCGTTCAAGCCTGTAGCTGAGTCCCGAAGGATATCTAAGTCAGTTGAGTCGAATCTATTGAAGGATGAATTAGAGGAGAAAATAGATGGCTAAAAAGAAAAATAGAAAAAAAGAATTAAAACGCCAGCAAAAGTTGGATATCAAAGTTATTTCTGAAGAAGAGGCTGCTTGGACAGAAATTATGGCTAAAAATCCAACTTTTGTAGAACGTCGGACTATTCAAAATTTCGATGAACTGCATACAGCAGTGATGCAATATGCTGATGAACACGGAGAGTATCCAGATCTTCAGCTAATCAATTACCAACTGAAAAATAGGACTTTTGATTGGAATCAGGATCACGCTTTATTTAGAGAAGCGATGCATACTCCAAATACACAGAAGCGAAATAAACTGTTAAAACAAGTTTTAAAAATCAATCCAGATTATTTTGCGGCTGATTTTCACTTGTTCTTATCCGAGGTTGAAAGTTTTGATTTGTCAACCTTTAAAAAAGTATTGGATTTTGAAATTCTAGTTTTAGAAAAATGGAAAATGAATGGCTACAAAAGTTGGAATTATTTTGAAGCACGCCCTATCCTGTCTGCTCTGATGTTTCTGATTGAATATTATATGACAGAAAAAATTTATTTTAAGGCTTTGGAATTGGTTAACTTATACTTAAGTAAGCGACCAGAACGTTTTCCTCCTAATTTTGTCTTCTGTATGCTTTCCTTGTATCATATTACCGGTCAGGAACTAAAGGTTGAGCGCTTCTACCGTGAAGAATTGAATAAAGGGAAACGGGACGATACCATTCTTATTCATGCCATCATCTCTGCTTTTTCTCAAGGAAAAATTGAGGAAGCCAGTCAGTTATTTGCAAAATTAGTGGAAATCAATGATGAAGCTGTTGAATTCTTTATAGAGGAAGATTGGCAATTCAAAGTTATAGATATCGAAGACCAAGAATGTTATTGTCCAAATTCAGTTGAATCGCTACAAGCTAGTTTGTATCCTCTGTTTGATTATTTACTAGAAAATATTATTTTAACGAAATTTTTAACAAACGAAGCCAAAAAGTTCCGCCGTAAACCAGTATTTTCGAATCATTCTAGTATGATAAGAAATTTATCCGAGGTATCCGATTGGTATTCCTTTATGAATGAGGAAAAAATGAAGGGAATCCGGATGGATCTTGTTCGTATCTTTGTAGAAAACAGGATCCGTACATCTTCAGATTTCAAAAAATGGACCGAAAAAGAAGTTCTCGCTTTGAAGGGAATTGGTCCCGTAACCGTTAAAAAGCTGAAGGAAAACGGCATAAAGTTTAAGAAAGAGAAGTAATTGTTTATGGAAGGGAGGAGGTGAAATTGTCTTGAATGAAATTTCTAATTTCATCCTGTATACTACACCAAATGGCGACGTTCAGCTAGATATCCTTTTACAAGATGAAAATCTTTGGTTGACTCAAAAAGGTCTTGCAGAGCTCTTTGGAGTTGAACGAAGTGTCATTACAAAGCACTTAAAAAACATTTATGATAGTGACGAGTTGGATAAGGTATCAACTTGTGCAAAATTTGCACAGGTTCAACAAGAGGGAAATAGAACTGTTCGGCGTGAACTTGAATATTACAATCTGGATGCTATCATTTCAGTTGGCTATCGCGTAAATTCCAGTAAGGCTACTCAATTTAGAATATGGGCAACCAAGACCTTGAAAGAATTTATCATCAAAGGTTTTGTTTTAGATGATGAACGCTTGAAACAAGGACAGACAGTTTTCGGACAAGATTATTTTCGTGAACTTTTAGAACGAATTCGCTCTATTCGTTCTAGCGAGCGCCGAATCTATCAACAAATCACGGATATCTTTGCTGAATGTGCCATAGATTATGATCGAAACTCAGATATTACTAAAAATTTCTATGCTATGGTGCAAAATAAATTTCATTATGCAATTACTGGAAGTACGGCTGCAGAAATTATCTATCAACAAGCCGATGCTAGTAAAGAAAAAATGGGATTAACTTCTTGGAAGAATGCACCTGATGGACGAGTGCTCAAATCAGATGTAACGGTAGCCAAAAATTATTTGCAAGAAAAAGAAATTCGACAACTAGAGCGAACTGTTACAGCCTATTTTGATTATATTGAGGGTTTGGTTGAGCGCCGTAATACTTTTACAATGCGAGGATTGGCAGATAGTATTGATCGTTTTCTATCTTTTAATGAGTACGAAATTTTAGAAGGAAAAGGAAGTATTTCCAAGAAACAAGCAGACTCAAAAGCCATCCAGGAGTATGAAAAATTTAACCGAACTCAAAAAATTCTATCGGACTTTGATAAACATATTCTGAAGATAATGAGAGAAAGTTAATGTAAAATTTTTATACAGTTTCTTTTTTGCTAATAGAAGATACTGAAAAAATCAGATGTGCTGAATCAAGGCCTATCTTCTACATACAAATTTAATTAAAGATATTAACTAGAAAGGACACACATATGTCTAAAGAACTTTCACCTAAATACAATCCAGCCGAGGTTGAGGCTGGTCGTTACCAAAAATGGCTTGATGCTGATGTTTTCAAGCCTTCAGGAGATCAAAAGGCTAAGCCTTATTCAATCGTGATTCCACCACCAAACGTAACTGGTAAACTTCACCTTGGTCACGCTTGGGATACGACTTTGCAGGATATTATCATCCGTCAAAAACGCATGCAAGGTTTTGATACCCTTTGGCTTCCGGGAATGGACCACGCAGGGATTGCCACTCAGGCTAAGGTTGAGGAGCGCTTGCGTGGAGAGGGAATTACACGTTATGACCTAGGTCGTGAAAAATTCCTCGACAAGGTCTGGGAATGGAAAGACGAATATGCCACTACTATCAAGGAACAATGGGGCAAGATGGGGCTCTCTGTCGACTACTCTCGCGAGCGTTTCACTCTTGATGAAGGTTTGTCAAAAGCTGTTCGTAAGGTCTTTGTGGACCTTTACAAGAAAGGCTGGATCTACCGTGGTGAATTCATCATCAACTGGGACCCAGCAGCTCGCACAGCCCTTTCTGATATTGAGGTGATCCACAAGGACGTCGAAGGTGCCTTCTACCACATGAACTACATGCTGGAAGACGGTTCACGCGCCCTTGAAGTTGCCACAACTCGTCCTGAGACCATGTTTGGGGACGTTGCCGTTGCGGTCAATCCAGAAGACCCACGCTACAAGGACTTGATTGGTAAAAACGTCATCCTTCCAATCGCTAATAAACTCATCCCAATCGTTGGAGATGAGCATGCTGATCCTGAGTTTGGTACAGGTGTCGTGAAAATCACACCTGCCCATGATCCAAATGACTTCTTGGTTGGTCAACGTCACAACTTGCCACAAGTCAACGTCATGAACGACGACGGAACTATGAATGAGCTTGCCTTTGAATTTGCAGGCATGGACCGTTTTGAAGCTCGTAAGGCAGTCGTTGCTAAGCTGGAAGAAATCGGTGCTCTTGTCAAAATCGAAAAACTTGTTCACAGTGTTGGCCACTCAGAACGTACAGGTGTCGTGGTTGAGCCACGCTTGTCTACTCAGTGGTTCGTCAAGATGGACCAATTGGCCAAAAATGCTATTGCCAACCAAGACACAGATGACAAGGTAGAATTCTACCCACCTCGTTTCAACGATACCTTCCTTCAATGGATGGAAAATGTTCACGACTGGGTAATCTCTCGTCAGCTCTGGTGGGGTCACCAAATCCCTGCTTGGTACAATGCTGAGGGTGAAATATATGTCGGCGAAGAAGCTCCAGAAGGTGACGGTTGGACTCAGGACGAAGATGTCTTGGATACGTGGTTCAGTTCGGCTCTTTGGCCATTCTCTACCATGGGCTGGCCGGATGTCGACTCAGAAGACTTCAAACGTTATTATCCAACATCAACTTTGGTGACTGGTTATGATATTATCCCGTTCTGGGTATCTCGAATGATTTTCCAAGGTTTGGAATTTACTGGCAAGTCGCCATTTAAAAATGCCTTGATTCATGGTCTCATTCGTGATGAGCAAGGACGCAAGATGTCCAAATCTCTCGGTAACGGGATTGATCCAATGGATGTTATTGATAAGTACGGAACAGATAGCCTTCGTTGGTTCCTTTCAAACGGTTCTGCACCAGGGCAAGACGTGCGTTTCTCTTATGAGAAAATGGATGCTTCATGGAACTTTATTAACAAAATCTGGAACATCTCACGTTACATCCTCATGAACAATGAAGGCTTGACTCTTGAGCAAGCAACTGCTAATGTGGAAAAAGTTGTCAACAAGGAAGCTGGAAATGTCACAGACCGTTGGATTCTCCACAACCTCAATGAAACCATCGGCAAAGCTACTGCCAATTTTGACAAGTTTGAATTTGGTGTCGCTGGACACATCCTCTACAACTTCATCTGGGATGAATTTGCGGACTGGTACGTTGAGTTGACCAAGGAAGTCCTTTATAGCGATAACGAAGAAGAGAAAGTCATCACACGTTCTGTTCTCCTTTATACTTTGGACAAGATCCTTCGTCTCCTTCACCCAATCATGCCATTCGTGACAGAGGAAATCTTTGGGCAAATCTCAGAAGGTTCTATCGTGACAGCAGAATACCCAACTGTCAATCCAGCCTTTGAAGACCTTGTAGCCCACACTGGTGTGGAAAGCCTCAAAGACTTGATTCGTGCCGTTCGTAATGCGCGTGCGGAAGTAAACGTAGCACCAAGCAAGCCTATCACCATCCTTGTTAAGACAAGCGATAGCGACTTGGAAGCCTTCTTTAACAGCAATGTCAACTACATCAAACGCTTCACAAATCCAGAACACTTGGAAATCGCATCAACTATTCCTGCACCTGAACTCGCTATGTCAAGTGTCATCACAGGAGCAGAAATCTACTTGCCACTCGCTGACCTCCTCAATGTCGAAGAAGAACTGGCTCGTCTCGATAAAGAACTGGCTAAATGGCAAAAAGAACTGGACATGGTTGGTAAGAAACTCTCTAACGAACGCTTCGTAGCCAACGCCAAACCAGAAGTCGTCCAAAAAGAACGCGACAAACAAGCCGACTATCAAGCTAAATACGATGCGACCGTCGCACGTATTGATGAGATGAAGAAGTTGGTGAAATAAAGCTAAATAAACACAGAAACACGGTGATGAGCCGTGTTTTTTGGTATAATGAAATCAATATCCATTGATGGAGAAAGTGATGTCTAAACACCCTCATTATGAATTGTTAAATTTAATTGGCTATGGTCTTGCCAAGTTTGATAAGCTTTTTATAAAAGAATTTCAATGTTCTAGCAAGTCGGAGTTTTATCGCTACGTGGTTTCTTTGGGAATTGCTGAAACAACTGGAGTTGTAAAGAATAGAATGGATTTATTTGATCCTTATTTTGACAATAATCGAAAAGGTTGGTGGCAGAAAGCTGAAGTTTACCGTTTTCGTAAAGATTTAATTGATATGATGTTTGGGAATGAAGATGTTCATAGTTATGCTGAAATCGTTAAAATGTTACTTGCTAGTGAAGGAAAGCGAACAGGCATTACTACCCTTGAAAAACCAATTATTCGAACTAAATTCAAACGTCTACAAGAAACTGGAATGGAAGCAGAAAATTATTTTATACTCAACTTTGATAAAGAAGAAAAATTTCAAGGTGGGCTATTGACCGATGCCCGTCTTTATGGTGATGGATATGATTTCCAAGTAGATGTTCAAGAACATTCTTATCTTGCCGAAGTTAAAGGGATTCGAAAACCTAAGGGTCGCATTCGTATGACTGCCAACGAATTTGGGAAAGCTAAAGAGTTTCAATCAGATTTTATTTTATCTCTAGTCACCAACCTAGATGATATTCCAAAGTTAGTGTTAATCGATAATCCTTTAAAACATTTTGAGTTTAAAAAGAATATTATCAAAAATGAAATCATTGAATATAGAAGCTTAGAAGAATTGTATTAGTTCCCCCTTAATTTTACTAGTTGAATAAGATAGAAACCTTGACAGGTCAACGACTCAATGAACTGGAAATCAACGGTATTCGTTTAACCAAGTTTAAAAATGGGGAAATCGGTATTGAATTTATCTGGATTGATACCGAAAATCCCCCAAGTGATGCCATCGGATGGGTAGCAAAGAAATAAAAGTTTTCAAAGCTATTGTAATAAGTAAGGGATTTTATTTTCGTGTACAATTTCAGCTATTCTTGTTATAATCAGCCTATAGGAATCAAGGAGGTGACTCTTATGGCTGTTTTTGTGTCTTTGGATGGAATTGTGGTAGAAGTCCTTGATGTCTTTTCTTCTTTTAATGGGGATAGTGAGTTTTTCTTGTGTAAACGTCTTAAAGACAAGAGTCAGTTTGTGATGGAACGCTCTCGGTTCGAGGAGATGTTCCAACTTCAAAGTAGTCACTTGACGACGCAAGAAAAATTACAATTGTTTACCTCCGTGTTTGCTGGCCGTTATGATGTTTATGCTAAGAGTTTTATCAATGATCAAGGGAAAATTCAGTATTTTCCATCCTATGATTATGGTTAGAAGCAGTTGCCACCTGAAAAACGGAGTTTCCAGACATTGACGGACTCCGGTTTGAAATCTCATTTTCGTGGGGAGATAGCTATCGGTATCTTTCCTATGCACTTAGATGATAGCTGTTATTTTTTGGTACTGGATTTGGATGAAGGGGATTGGAAAGAAGCTGGTTTAGCCATTCGAAGAATAGCCAGGGAACGCCAGATGGAAGCCCATTTAGAGATTTCTCGTTCGGGTCACGGACTCCATATTTGGTTCTTCTTTGAGGAAGCGATTCCGAGTTGAGATGCTCGCTTGTTTGGAAAGAAACTGTTAGAACTGGCTATGCAGGAAAGTATGCAACTGTCCTTTGATTCTTTTGATCGCATGTTTCCGAATCAGGATGTTCTTCCTAAAGGTGGATTTGGTAATTTGATTGCCTTGCCTTTTCAAGGAGAAGCTTATCATCAAGGGCGAACTGTCTTTGTGGATGAACAGTTTCAGCCTTATGAAGACCAATGGAGGTATCTACAAGAAATTCAGAGGGTTTCAACTGCTAAAGTGGCACTGTTAATCCAAGAGGAGGTAGGCAAGCAAGAATTGGATAAGGAGTTGAAGGTCGTCTTATCCAATATGATCCAACTTGAAAAATCGTCTGTGACACCCAAGACACTGTTTTTCTTGAAAAATATGGCTTCATTTTCTAATCCCGAATTTTATTTAAAGCAGGCTATGCGACAGCTAACCTATCAAATTCCTGAGCGAATGTATTTATTTGGAGAATCCGATCATTATTTATGGCTGCCAAGAGGTTTACTATATCCATTGTAAGATAAATTTAATACTCTTCGAAAATCTCTTCAAACCACGTCAGCTTCGCCTTGCCGTACTCAAGTACTGCCTACGGCTAGCTTCCTAGTTTGCTCTTTGATTTTCATTGAGTATGAGCAGGGATCTGTGGAAGATAGGAGAAAGGTACAAAGGTCTATTAGAGTGGAATTTAAGGGAGAACTCACTTTTGAGCAAGAGTTAGCCCTGTCAGATATGATTTCCAAAGAAAATGGTTTACTTCATGCGGAGACTGGTTTTGGGAAGACCGTTTTAGGTGCTGCTCTCATCTCTAAAAGGAAGGCCAAAACAATTATCCTAGTTCATAATAGGCAACTCTTAGACCAGTGGCTGGACCGCCTAAAGTGTTTTTTGACTTTCGAAGAGGAAGAAGTTACCCGTTATACGCCATCAGGTCGTGAAAGGGTAATAGGCTATGTCTGGCAGTACGCTGGGACTAAGAAATGGCTGAGTAAACTGGTTGATGTTGTTATGATTCAATCTCTATTTAAGTTGGAAAATAGTCAAAGTCTTTTGGATAAGTATGAGATGATGATTGTGGATGAGTGTCATCATGTCTCTGCCTTGATGTTTGAAAAAGTTGTTGCTCAGTTTAGAGGGAAGTATCTTTACGGTTTAACGGCTACGCCTGAGCGTAAGAATGATCATGATCCTATCGTTTTTCAGAGAATTGGTGAGATACTTCATACTGCTGATAAGAGGGAAACGGATTTTAAACGGCAATTGCAATTAAGATTCACTTCTTTTGGTCATTTGGAGATTGAAAAGACCAAAGCAAGTAATTTTATACAGCTTGGTGATTGGATTGCTACTGACTCAGTGAGGAATCAGATGATTCTCAAGGATATTCTAGACCAAGTGGCAGAAGGACGAAATATCTTGGTTTTAGTCAATCGAATTCAACAGATAGATTTCTTTGAAAAATTATTGAAAGAGAAAGAGGTTGATGATTTTTATATTATTAGTGGCAAAACCAAAGTCCGAGAGAGAACAAGTTTACTGGAGATATTAGAACAGCTAGATAAAGGGTTTGTATTGTTGTCAACTGGAAAATACATTGGCGAAGGTTTTGACTTGCCTCAGCTAGACACGCTTATCTTGGCAGCGCCCTTTTCTTGGAAAAATAATTTGATTCAGTACACCGGTCGGATTCATAGAAACTACAAGGATAAGTCTTTGGTGCGGATTTTCGATTATGTGGATATTCATGTTCCTTATTTAGAAAAGATGTTTCAGAAACGACAAGTAGCTTATCGAAAGATGGATTATTGTGTCATTGAGGGTGAGGAGAAACAATTCGTTTATGTTGATAGTAGATATGAGAATGTGCTGAGAGAGGACTTGGCAGGGGAAAGACAGGAGTGTATGCTTATTTTACCTTATGTGCACCAGACAAAACTGATGAAATTTCTAAAAGAATTTAGGATTAGTCAAATTGAGATATGTGTACCAGAGACGGTTGCAAATAAAACATGGATAGACCAGATGAAGAGCAAGAAAATTAAAGTGTCTTTCACTCAATCAAAAATAGTCACGCCTATTCTTTTGGTAAACAAGACCATTGTTTGGTATGGTGCAATGCCATTATTAGGGAAGGTAGATGAAATGACCATACTACGTTTGGAATCAGCTAGTATAGCTTCTGAACTAGTGGAAGGTTTACGATAGAGAAAACTTTTAAAAATTTCTATGTATGATTTTCATTTTTTAGTGAGAGTGATGACATTTTCACATTCGAAGCACAGCTAACAAGCAGAAGTGAGATAGGTCTTGCAAGAATGCTAAAAATCTGATAAACTATGTAGTAATTGAATAGGAATCCGCAAGACTAGTAACTCAAGGGAAGTATATCAGGGAGGAGAGCCGTGACTGCAAGCTCTCTATATGAAAGCTGGGTGAATTCACTTGCGCATGGATTTAGAAATGAAGGTCTGACTTGTCAGATAAAAACGGATGGTACCGCGTGTCAACGCTCCGAGTGGAGTTTTTGGCATGTGGTTTTCTTTTTATCTACGAGCGACTGATGGAGGAATTATGTCAACTATTGAAGAACAATTAAAAGCGCTTCGCGAAGAAACGCTGGCTAGCTTGAAGCAGATTACTGCTGAAAATGAAAAAGAGATGCAAGATTTGCGTGTCTCAGTCCTTGGGAAAAAGGGTTCACTTACTGAAATCCTCAAAGGGATGAAAGATGTCTCTGCTGAGATGCGTCCAATCATTGGGAAACACGTCAATGAAGCTCGCGATGTCTTGACAGCAGCCTTTGAAGAAACAGCTAAGCTCTTGGAAGAAAAGAAAGTTGTAGCTCAATTAGCAAGTGAGAGTATCGATGTGACCCTTCCAGGTCGTCCAGTTGCGACTGGTCACCGTCATGTCCTCACACAAACGAGTGAGGAAATCGAAGATATCTTTATCGGTATGGGTTACCAAGTCGTGGATGGTTTTGAAGTAGAGCAAGACTACTATAACTTTGAACGTATGAACCTTCCCAAAGATCACCCAGCCCGTGATATGCAGGACACTTTCTATATCACAGAAGAAATCTTGCTCCGTACCCACACGTCTCCAGTGCAGGCGCGTGCTATGGATGCCCATGATTTTTCTAAAGGTCCTTTGAAGATGATCTCACCAGGGCGTGTGTTCCGTCGTGATACGGATGATGCGACTCACAGTCACCAGTTCCACCAAATTGAAGGCTTGGTTGTTGGGGAAAATATCTCAATGGCTGATCTTCAAGGAACCCTTCAGTTGATTGTGCAAAAAATGTTCGGTGAAGAGCGTCAGATCCGTCTGCGTCCCTCTTACTTCCCATTCACAGAGCCATCTGTTGAGGTGGATGTTTCTTGCTTCAAGTGTGGTGGAGAAGGCTGTAACGTATGTAAGAAAACAGGTTGGATCGAAATTATGGGGGCCGGTATGGTTCACCCGCGTGTCCTTGAAATGAGTGGAATCGATGCGACTGTTTACTCTGGATTTGCCTTTGGTCTTGGACAAGAGCGTGTAGCTATGCTCCGTTACGGAATCAACGATATCCGTGGATTCTACCAAGGAGATGTCCGTTTCTCAGAACAGTTTAAATAATGATTAGAAAAGTAGAAATGGCAGATGTTGAGGTGTTGGCTAAAATTGCCAAACAAACCTTTCGTGAAACATTTGCTTATGATAATACGGAAGAGCAGTTACAGGAATACTTTGAAGAGGCTTATAGTCTGAGAGTTTTGTCAACTGAGTTGGAAAATCCAGAATCCGAAACCTATTTCATTATGCATGAAGAGGAGATAGTTGGTTTTCTCAAAGTCAACTGGGGAAGTGCTCAGACTGAGAGAGAATTAGAGGATGCTTTTGAAATTCAACGTCTCTATGTGCTACAAAAATTCCAAGGATTTGGATTCGGTAAGCAACTATTTGAATTCGCTCTTGAACTTGCTACAAAAAATAGTTTTTCCTGGGCTTGGTTAGGTGTTTGGGAGCATAATACAAAAGCTCAAGCGTTTTATAACCGATATGGTTTTGAAAAATTTAGCCAACATCATTTTATGGTTGGTCAAAAAGTAGATACGGATTGGTTACTGAGAAAGAAATTAAGGTAAGAAGAGGATTCTTCTATTGAAATGATAGGAAAGGAAAAGAACTAGAGTGATAACTGTCATTCTGGAAAACTAAATTATGCTTGTATCTTATAAATGGTTAAAAGAATTGGTGGACATTGATGTGCCATCACAAGAGTTGGCTGAAAAAATGTCAACTACAGGGATCGAGGTAGAAGGTGTCGAATCACCGGCTGCTGGTCTCTCAAAAATTGTCGTCGGTGAGGTCTTGTCTTGCGAAGATGTGCCAGACACTCACCTCCATGTTTGTCAGGTTAACGTTGGCGAAGAAGAAGCCCGTCAAATCGTCTGTGGTGCCCCAAATGTGCGTGCTGGTATCAAGGTTATGGTAGCTCTTCCAGGAGCTCGTATCGCTGACAACTACAAAATCAAAAAAGGGAAAATCCGCGGTCTTGAGTCACTTGGGATGATCTGTTCACTTGGTGAATTGGGAATTTCTGACTCGGTTGTGCCTAAGGAATTCGCAGATGGTATCCAAATCTTGCCAGAAGATGCTGTTCCAGGTGAGGAAGTCTTCTCATATCTAGACTTGGATGATGAAGTTATCGAACTTTCAATTACCCCTAACCGTGCAGATGCCCTTTCTATGCGTGGAGTGGCTCACGAAGTGGCAGCCATCTATGACGAGGCAGTTAGCTTTAAGGAATTCAGTTTAACAGAAACGGACCAAGCTGCAGCAGATGCTCTTTCTGTGGGTATTGAGACAGACAAGGCGCCTTACTATGCCGCTCGTATCTTGGACAATGTGACTATTGCACCAAGTCCACAATGGTTGCAAAACCTTCTTATGAATGAAGGTATCCGTCCCATTAACAACGTAGTGGACGTGACCAACTACATCCTGCTCTACTTTGGTCAACCTATGCATGCTTTTGACTTGGGTACCTTTGAAGGGAGTGACATCCGTGTACGTGAAGCGCGTGTTGGTGAAAAATTAGTGACCTTGGATGGTGAAGAACGTGACTTGGACGTGAATGACTTAGTTATCACTGTCGCAGACAAGCCAGTAGCCCTTGCAGGTGTCATGGGCGGTCAAGCAACAGAAATCTCTGAAAACTCTAGTCGTGTTGTCCTTGAAGCTGCTGTCTTCAATGGCAAATCTATCCGTAAGACTAGCGGTCGCTTGAATCTTCGTTCTGAGTCATCTTCTCGCTTTGAAAAAGGTATCAATGTGGCAACTGTTAACGAAGCCCTTGATGCAGCAGCTAGCATGATTGCCGAACTTGCAGGCGCGACTGTGCGTAAAGGCATCGTTTCAGCAGGTGCACTTGATTCTTCAGATGTGGAGGTTTCTTCGACTCTTGCAGATGTTAATCGCGTCCTTGGTACGGAGCTTTCATACGCTGATGTCGAAGATGTCTTCCGTCGTCTTGGCTTTGGTCTTTCTGGAAATGCAGACAGCTTTACAGTCAGCGTACCACGTCGTCGCTGGGATATCACTATCGAAGCAGACCTCTTTGAAGAAATCGCTCGTATCTATGGATATGATCGCTTGCCAACCAGTCTTCCAAAAGATGACGGTACAGCTGGTGAATTGACAGCGACACAAAAACTTCGACGTCAAGTTCGTACCATTGCTGAAGGAGCAGGTTTGACAGAAATCATCACCTATGCTCTAACAACTCCTGAAAAAGCAGTTGAGTTTACGGCTCAACCAAGCAACCTTACTGAACTTATGTGGCCAATGACAGTGGACCGTTCTGTCCTCCGTCAAAATATGATTTCTGGTATCCTTGATACAGTTGCCTACAACGTGGCTCGTAAGAACAAAAACTTGGCTCTTTACGAGATTGGAAAAGTCTTTGAACAAACAGGCAATCCAAAAGAAGAACTTCCAAATGAGATCAACAGCTTTGCCTTTGCCTTGACAGGCTTGGTTGCTGAAAAAGATTTCCAAACAGCAGCAGTTCCAGTTGATTTCTTCTATGCTAAGGGAATCCTTGAAGCCCTCTTTGCTCGTTTGGGACTCCAAGTAACTTATACAGCAACATCTGAAATCGCTAGCCTTCACCCAGGTCGTACAGCTGTGATTTCACTCGGTGACCAAGTTCTTGGTTTCCTTGGCCAAGTGCATCCAGTCACTGCTAAGGCTTACGATATTCCAGAAACGTATGTAGCTGAGCTTAACCTTTCAGCCATCGAAGCTGCGCTTCAACCTGCTGCTCCATTTGTGGAAATCACCAAATTCCCAGCAGTCAGCCGTGACGTTGCCCTCCTTCTCAAGGCAGAAGTGACTCACCAAGAAGTTGTGGACGCGATCCAAGCTGCCGGCGTGAAACGTTTGACAGATATCAAACTCTTTGACGTCTTCTCAGGAGAAAAATTGGGACTTGGTATGAAGTCAATGGCTTATAGCTTGACCTTCCAAAATCCAGAAGACAGCTTAACGGACGAAGAAGTCGCACGCTATATGGAAAAAATCCAAGCGTCTCTCGAAGAAAAAGTCAATGCAGAAGTGCGTTAAACGATAGTATGATACAAATTCCCCCTCTAGTTTATGAACACTAGAGGGGTGATTTTATATAATACTCAATGAAAATCAAAAAGCAAACTAGGAAGCTAGCCGTAGGTTGCTCAAAACACTGTTTTGAGGTTGTAGATAAGACTGACGAAGTCAGTAACCATATGTCTAAGGTAAGTCGACGCTGACATGGTTTGAAGAGATCGTCGAAGAGTATAAAATAATTAAAATGTGATTTCTGTAAAAATACATCTATGATCAGAGTTTTGAAAACTTACAATGTCTAAATCTTTAACATAGTAGTGGTTTTTAGGCAATAAAATATGATCTATTGTTGCATTAAAAAGTTTTGGACTTTGGCTATTCCAAGTTCCTCTTTTAAAAGGTGGAAGTGCATTTAATGCGTCCCTATGAGAGCTTATTTTTGCAAGTGCTCCATGACGCATAGTTGCATTAAAATCACCTGCAATAATAGCCTTTGGATATTTTGAAGCCAGTTGATTATGAATGATGTTTAAGTCTTGCTTCCAGATTTCCATTAAACCTGGCAGAGGAGGAGCAGTATGCAAAGCAATGATATCTGGTATATTTTGTTTTCTCGAATGTAATAGAATTGTCCCGAACCGTGTTGTATGGAAAGTTTCAGCTTCTGTATAGAAATCGTAACTTTTCTTGACAATCACAGTCACAGGAGCTACTCCACTATTGGTAGGTGGAGAAGTAAAAATATCATAGTTGGCCATAGAAAGTCCAACTTGATGAAACAATAGTTTGATTCTCTGGTTTTCTTGCTCACCTCTGATATTGGTAGCTAGTTCAGGAAATATAGCCATATCGGCATCAAAATGGCTAAAAATTCGCTCAATATGTTGTGCTTCTATTTGATTAGCGACGTTCCAAGTTACTAATTTTAAGGTTTTAGTCTTATTTGATGCAGAAGAAAGGGTTTTATCTGTTCCGAATAATAGTAATATGAACGATAGTAAGAGCAAGATGCTAGAATAAAACCGTATTTGTTTATTTTTCTTGTAAAAAGATAGGGAAAAAAATACGAAACTTAAAATAGAAGCCATAGTTGCAGTAGCTAAGGGGAAGGCATAAATCTGTGCCAAGATAGGTCTGGTAGATAGCCAAATATTAAGATTAGAAGATGGAAAAAAAGAATAAGCTATGATAGGGATAGCAAAGAGAATGACAGAAAAGGCAGAGAGAAATATTTTAATCATTGTATGAGTACCTCGATTTGCAATGGTTGCTCGGAGCTAATGTGACTTTGTGACTTTACTTGATTGATATTCTTTTTTTGTCTTCCTCATAGATTAAGTACAACCCAAGTAAAAAAAGTCCAATTTAAGATTGAAATGATTAAAAGGCACAGAAATGCAAGACAATTATACTACAAAAGGCAAACATTTGACAATCGATAGCCGTCGCTTAATCGAACGATGGAAAAAAGAAGGAAAATCAAATAGAGAAATTGCCTCTCTACTTGGAAAAGTTTCTCAAACTATCCACACTGAAATCAAGCTTGACCAAGGAACTAAAGGAAAAGATTCTCCACTATCATAACCAAAAATTTTCGGCTGAAATGATGGGGATGGCTAAAGGGGTTAACGTGGAAATTTCAACCATTTACTATTGGATTCATCATGGAAAATTAGGATTGTCAAAACAGGATCTGCTTTATCCTAGAAAAGGAAAAGCGCTTAAGAAACAAGCTAGTCCCAACTTTAAACCCGCTGATCAATCTATCGAATTATAATTCGCTCATTTTTTCAAAAAATACATAGATCTAAAAGACAGAGGCTTAAGCGATGAAGAATAGTGCTATCGGGAGTAACTGGAAGGATGTCCGATCTCAACTCTTTACCAAGGAGGAAATTCTTGAAAGTGATATGCGGGTAGCTATCATGAGCGAGTTGATTGAAGCCAGATATAAGCAAGGAATCAGTCAGAAAAAGCTAGAGGAACTTAGTTGGAGTGAGTCAACCTGTCATAGCTAGGATGGAAACAGGTAAGACTAGTCCCCAGTTGGATACGGTATTGAAAGTTTTAGCCAGTTTAGGAAAGACACTAGCAGTCGTCCCACTCGAACAGAGAAAAAGTTGATAGGAAGAAGTTGGAAAACTTTAACAAATTTAACAGTTATAGTGCCTCAAGTGTATAATATAGAAAAATTATGCTTTATTTATATCAAGTGTGAACGAAGTGAGCTTTTAGCGGATATTTCCCGCTATAGTGGTATTCTAGATAATAATTTATTATTATCTAGAACGGAATTTTTGAGACATTCTGGCTCAAAAATTAGGGATGAAATTACGAAGTAAGTTGCTCCCGTCCGCACTTTTCAGGGAAATATCAGAATTACAAAAGAAAAATCAACCTATAGTCTTTTCTAATAACAAGTCATAGTCACTTATAAGAATTACTAATAACGCGTTTGAGCATTCTAACCGGAATACGCCTATAAAACAAGCTATACAAAGGATTTGAGGCATTTGTTTCAAGTCTTTTTCTTTTGTATAAAACAGAGATATAGTTTCAAACTATATCAAAGCCTAATTTTTTACAATTATACAGACGCATTCTTTTCTGTTAAGATAGTTTCAACAACAAATTTTGGAGGACACATCATGTCAACTACAATCATCGGTTTCCCTCGTTTGGGCGAATTCCGCGAATTAAAATTTACAACTGAAAAATACTTTAGAAAAGAAATCTCAGAAGAAGAACTCTTGGCAGCAGCAAAAGATTTGCGTGCTAAACACTGGAACATTGTCAAAGAAAAAGGCATCACTGAAATTCCATCAAATGACTTTTCTCACTATGACAACTTCCTAGATGCAGCTTTCCTTTTCAACGTGGTACCTGCTTCAGTTCAAAACTTGGACTTGTCTGACCTTGAGCGCTACTTCGCTTTGGGTCGTGGTTACCAAGGAGAAAAAGGGGACGTTCGCGCCCTTCCAATGAAGAAATGGTTCAACACCAACTACCATTACATCGTTCCTAAATTTGAAAAAGACACTCAAGTAAAATTGGCAGGTCACAAGATTTTCGATGAATTCCAAGAAGCAAAAGAACTTGGATTGAACACTCGTCCTGTCCTTGTAGGTCCATTCACTTTCCTTCAATTGTCAGACTTTGAAGAAGGTGTGAAAGCAGAAGATTTCGTAGACAGTCTAGTGGCTGCTTACCAAGAAGTTTTTGCTAAATTGGCTGAACTTGGTGCATCTCGTATCCAACTCGACGAAGCTGCTCTTGTGAAAGATTTGACTGCCGAAGAAAAAGCTCTCTTCTTGAACCTTTACAATAAACTTTTGGCTGACAAAAAAGGTCTTGAAGTATTGCTTCAAACTTACTTCGGTGACGTTCGTGACGTTTACGCTGACCTTGTGAAATTGCCAGTAGATGCTATCGGTCTTGACTTCGTTGAAGGTAAGAAAACTCTTGAATTGGTTAAAGGTGGCTTCCCAGCTGACAAGACTCTCTACGCAGGTATTGTCAATGGTAAAAACATCTGGCGTAACAACTACGAAAAGAGCTTGGCTGTTCTTGAACAAATCCCAGCTGAAAACATTGTCTTGACAAGCTCATGCTCACTTCTTCATGTGCCATTTACAACAGCTAATGAAGAATTTGAACCAGCAATCTTGAACCACTTTGCCTTTGCAGTTGAAAAATTGGATGAGATTCGTGATTTGGATGCTATCCGCAATGGTCAAGGAGAAGAAGCACTTGCAGCTAACAAAGAACTCTTTGCGACTGAGCGTGTTGGTGAAAATGCTGAACTTCGTGCGCGTATCGCTGGCTTGACAGACGCAGACTACACTCGTTTGCCAGCCTTTGCAGAACGTGAAGCTATCCAAGAAGAAGCTTTCAAACTTCCAGCTCTTCCAACAACAACTATCGGTTCATTCCCTCAAACTAAGGAAGTTCGTGCGAAGCGTTTGGCTTACCGTAAAGGTGAATTGTCTCAAGAAGAGTACGATGCTTTCCTTGCTGAAACAATTGACGAATGGATCAAATGGCAAGAAGATATCGACTTTGATGTCCTTGTTCACGGTGAATTTGAGCGTAATGACATGGTTGAGTACTTCGGTCAAAACTTGTCAGGTTACCTCTTCTCTAAAAATGGTTGGGTACAATCATACGGTATGCGTGGGGTGAAACCACCAATCATTTGGGGTGATGTCACTCGTCTTAACCCTATCACTGTTAAATGGTCTAGCTATGCACAAAGCCGTACAAACAAACCTGTTAAAGGTATGTTGACTGGACCTGTGACCATCCTCAACTGGTCATTCCCACGTGAAGACATCTCTATTAAGGATTCTACTCTTCAAATCGCCCTTGCGATCAAGGATGAAGTGCTTGACCTTGAAGCTGCTGGTGTGAAGATCATCCAAATCGACGAGGCTGCTCTTCGTGAAAAATTGCCACTCCGTCGTAGCGACTGGTACGAAGACTACCTTGACTGGGCAATTCCTGCCTTCCGCTTGGTACATTCAACAGTAGCACCAGACACACAAATCCACACTCACATGTGTTACTCAGAATTTACAGATATCATCCCAGCTATCGATAACATGGATGCAGACGTTATTTCCTTTGAAGCTAGCCGTTCAAACCTTGAAATCTTGGACGAACTCAAAGCGAAAAACTTCCAAACAGAAGTGGGCCCTGGGGTTTACGATATCCACTCACCTCGTGTACCAAATGAAGGCGAAATCGACAATACAATCGAAGCCATCCTTGCTAAAGTGCCAAGCAAGAAAGTTTGGATCAACCCTGACTGTGGTTTGAAAACACGTGGTATTCCAGAAACAAAAGAAAGCTTGATCCGCCTTGTGGAAGCAGCTAAAGCTGCGCGTGAGAAATTGTAAGATAAGATTTCTCTAAAAGCGCTGTTTGGTCAATCTGCCTGTTTCACTTGGGTTCTAGGAGTCCAGCTAACGAAAAAATCAACTAGAAAAGGATAATGACTATGTCACGCCAAACACCGTCACTCTCATTTGAAGTGTTCCCTCCAAACCCAGCCGTGGGTAATGATAACATTATTTCTGCTCTTCAAGATATGCAGGAGTTGGCTCCCCACTTTATCAGTGTAACTGCCAGCAATAATAAATTTAATATCAAGGAAACGACGGTTCGTTTGGCTGACTTTATCCAAAATGATTTGGCGATTCCGACTATTGCTCACTTGCCAGCTATCTATCTGACCAAGGACAAGGTGGCTGAAACGATTGCAGACTTGGACAAGGTTGGAGTGCAGAAAATCTTGGCTCTTCGTGGGGATGTTATTCCAGATGTGGAACCACAAAAGGATTTCCGCTACGCAACTGACTTGATCGAGTTCATCAAGGAACAAGCCCCTCACTTTGATATTGTTGGTGCTTGTTATCCAGAAGGTCATCCAGATTCACCAAATCAGATTTCAGATATTCAAAATCTTAAGAAGAAAGTGGATTCAGGCTGTTCGAGTCTCGTAACTCAGCTTTTCTTTGACAATGAGCGCTTCTATGATTTCCAAGACAAGTGCATCTTGGCTGGGATTGATGTTCCTATTCATGCAGGGATTATGCCAATTCTGAATCGAAATCAGGCTCTCCGCCTCTTGAAGACTTGTGAGAATATCCACCTTCCACGCAAATTTAAAGCCATCTTAGACAAGTATGAGCATGACCCTGAGTCGCTCAGAGCAGCAGGACTTGCCTATGCAGTGGACCAAATCGTGGACTTGGTAACTCAGGATGTTGCAGGTGTGCATCTCTACACTATGAACAATGCTGAAACAGCAAAATACATCCACCAAGCAACCCATGCCTTGTTTAATCATCAGTCCTTAGGGTAATAAAAAGCAAACCATTCTTCTCAGGTGAGGGGAATGGTTCCTTTTTAATGGTAAAGACCGTACTTTTTAAGAAAAATATGATAAAATAAACTCTGTACGTACTTGATACAAAGATGAGGGTATTGAAGTTTTAAAGGTTTTTTCAAATGTGGTTGGAGCGACACGAGTGAGTCAAATCGATATTATTTGACGAGAGAGTTAGTAAAGCATTTAGCTAATCGCCTGATAGCGATTAGCGTGAAAGGTTTAGATGCTTTAGTATCAAATCTTTCTAATGATTTATATCTTGAGTAATTGAACTCGCCTACAACTCTGTGGAAAAAGATAAATCTGCCTAGGAGCGGTCGCTCCGTCGTCCGATTTCCTATTTTCCTTTGAGTTGCTTAACGGCTTAGTATCTTGATCTTTGTAGGCAAGGCGTATAATTTCATCAATCCAAAGGGGATTAAAATGACAAAACAAGTGTTTCAAACGACTTTTGCGGGTCGTGAGTTAATTGTAGAGACTGGTCAGGTTGCTAAGCAGGCAAATGGCTCTGTTGTCGTGCGTTACGGTGAGTCAACTGTCTTGACTGCGGCCGTGATGTCTAAGAAAATGGCAACTGGAGATTTCTTCCCTCTTCAAGTCAACTACGAAGAAAAAATGTATGCAGCTGGGAAGTTTCCTGGTGGCTTTATGAAACGTGAAGGACGTCCTTCAACGGATGCGACTTTGACAGCACGTTTGATTGACCGTCCAATCCGTCCAATGTTTGCGGAAGGTTTCCGTAATGAAGTGCAAGTGATTAACACTGTCCTTTCTTACGATGAAAATGCATCTGCACCTATGGCAGCTATGTTTGGTTCATCATTGGCATTGTCTATTTCAGATATTCCATTTGACGGCCCAATTGCTGGGGTACAGGTGGGCTATGTAGATGGTCAAATCATTATCAACCCTACGCAAGAACAAGCAGAGCAATCTCTCCTTGAATTGACAGTAGCTGGTACCAAACACGCCATCAACATGGTAGAATCTGGTGCTAAAGAATTGTCAGAAGAAATCATGTTGGAAGCTCTCCTTAAAGGGCACGAAGCAGTTAAAGAATTGATTGCCTTCCAAGAAGAAATCGTTGCGGCAGTCGGTAAAGAAAAAGCAGAAGTGGAATTGCTTCATGTAGACGCTGACTTGCAAGCTGAAATTATCGCAGCCTACAACAGCGACCTCCAAAAAGCGGTTCAAGTAGAAGAAAAATTGGCTCGTGAAGCTGCTACTCAAGCAGTTAAAGACCAAGTAACTGCTGTTTACGAAGAAAAATATGCAGACCACGAAGAATTTGACCGTATCATGCGTGATGTGGCTGAAATTTTGGAACAAATGGAACACGCTGAAGTGCGCCGTTTGATCACAGAAGATAAGGTACGTCCTGATGGTCGTAAGGTCGATGAAATCCGTCCTTTGGATGCGGTTGTTGACTTCCTTCCTCGTGTACACGGTTCTGGTCTCTTCACTCGTGGCCAAACTCAAGCTCTTTCAGTCTTGACCTTGGCTCCGATGGGAGAAACTCAAATCATTGATGGTTTGGATCCAGAGTACAAGAAACGCTTTATGCACCACTATAACTTCCCACAATACTCTGTAGGGGAAACTGGTCGTTACGGTGCGCCAGGTCGTCGTGAAATCGGTCACGGTGCTCTTGGTGAGCGTGCTCTTGCTCAAGTCTTGCCAAGTTTGGAAGAATTCCCATATGCTATCCGCTTGGTAGCTGAGGTCTTGGAATCAAATGGTTCTTCATCTCAGGCTTCTATCTGTGCTGGAACGCTTGCCCTTATGGCTGGTGGTGTGCCAATCAAGGCGCCAGTAGCAGGGATTGCTATGGGACTTATCTCAGATGGAAATAACTACACAGTCTTGACAGATATCCAAGGTTTGGAAGACCACTTTGGAGATATGGACTTTAAGGTTGCAGGTACCCGTGACGGGATTACAGCCCTTCAAATGGATATCAAGATCCAAGGGATTACTGCAGAAATCTTGACTGAGGCTCTTGCCCAAGCCAAGAAAGCGCGTTTTGAAATCCTTGATGTGATTGAAGCAACCATTCCAGAAGTTCGTCCAGAATTGGCTCCAACTGCTCCGAAAATTGATACCATTAAAATTGATGTGGACAAGATTAAGATTGTCATCGGTAAAGGTGGAGAAACTATCGACAAGATTATCGCTGAAACAGGCGTTAAGATTGATATCGATGAAGAAGGAAATGTGTCTATCTACTCTAGCGACCAAGATGCTATTAACCGTGCCAAAGAAATTATTGCTGGTCTGGTTCGTGAAGCTAAGGTGGACGAAGTTTACCGTGCTAAAGTCGTTCGTATCGAGAAATTTGGTGCCTTTGTTAACCTTTTTGATAAGACAGATGCCCTTGTTCATATCTCTGAGATGGCTTGGACGCGTACCAATAATGTCGAAGACTTGGTAGCCATCGGAGACGAAGTTGATGTTAAGGTTATCAAGATTGATGAAAAAGGACGTGTGGATGCTTCTATGAAAGCCCTTCTTCCTCGTCCTCCAAAACCTGAACGTGATGAAAAAGGCGAAAAGTCTGAGAGACCTTACCGCCCACGTCATCACAGGGATCACAAACCTAAGAAAGAATTTACAGAAACACCAAAAGATTCAGAATAAGAAAAGGAGAAATGTATGGGATGGTGGCGCGAAACCATTGATATCGTAAAAGAAAATGATCCAGCGGCCCGCACCACTTTGGAGGTTTTGCTGACTTATCCAGGTGTCAAGGCCTTGGCGGCCCACCGTCTCTCGCATTTTCTCTGGAAGCATGGCTTCAAACTCTTGGCTCGTATGCACAGTCAGTTTTGGCGCTTTTGGACTCAGATTGAGATTCATCCAGGTGCCCAAATCGACTCTGGAGTCTTTATTGACCATGGTTCAGGCCTGGTTATCGGAGAGACTGCTATTGTTGAAAAAGGTGTTATGCTTTACCACGGGGTGACTCTTGGTGGAACAGGGAAAGACTGTGGCAAACGCCATCCTACCGTTCGCAAAGGAGCGCTTATATCCGCTCATGCCCAAGTCATTGGACCTGTGGAAATTGGTGAAAATGCTAAGGTTGGTGCAGCAGCAGTTGTTGTGGCAGACGTGCCTAGTGATGTGACGGTTGTTGGTATTCCGGCCAAGATTGTCCGCCTTCATGGTAAAAAGGATGAGCCGGTCATTCACGAAGTTGAAGAAAAACGAGAGTACTATGTCAATAAACTCGAGCAGGCTAAAGAAGCCAGTCACAGATCGTCTGGTTTGTAGAGGGTACCTATATGATTCAAGCAAGAAACAAGTTAAGCCAAGAGGAGCTATCTGAGGCGAAAAAACTAATTAACTGTTGCCAAAACTATGACGGTACCTATCGTGATCCCTATCTCTCTAACATGCTTAATTTTGACCCAAACATGCCCGCCTTTTTCCTTTATTATGAAAAAGGCGAACTTGTTGGTCTCTTAACTGTCTATGCAGATGATCAAGATGTGGAAGTGACGATACTGGTTCATCCAGGTCATCGCCATCAGGGGATTGCGCGTGCATTGTTTACTAGTTTTGAGAGAGAAACAGTTTCTTTTTCTATTAGTTCAGTCACTTTTCAGACAGAGCGTGTTTTTCTAGACCGTTATCCTGATTTTGTCATCAACTGGGGATTGATCGAAGACGAGGATACAGAAACCTGGTTAGGTAAGGATAGCAAACCTTATCCGTTAGCAACTGTTTCCAATCTTGAAGTTTTGTTAGCAGATAGTTCGTATCAGGATCAAATTAGTCAATTAAAATTTCAGGCATTCTCAGAGGAACATGAGTCTAGAGAGATTGTGGATAGATATGTCGCTGAAGCTCTGAAGGATCCAGAAAGCCGCTTGTATATTTTATTAAAAGATGGTCAGGTTATTGGGACTTGCACGGTAGATTTATCGACTAATACGAATTACTTCTATGGTTTAGCAATATCGGAACCTGAACGTGGAAAAGGCTATGGAAGCTACTTAGCAAAATCACTTGTCAACCAACTAATTGAGCAAAATGACAAGGAATTTCAGATTGCAGTAGAGGACAGCAATGTAGGTGCCAAGTGTTTGTATGAAAAAATTGGCTTTGTCAAACAGACTCAGGTGGTTTATCTGAATGAGAAAGGAGCAAGGGATTCCGAAGTGTAGAGACATTCGGACTGAAATTCAATTGAACTCTTAGTGATGAAATTAACTGTCCTTGGATTTTAGTTTTCCTGACTATTATTTTATGATTAAAATTTACGATACCATGTCTCGTGATTTGGGAGAGTTTGTCCCGATTGAGGATGGTAAGGTTAAGATGTATGTTTGTGGGCCAACGGTGTACAACTATATTCACGTGGGGAATGCCCGTTCGACGGTGGCTTTTGATACCATTCGTCGCTACTTTGAATATCGTGGTTATGACGTTGCCTATATTTCCAATTTTACGGATGTGGATGATAAGATTATCAACCGTGCCAAGGAAGAAGGTATCACGCCTCAGGAGGTTGCGGACAAGTACATCGCTGCCTTTCGTGAGGATGTGACGGCCTTGGGCGTCAAACCTGCGACTCGCCATCCGCGTGTGGTGGAGTTTATGGATGATATCATTCGTTTTGTCGCTGACTTGATTGAAAAAGGTTATGCTTACGAGAGTCAAGGGGATGTTTACTTCCGTGTGGAAAAATCTCACAACTATGCCAAATTGGCTAACAAAACCTTGGAAGATTTGGAGCTAGGTGCATCAGGTCGTACTGATGAAGAAACGGCTCGCAAGGAAAATCCTGTAGACTTTGCACTATGGAAATCTGCCAAATCAGGCGAGATTTCTTGGGACAGTCCTTGGGGACCTGGTCGTCCGGGTTGGCATATCGAATGTTCAGTCATGTCAACAGAGATTTTGGGAGATACCATTGATATCCACGGTGGTGGAGCCGACCTAGAGTTTCCACACCATACCAATGAAATTGCCCAGTCAGAAGCAAAAACAGGCAAGACCTTTGCCAACTACTGGATGCACAATGGCTTTGTCAATATCGATAATGTCAAGATGTCCAAGTCCTTGGGTAACTTTATCACAGTGCACGATGCCCTTAAAACTCTTGATGGCCAAGTGCTTCGTTTCTTCTTTGCGACTCAGCATTACCGTAAGCCTATCAACTTTACGGAAAAGGCAGTGCGTGATGCAGAAACTAATCTCAAGTATCTAAAGAACACTTACGAACAACCATTTACAGGAAACGTGGATGCCCAAGACTTGCAAGCTTTTAAAGATAAGTTTGTAGCAGCTATGGATGAGGATTTCAACTCTGCCAACGGTATTACAGTAGTCTTTGAAATGGCCAAATGGATCAACTCAGGGAACTATGATGCAAGTGTTAAGCAAGCTCTTGCGGCTATGTTAGATGTCTTTGGAATTGTTTTTATTGAGGAAGTTTTGGATGCAGAGATTGAAGACTTGATCCAAAAACGCCAAGAAGCGCGTGCCAATCGTGACTTTGCGACAGCGGACCAGATCCGTGACCAATTGGCTGCTCAAGGGATTAAGCTCCTTGACACCAAGGATGGAGTGAGGTGGACTCGTGATTGATGTCAATCTCATTAACGGGATTGCGTTAGCTTTTGAGGGGGACGCGGTGTATTCCATGTATATTCGTCGTCACCTTATCCTCAAAGGTATGACCAAGCCCAATAAACTTCACCAAGAGGCGACCAAGTATGTCTCAGCCAAAGCTCAGGCTCGCCTGATTTCCCTCATGTTAGAGGAGCAGGTCCTAACGGAAAAAGAAGAAGAAATCTATAAACGTGGTCGTAATACCAATAGTCACACCAAGGCTAAAAATGCCGATGTGGTGACTTATCGTATGTCCACAGGTTTTGAAGCAGTCATGGGTTATCTCCATATGACTGAAAATTTGGAACGTCTTGAGAGCTTGATTTCGTGGTGCATCCAAAAAGTGGAGGGATAGGACATGATGGCAAAAGAACTACAAGACTGGTTTCCTGAGGCTCAGATTTCAGACCAACCAGTAGAGAAAGAGGGTTACTTAACTCTTCCTTTAGCTTCTCAGCAGTGGCTTTTGCTGGAGAAAGCTGGGCTCAGTGAGCGTGAAAAGCAGTTGGTTGCCCTTTTGACCCAGCAGGAGCAGGCTCGTTCGCTCAATCCTTGGTATTCCTATCTGATTGAGGGCAAGGGTCAGGCACCACAAACTTTTAAAAAGATTCAGTTGGTTTATTGTCATCTTTCCTATTTTCAGCAGGAAAATCTAGCTTCTTGGCTAGATATGATGCGGATTCTTTTTCCTAACTGTCAGACAGTGCTTCAGGTCGGAGCTCAGGATTATGTTTTCGTGTTGCAACAAGATAAGTACTCCTCTGTACGTTCAATCTTATCTGATACGATTGAAGCGGTTGAGTATGACTTTGGACTGCGTCTCTCTATTATGTTAGGCCAGGTTTGGTCTCAGACGGGGAATCAAGCCCTATCGGACTTAATCAAAGCGGAGCGGGATTTGTTTAAGATTTGGTGGCGTCAGGGTCACCAAGGTGTTCATACTTTTTCTCAGCTCTATCTTTGGAGTATGGGAGAAAGACTCGTGGACTTGAGAGTAATCAAGGAATGTCTACACCAGATGATTTTGGATCAAGATCAGATTCAGGAAATCATCCTCTCTCTTTGGGAAAATAGTGCTGTTCTCACTAAAACAGCCCAGCAACTCTATCTGCACCGCAATTCTCTCCAATACAAGATTGATAAATGGGAAGAGTTGACAGGGCTTCAGTTGAAAGAGTTGACCGACCTGACCCTGTGTTATCAATTGATTTTAGGTTCTTTGTCAACTATAGTTGGTTTGTAAAGAAGTTAATATTTGGAGAAGAGGATTGCCATCTTCTCCATTTTTATGTGCAGAGTTATAGTGGATTGATGCTGGGAAAGTACACTGTGACTGCTAAAACATTCTTAGAAGTTGCTTTGATTCTCCAAATCTATTTATGTAAATTTTATGTTATTTTACTATAGTTGTTTGATTTTTGTTTAGTATTAGAAGATTAAAAATCAATGAATAAATCTACCAGCAGATGATTCAAAACGTCCTTTTGAAGCTCTAGGTAAAGCAAAGTTGACGTAGTTTGAAGAGGTCTTTCATAGTGGGAACATCCAATTTTGGTGTGTTTAGTTATGGAGTTTTTCCTAGTGATACTTATATCTAGACACAAAACTATAGCTTGAGAGCTAGTCATTTTCAGATAAGATTTAACTTTTCCTAATACTGGGTTTTGTTTGCTTTTCAGAGTCCTTTTCTACTAGAAACTGGAATGTATCCTATTTATAGTAGTAATCGCTAGAAATATGGTAGAATCAAAAAAGAATCAGCTGCTTTTTTATGTAAATTTCAACCTGTGAAGTCTAAAAATTTTTAACTTTCTCCTTTCTTTTCCGAATAAATAGATAGTAGCAGTGAATCTAGTAAACCTAGATTTAATACTCTTCGAAAATCTCTTCAAACCACGTCAACGTCGCCTTGCCGTATATATGTGACTGACTTCGTCAGTCTTATCTGCAACCTCAAAACAGTGTTTTGAGCAACCTGCGGCTAGTTTCCTAGTTTGCTCTTTGATTTTCATTGAGTATAAGACTGTGGTATAATAAAAGGAGGAAAAGGATGATTCTAAGACATCCGGGCATTAGCCCAACTAATGATTTGGTTGCTAAGAAAATTTTCAGCAACCCAGAAATCACTTGTCAGTTTATTCGCGATATGCTGGACTTGCCAGCAAAAAATGTGACCATTTTGGAGGGAAGCAATATTCATGTCTTGCCTTCCATGTCCTATTCAGCGCAGGATTTCTACACCAGTATAGATGTCTTGGCGGAGTTGGATAATGGAACCCAAGTAATCATTGAAATTCAGGTGCATCATCAGAATTTTTTCATCAATCGTTTATGGGCTTATCTGTGCAGTCAGGTCAATCAAAATCTTGAAAAAGTTCGCCAACGAGAAGGTGACACACACCAAAGTTACAAACACATTGCCCCAGTTTATGCTATTGCAATTGTAGATAGTAACTACTTCCAAGATGACTTGGCTTTCCATAGCTTTAGTATGCGCGAGGACACGACAGGTGAGGTTTTAACTATCACCAATAATGGACAAGAAAACCATCTAGTTAAGATGGCATTCTTGGAATTAAGAAAATATAGAGAAACCAGCAAAGACAAGGTTCGCAAGCCGTGGTTGGAATTTTTCGGGAATAAGCCCTTTACCCAGCAACCTGAGCGAGCCATCAGCCAGGCAGACCAACTGCTGGACTACAAGAGCTGGTCCGAGGAGGACAGGAAGATGTTTAGTCAACTACGTATGCGAGAAGAACAAGCCTTGTTAGCGCAGGACTATGCCTTGGAAACAGCTAGGGCGGAAGGTATCGAACAAGGACTTGAACGTGGGAAAGTTGAAGGAAGTCTGTCTATGCTACTAAATCTCGTTCGTCAAGGTCTTCTAACATCTGAAGTTGCCAGTAAGCAGTTGGGGATGACCGTCGCTGAGTTTGAGGCGCTTTTGTAAGTTAGGGGATGTATCTAGCTTTTCTCTTAAAATCTTATCAGAGTGCTAGGAAACTTACATCATATTTCACGATTTTCAGCAGAATGGTTCTGCTGATTTTATATAGAAAAAATGGCGGATTTTATCTTTCTATAGATAGGGTCTGTTTTTTATTTATATTAAATTTAAAATATTATCCATAATAAGGTTGATAGATAAGGGTTTGCATATATATATATATATATAATCGCAAGAAAATACTGTTATATCGGCTTTTTTGCTACTTTTTTAATCTTATCTTCATCTTGGTTTATACTTGATTTCTTTCCGTAAAAGTATTACTATAAAGTTGACATATTATGTGTTGTGGGTTTTTGTGTACTCTTTTGAGGAAAGTTGACCTGTGATACAATGAAAGGATGCTATGCTCATGTTTGGAAAAAAACATAGTGATAATGGTGAAAAAATTTACCGTTACTCAATAAGAAAATATCATTTTGGAGCTGCTAGTGTTGCAGTGGCGGCTCTGATGTTCTTTGCGAATGGGGTGCAAGCGCAGGCCCCTGCAGTGTCTCCAGTAACAGCTAGTGATGTAGTTGCTGGACCTTCTGGAAATTCAGATGGGGATCCACAGGATTCAGATGAGGAGAGTCCTGAGAAAACGGCAGTAGTTGAACAGCCAGTTGAGCTCAAATCAGCAGGAGAATCTAGCGCTCCAGAAGCTAAAACTGAAGAAGGAAGTCAAGAAGAATCAGAAGCTGAAGTTAAAAGTCCTCAGCCCGAGACTAAGATAGATGAGAACGCAGAAGTTCCTCAAGTGACGAAGGAAAAGGATCAGGAAGTATCAGCGCCAGTAGCTGACACAAGTGCAGCCAAATCGACACAAAGCACCCTAGAAGCTTTGTTGGCAAATCTGACCTTAGACTCCATGAAGGCTCTCCACACTGAAGTGGAAGAAGGTCTCGCAAAGGCTAAGGCGGTCTTAGAGAATCCAAAAGCGACACAAGCACAGGTTGATGAGCAAGTCAAACTCATGGAAGACCTGACTCGTCGGGTCAAGGAAGCTTTGTCACCTCAAGTTTCAACTCCTCCAGTCTTAGAAAAAGCAGGTCTAACAAACACTACGCTGGCTGCTCCAGAGGGGGCTGTACTAACTCCAAAGGAAGCTGTTACAAAAGTCCTAGAGAAGAATCCGGTAGCATCAACTAATGGAGAAGTTAGGACTCCATCAACTAAACTTTCAAAGTCAGAAGTTAGTGATAATCAGAATAAAGAAAAATTGAAAACGATTTCAAAAGATTTATCTGCCTATCTGATACAGGCAAATGAAATCACACGTCCTGAGACTAAGAAACTTTTAGAAGGAGTAGAAGAAATTGTTAAATCAATTGAAGCTAGTGTATTACAACCTCAGTTAACACCAGCTGAAATTGAAGAACTCCTCAAAAAAGGAAAGCAAGCTGAGAAGAAACTTGCCTTAGCACTTACTCGTGAGAACTCTGGTAAACGTGATTTGCGAAATAGCAAACCAATGAAACAAGGCTCAGACTTTAGAGCTAATCCGACTGGTCTTAATACAAAAAGAGCCTACATTGTTCAAAATGGTGATGGTTCTGGATTGCCTGCTGAGACTTATTTGTATGCATTGAGACGGGGGCTGAGCGAAAGACCTAGGGCAGATAATTTACGAGAAGTAAATGAGGCTTTGGAAGAAGCTAAGATTACGGTTCAGGATAACGGTAATGGTGATTTTACTTGGAATATTCATTTTAATAGTGGCTATAAAGGTCACAAAAATGCTTTCTATTGGTTTACTCTTCCTAAAGGTCATAAAGTTACAGAGGTGCTGGGGATTACAAAAACCTCTTCTCGTGGGGGAAGAAGTTCTTCGATTGGTAGTTTTGACTTGGATAAAGAGTGGGATACTAAAATTCTATCCATTGTAGGAGGAGATAAAAAAGGAGCTCATGGACCTGCTAAAGGTCCACATGATTTTAATTTTAATTTTAACAGTCTTACAGATGTTACAAATACTACTTTTATCCCTAGTGTTGGTGGGACGCAAAGAGTTCAAACAGGTCCTACTTCTGATAAAAGTTCCTCAGGGTATTATTATTTAGGACCTCTTACTAATAGATTTAATATGATAGATTGGAACACATCTGTTCCTGATGGAGTTGCAAAAAAAGCAGCTAGGAACATTGAAGGGTTACATGCTAACACCAATCAGTTATATCACTTTACTCATGATACTGGTGAGATTACGATTACGTATAAAACTCACACGGAAGATAAGTACGCTCCGCTATATTATGCTGCTGGTATGAGAAGCATTGAGGATAATTCTGCAAAAATGTACTTCATGGCGAGAGGTTTACAAGAAAAGCCGAATGCTCCGACAGTTACACCTAATAGTGAGGGAGCAGTAACCGTAACTCCTTATGCTGATTCTGCTCAAAATAAAAACGTGGATAAGGTAGAACTTTCTTATACGAATAATGGTGCAAAGAAAACGGTAACCCTAATACGTAACCCTCAAAACGGAACATGGAGTAGTAGTGGGGATGGTGCGGATGGAATTCAAATCAATGGAAATTCATTTTCATTAAAAGCAGGAACTGCTAGTGTTGGAACAGATGTTATAGCGAAATCTTACTTTGGAAATAGTGATGCTAGTAACGAAAGTAGACAAAGAATTCGTACGCGTACTGTAAAACCGACAGTTACTCCTAATCAAGATGGTTCTGTGACAGTAACTCCTAACGGAAATGCTGACTATTTGACTGTTAAATATATTGAAGAATCTAATAATCAAAATAAGGAAATTACTGCTAATAAGCAAGGTTCTACATGGACAGTGACAGGTGGTACCAATGTTACAATTGATTCAAGTAGAGGGATAGTGACTATTCCAGCAAATAGTGTTAAAGACAGTAGTACAGTAGAAGCCCAAGCTCAAGCAAAAGCTGCAGATGAGTTCATAAGTGAGAAGGTTACTGCTAGAGCTGAGGATCAAGATAGAACTGCTCCAACTATTCGAGTTCGTAAAAATGGAACAAACACATGGTTGACGCCTAAAGACGGTGTAGTAACAGTTGTTGCTAAGCCAAATAATAGTGGGGAAGTTCATTTAGACGTAAGCATTGAAGATAATCAGGGAGGTAGTGGGTATCATTTCAGTTCTGTTTCAGGTAGCTCACAAACAGCTAAATATGAGGGAACTGGTTATAATAGCAATTCATCATTATATACAACGATTGATAAAGCGTCTGATGCAACAGCTCTTTTGAAATTAAAGTTGAATAATGTTGATAATCAACCTGCTACTGAAGTTCCTAGTTCAGGAATTACTGTAAAATTAAATGCTAAAGATAATGCTGGAAACTGGACAAGTGCTTCGAATAAAAAAGAAGTAACAGTAAAAATTGTTTCTGCTAAACCGACATATCCAGACAAAATCTTAGTGAAAAATCCTGATAATATAAAAGATACAGAAAAAAATGCCATTATTGAAAAATTGAAAGAGGCGAATAAAAATCATCCGGCAGGAGCTCCAACCTTTACTAAAGGTGAAGGAGAGCATGCAAATGATATTGTAGCAACTTATTCAGATGGCACAACTTATTATGTACCCTTAAATGATGTGACAAAATATGAAATTAAATCTAAATTCCCTAAAGGAACAAAAGATTTAACATTTATATCAGGAGAAGCAGGAAATACTAATTGGGGACATTCTAGAGATTATTTTACTTATGGTGATGGTACAGCTATTTCAGATAGTAGATGGTCTTCAGCGTTAGATGATATTACACGTCCATTTGCGAATGCTAGTTTAACCGTAGGAGATAATAAAAAAATAGAAGTTACAGGACCAGACGGAAATGGTTCTACTAAAAAATATATCATTGATTATAGAGTGGTAGATGCGGTAACCCCTAAAAAGAATATGTACACTGTAAAAGGGAAAGATTTTATTGTTTCTAATACAACTAAAAATGCATTGGCAGAAGACTTTTTTAATAATACTTCCGGAAAACAAATTACATGGAAAACAGGAAATCAACCAAATAAAAATGAGTCTGTAAATTCAGAACATACAGCAATTGCAAATGTAACATATCAAGGGGTAGGTAGAAATGGTCTACCAATTACTCGTGAAAGTTCAGTGAAGTATCGTATTGTAAATACTGTATCTAAAAAAGCAATTTTTGAAGCAAACCAAGGCGGAAGTTTAACGGGTGGAAATGATTCTCTAGCGTCTAGTTATACTAAGTCTGAATTAGGCGAGAAAACACATATTACTACGGAAGAATTCGTGGCTGGTTCTAATGGTATAACGGCTACTCCGCCTTCTGCTACAGTTCCAGGAAATGTGAATAAAAAAATAAAAGTCACATATGATAACGGGCAAACTGATGAGATTGATGTAGCAATAAGAGTGAAACCAAATACACCAACGGTAACACCGACACTTACTAATGGAAGAGTTTCTTCAATCGATAGAACATTGAAAGGAACAGGTATTCCAGGTGCTAAGATTACAGTAAAAGTAAAAGATGCTGTTCTTAAAGAAACTACTGTACGAAATGATGGGTCGTGGGAAGTTACTCTTGATAGAGGATTGAATAGTAATATTACAACTCAAGCACAACTTCCAGAAACTCCAAAGGATCCAGTGAAAGTTATTCAGAGTGTAGATGGTGTAGAGAGTACAGAAAAAAATGTTGAAGTAGCGTTAGGAGCTGCAAGACTTCAACCAACGGAAAATACTGGTACTAGTTTATATGCAGGTGCCAAAAAAATTGTTGTAAAAGTACCCCATGATGCTGGAGCGTTCTATGTAAAATATGTAAGTAAAAATAATGAGAATCATGAAGTAGGATTTTATCGTACATCAACTACTGGCAATTGGACAGCGGCTAATGAAGACCGTGGAGTAGTTGCAACTACAGAGAAATTAGATAATTTTACTGACACTGTTACGATAGATATGAAAGAATCTATCAAAGAAGGTACAGGCAATCAAGGAGCTGGAGCAAAGGCTAATATTACAAAATCTGGTTATGGAAGTCCAGAAGATTGGCAGTATATTAACGTAACCAACGAAAAACCAACGTTAGCAGCTGCTTTCCAAGGAGATAAGAAAGTCGTTGAATATGGTTCGACACTTGATTTGAATAGTTTAGTCACTGCAAGCGATAAGGAAGATGGCACAGGACTTATAAGAGGTAATGGAACATCAGTTGAAATTATTTCCGTTAATGATAGTGCTACAACTAAAGAGATTAACACACGTAATCTTGGTAGATATACTGTAAAATATAGAGCTACAGATAGCCAAGGAAAACAATCTGATGAAAAAACAATAACGGTAGAAGTTGTTGATACGGTTAAACCAGTTGTAAAACTAGTTGGTGACGATGGTCGTGATATTACCTTAACAGAAGGAACAGCAGATACAAACTTACCGAAAGTGACGGTATATCGTGGTGAAAAAGCAAATGTTACGATAAAAACGTCTGATAACACAGGTAAGATTCAAGAACTTCGTGGAAGTGGGATGCCAAGTGGTATATGGTTTAACAAGGATAAGAGTGCAGATAGAGAGGTTTGGTTATCTAGTGATACTGCTACGGAATCTAATCCGCTAAGTCATACAATTACAGGTGTCGTAGAAACACGTAACGCAATTGAAGAAAAAATTGTTACGATAAAAGCAACTAACAAGACTAACCCAGCAAACGTGACAACTGTTAAATTCAAAATGGTTGTGAAGGAACAAAAAGAAAAATATGATCCAACAACACCAACAAATGCAGTAAGCTTTAACAATTTAGGAAACAATATTCCAGCAACGGATGCTAATAAAATCACAGATCAAGTAAATATACCGAATTTATCTGCAGAAGCAACTCAGGCAGGAGTGACTAAAGCACTTAAGGACAATGGAACTATAAAAACAGTAGCTGGTAAGAAAGTTGTGACTGTAACAGTTACTTATCCAGACCGTTCTACAGATGAAGTGGATGTACCTGTTGCACAAAATTACAATGTGGTAGCTCGCCCTATTATTAACTTCAAGCAAGGAGAAACTCTATCTGATGCAGATAAACGTAGCTTAGTACAGTTACAAGATGGTGATAAGAAGGTAGATATTCCTAGTGATGCGAATGTTAGTTTGACTTTAGATACAAACAAATCTGCGACTGATGGTAAGGTTGTTACTAAAACTACAACAGCGACGGTAACATTTGCAGACAAAACTGTTAAACAGGTTACTGTAAATTATAAAGTTTTAAGTACATTCCCGATAGCAAATACTATTTATGATTTTGTAGGAGTAAGCCATGGAAGTGACCATTCCGCTTATTATGTCAATAATGGACATAATGTTCCTGATAATATGTCATGGGTTTATAAAAAAGAAAACGGCACTGAAAAATCTGGAACAGCGTTTACAAATGAACTTGCGAAAGATATAGTAGGCTCAACTACTTACACATTCACTGGTAAGTATAATTATGGTCGATTTACAGATAATCCAAGCGATGCAGATAAGTTAAAACATGAGGGTACTCTTGTTCATAAAGTGTTTGATATAGCCGCTAATACAACAAAATTGACAATTGCTAAGGGTCATCAATTGACAGCTGCACAAGCTAAAGATGCGGTGATGAAGGCGCAAGGGTCAGATGATTTACCAACAGGTACGACTTATGAGTGGGTAGAAAATCCAGACACAAGTACACCAGGGGTAAGAACCTATAGAGTGAAAGTGACCCTACCACCATCACAAACAGGCAATGATCAACCAACTGCAACACAAGTAAAACCGTCTAAAACAATTGATGTGACTGTTAATGTTAAACCAACAGCTCCAACGGTAACTCCGGCAACTAACGGTGATGTTACAGTAACTCCAGCGAATGAAACAAATGTGACTAAATTGGAAGTGACTTATACTCCAGCGGACACAAATCGATTAGAAGATAATGGAAATGTCGCAAAAACTACGCATACACCTACAAAGATTGTTGCTAGTAAGGGAGCTAACAATAAATGGACGATTACAGAAGGTGATAAAGCCGGCGTTACTATAAATGGCGATACGGGTGCAATTACACTGAAAGACCATATCGTTAAGGATCAAACAAGTGTAAGTTCAACTGATTCGGCACAAGATGTTTCAAGTAGTAGTAGTCAAGAGAATGCTAATAATGGCGAACAAGATAAGCCGACAATTGGTTTAAACAATACGCTTGTAGGTGTTGGAAAAGCGTTCAATCTTTCTCTTGATTTATCAGACGGAACTGGTGTAGGTGTAGACGATGCAAACATTAAGGTTACTGTACCAGCAGGAGTAACTTACGATGCAACAACAAAATCAATCAAAGGAACAATAAGTTCAGTCACCAAAAATGATATTACAGTAAGAGTCCTAGATAAAAATGGGAATAAAGCTGAGAAAACAATTTCTATAGCTGCTGTGAAACCTAAACCTATCTATGCGATTAAAGATAGTGCTATTCCGAATGTAGGCACTGCAAGTAATTTTGTGGAAGTTCCTACAGGGGTAACAAATCCAAGTGTTGCTTGGAAGGATGGTCAACCATCGACAGCGACAGCAGGCGAAACACATAAAACTGTGACGGTTAGTGCGAATGGTTATACTTCGACAGAAGTCGATGTTCCGGTGACGGTATATCCAAAAGTGACTTATCGTAAGGTAGGCGGAACAGAAGTGAATACCTACCATGAAATTGTTGATCAACCGTTGACGTCAAGATTAGTTTCAGGTGGAGGTGCCTTTAATCCTGTAACTCCAGATTACTATATAGCGTTTGAAGGAGGAGGAAAACCAGAAGGAACTCGTGTTGAATTTGAAGATGGAGCACCTGCTGATACAAGTACGACTGCAGGAGTAACGACTAAAACAATCGTTGTGACCTATCCGCATGGAACTGGAACTGTTAAGAAGACAGTTACATTCAAGACTTATGGTAATGAAGCGAAGTATGAGGATGGAAAAGATTCTGTAGAAACAATAGTCGGAACTCCTGTTACTGCAAGAAACAGTGTTAAGTTAAGTAATCCAAAACTTCCAAATCCAAGTGGTACTGCTTTTGTATGGTGGAAAAACAATAGAGAATACACTCCGAATAATAAAATTGGGAAACATATAGAAAATGCTAATGCTTGGTATGGTTCTACTGTCCGAACAGCTCGTGGAGATAGTACGAATAACTACAATGACCAAAACATTAGTGTTAATATAACAATCAAACCACAAGCACCGACAATTGAAGAGAATGCTTTGCGTGGTAAAGGAACGACTAAACCGAATGTATCGGTAGGAAATCTTCCAACGAATAATCAGTTAGAAACTGGTGCAAGAGTTACAGTTGAATTGTATTCAGGAGATAAGAAAGTTGCCTCTAAGACAGTAAATGGCGGAACAACTTCAGTTGAATTTGATAAGAATGATTATACTGATAATCTAACTTATAGTGATAAAGTTCATGCGGTGGTTAAAGTTGAGGGTGGTAGCGGAACTACAGCCTATAACTTGTCATCTGCAAATAGTAATGATGTCCAAGTCACTCCTCAAAAACCAACTTTTGACGCAACTGCGGTCACTTCAACTAGTCGTACACTAAGTGGTACATTAGGTGGATTTGACGATGCTAATAAAGTAGTCGAAGTTCATTTGAACGATGAACATAATACAGTTTTATCTAGTGCTGATGGGCGCGTGACAATCACTGGAGATAAATGGACAGCTAAACTTCCAGACAATGTAAAACTTCGCCAATCAGTTGCTAAAAATGGAGAAACTGCCAAACCATCAGGTATTACAGTAGAGAATAAGGTTGCAGGTACTACAATCTCTACTACAAGTGATGCAAAAGAAGTCTCAATGGGTTCTTACTCTGTAACACCTACAATTGCGGGTAGCAAGCATATCGATATTACAGTCCCACATGATGCTAAACGAGTTGAATTACGATTCCATAACAATCAAGAAACTGGGGATAAAGCAAATAGTATCACTCTTGTACGTAGCGCAGATGGTACTTGGCACACAGATGCAACTCGTGCTGATAATACAACGGTGACAGATGCAAATGGATATGTTGGAACAATTACTTCTATTGCAAGTCAGACTAATCCATCAGAAAGTATTATTACTATTCCTCTTAATGAAGAAAGTAACGGTAAGAAACTTCACATTAGAGAAGAAGCTGCTAACGGGGATAATACAGCAACCTACGGCAAAGGACTAGGTTTGCGTGTAGAATATCAACCAGAAGCAGGACAAGATCCAACAGCAGCTGGAAACTGGAAAGTCGCTAATGTTACGAATACAGCGCCTGTTCTAGCACATAAAGGAACAGAAGGAACTACTGAAGCTAATCGAAAAGTTTATGATTCTGGAACAACGTTGACAGCCGACTTGTTAAAAGATTTAGTGACAGTAACAGATGCAGAAGATGGACGTGCTACTGAAAGTGAAAAACCATACGGAACAGGAAATGTTAAAGTTGTATCTGGATTACCTACAGCAACAGGCGCAACTCCAGCTGGATTATATAAAGTAGCTCTGAAAGCAGTCGACAGCCAAGGTAAAGAAAGCAAAGCACTGACTGTTTATGTGGGAGTCAAAGAAGCCGCGCCAACTGCCCCAACCGTAGGACAATGGCAAAACGGTAACTTGAAAGTAACACCAGCCGCAGACAACGGAGGAGATAAGATTGAGATTCCGTTGAAAGCAGGCGGAACAGTTGTTGTCAAG
>NZ_CAHJXN010000001.1 GCF_903645285.1 Streptococcus thalassemiae | reverse complement strand
GAAGCCGCGCCAACTGCCCCAACCGTAGGACAATGGCAAAACGGTAACTTGAAAGTAACACCAGCCGCAGACAACGGAGGAGATAAGATTGAGATTCCGTTGAAAGCAGGCGGAACAGTTGTTGTCAAGAAAGGGGACACTGGCACCTGGACTGTAGAGGGTAACCATCCAGACGTTAAGGTGACAGGCGATTCGATTGAAGTTCCAGCGGACAAAGTAGGCGATAGCGTCACCGTAACCGCAAAAGTTGGAGAAGGCGAGCTAGAAAATAGCACAAACAGTGCAGCCTACAGCAAACAAGCGCATACTGTTCGTAAGACAGACATCGTTAAGAAACCAACAGACACCTTGAGTGGCGAAGACCTTCATACGAATACGGGAGTTATCGGAATCACCGTAGGAAATGAAGAGAAAGACTATGCGTCATCGAACATTCAATCAGTGACTTCAAACGGAGCATTACCAGCCTTAACAGCAGGAAGCAACCAAGATATTCCAGTTACGATTACTTACACTGATGGTAGTACGGAAGAAACTACTGTTAAGTTGAAAGTAACCAAAGCCGCGCCAACTGCCCCAACCGTAGGACAATGGCAAAACGGTAACTTGAAAGTAACACCAGCCGCAGACAACGGAGGAGATAAGATTGAGATTCCGTTGAAAGCAGGCGGAACAGTTGTTGTCAAGAAAGGGGACACTGGCACCTGGACTGTAGAGGGTAACCATCCAGACGTTAAGGTGACAGGCGATTCGATTGAAGTTCCAGCGGACAAAGTAGGCGATAGCGTCACCGTAACCGCAAAAGTTGGAGAAGGCGAGCTAGAAAATAGCACAAACAGTGCAGCCTACAGCAAACAAGCGCATACTGTTCGTAAGACAGACATCGTTAAGAAACCAACAGACACCTTGAGTGGCGAAGACCTTCATACGAATACGGGAGTTATCGGAATCACCGTAGGAAATGAAGAGAAAGACTATGCGTCATCGAACATTCAATCAGTGACTTCAAACGGAGCATTACCAGCCTTAACTCCAGATAGCGAGACTGAAGTACCAGTGTTGATTACGTATAATGACGGTTCACAAGAAAAAACTACTGTCACATTAAAAGTTGCACCAGCTGCACCTAAAGTAACTGTCAATAGGCAAGATGGCACAACAGGAGATGTAACGTTAACAGTTAAACGTCACGATAATTCTAATTATCCAAATGACTCAGTAGTTACCGTTCCAGGAATAGACGGAACATTCAAAGTCAAAGATGGCACAATCACGATTAAGAACGACCAACTGAAAGATACAGTACAAACAGGAAAAGTTACTGTAAAAGAAGGAACCAAACTTCCAGCGGAAACGAGTGATGATAAGCAGTTACCAGCGAAGTTGAAATACAGCGCTGTACCAAAACTCGTAGTTGAAGCGCAAGATCCGAAGACAGGAAATGTGACGGTTAAAGTAACGGATCAAAATGGTCAGCCATTAGCAAGTGGCACAACCGTTAAGATTCCAGGAGTTTCTGGTGATAAGGCTGTAGTAGACGGCAAAGTTGAGCTCAGCAACAACGATCTTCCAGAAACTGCGACACGAGGCAAAGGAAGTATCACCGAGCCAGGTAAATTGTCAACGGAAGGAACAGTTGAAGTGGAGGTTCCAGCGAAGTTGGTACCAAGTGCCACTCCAACATTTACAGTAGGAACTCAAGATAAACTTGACGGACATGTGGATGTCACAGTTACAGGTGTTTCTGACGGTACAAAAGTGAAATTACCAGGTGTTAATGGAGAAAAAGAGGTAAAAGATGGTAAAGTAACATTAACAAACGATGACTTACCAGAAAAATCAACCAAAGGAAAAGGAAGTGCTCAAGAAGACGGTAAACTTCCGACAGAAGGTACAAGCGAAATTACAATTCCTGGTAAACTAACTAGTGCTAAAGGTGCTCCAGCAATTGACTTTATCGTTGAACTACCGTTACCACTTGTAGTTCCAGATCCAGAACATTTAACATCAAAAGAAATAGAAAAATTGGTAGAAGAAGTTAAAAAATCTAATCCAAATAGCGATGTTAAGGCGGATGATAAGGGCAATGTTACTGTAACGGATAAGGCAACTGGCGAAGCAGTATTCATCCCAGTGAAAGACTTAACAGTAAAAGACTTTACCCCAGTGAAACCAACCGAAAAAGTTCCAGTGAAAGACAAAGCGCACTTAACTCCAGAAGAGAAAAAACAAGTGACAGATAAAGTCAAAGATAAGAACCCAGGTAAGGATGTAACGGTAGGTGAAGATGGAACAGCAGCTGTGAAAGATCCGAATACAGGCATTACGCATAGTATTCCAGGAACAGAGTTAGTGAACCAAGACTTCGAACCAGTGAAACCAACCGAAAAAGTTCCAGTGAAAGACAAAGCGCACTTAACTCCAGAAGAGAAAAAACAAGTGGCAGACAAAGTCAAAGCGAAGAACCCAGGTAAGGAAGTAACAGTAGGAGACGACGGCACAGCGACAGTGACAGATCCAACAACAGGAATCAGTCATACAATTCCAGGAACAGAGCTGGTGAACCAAGACTTCGAACCAGTGAAACCAACCGACAAGGTTCCAGTCAAAGATAAAGCCCACTTAACTTCAGAAGAGAAAAAACAAGTGGCAGATAAAGTCAAAGATAAGAACCCAGGTAAGGATGTAACGGTAGGAGACGACGGCACAGCGACGGTGACAGATCCAACAACAGGCGTCAGTCATACAATTCCAGGAACAGAGCTAGTGAACCAAGACTTCGAACCAGTGAAACCAACCGAAAAAGTTCCAGTTAAAGATCCAAGTAACTTAACAAATGAAGAACAAGATAAAGTTAAGAAAGCGGTAGAAAAAGCAAATCCAGGAAAAGATGTAACAGTCGATTCTAAAGGGAATGCAACCGTTAAGGATCCACGGACGAAAATTTCTCATGAAATACCAAATAAAGATTTGATCATGGTTACTGGAAAAGGAGATTCAACAAAACTAGATCTTCCATCACTTATTATCACTAAATGGGTTGATGAACAAGGTAATGAATTGAAACCAGCAGATGCGAAAGCTCCAGCAGTATTAGGTGAAGCCAATGAAGCATTTGAACATGGTGAAATAGAAGGTTATGTATTTGTTAAAACGAAAGTAGAAGGTGATGTTGTAACTCATATCTTCAGAAAAGTGAGTCCAGTTAGACCAACAGGTGACGGTCAACAGGGACCAGCTACGCCATCTACCGATACAAATCGTAGACCAGATACTGCTACCCCTGCTGAAGTGCCAGCTGCTCAACCGGCTGGACAACCAAGTCAAACAGTTGAAGTACCTGCTCAATTGCCGAATGAAGTGTCAGAAACGAATCCATCAGTTTCTCAACCACAAGCAGTATTGCCAAATACTGGTACACAAGAAGACCGTGCTACAGGTGCATTCGGAGTTCTATCTCTTCTTGGCGCATTTGGTTTGCTATTTGCCAAAAAGAAAAAAGACGATGAAGAGGAAGCTTAAATAGATGATCTCATCTGATCCTTAGTAGCTTTCCCTGCATAAAGTCTTTGTAAATCAAAAAGAACTAGAAAAATCACTCATTTGTGAGAATTCTAGTTCTTTTTTCGTATTTCATAAACATTTCATATTTGGGTTTTATAATAGTCTTACAAATATGGAGGTGACAAATGAATCCAATCCAAAGAGCTTGGGCTTATGTCAGCAGAAAACGACTGAGAAGTTTTATTTTATTTCTGATTTTATTGGTCCTATTGGCCGGAATTTCAGCCTGTTTGACTCTGATGAAGTCCAACAAAACAGTTAAAACCAATCTTTACAAATCACTCAATACATCTTTTTCAATTAAAAAGATAGAAAACGGACAGACTTTTAAGTTGTCGGACTTATCATCCGTGAGCCAGATTAAGGGACTGGAAAATGTCTCTCCTGAACTGGAGACGGTCGCAAAACTAAAAGACAAGGAAGCGGTGACTGGTGAGCAGAGTGTAGAACGTGATGATTTGTCAGCTGCAGATAAGAACTTGGTTAGCTTAACGGCTCTTGAGGATTCATCCAAGGATGTGACCTTTACCAGTTCGGCTTTCAACCTAAAAGAAGGGCGACACCTTCAAAAAGGAGATTCCAAGAAAATCATCATCCACGAAGAGTTGGCTAAGAAGAACGGTCTTTCGCTTCATGACAAGATTGTCTTAGATGCTGGACAGTCAGAAGCTGGAGAAGGACAAACCGTCGAGTTTGAAATCGTCGGCATCTTTTCCGGTAAAAAACAAGAGAAATTTACAGGCTTGTCTTCTGACTTCAGTGAAAACCAGGTCTTTACAGACTATGAAAGTAGCCAAACCCTTTTGGGCAATAGTGAAGCTCAAATTAGTGCAGCGCGCTTCTATGTAGAAAATCCTAAGGAAATGGACGAACTCATGAAGCAGGTGGAAAACTTGGCCTTGGAAAATCAAGGCTACCAAGTTGAGAAGGAAAATAAGGCCTTTGAACAAATCAAAGACTCAGTTGCAACCTTCCAAACCTTCCTGACCATCTTCCTTTATGGGATGTTGATAGCAGGAGCTGGAGCCTTAATTCTTGTTTTGTCTCTCTGGTTGAGAGAAAGGGTCTACGAAGTGGGGATTTTACTGGCACTTGGAAAAGGCAAGACCTCAATCTTCCTACAGTTCTGTTTAGAGGTAGTTTTGGTCTCTCTCGGTGCTTTGCTTCCAGCATTTGCTGCAGACAACGCAATCACATCTTACCTACTCCAAACCCTACTAGCAAGTGGAGAACAGGCAAGCTTACAAGACACGCTAGCTAAAGCAAGCAGTTTATCAACCAGCATCCTATCTTTTGCAGAATCCTATGTTTTTTTAGTTCTGCTTAGTTGCTTATCTGTAGCCCTTTGCTTCCTATTCTTATTTAGAAAATCGCCGAAAGAAATTTTATCATCTATTAGTTAAGAAGGAGAAATCATGACTTTATTACAATTACAAGATCTTACCTACCGTTATAAGAACACTGCTGAAGCAGTCCTATATCAGATCAATTATAATTTTGAACCCGGGAAATTTTACAGTATTATTGGTGAGTCAGGAGCAGGGAAATCCACTCTCTTGTCCCTCCTTGCCGGTCTTGACAGTCCTGTTGAAGGTTCTATCCTTTTTCAAGGAGAGGATATTCGTAAGAAGGGCTATTCCTACCATCGCATGCACCATATTTCCCTGGTCTTTCAAAATTATAACTTGATAGATTATCTTTCTCCACTGGAAAATATCCGCTTGGTCAACAAAAAGGCAAGCAAGGATACACTGCTTGAGCTTGGTTTGGATGAAAGTCAGATCAAGCGGAATGTTCTCCAGTTATCAGGTGGTCAACAGCAGCGTGTTGCCATCGCTCGTAGTTTGGTATCAGAAGCTCCAGTTATCTTAGCTGATGAGCCCACAGGAAATCTGGACCCTAAAACTGCTGGAGATATTGTCGAACTGCTCAAGTCACTTGCCCAGAAAACAGGTAAATGTGTGATTGTCGTAACTCACAGTAAAGAAGTGGCACAAGCGTCAGATATTACACTTGAATTAAAGGATAAGAAGCTGACTGAAACGCGCAATACTAGTAAATAATTTGAGCTTATTTTGATAGAATGATTAAAACAAAATCTAGAAAGGGAATCTATGTTACACAACGCATTTGCCTATGTTACAAGGAAGTTTTTCAAATCGATTGTCATCTTCCTGATTATTCTCCTCATGGCGAGCTTGAGTTTGGTCGGCTTGTCGATCAAGGGAGCTACTGCCAAAGCTTCTCAGGAGACCTTTAAAAATATCACCAATAGCTTCTCCATGCAAATCAATCGTCGCGTCAATCAAGGAACGCCACGTGGTGCTGGGAATATCAAGGGTGAAGATATCAAAAAAATCACCGAAAATAAGGCTATTGAGTCTTATGTGAAACGCATCAACGCTATCGGAGATTTGACTGGCTATGAACTCATCGAAACGCCAGAAACCAAGAAAAATCTGACACCTGACCGTGCCAAACATTTTGGAAGTAGCTTGATGATTACAGGTGTCAATGACTCTTCTAAAGAAGACAAGTTTGTCTCTGGTTCTTATAAGCTGGTCGAAGGTGAGCACCTAACAAACGACGACAAGGACAAGATTCTCCTGCACAAGGACTTGGCAGCCAAACACGGCTGGAAAGTTGGAGATAAGGTCAAGTTGGACTCTAATGTCTACGATGCAGACAATGAAAAAGGAGCCAAGGAAACAGTCGAAGTGACAATCAAGGGACTCTTTGATGGCCACAACAAGTCAGCAGTAACTTACTCACAAGAGCTTTACGAAAATACAGCTATTACAGATATTCATACTGCTGCTAAACTATATGGATACACAGAAGACACAGCTATTTATGGGGACGCAACCTTCTTTGTAACAGCGGACAAGAACTTGGATGATGTTATGAAAGAGTTGAATGGTATCAGCGGTATTAACTGGAAGAACTACACACTTGTGAAGAGCTCGTCTAACTACCCAGCTCTTGAGCAATCCATCTCTGGTATGTACAAGATGGCCAACCTCCTCTTCTGGGGTAGCTTGAGTTTCTCAGTTCTTCTCCTTGCCCTCTTACTCAGCCTTTGGATCAACGCTCGTCGCAAGGAGGTGGGAATCCTCCTCTCTATCGGTCTCAAGCAGGCAAGTATCTTGGGGCAATTCATCACCGAATCCATCTTGATTGCCATTCCTGCTCTTGTTTCTGCTTACTTCTTAGCTAATTACACTGCCCGTGCAATTGGAAACACTGTCCTTGCCAATGTCACTTCAGGTGTTGCCAAACAGGCTAGCAAGGCGGCTCAAGCCTCTAACCTTGGTGGTGGTGCAGAAGTAGATGGCTTTAGCAAGACCTTGTCGAGCTTAGACATTTCCATTCAGACATCAGACTTTATCATCGTCTTTGTCCTTGCCTTGGTTCTAGTGGTTCTCGTTATGGCGCTTGCTTCAAGCAATCTCCTTAGAAAACAACCAAAAGAGCTCTTGCTCGATGGTGAATAATACTGATGCTAGACTGAAAAATGAGGCTAGCAACTGAAAGTTTTAAAATGATACATGAAGCAGAAAGCAATGGTGACAATCATTGCTTTCAGTTGCTTTCTTTGTACTTTAGTACTTAAATATGATATACTAAAGTTATGGAATTTATTAGAAAGGAGTTTCGCAACTTATATATGGAATTGTGCATAAAAATCTATAGAAATCTTATCTTGAAAATAGATAGATAAATCTGTAGAAGCCTATCCATATCGCAAACATAGGCTAGTAGACCTAGGCAGGGTCTACCTTGGAAAATATAGAATAGTGAGGAAAAATAAACATTATGAGACAAACAAATGTTAGAGGAAGCTTGTCCCTCCGTGGCTTTAGAAAATTGAGAACTGGTGCAATTGTTGCGACAGGTGTCATTTTGCTAGGTCTGGGCTTTTTAGCTCCAACTGTATCAGCCAGTGAACAAGATGGTGTCTGGGTAGCCAGAACAGTTGAGGAAGTGAAAGCTGACCTTCAAAAAGAAGGTGATTTATTTAAGTATGTCATTAAGTGGGGAGATACATTAAGTGTTATCAGCGAAGCAAGCAATATCCCTGTAGATGTACTCCAAGAAATGAATCAAGCTTCAGGCAAGAATTTATTCTTACCGCACAATGAATTGTACTTTACCGAAGCTGAAACGGTTTCAGATACAGTCACAAAACACAAGATTGTCATCAAAGAAAGTGGTGCCAGTGGCGAAGTTCGTACTTATGAAGTCTTGCTCAAGAAAGATCAGGAAACAAAAGCTGTTACCTTTGAATTAACAGATGTCACTGAGAAAGTTGAAAAAATGACTGTGAACTATAGCTCAGTCTATCAGCCTGTATCAGCTCCAGTAGTGGAAAGAGCAGAAGAATCAGTTGAAGAGCCTGCCTCAGAAGCACCAGCAGAGACAAGCCCAGAAGTTAAAGAAGAAACAGAAGCTCCAGTAGCGCCAAAAGAAACAGCACCAGAGGTGGTAACACCAGCTGAATCAAACGCAGAAGTGGCAACAGAATCAGCAGAGCCAGAGGTAGCGAAACCAGCTGTACCAAAAGAAGAGAAGCCAGTGACACCCGCACCGAAAGTAGAAGCGCCAACAGAATCATCTGAACCAAAAGGAACAGAGCCAGAGGTAGCAAAACCAGCTGAACCAAACGCAGAAACTCCAACTCCGAAAGTAGAAGCGCCAACTACTCCAACACCTAAAGAAGATGCAACTGAAGGAAAAGTAGAAGCGCCGAAAGTTGAAGAACCAGAGGCGTCAGCTGAACCAAAAGGAACAGCGTCAGTGGTAGAGGAAGGCACTTCAGGAGAACAAGATCAACCAGCAGAAGAAATCCCAGCACCATCAAAACCAGAAACCCCAGCAGAATCAACTGAATCAAAAGCAATAGAGCCAGAGGTAGCGAAACAAGCTGAATCAAACGCAGAAGCTGCAACAGAATCAACAGAAGCTTCAGGAACTTCAGCAGAAACAACACCTAAAGAAAATGAAACAGAAGGAACTACACCAGGTGCAACAGCAGAAGCAGGGGAAACAACAGGAGAAGAAGGAAAAGAACCTGAGAAAACGTCAGAAACGGCAAATACTCCATCAACAGGTGTTACAGCTAGTGCTAATTCAGATGAATCAGGAAATACAACTGAAGAAAAAGCAGAAATGCCGAAAGTTGAAGAGCCAGCGCCAGCGGTAGAGGGTACAACTGCAGGAGAACAAGGTCAACCAGTAGAAGAAAACCCAGCACCAAAAGAATCAGGAGAAGAAGGTAAAGCGGAGGATTCAGTTTCTTCAACTGAATCTTCATCAACTGCCTCTGAAGGTGAGTCAACAGTTACACAACCATCTGTAGAATCAGGAACAGATTCTACATCGGAAGCTGAAGGAAAATCATCTGAGGAAGCAGGAACACAAGCTCCAGCAGAATCAGCTACAGCACCAAAAGAAACAGATTCAACTTCAGAAAAAGAAGTTGAAGAATCAGGAGCAACAGGAAAAGAAGCGAAAGAAACTGAAGAAAAACTAGCTCCAAAAGAAGATTCAACATCAGGAGATGAAGGTAACGCCGAAACATCAAATAATCCAACAACAGGCGCTACAACTAGTGCTGATTCAGATGAATCAACTCCTTCAACATTGACCTCTGATGAAACAAAACCAGAAGAGGTAGCAAATGAATCTAAAGGAAAAGAGTCAGCAGAAGCAGGAATATCTGCAACTACTGAAACAGCCACACCAGCGCCAGCAGTAGACTCTACAAATGAGGCGCCTAACGAAGGTGAATCAGAAAATCCAGTAGCAGAAGGAACACCAGTCACAGAAGAACAACCGTCTACAGACAATACGGCTTCATCAAGTGCAACAAGTAATTCAGCTGACTCAAGTTCATCAACTGAATCAAGTTCATCAACTGAATCAACAGCTCCAGAATCAACGACTGCTACAACGGGAAATACTTCAAATTCATCAACAGACGTTACAACTGATGGCAACTCAAACGATTCAACTTCTAATGAAGAAAAACCTCAAGGCGATGCACCATCTGAAGAACACGAGGATTCAGAGAAGTCTTTAGAGAAAGAAACTGAAGCACCGTTAGAAACAGCAAAAGAAGAAAATTTAAAAACTATAAATGAAGCAGCAAATAGTAGACTAGAAGAAATAGATAAAGTTGATGATGAGTCTAAAAAAACAGAATTAAAAAATGAAGTAAATCGTCTTAAAGAAGAAGGATTAAAATCTATTCAAAATGCTAAAACTAATGAAGAAGCAGCAGTAAAAGCTGAAGAATATCAAGAAAAAATTTACGCTGTAGAAATTCCGAATGAGGAAGTTTCAAAACCAAATTATAGTAATGAAGGATTAACAAATGGTCGAAATGATGGAACAACTATAGATGAAAATAGTTCTGGTAATATCGGTCATGGAGCTAGTACACCTAATAACTCAGGATTCCGAAGTGCAGGAACTTACCAACCTCGAGTAACTCGTCGCCCTAGAAGTGTAAGTGAACCTCAAAATAAAGTTTCTATTTATTATAATTTTGATGGTATGAAGGATATTCCGGGCTTCTTTGATGATTTAGGTGGTAAAAATGAAGTTGACATACCAAAAGGGGTATCTGGTGAAGCTTTGAAATCTATTTTAAAATCAAGAATAGATAAGAAAAAAGCAGAACTCGAAAGCAGAGGATACAAGATCTCTGATGAGTATTTTGTAGAAATTGATCAAGCAGACGCAACTCATTATGACTACGTAGTAACTTTCACTAAGGAGGCTACAGGAACTTCAGGTTTCAGAATGGCTCCAGCAGTTCAACCACGCGCTAGCAGAAATCGTAGAAGTCTAGAACAGCCAGCTCCTCAAAAGGTCAAAGTCAATGTTTTTTATAACTTTGATCAAATGAAAGATATTGCAGGTTTCCTAGGAGATATCAATGGAACTTCTCTTGAAATTGCAGAAGGTTTATCAAATGAACAGGTTAAAGCAGCTGTCAAGAGCCAAGTTGATGCTAAGAAAGAAGAGTTGCGCAAACACGGCTATACTTTCAAAGAGGATTATGTCTATCAAGCTAATGGGAAAGATTATAACTACGTTGTAACATTTTCAAAAGCAGCTAAATAATTTTCATTCTATAGAGAGTGAAATGCAAGCAGAGAGAGCGATAGGCTCTCTTTGTTTTATCTAGTGGTCAGTTGCTTACAGACAAAAGACCAGTAAGAGGCTATAATAGAAAATAGAGTAGGTATTTATTCTAATACTCTTCGAAAATCTCTTCAAACCACGTCAGCGTCGCCTTACCGTATATATGTTACTGACTTTGTCAGTTCTATCTACAACCTCAAAGCAGTGCTTTGAGCAACCTGCGGTTAGCTTCCTAGTTTGCTTTTTGATTTTCATTGAGTATAAGAAAAATAAAAAATAGAGAGCAGTTAAAGCATGAAAATTTTAATTGTAGAAGATGAAGAGATGATCCGTGAGGGGATCAGTGACTATTTGACGGATTGTGGCTATGAAATTATTGAGGCGGCGGACGGACAAGAAGCCTTGGAGCAATTTTCCAGCTATGAAGTAGCCTTGGTTTTACTGGATATCCAGATGCCAAAGCTCAATGGCTTAGAAGTCCTAGCTGAGATTCGTAAAACCAGCCAAGTCCCTGTCTTGATGTTAACAGCCTTTCAGGATGAGGAATACAAGATGAGTGCCTTTGCTTCTCTGGCAGATGGCTATCTGGAAAAACCTTTCTCCCTCTCCCTCTTAAAAGTGAGGGTGGACGCGATTTTCAAGCGCTATTATGATACGGGACGAATTTTCTCCTATAAGGATGCCAAGGTAGACTTTGAGAGCTACAGTGCTAGCCTAGCAGGTCAAGAAGTGCCCATCAATGCTAAAGAGTTGGAAATTCTGGACTATCTGGTGAAAAATGAAGGACGAGCCTTGACTCGATCTCAGATAATCGATGCCGTCTGGAAAGCGACAGATGAGGTTCCCTTTGACCGTGTCATTGACGTTTATATCAAGGAATTGCGGAAAAAGCTAGACCTGGACTGCATCCTCACTGTGCGCAATGTTGGTTATAAATTGGAGCGAAAATGAAACGAACAGGCTTATTTACAAAGATATTTATCTATACCTTCTCGATTTTTAGTGTTCTGGTTATTTGCCTTCATTTAGCTATTTATTTTCTTTTTCCTTCGACTTATCTGAGTCATCGTCAGGAAACCATTGGCCAGAAGGCAACAGCCATTGCCCAGTCCCTAGAGGGTAAGGATAGGCAGAGCATCGAGCAAGTCTTAGACTTGTATTCTCAGACTAGTGAGATTAAGGGGGCTGTCAAGGGAGAGATGACCGAGGATAAGTTAGAAGTCAAGGACAGTCTTCCTCTGGACACAGACCGCCAGACTACCTCGCTTTTTATTGAGGAACGGGAGGTGAAAACGCAAGACGGTGGCACCATGACTCTCCAGTTTCTAGTTTCCATGGATTTGCAAAAGGAAGCAGAGCAAATCAGTCTCCAGTTTCTTCCCTATACCTTGCTGGCATCCTTTCTGATTTCACTTTTGGTGGCTTACATATATGCTCGGACCATTGTTGCCCCGATTTTGGAAATCAAGCGGGTGACCCGACGGATGATGGATTTGGATGCCCAAGTGCGATTGCGCGTGGACTCTACGGATGAGATTGGTGATCTCAAGGAACAAATCAATAGCCTCTACCAGCATCTTTTGACTGTCATTGCAGACTTGCATGACAAGAATGAAGCTATTCTCCAGCTGGAAAAGATGAAGGTCGAATTTTTGCGAGGGGCTTCTCATGAATTGAAAACACCTCTGGCTAGCCTCAAAATCCTGATCGAAAACATGAAAGAAAATGTCGGTCGCTATAAGGATAGAGAGCACTATCTGGGAGTTGCCTTGGGGATTGTGGATGAACTCAATCACCACGTTCTCCAGATACTTTCCCTCTCTTCTGTGCAGGAGTTGCGAGATGATAGGGAAGAAATTGACCTACACCAGATGACGCAAAATCTGGTTAAGGATTATGCCTTGCTAGCCAAGGAAAGAGAGCTCCAGATAGACAATAGTTTGACTCATCAGCAGGCTTACTTAAACCCATCTGTCATGAAGTTGATTCTATCTAACCTCATCAGCAATGCCATTAAGCACTCTGTTCCAGGTGGCTTGGTTGGCATTGGAGAGAGAGAAGGGGAATTCTTTATAGAAAATAGCTGTAGTCCAGAAGAACAAGAAAAACTAGCCCAGTCTTTTTCTGACAATGCTAGTCGCAAGGCCAAGGGGTCTGGAATGGGGCTCTTTGTGGTTAAGAGTCTATTAGAACATGAAAAATTAGCTTATCGTTTCGAGATGGCGGAGAATCGTTTAACCTTCTTTATAGTTTTTCCAAAAGTCGCCTAAGACTAGGGAGAGAAAGGGTTTACATAGATGAAGCTAGAAGAAATTCAATCGAAACTGCGGGAAAAACTAGATTTTTTTGTCAAAAAGTGATAAAATGAACAATGTAAATGGGATGACCCATAAAAATATACAGGAGGCCTGATAAAATGGCAATCGTTTCAGCAGAAAAATTTGTCCAAGCAGCTCGTGACAACGGTTATGCAGTTGGTGGATTTAACACAAACAACCTTGAGTGGACTCAAGCTATCTTGCGCGCAGCAGAAGCTAAAAAAGCTCCAGTTTTGATCCAAACTTCAATGGGTGCTGCTAAATACATGGGTGGTTACAAAGTTGCTCGCAACTTGATCGCTAACCTTGTTGAATCAATGGGTATCACTGTACCAGTAGCTATCCACCTTGACCACGGTCACTATGAAGATGCACTTGAGTGTATCGAAGTTGGTTACACTTCAATCATGTTTGACGGTTCACACCTTCCAGTTGAAGAAAACCTTAAATTGGCTAAAGAAGTTGTTGAAAAAGCACACGCTAAAGGTATCTCAGTAGAAGCTGAAGTTGGTACTATCGGTGGTGAAGAAGACGGAATCATCGGTAAAGGTGAATTGGCTCCAATCGAAGACGCTAAAGCAATGGTTGAAACTGGTATCGACTTCTTGGCAGCTGGTATCGGTAACATCCACGGTCCTTACCCAGCAAACTGGGAAGGTCTTGACCTTGACCACTTGCAAAAATTGACAGAAGCTCTTCCTGGATTCCCAATCGTATTGCACGGTGGATCAGGTATTCCTGATGAGCAAATCCAAGCAGCTATCAAACTTGGTGTTGCCAAAGTTAACGTTAACACAGAATGCCAAATCGCATTCGCTAACGCAACTCGTAAATTTGCTCGTGACTACGAAGCAAACGAAGCAGAATACGACAAGAAAAAACTCTTCGACCCACGTAAATTCTTGGCTGACGGTGTAAAAGCTATCCAAGCATCAGTTGAAGAACGTATTGACGTATTCGGTTCAGAAGGTAAAGCATAATTTAGCTGGATAATACAGATAGAACCTGCCCATTGGGTGGGTTTTTTGATTTCAAGCTACTCGTTTTAGTATAGTAAACTGAAACGAGACTAGCACAATGCTACTTCTATAGCGTTTTGAAACTGGAATAGGATGCCATGACTGCTAAAAGATTTCTGTAAATTCATTTGATTTTCCTAATCAATTTGTTCGTATCCTATTTCATTCCACTATAAAACATTCTTATCAATTGATTTGAATGCCAAAATTCCATCGCTCCGGTCTTATTTCATTTGGCTATAAAAAACTCTCCTGGGAAATTCCAGGAGAGTATGAGGTATGACGGGCATGTCGTATATCTGAGGTGTAAGTCCTCGGTGGGCACCTGCTACCGGTGAACCCAATAGCGATTCCCAAGCCTGACTATCGTGAGGTAGCGGGGAGAGGAAGGGATAGCGAAATCGTGGCTCTACGAACAGGAACGTGATAGTAAGGCGTATATAGCGGATAAGGGGGCTTCAAACTCTAAAGTCCAAAAAGGTAGTCGTAACCTATATGCGTAAATCACGAGAGTAAACGAGGAAAGATGTACGACTTATCCCGTGAGGTCTCATGAGCGCTGAATGCGTAGTAACAACGAATCATGAGAAGTCAGCCGAACCCATAGTAGTGAGGAAACTTCTGTAATGGAAGTGGAGCGAAGGGGTGAACAACTAATTGAAGTAATCCTACTTCACTTGTGTCTGTAAAACGAGTGGTCTGATAGAACTGGAGTCTGTCACGTATTGACTAGATGAAGGCTCACCAATATAAGATGTCCCTCAGGCACCAAAACAAGAAAGGAATACGCACATGTCAAAATTGCTAGATAAGATATTATCACGCGAAAATATGCTGGAAGCCTACAATCAAGTAAAATCCAATAAAGGCTCAGCTGGGATTGATGGAATGACTATCGAAGAGATGGATAATTATCTCAGACAAAACTGGCGCTTGACTAAGGAACTGATAAAACAGAGAAAATATAAGCCTCAACCAGTTCTTAGAGTTGAGATTCCTAAACCAAACGGAGGCATCCGTCAACTAGGAATTCCAACAGTTATGGATAGAATGATTCAACAGGCCATTGTCCAAGTTATTAGCCCCATTTGTGAACCTCATTTCTCAGATACGAGTTATGGCTTCAGACTAAATAGGTCATGTGAAAAAGCCATCATGAAGTTCTTAGAGTACTTAAATGACGGCTATGAGTGGATAGTGGATATAGACCTAGAGGAATTTTTCGATACAGTTCCTCAAGATAGATTGATGTCCTTAGTACATAACATTATCGAAGACGGAGATACGGAATCCTTGATTCGTAAGTATCTTCATTCAGGTGTTATCATTAATGGTCAACATTATAAAACACTAGTTGGCACGCCACAGGGAGGAAATTTATCTCCTCTCTTATCCAATATCATGCTTAATGAATTGGACAAGGAATTAGAAAAGAGGGGACTTCGATTTGTGCGCTACGCAGATGATTGTGTGATTACGGTCGGAAGCGAGGCAGCCGCTAAGCGTGTGATGTATTCAGTCAGTCGTTTTATTGAGAAACGGCTAGGTTTGAAAGTAAACATGACCAAGACTAAGATTACCAGACCAAGAGAGTTGAAATATCTAGGTTTTGGGTTCTGGAAATCATCAGCTGGTTGGAAAAGTCGTCCCCATCAAGATAGTGTTCGGAGATTTAAGCTTAAATTGAAGAAACTAACACAGAGGAAATGGAGTATAGACTTAACAAGACGTATTGAGCAACTGAATTTGTCTATTCGAGGATGGATAAACTATTTCTCATTGGGAAATATGAAAAGTATAGTTACTAGCATAGATGAGCGCTTGCGTACTCGCCTACGAGTGATTATCTGGAAGCAATGGAAGAAGAAATCTAGACGATTATGGGGATTGCTTAAGTTAGGGGTCCCTAAATGGATAGCAGATAAGGTATCTGGCTGGGGCGACCATTATCAATTAGTAGCTCAGAAGTCGGTACTTAAACGTGCTATATCAAAACCAGTCCTTGAAAAACGTGGACTGGTTTCGTGTTTGGATTATTACCTTGAACGACATGCGTTAAAAGTTAGTTGAACCGCCGTATGCCGAACGGCACGTACGGTGGTGTGAGAGGGGCTAGAGATTATTCCCTACTCGATTGCTTATTTGAACTTGAATCCTTCGTAAATAAGCTCTGCTTTTGGATTTTGTTTCTTAATCTGTTTGGAGAGTGACTTCATCATAGAAAGAGGACCACACATATAGACGGTTGCCTGTTCGGGTACTTCTTCTTGATCAAAATTAAGATAGCCATCTTTCCTACTGTCGACTAGATGGAGTTCAAAATTAGGATTTTTCTGAGCATAGTTACGGAGCCAATCTAGGTAGACTGCATTTTCATCTCCACGGAAGCTATAGTAGAAGTGAACCTGTTTATCTAAAATAGGATGTTCACGGATGTAAGAGATGAAAGGGGTAATCCCAATACCTCCAGCAATCCAAACTTGATTTTCTCGTCCTTCTTCTATAATCATGTGCCCGTAAGCTCTGTCTATGCTTACTTTGCTGCCGACTTGAAGATTGTCATAGATATTCTTGGTATGGTCGCCTGAATTTTTGACAGTAAAGTAAAGAGTTTGACCATGACCTCCTGAGATAGAAAAGGGATGCGGAGCACTTTCAAAGCCCTCTTGGAAAATCTTTAGAAAGGCAAATTGTCCTGATTGATAGTTGAAAGGTTTGCTAAGATGGATTTGAATTTCTCTAGTATTGTGATTTAAGCGTTTGAGATTGGTAATTTTCCCTAGATAGGGGAAGCCAATCTTTTGATATAGAAAAATGATATAAAAACCAGCTAGTAAGCCTAAAAGGGCATAGCTACCAACAAGAAAACTTAGAAGATTAAATGTGAGAAGACGATTGCCCATCATCATATAGACGTGAAAGAGTCCAAAAATATAGGCTAGATAAACCAGACGGTGAATCCATCGCCAAGCTTCGTATTGGATGTATTTGCCTAAATAGGCGACAAGGATGATACTGACAAAGATATAGATGGCAAGATTGCCAAACTGAGCAGCTAAGCGAGAACCCCACAAACCGCCCATACTGAAGTTATGAAAGATGAGTAGGATGATGGATAGAAAGGCTGTGAATTTGTGAACGGTGTAGACCTTCTCCAAACCGTGGAACCAGCTTTCTATTATCGGGAGACGAGTGGCTAGGATAAAAGTTAGAGATAGGCTTGTTAAAGCTAGTCCTGGAATCATGAATTGGGGAGAAGTGCTCATCCAAGTCAAAATAGTCAAGGCAAAACTAGCTATGATAAAGAGTATTCCTTTGAGTGATTTCATAGAAAATTCCATTTCATTAAGATTTTGATTTGTTGTAAATAAATTTGTTACATTTTATCATAGAAAATGTATGGTGTCAAATTGAGGTCTATAAATATCTACTCTCATCAAAAAACTCTCCAATGAACTGGAGAGTGGCTGTTTATTCTGCAGCTTGTCGCCAACGTGTTGCTAGCATATGAGATAGGCTCGAAATTGCTAGGTTAAAGCTGAAGTAGATGAGGGCAATCAGGATATAAAGACTGAAGACCTGCTCTGGTTCGAAATAACGGCCCATGAGAATTTGGCTAGCTCCAAAGAGTTCTTGTAGGGCGATAACAGAGTAGAGAAGACTGGTATCCTTAATCACGGTTACAAACTGAGAAATGATGGCTGGCAGCATTTTGCGAATAGCTTGTGGGAGAATGATGTGGTAGAGGATTTGTGCAGAAGTAAATCCTTGTGACATTCCTGCTTCGTACTGTCCCTTGTCTACGGCATTGAGACCGCCTCGGATAATCTCAGCTAGGGCCGCTGATGTAAAGAGAGTAAAGGCTGTAATACCTGCTGGAGTGGATTTCATCTTGAAAACTAAAAAGATAGTAAAGATCCAGAGAAGGTTGGGAACGTTGCGCACAAACTCGATGTAAATGCTGGAGATGATACGTAAGACAGGATTTTTCCCATTTCTCATAACTGCTAGCACTGTCCCGATAAGGGTAGAGAGGAAGATGGCAATCAGTGAAATGTAGAGGGTCAAGCCAAATCCTTTAAAGATAAAGACTAGGTTATCTGGGGTCAAAACTTCTAAAATGGATTCCATAGTAACCTCCTAAAGTGAATAGGCTTTTTTGTTGGCTTGCTCCATCTTGCGACCAAACTGGGCAACAGGGAAGCAGAGAGAGAAGTAGAGCAGGGCAGCGCCTAGAAAGGCTGGAATGTAGTTTCCGTTAAGTGCCGACCAAGACTTGGTCACAAACATCAAGTCCACTCCAGAGATGATAGCGACTGTAGAGGTGTTCTTGATGAGGTTGACTATTTGGTTGGTCAAAGGAGGGAGAATGATACGGAAGGCTTGAGGCAAGATAATCAAACGCATAGCACTGATATAGGTAAAACCTTGCGACAAGGCGGCCTCCATCTGACCGTTAGGAATAGACTGAATCCCTGAGCGAATAACCTCAGCGATATAGGCGCCGTGATAGAGTCCCACGCAGAGAACGGCTGTCCAATAAATTGGAATCATGATGATATGATCACTGATAAGAGGTAGGCCATAAAAAACGATAACAAACTGCACCAAGAGGGGAGTGTTTTGATAAAACTCCACAAAGATGCGAGATAAAATGCGCAAAATCGGACGTTTGCTGGTTGACATGGCTCCGAAGAAGATGCCTAAAACCATGGCGAGGATAAAGGATCCGATAGCTAGGGCAAGAGTGAAGAGGAAACCATTGAAAAATTGTCCAAAATCCTGAAAATAGGCTGTCCAAGATGATAAATCTGTCATGGGGTATCCTCCTTAATCTGCGGTATGGCTAGATGGTTTGAGCTTGTAACGGTCATAAAGTTTCTGCAAACTACCATCTTTGCTCCATTTAGTAACCAAGTTATCGAGATAATTGTTTAGCTCGGTATTTGATTTCTTGGTAACGATACCGTAGTCAGATGGCTTGAAACTATCATCTAGTAGTACTGTGCGTTTGCTGATGTAGCCAGACAGAATCGAGCGGTCAACGGAAAAGGCATCGATACGATGAGCGTGCAGGGAAGTAATCAATTCTGGGTAGGAACCAAGTTCGACGAATTTAAACTTCAGACCTTTCTTTTTACCCAGTTCAGTAATCAGGCGTTGGGTGATGGAACCTTGGGCGACTCCGATGGTTTTGCCGTTTAGGTCCTCAATCTTTTTGGTTTTGGCAAATTTATTGACCAAAAATCCAGAAGCATCTGTGTAGTAAGGGCTGGTAAAGTTGTAGAGTTTTTTGCGTTCGTCTGTGATGGTAAAGGTTGCGATATCCATATCGACCTGTTCATTGTCTAGGAGCGGTCCACGGGTTTGTGCGGTAACCGGCACATAACGAACCTTGACCTTGAGCTCATCAGCTACCATCCTGGCCAAGTCCGTTTCGATACCAGAATAGGTTCCTGTCTTGGGATCCTTGTAACCGAAATTGGGAACGTCTTGTTTGACACCGACAACTAGCTCGCCTCTTTTTTGAATATCTGCGACACTAGTATCAGCCTGAACTGGTTTTGCAGTAGCAAGGCCGAAAAGGCTAATCAATAATGCGGATAAAAAGAATTTCTTTTTCATAGACGCCTCCTTATTTGACTTTGTCACTTTCGTGGTTGATGATTTTGCTGAGGAATTGTTGGGCACGAGGTTCGCTTGGATTGTCGAAAAAGTCATCAACATCTGTCGTATCCACCAAAACTTCTCCATCAGCCATAAAGATAATGCGATCCGCAACTTCACGGGCAAAGCCCATTTCATGGGTAACGACAATCATATTCATACCATCGTGGGCCAATTTTTGCATAACTGCCAGAACATCGCCGATGGTTTCAGGGTCTAGGGCAGATGTTGGTTCATCAAAGAGAAGGAGTTCCGGATGCATAGCGAGTCCACGTGCAATGGCAATCCGTTGCTTTTGTCCACCAGACAGCATAGCTGGATATGAATCTTTCTTGTCCCACATATTTACAAATTCCAGATATTTTTGGGCTGTTTTTTCAGCTTCTTTTTTATCAATTCCTAGAACTTTTATAGGTGCAAGTGTTACGTTTTCTAACACTGTTTTGTGCGGATAGAGGTTAAAATGTTGGAAAACCATGCCGACTTCCTTACGAAGAGGCACCAAATCTTTCTGGCTGGCACCAGCAACTTGGTGACCATTTACTAGAAGACTTCCCTTGTCGACAGCCTCTAAACCATTGATGGTGCGGATAAGAGTGGACTTACCAGAACCAGAAGGGCCTAGGAGTACAACAACTTGCCCTTTTTCAAAACGGAGATTGATGTTACGGAGTGCATGGTAATCTCCGTAATATTTTTCAACGTGTTCAAATTCTACTAAAGCCATAAGGAATCTCCTTTGTGTTAGATTTTATAACACGATTCTACACCAAAAGAATTGCCTTGTCAAATCATATCTGAAAAAATTCACTAAAATTTTATAAAAAAGCAATCTGGATAGAGAAAAAGCCTAAATCATGTTATAATGAAGCAATAGAATTCTTAGAAAGAGTGGATGTCTTTTTGATAACACCTACTTATGAATGGCAGTTTGCCCCGCAGGTAGAAGATGCGGATTTTACAAAGATAGCCAAGAAGGCTGGACTGGGTCCTGAGGTGGCTCGGCTATTATTTGAAAGAGGGATTCAGGACCAAGAAAGTCTGAAGAAGTTTTTAGAACCTTCCTTGGAGGACTTGCATGACCCTTATCTGCTCCATGATATGGACAAGGCAGTGGAACGGATTCGTCAGGCCATTGAAGAAGGGGAAAATATCCTCGTTTACGGTGATTATGATGCCGATGGTATGACTTCGGCTTCTATTGTTAAGGAAAGTTTGGAACAGCTTGGCGCTGAGTGCCGTGTTTACCTGCCAAATCGTTTTACCGATGGCTATGGTCCTAATGCTAGTGTCTATAAATACTTTATCGAGCAAGAAGGAATTTCCTTGATTGTGACGGTGGACAATGGGGTTGCTGGTCATGAGGCTATTGAATTGGCCCAGTCTATGGGAGTGGATGTCATTGTGACTGACCATCATTCCATGCCTGAAACCCTGCCAGATGCCTATGCCATCGTTCATCCTGAACATCCAGATGCGGACTATCCTTTCAAATATTTGGCTGGTTGTGGAGTGGCCTTCAAGCTGGCTTGTGCCCTGTTAGAAGAAGTGCAAGTGGAACTGCTTGATTTGGTTGCTATCGGAACCATTGCTGATATGGTGAGTTTGACGGATGAAAACCGCATCTTGGTGCAATATGGTTTGGAAATGTTGGGACACACTCAGCGTATTGGTTTACAAGAAATGCTGGATATGGCTGGGATTGCTACCAACGAAGTAACAGAAGAAACGATTGGTTTCCAGATTGCCCCTCGTTTAAATGCCTTGGGGCGCTTGGATGATCCTAATCCAGCCATTGATTTGTTGACTGGCTTTGATGATGAGGAAGCTCACGAGATTGCCCTTATGATTCATCAGAAAAATGAAGAGCGCAAGGAAATTGTCCAGTCTATCTATGAAGAAGCTAAGACCATGGTGGACCCTGAGAAGAAGGTCCAAGTCTTGGCTAAGGAAGGCTGGAATCCTGGGGTTCTGGGAATCGTCGCTGGTCGTTTGTTGGAAGAATTAGGGCAGACAGTCATCGTTCTCAATATAGAGGACGGTCGTGCCAAGGGTAGTGCCCGTAGTGTGGAAGCGGTCGATATTTTTGAAGCCCTAGATCCCCATCGCGACCTCTTCATCGCCTTTGGTGGCCATGCTGGCGCAGCAGGAATGACGCTGGAAGTGGAGAAACTCTCAGATTTATCTCAGGTTTTGGAAGATTATGTCCGTGAAAAAGGAGCGGATGCTGCTGGCAAGAACAAGTTAAATCTAGATGAAGAACTGGATTTGGAGACACTTAGCTTAGAAACGGTCAAAAGTTTTGAACGTTTAGCTCCCTTTGGAATGGACAATCAGAAACCTGTCTTTTATATCAAGGATTTTCAGGTCGAAAGTGCCCGTACCATGGGGGCAGGCAATGCCCATCTCAAACTGAAAATTTCTAAGGGTGAGGCTAGTTTTGAAGTGGTGGCCTTTGGCCAAGGCAGATGGGCGACAGAGTTTTCTCAAACCAAAAATCTAGAATTGGCGGTTAAATTGTCTGTCAACCAATGGAATGGCCAAACTGCCCTGCAGTTGATGATGGTGGATGCGCGTGTGGAGGGTGTTCAACTTTTTAACATCCGTGGGAAAAATGCAGTCTTACCAGAAGGGGTTCCAATCTTGGATTTTGCTGGAGAAGTGCCAAATCTGGCGGCTAGTGAAGCTATTGTCGTGAAAACCATTCCTGAGGATATTACTCAGCTGAAGACCATTTTTCAGAAACAGAATTTTTCCGCTGTCTATTTCAAAAATGATATTGACAAGGCCTACTATCTGACAGGCTATGGGACTAGAGAGCAGTTTGCCAAATTGTACAAGACTATCTACCAGTTTCCAGAGTTTGATATTCGCTACAAGCTCAAGGATTTGGCTGCTTATCTCAATATCCAACAAATCTTGCTGGTTAAGATGATTCAAGTCTTTAAAGAACTAGGCTTTGTGACGATCAAAGATGGGGTTATGACAGTCAATAAAGAAGCGCCAAAGAGAGAAATCGGAGAAAGTCAGATTTACCAAAATCTCAAACAAACCGTCAAAGACCAAGAAATGATGGCGCTGGGTACCGTGCAAGAAATTTATGACTTTTTAATGGAAAAAGAGTAGATCATAGGAAAGAGTTGGGAAACCAGCTCTTTTTTGAAAACAAATCTTCATTTTGAAAATCATCAAAAAAATGGTATAATGGTAGGAAAAGATTCGGCTAACAGTAATAGTGCTTTTAGAATAAGAGGGTAAGCAACCCTATAATCAAGATAAACTAAGATTTTGGAGGAAAAATGAGTAATATTAGTTTAACAACACTTGGTGGTGTACGTGAAAATGGGAAAAATATGTACATTGCTGAAATTGGAGAGTCCATTTTTGTTTTGAATGCAGGGTTAAAATATCCCGAAAATGAACAATTAGGGGTCGATGTGGTGATTCCAAAGATGGACTACCTTTTTGAAAATAAAGATCGAATTGCTGGGGTATTTTTAACTCACGGACATGCAGATGCTATTGGTGCTCTGCCTTATCTCTTGGCTGAAGCCAAGGTACCTGTATTTGGCTCTGAGTTGACCATTGAGTTGGCAAAACTCTTTGTCAAAGGAAATGACGCAGTCAAGAAATTTAATGATTTTCATGTTATTGATGAAGATACGGAGATTGATTTTGGTGGGACAGTGGTTTCCTTCTTCCCTACGACTTACTCCGTTCCAGAGAGCCTGGGAATTGTCTTGAAGACAGCTGAAGGGAGCATCGTTTATACAGGTGACTTCAAATTTGACCAGACAGCTAGTGAATCTTATGCGACAGACTTCGCTCGTTTGGCAGAAATCGGTCGTGACGGCGTCCTGGCTCTCCTCAGTGATTCGGCCAATGCGGACAGCAATATTCAGGTGGCTAGTGAAAGTGAAGTTAGAGATGAAATTACCCAAACCATTGCTGACTGGGAAGGTCGTATCATCGTTGCAGCTGTTTCCAGTAACCTTTCTCGTATCCAGCAGATTTTTGACGCTGCGGATAAAACAGGTCGACGTATCGTCTTGACAGGATTTGATATTGAAAATATCGTCCGCACAGCGATTCGTCTCAAGAAGTTGTCTTTAGCCAACGAAATTCTCTTGATTAAGCCGAAAGATATGTCTCGCTTTGAAGACCATGAGTTGATTATTCTTGAGACAGGTCGTATGGGTGAACCTATCAATGGACTTCGTAAGATGTCGATTGGTCGCCATCGTTATGTAGAAATCAAGGATGGGGACCTGGTCTATATTGCTACGGCTCCGTCTATTGCTAAAGAAGCCTTCGTTGCGCGTGTGGAAAATATGATTTATCAGGCAGGAGGGGTTGTCAAATTGATTACCCAAAGTTTACATGTATCAGGGCACGGAAATGCGCGTGATTTGCAGTTGATGATCAATCTCTTGCAACCTAAGTATCTCTTCCCAATTCAAGGGGAATACCGCGAGTTGGATGCTCATGCTAAGGCTGCTATGGCGGTCGGGATGCTGCCAGAACGCATTTTCATTCCTAAAAAGGGAACCAGCATGGCTTATGAGAATGGAGACTTTGTCCCAGCTGGAGCAGTTTCGGCAGGGGATGTCTTGATTGACGGGAATGCCATAGGTGATGTTGGAAATGTGGTTCTTCGTGACCGTAAGGTCTTGTCAGAGGATGGTATTTTCATCGTCGCAATTACCGTTAACCGTCGTGAGAAGAAAATTGTGGCCAAGGCTCGTGTTCACACGCGTGGATTTGTTTATCTCAAGAAGAGTCGCGATATTCTCCGTGAAAGTTCAGAATTGATTAACCAAACGGTAGAAGACTATCTGCAAGGAGATGACTTTGACTGGGCAGACCTCAAAGGGAAGGTTCGTGATAATCTGACCAAGTACCTCTTTGACCAAACCAAGCGTCGTCCAGCTATTTTACCAGTAGTCATGGAAGCAAAATAATCTTTGAAATAAACAGAGAGAAAGTCGAATTTCGGCTTTTTCTTATCGGAAAATAGAAGGAGAAAATCATGGCAGTAATGAAAATCGAGTATTACTCACAAGTCTTGGATATGGAGTGGGGGGTGAATGTCCTCTACCCTGATGCCAATCGAGTGGAAGAACCAGAGTGTAAAGATATCCCTGTCTTGTACCTCTTGCACGGGATGTCTGGCAATCATAATAGTTGGCTCAAGCGGACCAACGTAGAACGATTGCTTCGAGGAACTAATCTCATCGCTGTCATGCCTAATACCAGCAATGGTTGGTACACCGATACCCAGTATGGTTTTGACTATTACACAGCTCTAGCAGAGGAATTGCCACAGGTTCTGAAACGCTTCTTCCCTAATATGACTAGCAAGCGTGAAAAGACCTTTATCGCTGGTCTCTCTATGGGAGGTTACGGCTGTTTTAAACTGGCTCTTGCTACAAATCGTTTCTCTCGTGCAGCTAGCTTTTCAGGCGCCCTTAGTTTTCAAGATTTTTCTCCTGAAAGCCAAAATCTGGGGACACCAGCTTACTGGAGAGGTGTTTTTGGAGAGATTAAAGATTGGACAACTAGTCCCTATTCGCTTGAAAGTCTGGCTAAAAAATCGGATAAAAAGACCAAGCTGTGGGCTTGGTGTGGCGAGCAGGATTTCTTGTATGAAGCCAATAATCTAGCAGTGAAAAATCTCAAAAAACTAGGTTTTGATGTGACCTATAGCCATAGTGCTGGAACTCACGAGTGGTACTACTGGGAAAAACAATTGGAACTGTTCTTAGCAACTCTTCCAATCGATTTCAAATTAGAAGAGAGATTGATTTAGTTTTTTATAAATGAACCACTATTTATAGTTATTCTTGGCTTTAAAACAATGATGGAAGTCTGTTTTCACTAGACTTTTCAAACGAAAGTAGTAGAATAGTAATAAGATACTGGAGGAAAGAGAGTAGGAAATGTACCGTTATCAAATTGGCATTCCCACATTAGAATATGATCAGTTTGTCAAAGAACATGAATTAGCTAATATATTACAAAGTAGTGCTTGGGAAAAAGTGAAATCTGATTGGAATCATGAGAGGATTGGTGTCTATGAAGGGGAGAACTTACTGGCTGTGGCTAGTATTCTCATAAAATCTCTGCCTTTAGGCTATAAAATGTTTTATATTCCAAGAGGTCCTATATTGGATTACAGGGATATAGAACTTTTAAAGTTTGTCCTGCAGTCTATTAAGTCTTATGCTCGCAGTAAGAGAGCGGTTTTTGTGACTTTCGATCCAAGTATTTGTCTATCCCAACATTTGGTCAATCAAGATAAAAGAGAATATCCTGAAAATCTTGCTATTGTTGAGATTTTAGGACAATTAGGAGTGAAATGGTCTGGGCGGACAACCGAGATGGATGACACCATTCAGCCTCGTATTCAGGCGAAAATATATAAGGAAAATTTTGAAGAAGATAAACTTTCTAAATCAACGAGGCAAGCTATCCGAACAGCACGAAACAAAGGGCTTGAAATTCAATATGGTGGACTGGAACTATTAGATTCATTTTCGGAGTTGATGAAAAAAACTGAGAAGCGAAAAGAGATTCATTTAAGAAACGAAGCTTATTATAAAAAATTATTAGATAACTTCAAAGAAGATTCCTATATCACGCTAACGAGTTTGGATGTTTCTAAGCGTTTAAGAGAATTAGAAGAACAGTTAGAAAAAAATAGAGTAGTTGCAGAAAAATTTAATGATGCCACCAAACCTTCAAAAATTCAGGAAAATATAAAAGAAAAAGAACGTTTAGAAGAGGAAATAGATTTTTTGCAGGGATATATGAATATGGGAAAATCAAACATTCCGTTAGCGGCTACTTTGAGTTTGGAATTTGGTATTACCTCTGTCAATCTATATGCTGGTATGGATGATGATTTTAAACGTTACAATGCACCAATTTTAACTTGGTATGAAACGGCTCGCTATGCCTTTGAGCGAGGTATGTTGTGGCAAAATTTAGGTGGTGTTGAAAACTCTCTCAATGGTGGTCTTTATCATTTTAAGGAAAAATTTAATCCAACGATTGAAGAATATTTGGGTGAATTTACAATGCCTACCCATCCTCTCTATCCTCTGTTAAGACTTGCTCTTGATTTCCGTAAAACATTAAGAAAAAAACATAGAAAGTAAGTATATGGCACTAACAACACTCACCAAAGAAGAGTTTCAGATTTATTCTGATCAGGTTTCTTCTCGTTCCTTTATGCAATCTGTCCAGATGGGTGACTTGCTAGAAAAAAGAGGAGCTCAAATTGTTTATCTTGCTTTAAAACAAGAAGGAGAAATTCAAGTTGCAGCTTTGGTTTATAGTTTACCAATGCTAGGTGGTCTTCATATGGAGCTCAATTCGGGGCCGATTTATACCCAACAAGATGCTCTTCTAGTTTTTTATGCGGAGTTAAAAGAATATGCCAAGCAAAATGGTGTATTAGAGTTGCTTGTAAAACCTTATGAAACTTATCAAACTTTTGATAGTGAAGGTAATCCAATAGATGCTGAGAAAAAAAGTATCATTCAAGGTTTAACTGATTTAGGTTATCAATTTGATGGATTGACAAGAGGTTATCCAGGTGGAGAACCAGATTGGTTATACTATAAAGATTTGACTGAATTAACTGAAACGAATTTACTTAAAAGTTTTAGTAAAAAGGGTAAACCTTTGGTGAAAAAAGCTGAAACGTTTGGTATTCGGTTGAAAAAGTTAAAACGTGAAGAACTATCGAGTTTTAAGAATATAACTAAAGAAACCTCTGAACGTAGAGAATATAGTGATAAAAGTTTAGAATATTATGAGCACTTTTATGATTCATTTGGAGAACAAGCGGAGTTTCTCATAGCAAGCTTAAATTTTTCGGACTATATGAGCAAATTGCAAGGTGAACAAAGTAAACTAGAAGAAATCTTGGACAAGTTGCGACTTGATTTGAGTAAAAATCCTCATTCTGAGAAAAAACAAAATCAACTGAGAGAATATTCTAGTCAATTTGAAACGTTTGAAGTTCGAAAAGCAGAAGCGCGAGACTTGATTGAAAAATATGGAGAAGAAGATATTGTTTTAGCCGGGAGTTTATTTGTTTATATGCCTCAGGAAACGACTTATCTCTTTAGTGGTTCTTACACTGAGTTTAATAAGTTCTATGCCCCTGCACTGCTTCAAAAATATGTTATGTTGGAAAGCATAAAACGTGGAATACCTAAATACAACTTCCTAGGCATTCAAGGGATTTTTGATGGTAGTGATGGTGTTTTGCGTTTTAAACAAAATTTTAATGGCTATATTGTACGTAAAGCAGGAACTTTCCGTTATCATCCATCGCCTTTAAAATACAAAGCTATTCAGTTATTCAAAAAAATATTAGGACGTTAAGATGAAAAAGCCAGTATTTAGCTTTCTTTCAGCTTCTTTTAGTAAAATAATTTTTATTTGCTAGAAAGGTGGAGAGGCATGCGCTGGCTTTTTCGTTTGATAGGGGCTTTCTCTTCTTTTGTGTGGCGTTTGTTTTGGCGCCTGGTTTGGATAGTTGTGCTCTTATGTGCGCTTGCTTTCGGACTTCTCTGGTATTTGAACGGAGATTTTCAAGAAGCGCTAAAGCAAGCAGAGCGGTCAGTCAAGATTGGTCAACAAAGTATCGACCAATGGGAAAGAACAGGGCAACTGCCTAAGTTAAGCCAGACAGATAGTCATCAACACTCTGAAGGAAGGTGGCCACAGGCCTCTGCTCGTATTTACTTGGATCCCCAGATGGATTCACGCTTTCAAGAAGCTTATTTAGAAGCAATCCAGAATTGGAATCAAACTGGTGCTTTTAATTTTGAACTCGTGACTGAGTCCAGCACGGCGGATATCTTGGCTACTGAGATGAACAACGGAAACACTCCTGTGGCAGGAGAGGCGGAAAGTCAGACCAATCTCTTAACAGGGCAATTCTTGTCTGTAACGGTGCGCCTGAATCATTATTATTTGTCCAATCCAAACTATGGCTATTCCTATGAGCGCATTGTCCATACGGCAGAACATGAGTTGGGGCATGCGATTGGCTTGGACCATACCGATGAGAAGTCTGTGATGCAACCAGCAGGTTCCTTTTATGGTATTCAGGAAGAGGATGTTGAAAGACTTCGAAAATTATATGAGACTAGTGAGTAGGGAACTATCTTTCCCTACTTTTTTGCTATAATGGAACTATGAACAACTTGATTAAATCAAAACTAGAGCTCTTGCCGACCAGCCCTGGTTGTTACATTCACAAGGATAAAAACGGCACCATTATCTATGTAGGAAAGGCTAAAAATCTGCGTAACCGCGTGAGGTCCTATTTCCGTGGAAGTCATGATACCAAAACAGAGGCTTTGGTGTCTGAAATTGTAGATTTTGAATTTATCGTTACGGAGTCTAATATTGAGGCACTTCTCCTAGAAATCAACCTGATCAAGGAAAATAAGCCTAAATACAATATCATGCTCAAGGATGATAAGTCTTATCCCTTCATCAAAATCACTAATGAGCGCTATCCTCGCTTGATTATCACTCGTCAGGTCAAAAAGGACGGCGGTCTCTACTTTGGACCTTATCCAGATGTGGGGGCAGCCAATGAAATCAAGCGACTTCTGGATCGGATTTTCCCTTTTCGCAAGTGTACCAATCCACCGTCTAAGGTCTGTTTTTACTACCATATCGGCCAGTGTATGGCCCACACCATCTGTAAGAAAGATGAGGCTTATTTCAAGTCTATGGCTCAGGAGGTCTCTGAGTTTCTGAAAGGGCAGGATGACAAAATCATTGATGATCTCAAGGGCAAAATGGCAGCGGCAGCTCAGACTATGGAATTTGAACGTGCGGCGGAATACCGTGACCTAATTCAGGCTATTGGAACGCTTCGAACCAAGCAACGGGTCATGGCTAAGGATCTCCAAAATCGTGATGTCTTTGGCTACTATGTGGACAAGGGATGGATGTGTGTTCAGGTTTTCTTTGTCCGTCAGGGCAAGCTCATCGAACGAGATGTTAACCTCTTCCCCTACTACAATGATCCGGATGAAGATTTTTTGACCTATGTGGGACAATTTTATCAAGAAAAATCTCATCTAGTTCCTAATGAGGTATTGATTCCGCAGGATATCGATGAAGAAGCTGTCAAGGCTTTGGTGGATACCAAGATTCTCAAACCTCAACGTGGAGAGAAAAAACAACTGGTCAATCTAGCTATAAAAAATGCCCGTGTTAGTCTGGAGCAGAAGTTCAATCTGCTAGAAAAATCTGTCGAAAAGACCCAAGGAGCTATTGAAAATCTAGGACGTTTGCTCCAAATTCCGACTCCAGTTCGCATCGAGTCCTTCGATAACTCCAACATCATGGGTACCAGTCCTGTTTCGGCTATGGTGGTCTTTGTTAACGGAAAGCCTAGTAAGAAGGATTACCGTAAGTATAAAATCAAGACTGTGGTTGGGCCAGACGATTATGCCAGTATGCGAGAGGTCATTCGCAGGCGTTATGGTCGAGTACAGCGTGACGGTTTGACTCCCCCAGATTTGATTGTCATTGATGGGGGGCAAGGTCAAGTCAATATCGCCAAGCAGGTCATCCAAGAAGAACTTGGCTTGGATATTCCCATTGCAGGTCTGCAAAAGAATGACAAGCACCAAACCCATGAATTGCTCTTTGGAGATCCGCTTGAGGTGGTGGAGTTGTCTCGCAATTCTCAGGAATTTTTCCTCCTCCAACGTATTCAAGACGAGGTCCACCGCTTTGCTATTACTTTCCATCGCCAACTGCGCTCCAAAAATTCTTTTTCATCACAACTGGATGGAATTGAAGGGCTGGGACCTAAACGCAAGCAAAATCTTATGAAGCATTTCAAGTCTCTAACTAAAATCAAGGAAGCCAGTGTGGATGAGATTGTCGAAGTTGGGGTGCCAAGAACAGTCGCAGAAGCTGTGCAGAAGAAGTTGAACCCGCAGGAAACAGAAACCTTGCCTCAAGTGGCGGAAGAAAGTGTAGAATACCAAACAGAAGGAGACCATCATGAACCATAAAATCGCAATTTTATCAGATATTCATGGCAATGCGACGGCGCTAGAAGCAGTGATTGCAGATGCTAAAAATCAAGGAGTCAGTGAATACTGGCTTCTGGGAGATATTTTTCTTCCTGGTCCAGGCGCAAATGACTTAGTCGCCCTGCTAAAGGACCTTCCTATCACAGCCAGTGTTCGAGGCAATTGGGATGATCGTATCCTTGAGGCCTTGGATGGTGAATATGGTTTGGAACATCCGAAAGAAATCCAGTCAATGCGCATGACCCAGTTTTTGATGGAGCGAATGGATCCTGCAACGATTGTCTGGCTACGAAGCTTGCCTTTGCTGGAAAAGAAAGAAATTGACGGATTGCGCTTTTCTATCTCTCATAATTTGCCAAATAAGAACTATGGTGGTGACTTGCTAGTTGAGAATGATACAGAGAAATTTGACCAACTACTAGATGAGGAAACGGACGTGGCAGTCTATGGTCATGTTCACAAGCAGTTGCTTCGTTATGGCAGTCAAGGGCAACAAATCATCAATCCAGGTTCGATTGGCATGCCCTATTTTAATTGGGAGGCGTTAAAAAATCACCGTGCCCAGTATGCCGTGATAGAAGTTGAAGATGGGGAATTGGTCAATATCCAATTTCGTAAAGTCGCTTATGACTATGAAGCGGAGTTGGAATTGGCCAAATCCAAAGGGCTTCCCTTTATCGAAATGTATGAAGAACTACGTCGTGAAGATAACTATCAGGGGCACAATCTGGAACTATTAGCCAGCTTAATAGAAAAGCATAGGTATGTAGAGGATGTGAAGGATTTTTTTGATTTTTTGTAAAAGTTTCCTAAAATAACCAATGCAAACTAAAAACGATTGACTGGTCCAATCGTTTTTAATATATCTTATTGTAATTGAGATTGATCTGGGAGATAAGAACCACCTAGATAGGTATTGCTGAGTTTTTCAAGGGTTCCGTCTTGATAGAGTTCTTTGAGCGCTTTATCAAATTTCTCTTTAAACTCTTTTTGGTCGCTCGAGAAAATAATATAGTTACTGGGGCTATCAGCAGAAGGCAAGTCAACCACAGAAAGGTCTAAGCTACGATCCTTGATAATCTTTTGAACTGATACCTTGTCAAAGACTAGGAAATCAAATTCATCGTTAGAGAGGTCTAGGATTCGTTTACCAATATCCTCACCAGAAAAATCGATAGTAGCGGGATTGTCAGTGTGTTTCTGATTCCAGTTATTGATGAATTGAGCGTTTGAAGTTCCGGTATCCTCTTGCGTTGTTTTACCAGCAATTTGATCAAGTGAAGTCAAAGGACTTTTCTTGTTGCTGACAAGGACGAGGGGGTTGTTTGAAATGGGAAGTGAATAGAGGTATTTTTCAGCACGCTCTTTTGTATAACTCAAGTTATTGGCTGCTGCTTGATAGTGACCAGAATCAAGCCCTGGGAAGATGCTCTCCCAAGCAGTTCTTTGGAATTGAATCTCGTAGTCGCTGAGTTTTTCATCTACTGCTTTTAGAACTTCAATATCAAAGCCGGTCAGATTGCCCTTGTCTTCGTAGTCAAATGGTGGCACATCACCAGCTGTAGCAACGACGATTGTCTTTTGAGAGTTGGTTGCTTTGGGTGTGGCTTGATTCCCACAGGCAACCAAAAATGGTAGGATAGCTAGTAAAAGGCTAAATTTTTTCATAATGTCTCCATTCAAATGTAAAGTACTTGCTAGTTTATCAGAAACTGTCTTGATGCACCAATATATATCTTTTATGGCTGTGATAAAAAAACTTAATCATGGAAAATATCTGCAAGCTCTTTCAAAATATGGTAGAATGGAAGCAGTAGAATTAGAAAAGGAAATCGATTATGAAATTTCTTGAATTAAACAAAAAACGTCATGCGACTAAGCATTTCACTGACAAGCCTGTTGATCCAAAAGATGTACGTACGGCTATCGAAATTGCAACCTTGGCACCAAGCGCCCACAACAGCCAGCCTTGGAAATTTGTGGTGGTTCGTGAGAAAAATGCCGAACTAGCAAAATTGGCTTACGGTTCCAACTTTGAACAGGTATCATCAGCGCCTGTAACTATTGCCTTGTTTACAGACACAGATTTGGCTAAACGTGCTCGTAAGATTGCCCGAGTTGGTGGTGCTAACAATTTCTCAGAAGAACAACTTCAATACTTCATGAAAAATTTGCCAGCTGAATTTGCCCGTTATAATGAACAACAAGTCAGCGACTACCTAGCCCTCAATGCAGGTTTGGTTGCTATGAACTTGGTTCTGGCTCTTACAGACCAAGGAATCGGATCAAATCTGATTCTTGGTTTTGACAAATCAAAAGTCAATGAGATTTTGGAAATTGAAGACCGCTTCCGCCCAGAACTCTTAATTACAGTGGGTTACACAGACGAGAAATTGGAACCAAGCTACCGCTTACCAGTAGATGAAATCATCGAGAAAAGATAGAAAGAAGAAAGAAATGACAGCAATTGATTTTACAGCAGAAGTAGAAAAACGTAAAGAAGACCTCTTGGCTGACTTGTTTAGCCTTTTGGAAATCAACTCTGAACGTGATGACAGCAAGGTTGATGCTGAGCATCCATTTGGACCTGGGCCGGTAAAAGCCTTGGAAAAATTCCTTGAAATCGCAGACCGTGATGGTTATCCAACTAAAAATGTTGATAACTACGCAGGACATTTTGAGTTTGGTGATGGAGAAGAAGTTCTCGGCATCTTTGCTCATATGGACGTGGTTCCAGCTGGTAGCGGCTGGGACACAGACCCTTACACACCAACTATCAAAGACGGTCGCCTTTATGCGCGTGGGGCTTCAGATGACAAGGGACCTACAACAGCTTGTTACTATGGTTTGAAAATCATCAAAGAATTGGGTCTTCCAACTTCTAAGAAAGTTCGCTTCATCGTTGGAACAGACGAAGAATCAGGCTGGGCAGACATGGACTACTACTTTGAGCACGTAGGACTTGCAAAACCCGACTTCGGTTTCTCTCCAGATGCTGAATTCCCTATCATCAACGGTGAAAAAGGAAATATCACGGAATACCTCCACTTTGCAGGAGAAAATACAGGTGCTGCCCGTCTTCACAGCTTCACAGGTGGTTTGCGTGAAAACATGGTACCAGAATCAGCAACAGCAGTCGTTTCAGGTGATTTGGCTGACTTGCAAGCTAAACTAGATGCCTTTGTTGCAGAACACAAACTTAGAGTAGAACTCCAAGAAGAAAACGGTCAGTACAAGGTTACCATCATTGGTAAATCAGCCCACGGTGCTATGCCTGCTTCAGGTGTCAATGGTGCGACTTACCTTGCCCTCTTCCTTAGTCAGTTTGACTTTGCTGGTCCAGCCAAAGACTACCTTGACATCGCTGGTAAAATTCTCTTGAACGATCATGAGGGTGAAAATCTCAAGATTGCTCATGTGGATGAAAAGATGGGTGCCCTTTCTATGAATGCCGGTGTCTTCCGCTTTGATGAAACAAGCGCTGATAATACCATTGCCCTTAATATCCGCTATCCAAAAGGAACAAGTCCAGAACAAATCAAGTCAATCCTTGAAAACTTGCCAGTTGCTTCTGTTAGCCTTTCTGAACACGGTCATACCCCTCACTATGTGCCAATGGAAGATCCACTTGTGCAAACCTTGTTGAATGTCTATGAAAAACAAACTGGACTTAAAGGTCACGAGCAAGTTATCGGTGGTGGAACCTTTGGTCGTTTGCTCGAACGCGGAGTTGCCTACGGTGCCATGTTCCCAGACTCAATTGATACCATGCACCAAGCCAATGAATTTATCGCCTTGGACGATCTCTTCCGAGCAGCAGCAATCTATGCCGAAGCTATTTACGAATTGATCAAATAAAACGATAGAAGTCTGAGATCTTATGCTTAGACTTCTTTTTGGAGGGAAAGTAGATGTCTCAAATCGAAAGAATCAAGAAAGCTATTATGGCGGATCCACAGAATGCTATCTATACAGAACGCGGAATTGAGCCTCTTTTTGCAGCGCCAAAAACTGCTCGCATCAATATCATCGGTCAGGCGCCTGGTCTTAAAACCCAAGAAGCAGGCCTTTACTGGAAGGACAAAAGTGGTGATCGTTTGCGGGACTGGCTCGGTGTGGATGAAGATACCTTTTACAATTCAGGCTATTTTGCTGTCTTGCCTATGGATTTCTACTTTCCAGGACATGGCAAGTCAGGTGACCTGCCACCGAGAACAGGCTTTGCTGAAAAATGGCATCCACAGCTCTTGCAAGAATTACCCGATATCCAGTTGACCCTCTTGATCGGCCAATATGCCCAAGCCTACTATTTACAGGAGAAAGTCAGTGGCAAGGTGACAGAAAGGGTAAAACATTACCAGAACTACTTGCCAGAGTATTTTCCTTTAGTTCACCCCTCGCCGCGAAATCAAATCTGGATGGCCAAAAATCCTTGGTTTGAGTCAGAAGTGGTGCCAGACTTGAAAAAAAGAATTAAAACCATTTTATAGTCAATGAAAATCAAAGAGCAAACTAGGAAGCTAGCCGCAGGCTGCTCAAAGTACAGCTTTGAGGTTGTGGATAGAACTGACGAAGTCAGCTCAAAACACTGTTTTGAGGTTGTGGATAGAACTGACGAAGTCAGCTCAAAGCACTGCTTTGAGGTTGTGGATAGAACTGACGAAGTCAGTAACCATACCTACGGTAAGGCGACGCTGACGTGGTTTGAAGAGATTTTCGAAGAGTATTAGGAGAAAAAGAATGAAAGAAATAGCCTTTGACGCATTTTACCAGCTTTACCAAAATGACCAACTTTCTCTAGTAGACGTGAGAGAAGTGGATGAGTTTGAAGCTCTTCACTTAGAAGGCGCTCAGAATCTTCCTCTGAGTCAATTAGACGATATCTATGATCAGTTGGACAAGGATCAGTTACATTATGTTATTTGTAAATCTGGAATGAGATCAGCGCGTGCTTGCCAATTCCTATCAGAACAAGGTTATGATGTTATCAATGTCCAAGGTGGAATGACCGCCTTTGAAGAACTCTAAACGTAAGAATTTCTCCTACTTGGTGTGGACTGGGTAGGGGATTTTATTTTTAGACAATTCTTATTTTTAAGAATCTTGAAAACATTCAATATTTACTTCGTGAAGCTTTTTTCATACTCTTATTCATGATATACTAGGTCAGTATTTTATAAATATGAAGGAGATTTTCATGGCTAAAAAAGGTGCCTTAACAGGTTTACTCCTGTTTGGAATATTTTTTGGTGCGGGGAACTTGATTTTTCCGCCTTCTCTAGGTGCTCTATCTGGAGAACATTTTCTTCCTGCTATCGCAGGTTTTGTCTTTTCAGGTGTCGGTATCGCCGTCTTGACACTTATTATTGGAACGCTAAATCCTAAAGGATATATCTACGAGATTTCAACAAAGATAGCGCCTTGGTTTGCGACTCTTTACCTCTCAGTTCTTTACTTGTCAATCGGTCCATTCTTTGCTATCCCACGTACTGCTACAACAGCTTACGAAGTAGGGATTAGCCCCCTTTTATCGGATGCAAATAAAGGTCTTGGTTTGATTGTCTTTACGGTTCTGTATTTTGCGGCAGCCTATTTGATTTCACTTAATCCATCAAAAATCTTGGACCGCATTGGACGTATTTTAACGCCAGTATTTGCGATTTTGATTGTTATCTTGGTTGTTCTGGGAGCTTTCAAATACGGTGGAACAAGTCCTCAAGCTGCTTCAGCTGCTTATCAAGCTTCTGCTTTTGGTACAGGTTTCCTAGAAGGTTACAATACCTTGGATGCCCTTGCCTCAGTTGCCTTTAGTGTGATTGCTGTTCAAACCTTGAAACAACTTGGTTTCTCAAGTAAGAAAGAATACATTTCAACTATTTGGGTGGTTGGTATCGTTGTTGCCCTTGCCTTCAGCGCTCTTTATATCGGTTTAGGTTTCCTTGGAAATCATTTCCCGGTACCAGCTGAGGCGATGAAGGGTGGAACACCAGGTGTTTACATCTTGTCACAAGCCACTCAAGAAATCTTTGGCTCAACAGCTCAACTCTTCCTTGCAGCTATGGTTACCGTAACCTGCTTCACAACAACAGTTGGTTTGATTGTGTCAACAGCTGAGTTCTTTAATGAGCGTTTCCCACAAATCAGTTATAAGGTTTATGCGACGGCCTTTACCTTGATTGGATTTGCTATTGCCAATTTGGGTCTTGATGCGATTATCAAGTACTCAATCCCTGTACTGGTTATCTTGTACCCAATCACGATTGCTATCGTTATGATTGTCATTGTCAACAAATTTGTTGCCCTTTCAAAACCAGGTATGCAGTTGACAATTGCTGTTGTTACAGCTATTGCCATTGCAAGCGTACTAGGAAGCTCATTTAAGGTTGAGTTTCTTGCAAACCTTGTCAATGCTCTTCCTTTTGCCAAGGCATCACTCCCATGGTTAGTACCAGCCGTTGTCGGAATCTTGCTCTCATTGGTTCTACCAAACAAGCAGGAAAGTGATGTTTTTGAAATGGAATAATCACTAATACTCTTCGAAAATCTCTTCAAACCGCGTCAACGTCGCCTTGCCGTATGTGTAGGATACTGACTACGTCAGTTCCATCTACAACCTCAAAACAGTGTTTTGAGCAACCTGCGGTTAGTTTCCTAGTTTGCTCTTTGATTTTCATTGAGTATAAAATCACTTTTGTAGCCAAGTCTACAGGAGTGATTTTCTTTTTTTATCCGATGATAAATGTGTTATAATAGGTAGCAAAAGAGGTAAATAAATGAATCAAACAGTAGAATATATCAAAGAACTAACAGCCATTGCATCGCCAACAGGCTTCACTCGTGAGATTTCGGACTATTTAGTCAAGACTCTAGAAGCTTTTGGTTACCAGCCGGTTCGCACAGCTAAGGGTGGTGTCAATGTGACCATTAAAGGTCAAAATGATGAAGAGCATCGCTATGTGACTGCCCATGTGGATACGCTGGGGGCCATTGTCCGTGCAGTCAAACCAGACGGTCGTCTCAAAATGGACCGTATCGGTGGTTTTCCTTGGAACATGATTGAAGGTGAAAACTGTACCGTTCATGTGGCTAGCACAGGTCAAAAAGTATCAGGAACCATCCTCATCCACCAAACTTCTTGCCATGTCTATAAGGATGCAGGAACTGCAGAACGCACGCAGGATAATATGGAAGTGCGTTTGGACGCCAAAGTAACCAGTGAAAAAGAAACTCGTGCTCTTGGTATTGAGGTCGGTGATTTTATCAGCTTTGATCCACGAACCGTCGTGACAGAGACAGGTTTTATCAAGTCTCGTCATTTGGATGACAAGGTCAGCGCAGCGATTTTGCTTAAGCTCCTTCGTATCTATAAGGAAGAGAAGATTGAATTGCCCGTAACAACCCATTTTGCTTTTTCAGTCTTTGAAGAAGTGGGGCATGGGGCTAATTCTAATATTCCTGATCAGGTAGTAGAATATCTGGCTGTGGATATGGGAGCTATGGGAGATGACCAGCAAACAGATGAGTATACAGTGTCTATCTGTGTCAAGGATGCTTCAGGCCCTTATCACTATGACTTCCGTCAACATTTGGTTGCTTTGGCTAAAGAGCAAGGTATTCCATTTAAGCTCGATATCTATCCATTTTATGGTTCAGACGCTTCAGCGGCTATGTCTGCAGGGGCAGAAGTCAAACACGCCCTTCTCGGTGCTGGTATCGAGTCTAGTCATTCTTATGAGCGTACTCATATTGACTCGGTGGTCGCAACAGAACGAATGGTCGATGCTTATCTTAAGAGCGCATTGGTAGACTAATATGTGTTTGATTTGCCAGAGAATTGAGCTCATCAAGAAGGGAGAAAATCCCTATTTTGTCAAAGAGTTGGAAACAGGCTATCTTGTGGTTGGAGACCACCAGTATTTTGCAGGCTATAGTCTCTTTCTAGCCAAGGAACATGTCACCGAATTGCACCATTTGAAAAAGGAAACAAGACTCCGTTTTCTCGAAGAAATGAGTCTAGTCCAAGAGGCAGTTGCCAAGGCATTTGCTGCTGAGAAAATGAATATCGAACTGCTAGGAAATGGCGATGCCCATCTTCATTGGCATCTGTTTCCACGACGGACAGGTGATATGAATGGCCACGGTCTTAAAGGTCGTGGTCCAGTCTGGTGGGTTCCCTTTGAAGAAATGACAGCAGAAACATACCAAGTAAAAACGGATGAGATTAAAAGATTAGTCGAATGTTTATCGTCAGAAGTAGATAACCTATTAGAAATAAAGGAGTAGAAATGAAAAAAAGATACCTTATCTTGACAGCCTTGCTAGCCTTGAGTCTAGCAGCTTGTTCACAAGAAAAAGCAAAAAATGAAGATGGAGAAGCTAAGACAGAACAGACAGCCAAAGCTGATGGAACAGTAGGAAGTAAGTCTCAAGGAGCTGCCCAGAAGAAAGCAGAAGTGGTCAATAAAGGAGACTACTACAGCATCCAAGGAAAATACGATGAAATCATCGTAGCCAACAAACACTACCCATTGTCAAAAGACTACAATCCAGGGGAAAATCCAACAGCCAAGGCTGAGTTGGTTAAACTCATCAAAGCGATGCAAGAGGCAGGTTTCCCAATTAGTGATCATTATAGTGGTTTTAGAAGTTATGAAACTCAGACCAAGCTCTACCAAGATTATGTTAATCAAGATGGGAAAGCAGCAGCTGACCGTTACTCTGCTCGTCCTGGCTATAGCGAACACCAAACTGGCTTGGCCTTTGATGTTATTGGGACTGATGGTGATTTAGTAACAGAAGAAAAAGCGGCTCAATGGCTCTTGGATCATGCTGCTGATTATGGCTTTGTTGTCCGTTATCTCAAAGGTAAGGAAAAAGAAACAGGCTATATGGCTGAGGAATGGCACCTTCGTTATGTCGGAAAAGAAGCTAAAGAAATTGCTGAGAGTGGTCTCAGTTTGGAAGAATACTATGGCTTTGAAGGCGGAGATTACGTCGATTAAAAAATAAACTTTTCTCTTGCAATTCCAGATAAATAGTGTATAATAGATGGGTATGTGAAAAACATACTTGTGGGAGGTAAAAATCTCTAATTACCGCCAAAACCACAAAGGAGGATTTAAAAATGGCTAAAAAAGTCGAAAAACTTGTAAAATTGCAAATCCCTGCTGGTAAAGCTACACCAGCTCCACCAGTTGGACCTGCTCTTGGTCAAGCTGGTATCAACATCATGGGATTCACAAAAGAGTTCAACGCTCGTACAGCTGACCAAGCTGGTATGATCATTCCAGTTGTTATCTCAGTTTACGAAGATAAATCATTTACTTTCATCACTAAAACACCACCAGCTGCTGTTCTTTTGAAAAAAGCTGCAGGTGTTGAAAAAGGATCAGGTACACCTAACAAAACTAAAGTTGCTACAGTTACTCGTGCACAAGTACAAGAAATTGCAGAAACTAAGATGCCAGATTTGAACGCAGCAAACGTAGAGTCTGCAATGCGTATGATCGAAGGTACTGCTCGTTCTATGGGATTCACTGTTGTTGACTAATCAATAACACAGTAGAAAATCTCACAGCAGTCTATTAGTTACTTTTCATACTAGGCAAGTGACTGATGCTTGTACTTGGGTACAGCAAGGGAACTTAAGGCCGTAGGAAAAAGAAAGTAATAGACTGAAAACCCGCAAGACTTCATCATTTCGAGGAGTGACGTGGGAGATGAAAATCGATTGAACCACTTACAAGGAGAATAGAAAATGGCTAAAAAAAGCAAACAACTTCGTGCTGCTCTTGAGAAAATCGACAGCACAAAAGCATACAGCGTAGAAGAAGCTGTAGCACTTGCAAAAGAAACTAACTTTGCAAAATTTGACGCAACTGTAGAAGTTGCTTACAACTTGAACATCGACGTTAAAAAAGCTGACCAACAAATCCGTGGAGCAATGGTATTGCCAAACGGTACAGGTAAAACTTCACGCGTTCTTGTTTTCGCACGTGGTGCAAAAGCTGAAGAAGCAAAAGCTGCTGGTGCAGACTTTGTTGGTGAAGATGACCTTGTTGCTAAAATCAACGATGGTTGGTTGGACTTCGACGTAGTTATCGCTACACCTGACATGATGGCTCTTGTTGGACGTCTTGGACGTGTCCTTGGACCACGTAACTTGATGCCAAACCCTAAAACTGGTACTGTAACAATGGATGTTGCTAAAGCAGTTGAAGAGTCTAAAGGTGGTAAAATTACTTACCGTGCTGACCGTGCAGGTAACGTTCAAGCAATCATCGGTAAAGTATCATTTGAAGCTGAAAAATTGGTTGAAAACTTCAAAGCTTTCAACGAAACAATTCAAAAAGCAAAACCAGCTACAGCTAAAGGAACTTACGTAACAAACTTGACTATCACAACTACTCAAGGTGTTGGTATCAAAGTTGACGTAAACTCACTTTAATCAGTAGTTAAAGTAATGTAAAAAAGTTGAAGACGCTATGTCTCAACTTTTTTTGATTTCAAAATATCTTCTTGTAAGGTAATACTCAATGAAAATCAAAGAGCAAACTAGGAAGCTAGCCGCAGGCTGTACTTGAGTACGGCAAGGTGAAGCTGACGTGGTTTGAAGAGATTTTCGAAGAGTATAAATTTAAGTTACTGCTGTTATTCTTAGAGTCACGTGTTTTAATACAATACTCTTTAAGCGTATTTAAATTGGTTTTATACTAAAGCATTGATCATCGTTAATGAAAAATAGAAAAATCTCTAATAAAATTAAAAAACACTCATTCAAACTCAATAATTACCAGTTATAATACTTGAATGCTACAAATATAAATGCTATAATGAACTGAAATGTGTACAATTATTTAGCAATCTTTTTTAAGATGTTCTTCTCTTAATATTACTAAAAAATTTAAGGGGGGGGGCTTTTTATTTGCCCTAATGCTTTAAATCAACACGAATAAAATAAATCAAGGAGGTTGAATCTCATGAAGAGAGGTCAACAAGATTTTAGAACTGAAAGATACCTTCGATATGGTATTCGTAAGTATAGTTTTGGGGCAGCATCAGTGGCAATTGCGGCTGGTTTGATGTTTCTTGGAGCTGGTGCGGTTTCAGCGACAGAAGTAGAAGGAGGTAATGAACTATCTTCAACAGCTACTCCAACACCGACCATAGGCGATGAGGGTGCTAATCAAGGTGCTAACTCATCTAAACCCACTACTTATGACGCAGAACCAGTCCTAACTAGGGACGGCGGTGAAGATACTGCCTCATCCCAAGCTAGCGATGAGAATACCGAAGCAGCGGCAACTGAATCCTCTACAGAAACAGTTGCAGATAAGGCAGAACTACAATCGAAAATTTTGACCTTACGTACTGCAATCCAGTCGGCTACTAAGGGGACAGACAGTCTAGCTCTTGACTTTGCTAATCAAACATTGACAAGTGCGCAAGCGGTTTTAGAAGCTAAACCAAGTCAAGAAGAGGTCGCTCAGCAAGTCCAAGCCCTAACAAATGCTATTACTGTAATCGCAGAGGCGTCTAGTCAAGCACAAGCTAATCAAGTCGATACAGCAGAAACAAATCAATCATCTGAAAAAGTAGAGTTAGAAAAGCGAGTGTCAGAGGCGGATGTAACCAATCGTTTAGCAAATAGTTTTTTGGAAAAAGAAGCAAATGATTCAAGCCTTTCTGAAGATGTCAAGAGTGCTATTAGAGCTGCCATAGCCAGCAATACTGCTAAAATTACAGAAGCAAAGGCTGCTTTAGCAAATGGTGATGCGAGTGCTCAAGCCCTTAACCAATCTATGGCAGAATTACAGTCCTCTATTGAAGCTGTCTATGTTACTCTCCGTAAAACAGGCAAAGAAGAATTTTCTGTTTCCTTGGCTGATACGCCTCCTGCCGGTGGTGTAATTGTACAACCAAATGCCAAAGATTATATATCCATTCCGCAGGGAGATGGCACTTATAAGATAGTTTCAACAGCTACAACAGAAGCCTCTGCAACAGGTAAGGATATCTATACCTTTGGTGCAACTGCCGCTACAAACGGAGATGTCTCAACTGATAGAATCAGTGGAGATATTACGACTCTGGAAGCAGTCGTATACTCTCACCAACGGACAGGGACCGACACGAATCCTGGTAACTCAGGTTCCGGAAATAATAATAAAGGTCGAGTGGATTTTCCTCTAACTAAGGAACAAGCAGAAGCCTTGGCTGCAGAAGCTCCCCTCTGGAAAGGAAAACTCCGTGCAGATGGGTCAAGAATTTCAACGTATAATAATGTAGTTTTTGGTGCAGGAGGAGGATATGAATACCTTGCAACCCACATCTATCATTATGTTTATGAGCAAGGTACTGACCGTGTCTATATCGAAAAGATCAAGGGACGATTTAGTGTGACAGAGAAAGCAGCCACAGCTGGCTGGGTGGTCTCAAAGGTAGAGCCGACAAACTTACCAACAGGTTTAACCTATAATGCAGCTACAGATACTATTCAGGGGAAGATTGTGACAGATGGTCTGGCAAATGGGGTATATGATACGCGGATGTATGTGACCTATACCAATACCCAAACCAATGCTACTGTACGTGCAGTATACCGAAATCTTCGTGGGGGTTGGATCGGTTGGCAAGACACAACTCCACCAAACATTGGAACCAATGGAGAGGTCTTTGAAGGAAAGGTTGGTGAAAGTAGCTTTACCAATGAACAAGGTCACTCTACAAATAGTATTGATATCCACTACTCAGATACTTCAGGTTCTCGTGCCATGTCTGGCGGTGCTAATGTTAGCTATACGCTAGCAGATGGGACAGATGTTACAGTCCGTAATCAATATGGGCCAAGTACTACAGGAATCTCGGGTAATATTGTGACAGCTACTGGAACAGCTCGTGCCGTGGATACAGAGATTCCGGGATTGACCTATGCCTTAGATGGAAATAAAACCTTAACTAGTCCTGACGGTGCGACTACGGGTTATACAGGGAAGGCTTTGATTAGTGGGACTCCAACGGAAGCTGGTATTTATTATGTTACAGCCTATGCTAAGGACTGGAACCAGCCAACAGGTGCGAATGGTTGGACAACCCAGGGGCAAGAAACCCATGCAGGTATCACAGTTAAGGTAGCACCTAAAATTGATGTCCTCAACATTGCTGCATATGGAACAGAAGTCCCAGTGACTATCTCTAAAGGAGCTACCTATGCCAAGGTGACCATGCCTGATGGAAGTGTCACAGCACTTGAAAATAGAGAAGGCAAGTGGTATGTTGCCGCGGAGGGAACTACAAATACAGCAGTGACAGCTGGTGAATTAGTCGGAACAGTTGGTGAACAATTTAAATTAAAAGTTACAAGTGAAATGACAGCAACAGCTGGTGTAAATAAGATATCTGTTTATGCTAAAACAGAAGCTGTTACAGCATCCTTGATGCGTTCATCTGTCACACTCCAAGATAATGATAACTCGTCACATGTTGCAACCTTGAATAAAACAAGTGGACGTTGGGAACTACCAGCTGAATATGCGACTGTTAGAACCGATCACGGAGATGGTACTTATGATGTAACGAATAGAGAAGTTTACACCTCTGTGCAAGCGGATGGCTCTATCAAGTTCTATATTTATGCCTATAACCGTAGTTATGATGCTACAGGAAAGGTTACGGCAGTTAATGATGTGACTCGTAAAGAAACAGTCTATGCGAGAGAAAATACCTTAGCTACAACAGTGGGGAATGGAACCTATGTAACAGTTTCTTACGATAAAGCTACGAACACATGGTCGTCATCGGATCAGTCAGTAGTGACAGCTACAAAGACAGATGATGATCATTGGGAAGTATCTACTTCATCAGGATTTTCTGGTGTGGTTAAGGCTACTACAGCAGAATCAACGGACGAAGCTACGATTATCAATAGAAAACCAACTGTTACTTCTACTTCTTATACAACTAAGATGAATACAACTGTAGACTTAGTAGATCGCAGTTTGGACGGAGTAAGTACGGTAACAACTGATGCTCATGTGACAGTAGCTGATGCAGAAGATGACTCACTTCCATCTACAAGTGATGCTGAGAAAACTTTCAAGACTAGTCACAATACCAAGATAACAACTATTACAGTAACTGATCCAAATGGTGGGGTGGTTGCATCTTACACAAAGACTGGTGATGCTCATAATTACCCAGATGCAACAAGCTTAAAATTGACAGAAGTTGGTGTTTATACGGTTACAGTAGATGTTATGGATAGTAATACTAATCTAGTAGATGAGACAAACGTGGGTGAGACAACAGCGGGTACAGATCATGGTGCAAACACATCCACGGCAAGAACAGTCTACACTATTACTGTTACTCCTATGGATATAGAGGGTCAACCTACGAAATCATTGGCTATTCAAGGGGAACCACAAACAGGTGACCTAACATTTGAGTTTAAAACAGATGTCGAAACTGAGAAAAAGATTGATCAGGGAACAAAACTCTATAGCCTTGAAGGAGCGATAGATGGCTCTGTAACGGCTACAAAAGATGGTAAGACAATAGGTACTTACAAGATTGATAAAGATACAGGATTGGTCACTTTCACTCCTGAAAAAGACTTTACAGGGGAAGCACCAGCAGTTACAGTACGTTTGACAGTAACATTTTCTAATGATACTACTGGCAACCCACTCACTGCAACTGCGACAGCTACCTACACCCCAACAGTTATTCCAGTAACTCCAAGCTCTGAAGCTTCTAAGACAACTGGGCCGCAAGGACAAGCCCAGACTTCAGTTATTAAGTATGACACTGCAGATACAGACGCTAGCACTGTGAACTTTACTAAAGGTAGTGCTATGGTTGAAAATGTTGAGGAGTCTGTTGAGTTAGATAAGGGAACGGTAACGCTTCTTGATGCCAATGGAGCAGAAACTACAACTGTCACAGTGGCCAATCAAGGTACCTACAGTCTAAACAAAGACACCAACACCATCACCTTCCAACCTCTTTCAAGTTTCGTAGGAAAGGCAACTCCAGTAACAGTTCAAGTGAAGGATGACAACGGAACAGCGACAACAACGACTTACACTCCAACGGTAACAGCTGTGACCATGACATCTGAAGATGCCACATCGACTGGTATTCAAGGGGCTACTCAAAGTGGAACACCAGGATTTGAAACATCAGATCCATCAGTAACGATTGCAACACGTCAGTTGCTTGATCCATCAACGATGCAACCAACTACTAGTGTTACAATTGCAAATGAAGGAACATACACAATTGAACCAACAACAGGTCTTGTGACCTTCGTACCAGATCCATCATATAAAAAGAAGGGAACAGGTGTTACTGTTCAAGCAACGGACTCAAATGGTGAAACCTCAACCGCTACCTACACTCCGACAGTTACTCCAGTTTCTCTAACGTCGACTGATGTGACATCGAAAGATATTCAAGGGGCAGAACAAGAAGGAACTCCAACCTTTGCCTTGTCAAATGGAGCAGAAGCAACAACGACTATCACAGGCTATAAACTTGTGGATCCAACTACAGGCCAAGCGACAGATGAAACATCTGTAGTTGTTCAATCAGTTGGTAGGTATACAATTGATTCAACGACAGGTAAAGTAACCTTCCAACCAGATGGTGCGTATAAGGGAACACCAGATGCCATCAAAGTTGAAGCAACTGCGACTGTTAAAAATGCCAAGAATGAAACTGCAAGCATTACGAAAGAAGCTACCTACACCCCAACAGTTATTCCAGTAACACCAAGCTCTGAAGCTTCAGAGACAACTGGACCGCAAGGACAAGCCCAGACTTCAGTTATTAAGTATGATACTGCAGATACAGACGCTAGCACTGTGAACTTTACTAAAGGTAGTGCTATGGTTGAAACTGTTGAGAAGTCTGTTGAGCTAGATAAAGGAACGGTAACGCTTCTTGATGCCAATGGAGCAGAAACTACAACTGTCACAGTGGCAGATCAAGGTACCTACAGTCTAAACAAAGACACCAACACCATCACCTTCCAACCTCTTTCAAGCTTTGTAGGCAAGGCAACTCCAGTAACAGTTCAAGTGAAAGATGCCAACGGAACAGCGACAACAACGACTTACACCCCAACGGTAACAGATGTAACCATGACATCTGAAGATGCTACATCGACTGGTATTCAAGGGGCTACTCAAAGTGGAACTCCAACCTTTAAGACTTCAGACAAGAGTGTAACAGTTGTGAAGCATCAGTTGATTTCTCCAGAAACAAATCAAGCAACAGATAGTGTGACAATTGCAAATGAAGGAACATACACAATTGAACCAACAACAGGTCTTGTGACCTTCGTACCAGATCCATCATATAAAAAGAAGGGAACAGGTGTTACTGTTCAAGCAACGGACTCAAATGGTGAAACATCAACCGCGACTTACACTCCGACAGTTACTCCAGTTTCTCTAACGTCGACTGATGTGACATCGAAAGATATTCAAGGGGCAGAACAAGAAGGAACTCCAACCTTTGCCTTGTCAAATGGAGCAGAAGCAACAACGACTATCACAGGCTATAAGCTTGTGGATCCAACTACAGGCCAAGCGACAGATGAAACATCTGTAGTTGTTCAATCAGTTGGTAGGTATACAATTGATTCAACGACAGGTAAAGTCACCTTCCAACCAGATGGTGCGTATAAGGGGACACCAGATGCCATCAAAGTTGAAGCAACTGCGACTGTTAAAAATGCCAAGAATGAAACTGCAAGCATTACGAAAGAAGCTACCTACACCCCAACAGTTATTCCAGTAACACCAAGCTCTGAAGCTTCAGAGACAACTGGACCGCAAGGACAAGCGCAGACTTCAGTTATTAAGTATGATACTGCAGATACAGACGCTAGCACTGTGAACTTTACTAAAGGTAGTGCTATGGTTGAAACTGTTGCGAAGTCTGTTGAGCTAGATAAAGGAACGGTAACGCTTCTTGATGCCAATGGAGCAGAAACTACAACTGTCACAGTGGCAGATCAAGGTACCTACAGTCTAAACAAAGACACCAACACCATCACCTTCCAACCTCTTTCAAGTTTCGTAGGAAAGGCAACTCCAGTAACAGTTCAAGTGAAAGATGCCAACGGAACAGCGACAACGACTACCTACACCCCAACGGTGACAGCTGTAACTCCAACAGGTGCTTCATCGGTTACTGAAGGAGCTCGTGGAACTATTCAAACATCTCCTGTAGTATTTGATACGCCAGATCAAGATAATACAACAGTAAACTTTAATAAAGGTCATGAAAAAGTTGAACTTGATAAGTTTACTCTGACATTAGTTGATAAAACTGGTAAAGAAGTGAAAGAAGTTGTAGTTCCAGGAGAAGGAACATATGTACTTAAGGATGGAGTCATTGAATTTACACCAGAAAAAGATTTCGTAGGGAAAACTTCTGGAGTAACAGTTCAAGTGAAAGACGTCAATGGCAAAGTAGTTTCTGAAACTTATACTCCAACTGTGCGTCCTGTAACGGAGTTTAAAGACACAGATGGGAATGTTGTTTCAGGAAGTACTACAGAAGATGGCAAAGTTGATAAGAAGGACTTCCCGGGCTATAGATTTGTTGAAACTAAAGTTGATGGCAAGGGTAATACTACTCATATCTATGAAAAAGTAACAACAACATTCAAGGATAAGGAAGGCAATCTTATTACTGTTGATAAAGACAACAATCCTGTGAAATCAACAGAAAAAGGAGAAATCCCAGCTAAAACGATCCCAGGTTATAAATTCGTAGAGACTAAGAAACTTCCAAACGGAGATATCGAACACATCTACGAAAAAGTAACAACAACATTCAAGGATAAGGAAGGTAATCTTATTACTGTTGATAAAGACAACAACCCTGTGAAATCAACAGAAGAAGGAGAAACCCCGGCTAAAACGATTCCAGGTTATAAATTCGTAGAGACTAAGAAACTTCCAAACGGAGATATCGAACACATCTACGAAAAAGTAAGTACCTTCTTCAAAGATAAAGAAGGCAACGAGATTCCAAACTATCCAAGTGAGCCAGGTACAGTCGATAAGAAAGACATCCCAGAATACAGATTCGTAGAGACTAAGAAATTACCAAATGGTGATACTGAACATATCTACGAAAAAGTAAGTACCTTCTTCAAAGATAAAGAAGGCAAAGAGATTCCAAACTATCCAAGTGAGCCAGGTACAGTCGATAAGAAAGACATCCCAGAATACAGATTCGTAGAAACGAAGAAATTACCAAATGGTGATACTGAACATATCTACGAAAAAGTAAGTACCTTCTTCAAAGATAAAGAAGGAAACGAAATTCCTAACTATCCAAGTGAACCGGGAACAGTCGATAAGAAAGACATTCCAGAATACAGATTCGTAGAAACGAAGAAACTGTCAAATGGAGATACTGTTCATGTTTATGAAAAAGTAACACCACCAGCTCCAACACCTTCACCTGTTCCTCAACCAAATCCAGGTAAGCAAAATACAACTACTTGGACTGATGAGAATGGAAATCCATTGAAACCAAGTGAGCCAGGTTCTAAAGAACCGGGAACAATTCCAGGTTACGAATATGTGAAGACTGTGACAGATTCAAATGGAAATATCAGACATATCTTCCGTAAAGTTGAGATGCCAACTCCAACACCGGTTGAACCGACTCAACCAGCACAACCGGTAGAGCCAGCAACTCCAGCAATACCTGAACAGCCATCTAAACCTCAAATGCCAGCAACACCTAAATATGTTGATGGTCAAAAAGAATTGCCTAACACAGGTACAGAAGCTAACGCTAGTCTAGCTGCACTTGGACTCCTTGGAGTTCTAGGTGGATTTGGACTTCTTGCTCGCAAGAAAAAAGAAGACTAATCTTTCTAATGGGTATCATTTGTTTGCAATGAACAGATTGTCCTTAATGAGGATGGGCAAAAACTTCATTTCAGGATAAAATGAAGCCACAATAAAACGCATAGTATCAAGTTTTCAAGACCTGATATTATGCGTTTTTTAATTTTACAGACTTTTTCGGCCTCACTTATTGTATAGTGAAATGAGATAAAAAATGGACAAATTGATTGGGGGATTTAAACCAACTTATAACAATGTTTTAGAAAACTCGGCGGACTATTCCAGATTCAATCAACTATAATGTTAAAAGTTATTGGACCTGTAGAGGTCCACAATCTCGTCATTTTGAGTCTAAAAAGAGAATGGTTTCCATGCTTTGATTGCTGTTCTCTACAAACGCGAGCTTGTGCATGAGTCGAACGTTGGGGAGCTCCTCAATATGTTAGAGGATTGGGAGTTTTAAAAAATCCTTGTTTATGCTTTTTCATATGCAATTGATTTACAGTAAATAAAAAGACAGAGAGCTTACTTCTCAGTCTTGGATATGTTGAAAGAGGTGGTCGAGTTGGTTTAGGTAGTCGGTGCGTGAGTTGATAATTCTCAGGATATGGACTTCTTTTTCATGAACGAGGTAAAAGAGTAGGTATTGTTTAGAGACAATCATTCTGAGCATATTTTCTGGATAGAGGGAGTATCCGATTTTATGGTCAAAGTTAATACCGCCCTCTGGTGAGAAGGTGAGTAGGTTGGTAATTTGTTGGAGACGAGTGAAGACTTTCTTGGCTATGTTTTCACTGAAGTCTGTGGAGTAGTGGATGAAAATATTGTCCAAGTCTTGTCTGGCTTGTTCTGTAAAGCGTACTTTATAGTCCATACTTTGAAAAGACCTCGTCTGCGTCGTAGAGACGCCCCTCGATGATGTCTTGGTAGCCTTTATCTAGTTCTGACTTGAGTTCGCCTAGGAAGATTTCTGCTTTGAGTTGGTCGGCTGTTTTAATTGGGAGACCTTTTTCAAGGACGATTTGTTCTACAAAGAGGTTGAGGGCATCTGAAAGGCTGATGTTTTGGCTTTCTAGGATGGTTTTTGCTTCTTCAAATAGTTGAGTATTGACGCGGAAGTTATAAACTCGGTCTCGTTTAAGTGTTGACATGGCATTTCTCCTTGTAATGATAGTGTATTACATATACATTACAAAAAAAGATCGAGAAAGTCAAGGGCTGTTTTAGTAGGGAAGGATGGTAGGTTGGTAATTTAAACTATCAAACAGAATTTTTGATTAAAAGTATTATTTTAAGAGAAAAATTTTCAATTTCACAAATTTTAGGCAAACGCTTGCATTCTAGTTTTTATTGGACTATAATAGGTTGGTATAAAGCTTTCTGTAATAATAAAATGTAGAAGGTGTAGAAAGTAAGGATTTAGAATACTTGTGTTCGAAAATACGATTTTCTATTCCTTACGATAGGGAGATAGATATGGCAATGATAGAAGTGGAACATCTTCAGAAAAATTTTGTGAAGACAGTTAAGGAACCGGGCTTGAAGGGGGCTTTGCGCTCCTTTATTCATCCTGAAAAGCAGACCTTTGAAGCGGTTAAGGATTTGACCTTTGAGGTTCCCAAGGGGCAGATTTTAGGCTTTATCGGGGCAAATGGTGCTGGGAAGTCGACAACCATTAAAATGCTGACCGGGATTTTAAAGCCGACATCTGGTTTTTGTAGGATTAACGGCAAGATTCCTCAGGATAATCGTCAAGATTATGTCAAAGATATTGGTGTAGTCTTTGGACAACGCACCCAGCTGTGGTGGGATTTGGCACTGCAAGAGACCTACACGGTTTTGAAAGAGATTTATGATGTTCCAGACTCGCTCTTTCATAAGCGCATGGATTTTTTGAATGAAGTCTTGGATTTGAAGGACTTTATCAAGGATCCTGTGCGAACTCTTTCATTGGGACAGCGCATGCGGGCGGACATTGCAGCCTCTTTGCTTCACAATCCCAAGGTTCTCTTTTTAGATGAGCCGACCATTGGTTTGGACGTTTCGGTCAAGGATAACATTCGTCGGGCTATTACTCAGATCAATCAGGAGGAAGAGACGACCATTCTCCTGACCACTCACGACCTGAGCGACATTGAGCAACTTTGTGATCGGATTTTTATGATTGATAAGGGGCAGGAGATTTTTGATGGAACGGTGAGCCAACTCAAGGAGACCTTTGGTAAGATGAAGACTCTCTCCTTTGAACTGGTGCCAGGTCAAAGTCATCTCGCCTCTCACTATGAAGGCTTGTCTGATATGACCGTTGATAGACAAGGAAATAGTCTTAACATTGAATTCGATAGTTCTCGCTACCAATCAGCTGATATTATTAAGCAAACCCTGTCTGATTTTGAAATCCGCGATTTGAAGATGGTGGATACGGATATCGAGGATATTATCCGCCGTTTCTACCGAAAGGAGCTCTAAGATGGTCAAAATGTGGAGACGTTATAAACCCTTTATCAATGCAGGGGTTCAGGAGTTGATCACCTATCGAGTCAACTTTATTCTTTATCGGATCGGCGATGTCATGGGGGCTTTTGTTGCCTTTTATCTTTGGAAGGCTGTCTTTGATTCCTCACAAGAGTCTTTGATTCAGGGCTTCAGTATGGCAGATATCACCCTCTACATCATCATGAGTTTTGTGACCAATCTTCTGACTAGGTCAGATTCGTCCTTTATGATTGGGGAGGAGGTCAAGGATGGTTCCATTATCATGCGCTTACTGAGACCAGTGCATTTTGCGGCCTCTTATCTTTTCACTGAGCTTGGGTCCAAGTGGTTGATTTTTATCTCTGTTGGCCTTCCATTTTTAAGTGTCATTGTCTTGATGAAAATCGTATCTGGGCAAGAGATTGTAGAAGTGCTGGGATTAACTGTCCTTTACCTCTTTAGCTTAACGCTGGCCTATCTGATTAACTTTTTCTTTAATATCTGTTTTGGGTTTTCAGCCTTTGTGTTTAAAAATCTATGGGGTTCCAATCTACTTAAGACTTCCATAGTGGCTTTTATGTCTGGAAGTTTGATTCCCTTGGCTTTCTTTCCAAAGGTTGTTTCAGATATTCTCTCCTTCCTGCCTTTTTCATCCTTGATTTACACTCCGGTCATGATTATCGTTGGGAAATACGATGCCAGTCAGATGATTCAGGCGATTTTGCTACAATTTTTCTGGCTCTTAGTGATGGTGGGCTTGTCTCAGTTGATTTGGAAACGAGTCCAGTCCTTTATCACCATTCAGGGAGGTTAGTATGAAAAAATATCAACGCATGCATCTGATTTTTATTAGACAATACATCAAACAAATCATGGAATACAAGGTGGATTTTGTAGTTGGTGTCCTGGGAGTTTTTCTGACCCAAGGCTTGAACCTCTTGTTTCTCAATGTCATCTTTCAACATATCCCCTCGCTAGAAGGCTGGTCCTTCCAAGAAATTGCCTTTATCTATGGTTTTTCCTTGATTCCCAAGGGCTTGGACCATCTCTTTTTTGACAATCTCTGGGCACTGGGGCAACGTTTGGTGCGAAAAGGGGAGTTTGACAAGTATCTGACGCGTCCTATCAATCCTCTCTTTCACATCTTGGTTGAGACCTTTCAGATTGATGCTTTGGGCGAACTCTTGGTCGGTGGTATCCTATTGGGAACAACAGTGACTAGCATTGATTGGACTCTTCCAAAATTCCTGATTTTCCTAGTCTGCATTCCTTTTGCGACCTTGATTTATACTTCTCTTAAAATCGCGACAGCTAGTATCGCTTTTTGGACCAAGCAGTCAGGGGCTATGATTTACATTTTCTATATGTTTAATGACTTTGCCAAGTATCCCATTTCGATTTACAATTCCCTTCTTCGATGGTTGATTAGCTTTATTGTGCCTTTTGCCTTTACGGCCTACTATCCTGCCAGCTATTTCTTGCAGGACAAGGATGTAATCTTTAACATCGGAGGTTTGATTTTGATTTCCCTTGTCTTTTTTAGTATTTCCCTTAAACTCTGGGACAGGGGCTTGGATTCCTACGAAAGTGCTGGATCCTAAGATGAAGAAACTCAAAGCCTTGTCTCAGGACAGGCTTTTTTCTAATAGAGATGAAAATTCCTTGACATCTATTCTCAGAGTGCTATACTGTAAGTGTAATAGCCGATTTAGCTCAGTTGGTAGAGCAAGGCACTCGTAAAGCCTAGGTCACAGGTTCGATCCCTGCAATCGGCAAAGTGAAGAAGTCTTATCAGGCTTCTTTTTCTTTTTAAAGAAAATCAGACCACTTAGACTGGTATAGAGACCAGATAGGCAAACGAACTTGTTCTTGAAACTGACCTCTGCTATAATGATTTTTGTAAGGGACGTGAGGCATCAATATCAGATAACTCAAGTTCCTAAAAAAGAAATCGGAGATAAACAAATGAAAAAGTTATTGGGGATTGTATTTTTACTAGCAGCAGCGACAGTAGTGTATTTTGGTTCTGTTGGATGGCCAAATTTTAATGTCAACCTCTGGTCATTGATTCCGGTAGGTTTGTTCCTCTTTTTCACACTAGAGAATCTTTTGAAAAAGGATTACAAGGCTAGTCTGATGTGTTTAACTATTGCCTTTATCATCGCAAATGCAATTTTGGACCTGTTGCCAATTTCAAATGGCTTGGTCATTGGAGCAGGTGTGCTAGCTTGTGTAGGGATTGGTTATCTCTTTCCTGATAAAGAAGGAAAATAGGAATTGATGAAAAAATAGATAAAGAAAAAACACTTCAATCACTGTATTTTAGTTTGATTGAGGTGTTTTCGATTTAGTTTTTTATTTCTGGGCCATCAATTCAACAATCATCTCAATATACATAACAAGGGTTAATAAGAATCCTGCACGCCAGAAGAATTTGATGAATTTAGGATAGTAAAAGCTACGTTTTTTCAAAAGGAAGAAAAAAACGAGAATAATGGCTAGAAGTGAGAGGGCTAGTCCCAGTCTAGGGAGAAAATTATGGGTAAAGGTTTTAGCTGTAATCAAGTAATACTCAAATATTAAAACTGGAAAGGCCAAATCCGCAAAATTTCGTCCTAGTTTTTTTAATCTAAAAAGTTTGCTTATGATAATGCAGACGACTAAGGTCAGTATCAATAATAAAATAGATGCTAATTTCATTAAAATCATACCCATATTGTATCATAAAAAATGGCTAATGGAAACGAGAAACAGAGGAATTTATAGGAAAGTCAGGCTTTTGAGATTGTGGGTGTTTTTTGTTATAATGAAAGTTATGAAATCTTATAACACCTTGAATGATTATTATCGAAAACTATTTGGAGAAAAGACCTTTAAAGTCCCTATTGATGCGGGATTTGATTGTCCCAATCGTGATGGAACTGTGGCTCATGGAGGCTGTACTTTTTGTACGGTTTCTGGTTCTGGAGATGCTATTGTAGCACCAGATGCGCCTATCCGTGAGCAATTTTATAAGGAAATTGACTTTATGCATCGTAAGTGGCCGGATGTTCAGAAGTATCTGGTTTATTTTCAAAATTTTACCAACACCCATGAAAAGGTGGAAGTTATTCGAGAGCGCTATGAACAGGCTATCAACGAGCCAGGTGTGGTAGGAATCAATATCGGAACGCGCCCAGACTGTTTACCAGACGCAACCATTGAATATTTGGCTGAGTTATCGGAACGCATGCATGTGACGGTTGAATTGGGCTTGCAAACCACTTATGAAACAACCTCTGACCTGATTAACCGCGCCCATTCCTATGAGTTGTACGTGGAAACGGTCAAGCGTTTGAGAAAGTATCCCAAGATTGAGATTGTTTCCCATCTGATCAACGGCTTGCCTGGTGAAACCCATGAGATGATGATTGAAAATGTCCGCCGCTGTGTCACGGATAACGATATTCAAGGGATTAAATTGCACTTGCTTCACCTGATGACCAATACGCGTATGCAACGAGATTACCACGAGGGACGTTTGCAGTTGATGAGCCAGGACGAATATGTTAAGGTCATCTGTGACCAACTGGAAATCATTCCCAAGCATATCGTCATCCATCGAATCACGGGAGATGCACCTAGGGATATGCTGATTGGGCCTATGTGGAGCCTCAATAAATGGGAAGTCCTTAATAGTATTGAGACGGAGATGCGACGTCGTGGAAGCGTTCAAGGATGCAAGGCTGTAAAACAGGAGTTTGAAAATGAAAAGACCACTTGAGATGGCACATGATTTTTTGTCTGAGGTAGTGACAAAAGAGGATATCGTAGTGGATGCGACTATGGGAAATGGCCATGACACGCTTTTTCTGGCCAAGCTAGCCAAGCAAGTCTATGCTTTTGATATTCAGGAGCAAGCCTTGGAAAAGACCCAAGAGCGTTTGGACCAGGCTGGAATGACAAATGCCCAGTTAATCTTGCAAGGTCATGAGACACTGGACCAGTTTGTGACAGAAGCCAAGGCAGGGATTTTTAATCTGGGCTATCTGCCGTCAGCTGATAAGTCTGTCATCACCCGACCTCAGACAACGATTGAAGCATTAGAAAAGTTATGCCATTTACTTGTCAAAGGGGGACGGATTGCTATCATGATCTACTATGGTCATGAAGGAGGCGACCTCGAGAGGGATGCTGTTTTGGATTTTGTTAGCCAGTTGAACCAACAAGAGTACACAGCTGCCATTTACCGAACTTTAAACCAAGTCAACAATCCACCATTTTTAGTAATGATTGAAAAATTAGAGAGATATAAACATGGATAAACAATACCTACGTGAAAAGCTGGATGCCATGCGCCAGAATTTTGTTGAATCAACCCACCACGAACGAGCGGTGGGCGTGCTAGACCAAGCGCATATGAGCAAAAAAATGCTTAAAATTAAGAAAAAATTAGTTGCTCTTGAAATGGAACGGTGCCAGAGAAAAATTGAGCACAAAGATTGTTCCAAGATTGACCAAAAAATCAAAGAGCAGAAGGAGATATTTGAATCCTGTTGTAAAAAAGATTAAGGAGGTCGTGCGTGGAATTACTGATTTACCTTATCCTATTTTTACTGGTCTTGATTGTCTCGAGTACAACCAATAAGCTCCTGCCTTTTTTGCCACTCCCTTTGGTGCAGATTCTTTTGGGAATTGTGATTGGTCTATTTTTACCCAATACCGACTTTCACCTCAATACAGAGTTGTTTTTGGCACTGGTTATTGGACCCTTGCTTTTTCGAGAGTCGGAAGAAGCGGATATTACGGCTATTTTAAAACACTGGCGAATCATTGTTTATCTCATATTTCCAGTGATTTTTATCTCGACCCTGAGTTTGGGAGGTTTGGCCCATCTTCTTTGGCTCAGCCTTCCCTTGGCAGCTTGCTTGGCTGTTGGGGCAGCTCTTGGGCCTACGGATTTGGTGGCCTTTGCCTCTCTTTCAGAGCGGTTTAGCTTTCCTAAGCGCGTGTCCAATATCCTTAAGGGTGAAGGACTTTTGAATGATGCATCTGGTTTGGTGGCTTTTCAGGTAGCTTTGACAGCTTGGACAACTGGAGCCTTTTCCCTTGGGCAAGCGAGTAGTTCGCTCATCTTTTCAATCCTAGGCGGTTTTTTGATTGGCTTTTTAACAGCCATGACCAATCGTTTCCTCCATAGCTTCTTGCTAAGTGTGCGAGCAACGGATATTGCCAGCGAACTTTTATTAGAATTGAGTTTGCCTCTGGTGACCTTCTTCCTGGCAGAAGAAGTCCATGTTTCAGGGATTATTGCCGTTGTAGTTGCTGGGATTTTAAAGGCAAGCCGTTTTAAGAAAATTACGCTCCTCGAAGCCCAAGTGGATACGGTAACCGAGACAGTCTGGCATACAGTGAACTTTATGCTCAACGGTTCTGTCTTTGTGATTTTAGGGATGGAGCTGGAAATGATAGCAGAGCCTATCTTGACCAATCCAATCTATAATCCCTTACTTTTATTGCTATCTCTTGTCTCCCTGACCGTTCTCCTCTTTGCCATTCGTTTTGTCATGATTTATGGCTATTATGCCTATAGGACTCGACGTCTCAAGAAAAAGTTAAATAAGTATATGAAGGACATGCTTCTTTTGACCTTCTCAGGTGTCAAGGGAACCGTGTCAATTGCTACGATTCTCTTGATACCAAGTAATCTAGAGCAGGAGTATCCTCTCTTACTTTTCCTTGTTGCAGGTGTGACGCTTGTCAGCTTTTTAACAGGTCTCTTGGTCTTGCCTCATCTTTCTGATGAACAGGAAGACAGTAAGGACTATCTCATGCATATCGCCATTTTGAATGAAGTGACGATAGAGTTGGAAAAAGAGTTGGAAGGCACCAGAAATAAACTTCCCCTCTATGCGGCTATTGACAATTATCATGGACGTATTGAAAATCTCATCCTGAGTCAAGAAAATAAGGGGGCTCAAGAAGACTGGGCTGCTTTGAAACTCTTGATTCTTAGTATTGAAAGTGATGGATTGGAACAGGCCTATGAAGAGGGGAACATTAGCAATCGTGCTTACCGAGTTTACCAACGTTATCTGAAAAATATAGAACGAGGCATCAATCGTAAATTTGCGTCACGATTGACCTATTATTTCCTTGTTTCTTTGCGGATTTTACGTTTTCTCCTTCATGAAGTTTTTACTCTCGGGAGGACTTTCCGTAGCTGGAAGGACAAGGAGCAAAGCCGTCTCCGTGCTCTTGATTATGACCAAATTGCAGAACTCTATCTTGCCAATACAGAGATGATTATTGAAAGTTTGGAAAATCTGAAGGGAGTCTATAGACGCTCTTTGATTAGTTTTATGCAGGAGTCTCGTCTCCGTGAAACAGCTATTATCAGTAGTGGTGCCTTTGTCGAACGGGTTATCAATCGTGTCAAACCCAACAATATCGATGAAATGCTGAGAGGCTATTATCTGGAGCGCAAGTTGATTTTCGAATACGAAGAAAAACGATTGATTACGACCAAGTATGCCAAGAAGTTACGACAAAATGTCAATAACTTAGAGAACTATTCCTTGAAGGAAGCTGCCAATACCCTGCCTTATGATATGGTGGAATTGGTAAGAAGAAATTAGTTAATACTCTTCGAAAATCTCTTCAAACCACGTCAGCGTCGCCTTGGATTATATATGTGACTGACTTCGTCAGTTTCATCTACAACCTCAAAGCAGGGCTTTGAGCAACCTACGCCTAGTTTCCTAGTTTGCTATTTGATTTTCATTGAGTATAAGATTATAAGTGAAGGAGTGTGACATGAAGAAGTGGTGGAAAGAGCTGATAGACAAGCCTTTATTAAAAGCCTTTTTGCATTATTATCAAGCATCAGATAGTGAGTTGACCAGTGTCGCAGTAGCCTACTATTGGTTGATTTCGATTTTTCCACTTCTTTTGGTGGTGGTCAATATCCTCCCCTATTTTCAGATTCCTGTGGGAGAATTTCTGGGATTTGTGAAAGACGTCCTGCCTCCAAGCCTCTATGAAGGTGTGGAAAAAATAGCCAGAGAAGTCTTGACCCAACCTTCAACAGGTTTATTGAGTTTTTCTGTTTTATCGGCGTTATGGAGTTTTTCAAAATCTATGAATTTCTTGCAAAAAGCTTTTAACAAGGCTTATGGCGTCGAAAAGAGTCGTGGACTTATTTCCCATCAGATGGTGAGTCTCCTAGTCAGTTTTGGTTTACAGCTCCTCTTTGCTTTTGCCTTGTTTTTGAGCTTGTTTGGGCAGATGATTTTGGATTTACTTGCTCATTATTGGACAAAAGATGGCATTATCTATCAGGCTTTACAAGGGTTGGCAGGTCCTCTGACTTACGCCCTGCTCTTTGCTATCTTGGTCATGCTTTATTATTTTCTTCCCAATCTATCTAACAGGAAACTTAGTTATACCCTACCAGGTAGTGCCTTTGTTCTCTTAGTGATTTTAGGTTTACTAACTCTGTTCTCTAGTTATCTCAATTACTATGTCCATCATTTGGTGGACGTCCGAATTTTAGGTTCTGTTCTTCTTGTTGTTATGATGTTTTGGTTTATCTTGATTGCTAAAATTGTTATCCTAGGCGCGGTGATCAATGCCAGTGTGCAGAGTTTGAAAGATCCTAGTTTTAGAAAAGACTAACTATTTATCCATTACAAAAGCGCATAGTATCAAGGTTCTATAAAGCCTTGATACTATGCGCTTTTGTGCTTTGACAGTTTTTTGTATAGTTTTTGTCCAAGATTTCTAAATTATCTGATTAAATTCCTATTTTTCCCTATCATTGTCCCTGTTTTTTCGAAAATGGAAGGAGTATAATAAATCTATCAATAAAATGATAGGAGGAACTTTATGGGTCATATTTTCTTTTTTCTAAGTGTCTTTTTGGCAGGGATTCTATCCTTCTTTTCTCCTTGTATCTTACCCTTGTTACCAGTCTATGCAGGGGTGTTACTAGATGATAAGGATGGTGCTCAGGCTTCTAGCAACAAATTTTCAATCTCAGTTACTAGTTTATTGCGAACTCTGGCCTTTATAGCAGGAATTTCCTTTATCTTTATTTTACTAGGCTATGGAGCTGGTTTTTTAGGCGATTTGCTTTATGCTTCTTGGTTCCAATATGTGACGGGTGCGGTTATCATTCTCTTAGGCTTGCACCAGATGGAGATTCTAAGCTTTAAGGGGCTTTATAAGGAAAAGAGGTTACAACTGCAAGGACAGGGGCAAAATGGTAAGGGCTATAGTCAGGCATTTTTATTGGGTTTGACCTTTAGTTTTGCTTGGACGCCTTGTGTAGGGCCGGTTCTTGGCTCTGTTTTAGCCTTGGCGGCTTCAGGTGGTTCAGGAGCTTGGCAGGGAGCGGGTCTCATGTTGGTGTACACGTTGGGTTTGGCGCTACCATTCTTGCTTCTAGCTCTAGCCTCTAGTTATGTTTTGAAACATTTCCGAAAACTTCATCCCTATCTCGGAATCCTCAAAAAAGTGGGTGGTTTTCTCATTATTGTGATGGGACTCTTGGTTCTATTTGGAAATGCTTCAATTTTAAGTCAATTATTTGAATAAAATGGAAAGGAATATCAGTATGAAAAAATGGCAAACATGTGTTCTTGGAGCAGGTTCGCTCCTTTGTTTGACGGCTTGTTCAGGCAAGTCCATGACCAGTGAACACCAAATGAAAGATGAGATGAAGATGGAGCAGACAGCTAGTAAAACAAGCACGGCTAAAGGGAAAGAAGTGGCTGATTTTGAGCTAACTGGAGTAGATGGCAAGACCTATCGCTTGTCTGATTACAAGGGAAAGAAAGTCTATCTCAAATTCTGGGCGTCTTGGTGCTCCATCTGTCTGGCTAGTCTTCCAGACACGGATGAAATCGCTAAGGATGCTGGTGATGATTATGTGGTCTTGACAGTAGTATCACCAGGACATAAGGGAGAGCAATCTGAAACGGACTTTAAGAACTGGTATAAGGGATTGGATTATAAAAATTTCCCAGTCCTAGTTGACCCATCAGGCAAACTTTTGGAAACTTATGGCGTTCGTTCCTACCCAACTCAAGCCTTTATAGATGGTGAAGGAAAATTGGTCAAAACCCAACCAGGTTTTATGGAAAAAGATGCGATTTTGCAAACTTTGAAGGAATTAGCCTAGGAGGTGTCCTATGAATGATAAGCTAAAAATCATCTTGTTGCTAGGAGTATTTTTCCTAGCCATAACCGGTTTCTATTTTCTATTGATGCGAAATGCAGGGCAGACAGATAGCTCGCAAATTGAGAAAGCATCAGTTAGCCAAGGAGGAAAAACAGTGAAAAAAACAGAAATTAGTAAAGACGCAGACTTGCATGAAATTTATCTAGCTGGGGGATGTTTCTGGGGAGTAGAGGAATACTTCTCCCGCGTTCCCGGAGTGACAGATGCCGTTTCAGGTTATGCAAATGGTAGAGGGGAAACAACCAAGTACGAATTGATCAACCAAACAGGACATGCGGAGACTGTCCATGTCACCTATGACGCCAATCAAATTTCCCTCAAGGAAATTCTGCTTCATTATTTCCGCATTATCAATCCAACCAGCAAAAATAAACAAGGAAATGATGTGGGAACCCAGTACCGTACTGGTGTTTATTACACAGATGACAAGGATTTGGAGGTAATCAACCAAGTCTTTGATGAGGTGGCTAAGAAATACGATCAACCTCTAGCAGTTGAAAAGGAAACCTTGAAGAATTTTGTAGTGGCAGAGGATTACCACCAAGACTATCTCAAGAAAAATCCAAATGGCTACTGCCATATCAATGTCAATCAGGCTGCCTACCCTGTCATCGATGCCAGCAAATATCCAAAACCAAGTGATGAGGAATTGAAAAAGACCCTGTCACCTGAGGAGTATGCAGTTACCCAGAAAAATCAAACAGAGCGAGCTTTTTCAAACCGCTACTGGGATAAATTTGAATCTGGTATCTATGTGGATGTGGCAACTGGAGAACCCCTCTTTTCATCAAAGGATAAGTTTGAGTCTGGTTGTGGTTGGCCTAGTTTCACCCAGCCCATCAGCCCAGATGTTGCTACCTACAAGGAAGATAAGTCCTACAATATGACACGCATGGAAGTGCGGAGTCGAGTGGGAGATTCTCACCTTGGGCATGTCTTTACGGACGGTCCACAGGACAAGGGCGGCTTGCGCTACTGTATCAATAGTCTTTCCATCCGCTTTATTCCCAAAGACCAAATGGAAGAAAAAGGCTATGCTTATTTACTAGATTATGTTGATTAAGAAGTCTTTCCTAAGCAGTTAGAGGAGAATTTTGCTATACTGATACTAGTAAGTGGTAAAGGAGCGGAGCATGACCTACACAATCTTAATCGTAGAAGATGAATATCTGGTAAGACAAGGCTTGACTAAACTGGTTAATGTAGCAGCCTACGATATGGAAATCATCGGTCAGGCTGAAAATGGAAGGCAGGCTTGGGACTTGATACAAAAGCAGGTGCCAGATATCATTTTAACCGATATCAACATGCCTCATCTAAATGGTATCCAGTTGGCCAGTCTGGTCAGAGAAACCTATCCTCAGGTTCATTTAGTTTTTTTGACAGGCTACGATGATTTTGATTATGCCTTGTCTGCTGTCAAACTCGGTGTGGATGACTACCTGCTTAAGCCCTTTTCTCGTCAGGATATTGAGGAAATGTTGGGGAAAATCAAGCAAAAGTTGGATAAGGAAGAGAAAGAAGAGCAATTACAAGATTTATTGACCGATAAGTTTGAAGGAAACATGGCCCAGAAAATCCAGTCCCATCTGGCTGATAGCCAATTTAGTTTAAAGTCTTTGGCCAGTGACTTGGGCTTTAGTCCAACTTATCTGAGTTCCTTGATTAAGAAAGAGTTGGGCTTGCCTTTTCAGGATTATTTGGTGAGAGAACGTGTCAAACAAGCCAAGCTCTTGCTTCTGACCACGGATTTAAAGATTTATGAGATAGCCGAAAAGGTTGGTTTTGAAGATATGAACTATTTTACCCAACGCTTTAAGCATATTGCAGGTGTGACACCTCGTCAGTTTAAGAAGGGGGAAGGTCGATGAAGCGTTCTTCTCTCCTAGTCAGAATGGTTATTTCCATCTTTCTGGTCTTTCTCGTTCTCCTAGCTCTGGTTGGGACTTTCTACTATCAATCTAGTTCATCAGCCATTGAGGCTAGCATTGAGGGCAATAGCCAGACGACTATCAGCCAAACTAGCCACTTTATCCAGTCTTATATCAAAAAATTAGAAACCACCTCGACCGGTTTGACCCAGCAGACGGATGTTCTGGCCTATGCTGAGAATCCCAGTCAAGACAAGGTCAGGGGAATTCGAGATCTATTTTTAACTATCTTGAAGGCAGACCAGGACTTGAAAGCTGTTGTACTGGTCACCAAATCAGGTCAGGTCATTTCTACAGATGACAGTGTGCAGATGAAAACTTCCTCTGATATGATGGCTGAGGATTGGTACCAAAAGGCCATTCATCAGGGAGCCATGCCCGTTTTGACTCCAGCTCGTAAATCAGATAGTCAGTGGGTCATTTCTGTCACTCAGGAACTTGTTGATGCAAAGGGAGCCAATCTGGGCGTGCTTCGTTTGGATATTTCCTACGAAACTCTGGAAGCCTATCTCAACCAGCTTCAGCTGGGTCAGCAGGGATTTGCTTTTATCATCAATGAAAATCATGAATTTGTTTACCATCCTCAACACACAGTTTATAGTTCGTCTAGCGAAATGGAGGCCATGAAACCCTATATTGAGACAGGGCAGGGCTATACTCCAGATCACAAATCCTACGTCAGTCAGGAAAAGATTGCTGGAACTGATTGGACGGTGCTTGGTGTGTCTTCGTTGGAGAAGTTAGACCAGGTTAGGAGTCAACTCATGTGGACCTTGCTTGGGGCCAGTGTCACATCTCTTCTTGTCTGTCTCTGCTTAGTGTGGTTCAGTCTTAAACGCTGGATTGCTCCTTTAAGGGATTTGAGAGAAACCATGCTGGAAATTGCTTCTGGTTCTCAAAATCTTCGTGCCAAGGAAGCTGGTGCCTATGAACTGAGAGAAGTAACTCGCCAATTTAATGCCATGTTGGATCAGATTGATCAGTTGATGGCAGCTATTCGCAGGCAGGAAGAAACGACCCGTCAGTATGAACTTCAAGCCCTTTCGAGCCAGATTAATCCACATTTCCTCTATAACACCTTGGATACCATCATCTGGATGGCTGAATTTCAGGATAGTCAGCGTGTGGTTCAGGTGACCAAGTCCTTGGCAACCTATTTTCGCCTAGCGCTCAATCAAGGTAAAGATTTGATTTGCCTGTCTGATGAAATCAATCATGTTCGCCAGTATCTCTTTATCCAGAAACAACGCTATGGAGATAAGCTGGAATACGAGATTGAGGAAAATCCTGCCTTTGATAATCTGGTCTTGCCTAAGCTGGTGTTGCAACCTCTGGTAGAGAATGCTCTTTACCATGGCATTAAGGAAAAGGAAGGTCAGGGCCATATTAAAGTCTCTGTCCAGAAACAGGATTTAGGATTGATCATCCGTATTGAGGATGATGGTGTTGGTTTCCAAGATGCTGGTGATAGTAGTCAAAGTCAACTCAAACGTGGAGGAGTTGGTCTGCAAAATGTTGATCAGCGACTCAAACTTCATTTTGGAGACAATTACCAGATGAAGATTGATTCTAGGCCCCAAAAAGGGACGAAAGTGGAAATATACATAAATAGAATATAAACTAGCTAACTCCCAGTCAATTCTGGGAGTTTTATGCGTAATTGGGCAAGCTTTCTAGGTTGTCTATCTTGCTAAAAACAAGAAAAAACGGTATGATAGATAGTGACAAAAGAGGTGGCAGAGATGAACGAGACACAGATTCAAAGAGAAACACGTCAGGTATTAGAAGATGTTTTAGAAAAGGCCAATTTGAAGCAGGGGGCCCTTTTTGTTTTAGGTCTATCTTCTAGTGAGGTGATAGGTGGTCAGATTGGGAAAGAATCCAGTCAAGAGATTGGTGAGCTGATAGTGGAGACTATCTTGGGTATTCTAGGTAGTAGAGGTATCCATTTAGCCGTTCAAGGTTGTGAACATGTCAATCGTGCCCTCGTTGTTGAACGTCAGGTGGCAGAGCAGTTTGGTCTGGAAATCGTCAGTGTCCTTCCAACTCTTCATGCAGGAGGTTCGGGGCAGTTAGCAGCCTTCAAGTTTATGCAGGATCCAGTTGAGGTTGAATTTATCAAGGCTCATGCTGGATTGGATATCGGAGACACTGCAATTGGCATGCATGTCAAGCATGTTCAGGTTCCGATTCGCCCTCTTTTGAGAGAGATTGGTCATGCCCATGTAACGGCGCTGGCTAGTCGTCCAAAATTAGTCGGAGGTGCGCGTGCGCACTATCCGCAAGATTCTATCAGAAAGTCGTGAGAATGAATAAAGGAGATGAAAGTGTTTAAAAAAGACCGTTTTTCAATTCGTAAGATTAAGGGAGTTGTAGGTTCTGTATTTCTTGGAAGCCTTTTGATGGCTCCTTCTGTAGTGGACGCAGCCACCTATCACTATGTAGATAAAGAGGTTATTTCACAAGAAGCTAAGGATTTAATCCAGACAGGAAAGCCTGATGGAAATGAAGTTGTATATGGTTTGGTGTATCAAAAAGACCAGTTGCCACAAACAGGGACAGAAGCATCTGTTTTGACAGCTTTTGGTTTACTGACTGTTGGGAGCTTGCTTGTAATCTACAAGAGAAAGAAAATTGCCAGCGTCTTTCTAGTTGGAGCTATGGGATTGGTAGTTCTTCCTAGTGCAGGAGCTGTAGACCCAGTTGCTACTCTAGCACCGGCTAGTCGAGAGGGTGTTGTTGAAATGGAGGGCTATCGCTATGTTGGTTATCTATCAGGTGACATCCTCAAAACGCTTGGCTTGGACACTGTTTTAGAAGAAGCCTCAGCTAAACCTGGAGAGGTAACTGTGGTCGAAGTTGAGAAGCCCCAAGTAACAATAAATCAGGAGCAAGCTAAGCCAGAAAACCAAGCAGTAGAGACAGAGGAAGCTCCAAAAGAAGAAGCACCTAAAACAGAAGAAAGTCCAAAGGGAGAACCAAAATCGGAGGTAAAACCTACTGACGAACCCCTCCCTAAAGGAAAAGATGAAAAAGAAGCTTCAGCAGAACCAGCTCCAGTTGAAGAAGTAAGTGGAGCAGTTGATTCAAAAATAGATGAACAAGCACCAGTCAAGCCAGAAAGTCAACCATCAGATAAACCAGCTGAGGAGCCAAAAGTTGAACCACCAGTAGAACAACCCGTGCAACCTACACAACCGGAGCAACCAAGGATACCAAAAGATTCATCACAACCAGAAGTTCCTAAAGAAAATAGGGGAGCGGAAGAGACACCGAAACAAGAAGATACACAGCCAGAAGTAGTAAAAACAAAAGATGAGGCTGCTAATCAACCTGTTGAAGAACCAAAAGTTGAAACGCCTGCTGTAGAAAAACAAACAGAACCAGCTGAGGAACCAAAAGTTGAACAAGCAGGTGAACCAGTCGCGCCAAGTGAAGGCGAAAAGGCACCAGTCTCTCCAGAAAAGCAACCAGAAGCTTCTAAAGAAGAGAAGACTGCGGAAGAAACACCGAAACAAGAAGAGTCAACTCCAGATACCAAGGCTGAAGAAACTGTAGAACCAAAAGAGGAGACCAAAACAGCTAAGGGGACGCAAGAAGAAGGCAAAGAAGGTCAAGCACCAGTACAAGAAGTAAATCCAGAATATAAAGTAACAACAGGTACAGTTGAGAAGTCTACCGAAAGTGAATTAGATTTCACAACAGAAGTAGTTCCGGATGACACAAAATATGTAGATGAAGAAGTTGTTGAACGTCAAGGGTCTAAAGGAGTTCAAGTTACGAAAACAACTTACGAAACAGTGGAAGGTGTAGAGACAGATAAAGTTCTTTCTACAACTACAGAAGTAAAAACGCCTGCCGTTTCTAAAGTCGTTAAAAAAGGAACAAAACCAGTTGAAGGAACAACAATTGAAACAAGAGAAGAAGCCATTCCTTTTGCTACAAAAACAGAAGATGATGACACTTTAAAACGTGGAACAACTAAAGTTGCTCAAGAAGGTGTAGATGGCAAGAAACAAATTACCAAGACATATAAAACGATTCGCGGAGAAAAAACAAACGAAGCTCCAACAGTAGAAGAAAAAGTTATCTTACAACCTCAAGATAAAATTATCAAACAAGGAACAAAAGGTTTAGAAAAACCAACATTACAATGGAATACAACAGATAAAGATGAATTGAAGAAGAGCGCTACCGCTAAATACACTTTAAATAAACCAGTTGGAGTTACGATTAAATCGATTAAAGTTGCTTTAAAAAATGAAGCTGGTGAAGTAGTTAAAGAAGTTGACGTGCCGGAAAATGATTTACAAGCAACATTAAAAGACTTGAAATATTATAAAGGCTACACTCTATCTACAAAAATGGTTTATGATCGTGGAGAAGGCGAAGAAACTCAAACATTAGAAGATAAAAAAATTCAATTAGATCTTAAAAAAGTTGAAATCAAAGATATTCGAAGGACTGATTTAATTAAATATGATCAAGAAACAGAAACGAATGAATCTAGATTAAAATCAATCCCAGAGGATAAGAGTAAATACTACTTAAAAGTCACTTCACATGATCAAAAATCAACATTATTAGCAGTGAAAAATATTGAAGAAGTAACCGTTGATGGAAAACAAATGTATAAAGTAACTGCAACAGCAGATAATTTAGTTGGGCGTCAAAAAGATCAAACATTTGAATCTGAATATACTCATTACATTGAAAAATCAGTTGCAGCTAACGGAAATGTTTATTATGATTTTGAAGATTTAGTTTCAGCAATGCAAAAAGATCCAGCAGGAGAATACCGATTAGGTCAAAGTATGAGTGCTAGAAATGCATCTGCGAATGGAAAATCGTATATCACGAGTGAATTTACAGGAAAATTATTAAGTGAAGACGGAAAACGTTATGCTATTACAGAGTTAGAACGACCTTTATTCAATGTTATTAAGAATGCTACTATAAAAAATATTAATTTTGAAGATGTCGATATCGATCGTAAAAATGATGATGGTGTTGCTACAATAGCAAATACAATGAATGGCACTTCTGTCATTGAAGATGTTAAAATTACAGGTTCTGTTATTGGACGTAATAATGTAGCGGGTGTTGTTAATAATATGAACGATGGAACTCGCATTGAAAATGTTGCATTCATCGGAAAATTACATGCAAATGGTTCTATGTTAGGTGGTATTGCTGATAAAAATTATCGAGGCATTGTAACGAGAACTTATGTAGATGCAACATTAACAGGTAATAACGTAAGAGCAAGCTCACTAATTCCATATGTTGAATACGGAATGGTAGGCGATTATTTAACTGGAACTAAAGGAAACTTGACCAAATCTGTTGCCAAAGGAATGATTAATGTAGTTACGCCAGTACAAACTGGAGCGTTTGCAAGTAAGACATGGCCTTTTGGTACAGTAAAAGATAATGTTAGTTATGTAAAAGTGAAAAATGCAGAAATGTTATTTGGTTCAAATGATATTGATGATGATTATGCACATCCACAAATTGATAAATTATACAGTGTAGCTGGATATAGTGAAGGTAAAAAGTCATACACTAAATATCCTAATAAACAAATTGAATTGACAAAAGAAGAAGCTGATGAAAAAGTAGCTAGCTATAATATTACTGCTAATACTTTTGAAAGCGAAAAATCACTAGTGGCTACATTAAACGCAACAGTGTCTCAAAATTCTGCTTATAATCAAATCCAAGATTATAACGATGAATATAAATTAGCATATAAGAATTTTGAAAAATTACAACCATTCTATAATAAAGAATATATTGTACATCAAGCTAATAAATTGGATAAATCACATAACTTAAATACGAAAGAAGTTCTTTCTGTAACACCAATGCATGATACAAAATTCGTTACAAATTTAGAAGAAGTGAATAAAATTATGATTCACTATGCGGATGGAACAAAAGAATACTTAAATCTATCTGGCAGTACAGAAGGATTAAGTAATGTTAAAGAATACACTGTAACAGATTTAGGAGTTAAATATACATTAAATATTGTTCAAAAAAATTATGATGGTTTAGTGAATGGAATTGTTTCAAAATTAAGTCCGATTGAATTACAATCAGATGTTATTTATAAACACTTTAACCGACCGGGAGCAGGAAGATTTGATGCGGTGAAAAATCTTTACTTAGAAGAAAGCTTTGATTATGTGAAGAATAACTTAACAGAACTAGTGACTAAGTTAGTTCAAAATGAAAATCATCAATTAAATGATTCTCTAGTAGCACAACAAATGATTTTAGATAAAGTTGAAAAGAATAAAGCGGCTTTAATTCTTGGATTAACGTATCTACATCGTTATTACGGAGTAAAATTTGGAGAGGTAAATATTAAAGAATTAATGTTATTCAAACCAGATTTCTATGGTAAAAACGTAAGTGTATTGGATCGATTGATTGAGATTGGTTCAAAAGAGAATAACCTCAAAGGGAACCGTACGCAAGATGCATTCCGTGAAGTCTTAGCGAAGGATACATTGTCTGGTAATTTACATCAATTCTTAGATTATAATCGTAAATTATTTACAAATATTGATAATATGAATGATTGGTTTATTGATGCAACGAGAGATCATGTATATGTTTCGGAACCAGAGACAACGACGGAAGATTTTAAAGATAAGAAACATCGTGCTTACGATGGATTGAATAATGGTACCCATGCTAAGATGATTTTACCGCTTCTAAACGTAAAGAATGCGCATATGTTCTTAATTTCAACTTATAATACATTAGCCTTTAGTTCATTTGAGAAATATGGCAAGATGACGGAAGAAGAAAGAAATGCATTTAAACCGGAAATTGATAAGGTGGCTACAGCTCAACAAGCGTACTTAGACTTCTGGTCTCGATTAGCGTTACCAAATGTTCGAGAACGTCTGTTGAAGAGTAAAAATATAGTACCAACTCCGGTCTGGGATAATCAATTATATCCAGGTGTATCTGCAAATCGTCTAGGGTATTCAAATCAAGGAACAGCAATTGCACCGATTCGGGAAGTGTTCGGACCGACAGGAACATATCATAATACTGATACACGTATGGGGGCAATGGCATCTATCTATGATGATCCGAATAGACCTGAAGCATCAGTATTCTTTATGCTTACCAATATGATTAGTCCGTTTGGGATTTCAGCTTTTACGCATGAAACGACACACGTTAACGACCGTATGGCTTACTTAGGTGGATGGAGACATCGTCCGGGAACTAATGTTGAAGCGTTTGCGCAAGGAATGTTACAATCGCCTTCTGAAATTGGGCACCAAGGAGATTATGGAGCGTTAGGATTGAATATGGCTTACATTCGTCCAAACGATGGAAATCAATGGTATAATACAAATCCAAACGAATTAAGATCACGTGAGGAAATTGATCATTATATGAAAGGCTATAATGATACGTTAATGCTCTTGGATTATTTAGAAGGGGATACGGTTGTTAAACAGCAGGATACAGCATTAAAACACAAATGGTTCAAGAAGATGGACAAACAACTACGAAATCCAGCTAACTCTAAAGATCAATGGGACAATGTTCGTCCGTTGAATGATACTGATAAACAAGTACCGCTAAATTCTGTCGATGATTTAATTATGAACAATTTCATTACAAATCGAGATTTCCATGGTTTATATAAACCGGAAGACTTCCAAACAGCATATGTCAATGTTCGAATTACCGGAGGAATCTATGGAGGAAATACGAGTGAAGGTTCTCCAGGAGCATTATCATTTAAACACAATACATTCCGTCTGTGGGGATACTATGGATATGAAAAAGGGTTTGTCGGTTATGCATCAAATAAATATAGTGCAGAAGCTCGAAAAGAAAATAAAGTATTAAGTGATAGCTATATTATTGAAAAAATTTCTGAAGGTGAATTCCATACTTTAGAAGATTGGAAGAAGGCATATTTCAAAAAAGTTGTAGCCCAAGCTAAAGATGGGATACATGAATTTGAGATAGACGGAAAAATCATTTCATCATATGCGCAATTGGAAACACTATTCCAAGAAGCAGTTCAAAAAGATAAAGAAGAAATGGCTAGAACAAGCAAAGAATCATATACAAACACAGTTTCACTGAAAGAAAAAGTCTTTAAAAAATTATTACAAGCTACAAATAGTTTTAAAGAAGAAGTTTTTACAAAATAAAATTTTAGTGTTAAGGAGTTTAGGTGAAAGCCTAGCTCCTTTTTGTGGCTCTGCTAATTTCCAACGTTTGCTCCTAATATATATTTGGTATACTACATAAAGTAACGTGATTGCTAATTTTAAGAAAAGGAGTCTAGTAAATGAAAATTGCGATTGTAACGGATAGTACTACGTATTTGACACCAGAAGAACTCCGTGAGAAAATTGACCACTACATGAAGAACTATAATGAATCTATGATGATGCTTGATTACTTAGAAGCTGAATCTGTAATTAAGAAAAACACTGGAACTAACGATAAGTGGTTCAAGAGAATCGATAAGAAATATCGTGAAAAAGCTAGCTATAATAAGTTAGAAGGTGCACCACATCAATGGGATCTAGTTCGTGATTTAAACGATACTGAGAAGACTATGGCTCTTACAACTATCGATCAACTAGTTGATAATAACTTTGCAACTAAACATGGTGTAGGTAATGGTAGATATCGCCCTGAAGACTTCGGTTCTGCATATGTTAATGTTAATATGATGGCTGGTATCTATGGAGGTAACTCAAGTGATGGTGCGCCAGGTGCCTTATCATTTAAACACAATGCCTTCCGTATGTGGGGTTATTATGGATATGAAAATGGATTCATCGGATATGTTTCTAATAAATATAAAGCTGAAGCCAATAAAGAAAAACAATCAACATTGAGTGATAAATTTATTATTGATAAAGTTTCTGGTGGTACATTCCAAACCCTGGAAGAATGGAAAAAAGCTTGGTATGGGGAAGTTCTTACAAAAGCTCAAAGAGGATTTACAGAAATTAATATTGATGGAGAAAACATCTCTACGTATAGTAAATTACAAGAATTATTCAAAGAAGCTGTTACTAAAGATTTAACAGAATTAAACGATAATAGTATTAAAGACAAATATCGAAATACGGTTGCTTTGAAATCAAAAATATACAAACAAGTCCTTAAAAACACAGACGGTTTCTCTGGTGATCTATTTACTGCACCACAAGCATAGGGATGAATAAAGTCGTAAAAAGGTAGATTAAGTTTTTCTTGATCTGCCTTTTTATGCTATACTTGAAATATGCATAGAAAAACAGTGATTGATTTTAGGGCTTTGGGGGAGAGATACACCTTCACCCATCCTATCAAAGAGTTAAAAACGAGAGATTTAGCGGAAGTAACAGCCTTGCTGGCACAAGTGGAAAGCTACCAAGAGCAGGGCTACTATGTGGTGGGCTATGTCAGCTACGAGGCTGCACCTGCTTTTGAGGAGAAATTAGCAGTTCATAAGGCTCCTCTACTGGGCGAGTACCTGCTTTACTTTACTGTTCATGATAGCGTAGAAACTTCCCCTATTCCTCTGACTTATGATGAGGTTGATTTGCCTTCAAATTGGCAGGAAGTAACGTCTGCAGCAGACTATGAAAAGGCGATTGCTCAGATTCACCATCATTTGCGGCAGGGGGACACCTATCAGGTCAACTACACCGTCCAACTCAAACAAGATTTAAGCGCCAATCCTTTTGCTATCTACAATCGCATGGTGGTAGAACAGGAGGCGGGCTACAATGCCTATGTGGAACATGACGAGATGGCAGTGATTTCCATGAGTCCAGAGCTCTTTTTTGAGCAAAATGGCCGCGAGTTGACAACGCGACCAATGAAGGGAACGACTCAGCGTGGCGTGACCGACCAAGAAGATCTTGAACAGGCCAGTTGGTTGGAGCAGGATCCTAAAAATCGCTCTGAAAATATGATGATTGTGGACCTCTTGCGCAATGATATGAACCGTATTTCTGAAGTGGGAAGTGAGCACGTGGAGCGTCTTTGCCAAGTGGAACAGTATTCAACTGTTTGGCAGATGACTTCGACTATCAAGAGTCAGTTGCGAGAGGATGTGGACCTTGTTGAAATTTTCCGCTCACTCTTTCCTTGCGGATCTATAACGGGCGCACCCAAAATTGCGACTATGGAAATCATTAAGGACCTGGAGCCACAACCGCGTGGAGTCTACTGTGGAACGATTGGTCTCTTGCTTCCAAATGGACTACGGATTTTTAATGTCGCCATTCGGACCATTCAACTGCATCAAGGGAAAGCCATCTATGGAGTTGGCGGAGGCATTACTTGGGATAGCACTTGGAAATCTGAATACCGAGAAGTTCATCAAAAAGCAGCTGTACTTTATCGTAAACAAGCTCGTTTCCAACTGATTACAACTGGAAAAATCAGTCAGAAGAGCTTGCTATTTGAAAATCAACATATAGAAAGACTGAAAAAAGCAAGTCGATATTTTTCCTTTCCTTTTGATGCAGAAGACTTAAGACAAAAGATAGAGGAAGAGTGTCAGGCTTGTGATGCTAATCAAGATTACCGCTTGCGAATTTCTCTCAGCAAATCTGGAAAGATAGAACTCAGTCGTCAAGTATTAACACCTCTTAGTCCAAGTTTTTGCGAGGCCAAACTTTGTCTTCAGGAAGCCAATTTGCAACAAGCCTTTACCTATTTTAAAACGACTCACCGACCGCATTTGAGCCTAGGGGAACAAGAGATTATTTACCACAATAAGTCAGGAGAACTGCTTGAAACCTCTATCGGAAATTTGGTTCTGAAAATCGCTGGAAAACTCTACACACCGCCTATCCGATTTGGAATCTTGCCAGGAATTTACCGTCAGCATTTGCTGGAAACAGGACAGGTAGAAGAGAAAGCCTTGACCTTGGCAGATTTAGCCCAAGCAGAAGCTATTTACGGCTGTAATGCAGTGAGAGGATTGTATGAGTTATTTATTCAAAAATAAGAATTGTAATGAAAAGTTATAAGAACTAGGATTGATTTTTCCTTGAATTGAATAAATAAATCTGATAAAATAAACATGAAATCGATATCATAATTATGGGAGAAATAAATGAACAAACGTCTATTTTTTAAAATGAGTTTGGCGACGTTGTCAGTTTTAGCTTTGCTTTCACAATCTGTTTTAGCAGAAGAAAACATCCATTTTTCTAGCTGTAAGGAAGCTTGGGCTAATGGCTATTCAGATCTTCATGAGGGGGATCCTGGTTATTCTGCCAAGTTAGACCGCGATCATGATGGTGTGGCTTGCGAATTGAAAAATGCTCCTAAGGGTGCTTTCAAAACAAAACAATCAACTGCGGCTCAAAACAATACAAGTTCAGCAACAACAAGTGGCTGGGTTAAGCAGGATGGTGCTTGGTATTACTTTGATGGAAATGGCAATCCAGTGAAAAATGCATGGCAGGGAAGCTATTACCTGAAAGAAGATGGTCAAATGGCACAGAGCGAATGGATTTATGATTCTTCCTATCAAGCTTGGTATTATTTGAAATCAGATGGATCTTATGCAAAGAATGCATGGCAAGGAGCTTACTACCTTAAGTCAAACGGTAAAATGGCACAAGGTGAGTGGGTTTATGACTCTTCTTATCAAGCCTGGTATTACTTGAAATCAGATGGTTCATACGCTCGCAATGCATGGCAAGGAAATTACTATTTGAAATCAGATGGTAAAATGGCTAAGAATGAGTGAGTTGATGGAGGCCGCTACTATGTAGATGCCTCAGGTCTCTGGAAACCATAAATCAGATAAAATTTAGAAAGTTAATGCAAACCTTTGCATAAGTAAATGAATTTTGTTATACTAGTGCTGTAAGCATTTTCAATTATTATACAATGAAAAAGGAGAATATGATGAGTCAAAAGATTATTGGGATTGACCTTGGTGGAACTTCTATCAAATTTGCAATCTTGACAACAGCAGGAGAAATCCAAGAAAAATGGTCAATCAAGACCAGCATTTTGGATGAGGGAAGTCATATCGTAGATGATATGATTGAGTCTATTAAACACCGTTTGGACTTGCTTGGATTGACAGCAGAGGACTTCCAAGGTATTGGAATGGGATCACCAGGTGTGGTTGACCGTGAAAAAGGGACTGTTATTGGTGCCTACAACTTGAACTGGAAAACCCTTCAACCAATTAAAGAGAAAATTGAAAAAGCCTTGGGCATTCCATTTTTCATCGATAATGATGCCAACGTGGCAGCTCTTGGTGAGCGCTGGATGGGTGCTGGAGATAACCAACCAGATGTTGTCTTTATGACACTTGGTACAGGTGTTGGTGGTGGTATTGTCGCAGAAGGCAAATTGCTTCACGGTGTTGCTGGTGCAGCAGGTGAGCTTGGCCACATCACTGTTGACTTTGACCAACCAATTGCATGTACTTGCGGTAAGAAAGGTTGCCTTGAGACAGTTGCTTCAGCAACAGGGATTGTCAACTTGACTCGTCGCTATGCCGATGAATACGAAGGCGATGCAGCCTTGAAACGCTTGATTGATAACGGAGAAGAAGTAACTGCTAAGACTGTCTTTGACCTTGCAAAAGAAGGAGACGACCTTGCTTTGATTGTTTACCGTAACTTCTCACGTTACTTGGGAATCGCTTGTGCCAACATCGGTTCAATTTTGAACCCATCAACAATCGTCATCGGTGGTGGTGTGTCAGCTGCGGGAGAATTCCTTCTACAAGGTGTTCAAAAAGTTTACGATGAAAATAGTTTCCCACAAGTACGCACATCTACTAAATTAGCTCTTGCAACTCTAGGAAATGACGCTGGAGTTATTGGAGCAGCATCACTTGTATTGCAATAAAATAAAAAAGGAGAAAGTTGCTTTCCAGAAGCGAGTGATTTTCCTCCTTTCTTTTTTTATGCTATACTAGTTAGGACAATAAATGAGGTGAGAGAGAATGACAAAAGCAGATACGATTTTTAAAGAAAATATTGAACGAATCCTCAAAGACGGTGTCTTTTCAGAGCAAGCACGTCCTAAGTATAAGGATGGGACAGTTGCCAACTCCAAGTATGTAACGGGTGCATTTGCCGAGTATGACTTGGCCAAGGGGGAATTCCCCATCACAACCTTGCGTCCCATTGCCATCAAATCAGCTATCAAAGAAGTTCTCTGGATCTACCAAGACCAGTCAAATAGCTTAGAAGTGCTTAATGACAAGTACAATGTTCACTACTGGAATGACTGGGAAGTGGGAGATACGGGAACTATTGGTGAGCGTTACGGGGCGGTCGTTAAGAAACACGACATTATCAATAAGCTTCTCAAACAGTTGGAAGCCAACCCTTGGAACCGTCGCAATATTATTTCGCTCTGGGATTACCAGGCTTTCGAAGAAACAGATGGGCTGCTCCCATGCGCCTTTCAGACCATGTTTGATGTCCGCCGTGTAGATGGAGAAATCTATCTGGATGCGACCTTGACCCAGCGCTCCAATGATATGCTAGTGGCCCACCACATCAATGCTATGCAGTATGTGGCTCTTCAAATGATGATTGCCAAGCATTTTGGCTGGAAGGTTGGGAAGTTCTTCTATTTTATCAACAACCTTCATATCTATGATAATCAATTTGAACAAGCTCAGGAATTGCTCCGTCGTGAGCCATCAAACTGCCAACCACGCTTGGTTTTAAATGTTCCTGATGGGACTAGTTTCTTTGATATTAAAGCAGAAGATTTTGAGTTGGTGGATTATGACCCTGTCAAGCCACAGTTGAAGTTTGACCTAGCTATTTAAAAGAATAGAAAAAAGAAGTTGAGACAATAAATCCCAACTTCTTTTGTTTTTTAACGTGATACGCGGCGACGAGCTGCTTTTTTACGGTTTTCTTCGATGAAAGCTGCTTTTTGCTCTTCTGGTTCGATTACTTTCTTTTTAAATGCGTATACTGCACCTGCAACGGCAGCGACAGTTCCTGCGACACCTGTTACAAGACCTTTAGCGAATCCTTTAGCCATGAGTCTTCCTCCTTTATATTCTCAATCAGCCAGCCTCCTCAAGAGGTCACATTTTTCTGACTGACCTTTTTGTGTTATAATAATAGTAACGAAAAAATGGGAATTTTTCAAGGAAAAAAGATGAAAACAAAAATAATTGTGATTGTTGGACCGACTGCTGTTGGAAAAACAGCCCTTGCCATTGAAGTGGCCAAGCGTTTTAATGGCGAAGTGGTTAGTGGAGATAGCCAGCAAGTCTATCGAGAACTTGATATTGGGACGGCTAAGGCTAGTCCAGAAGAGCAGGCAGCTGTTCCCCATCATTTAATCGATGTTAGAGAGGTAACCGAGTCTTACTCGGCTTTTGATTTTGTTTCAGAAGCTAAGATGGCTATTGAGGATATTCACAGCCGTGGCAAGCTAGCCATTATAGCCGGTGGGACTGGGCTTTATATCCAGAGCTTGCTAGAAGGTTATCACCTGGGTGGGGAGACTCCCCATGAGGAGATTTTGGACTATCGAGCTAGTTTGGAGCCATATTCAGATGAGGAATTAGCTCATCTGGTGGCGCAAGCAGGTCTTGAGATTCCCCAGTTTAATCGTCGTCGTGCAATACGTGCCTTGGAAATTGCCCATTTTGGTCAGGATTTGGAAAATCAAGAGACCTTGTATGAACCACTGATTATCTGCTTGGATGATGAGCGCAGTCAATTATATGAACGAATCAATCATCGAGTGGATTTGATGTTTGAAGCTGGACTTCTAGACGAAGCCAAGTGGCTCTTTGACCATTATCCAGATGTGCAGGCTGCTAAAGGAATTGGCTACAAGGAACTCTTTCCTTACTTCCGTGGAGAGCAATCCTTGGAAGAAGTCAGTGAGAGCCTCAAACAGGCGACCCGTCGTTTTGCCAAACGTCAGCTGACCTGGTTCCGTAATCGCATGCAGGTGACCTTTTATCAGATTGGAGAAGCTGGTGTGCAAGACCGCATTTTAAGCCAGATAGAGGAGTTTTTAGATGATTGAAATGGAGAAAAAAGAGGAACGGGTCTTGTTGATTGGTGTGGAATTGCAGGGCATGGACAATTTTGACCTCTCTATGGAAGAATTGGCCAGTCTAGCCAAGACAGCTGGGGCAGTCGTTGTAGATAGCTACAGACAAAAACGTGAAAAGTATGACTCAAAGACCTTCGTAGGCTCTGGTAAGTTGGAAGAGATTGCGCTTATGGTGGATGCAGAAGAAATCACCACTGTCATCGTCAACAACCGTCTGACACCAAGGCAGAATGTCAATTTAGAGGAAGTTCTGGGTGTTAAGGTCATTGACCGTATGCAGTTGATTTTAGATATCTTTGCCATGCGGGCTCGAAGCCATGAAGGGAAGCTCCAAGTTCACCTAGCCCAGCTCAAATACCTCTTGCCTCGTTTGGTTGGTCAGGGGATTATGCTCAGTCGTCAGGCTGGGGGAATTGGTTCCCGTGGACCTGGTGAAAGCCAGCTGGAGCTGAACCGTCGTAGTGTTCGCAATCAAATCACGGATATCGAGCGCCAGCTCAAGGTGGTTGAGAAAAATCGGGCGACTGTCAGAGAAAAACGTTTGGAGTCAAGCACCTTTAAGATTGGTTTGATTGGTTATACCAATGCTGGGAAATCAACCATCATGAACACCTTGACCAGTAAGACCCAGTATGAAGCTGACGAGCTCTTTGCGACTCTGGATGCGACGACTAAGAGTATCCATCTAGGGGGCAATCTCCAAGTAACTTTGACAGATACAGTTGGCTTTATTCAAGATTTGCCGACTGAATTGGTGTCCAGTTTCAAGTCGACCTTGGAAGAAAGCAAGCATGTGGATCTTCTGGTTCATGTTATCGATGCCAGCAATCCTTACCACGAAGAGCATGAAAAAACGGTCCTCTCCATCATGAAAGACTTGGACATGAAGGATATTCCTCGCCTGACACTTTATAATAAAGCGGATTTGGTGGAAGATTTTACGCCTACCCAAACGCCCTACGCCCTCATTTCTGCCAAGGCTGAGGATAGTCGTGAGAATTTGCAGGCACTATTTTTAGAAAAAATCAAGGATATTTTTGAGACCTTTACCCTGCGCGTGCCTTTTTCTAAGTCCTACAAGATTCATGATTTAGAAAGTGTTGCGATTTTGGAAGAACGTGATTATCAGGAAGACGGCGAAGTGATTACAGGCTACATTTCTGAGAAAAACAAATGGAGGTTAGAAGAATTTTATGACTGATATCAAAACGTTGGCTCTAAAGTATGGAGGTTATACAAGTCTGGATAAGGTATATCTGGATCAGCTTCTAGCTGGCAAGACAGAGCAGGAGCAGTTGGCTCTCATCACACCTCCGCCTAGCGTGGTCAATGCTTACTTTGCAGAACTTTACCAAAAAAAGAGTCCTCAAGCTGCAACCGATTATTTTGCGGAACTCAGTCAGGAACTGAATCTTTACAATACTGAGCCAAGTTTCACCTTAGAAAACAAGCCCTTTATTCGCCTAAACCTGTCTGGTAAATCCTTTGGTTTTTGTTATGAAAGTGAGGGACTGGGTCGGATTTTCTCTGAAAATGAAGAGGTAATCTCAGATGACTTGTTCTTTGAAATTGCGCAAATTTTCCCCCATCAACTAGTCTTTGAAGAATCTGGCAAGATTTACATGAAGGCTGTTGGAGATGAGGAAGTTGTTAGCATGGAGAGTCTAACAGCTTTGACTGATTTGGAAAGCTTGGCTGATGGTCGCAAGCGTCTTAAAGGTTACAGCCAAGAGGATTTACTGCAAGAAGCTGCTGCTTTTTCTGGCAAGCGCTATTTCCGATCGGAAAACCGCACAGCCATGTTATATATTGATTAATTAGAAAGTATCGAATGGATATTCAATTTTTAGGAACGGGGGCAGGTCAGCCCTCTAAAGCCCGCAACGTTTCAAGTCTCGCCCTGAAACTCTTGGACGAGATTAACGAAGTTTGGCTCTTTGACTGTGGAGAAGGTACGCAAAATCGCATTCTAGAAACCACGATTCGACCACGTAAGGTCAGCAAAATTTTTATCACCCACCTGCATGGAGACCACATCTTTGGCTTACCAGGTTTCCTTTCAAGCCGTGCCTTTCAGGCTAATGAAGAGCAGACAGATTTGGAAATCTATGGACCGCAAGGAATCAAATCATTTGTCTTAACCAGCCTTCGTGTGTCAGGTTCGCGCCTGCCTTACCGCATTCATTTTCATGAGTTTGACCAAGATTCTCTAGGAAAAATCCTTGAGACCGATAAATTCACGGTGTATGCAGAGGAGCTGGATCATACTATTTTCTGTGTTGGCTATCGTGTCATTCAAAAGGACTTGGAAGGAACGCTGGATGCTGAAAAACTCAAGGCAGCTGGTGTCCCATTTGGCCCACTTTTTGGGAAAATCAAAAACGGTCAGGATGTTGTTTTGGAAGACGGAACTGAAATCAAGGCAGCAGACTATATCTCAGCTCCACGTCCAGGTAAAATTATCACTATTTTAGGAGACACTCGAAAAACGGATGCCAGTGTGCGTCTGGCTGTCAATGCCGATGTCCTAGTCCATGAATCGACTTATGGCAAGGGTGATGAAATAATTGCTCGTAACCATGGCCACTCTACTAACATGCAAGCTGCACAAGTAGCAGTAGAAGCAGGTGCCAAACGCCTCTTACTTAACCACATCAGTGCTCGTTTTCTATCAAAAGATATCAGCAAGCTCAAAAAAGACGCTGCTAGTGTTTTTGAAAATGTCCATGTGGTCAAAGACTTGGAAGAAGTGGAAATCTAAAAGCTTGAGAAAGGAACAGTATGCCTACTATTCTCATTACCGGAGCTAGCGGTGGTCTAGCCCAAGAAATAGTCAAACTTTTACCTGAAGACCAACTCATCTTGCTTGGTCGAAATAAGGAAAAATTAGCCCAACTCTACGGAAACCATCCCCATGCAGAATTGATTGAAATCGATATTACCGATGATTCAGCCTTAGAAACTCTGGTAGCAGACCTCTATCTCCGTTATGGCAAGATTGATGTCTTGATAAACAACGCTGGTTACGGGATTTTTGAGGAATTTGACCAGATTTCCGACCAAGATATTCATCAGATGTTCGAGGTCAATACCTTTGCCCTAATGAATCTGTCTCGTCGCCTTGCGGCTCGAATGAAGGAAAGTCGAAAAGGCCATATCATCAATATCGTCAGCATGGCAGGTTTAATCGCTACTGGCAAGTCCAGTCTCTACTCAGCGACCAAGTTTGCGGCCATTGGTTTTTCAAATGCTTTGCGCCTTGAACTCATGTCCTACGGTGTTTATGTAACGACGGTTAATCCAGGACCAATCCGCACTGGATTTTTTGACCAAGCGGACCCAGATGGAACTTATCTCAAGTCGGTTGAACGCTTCCTGCTAGAGTCAGATGCAGTGGCTAAAAAGATTGTTAAGATTATAGGAAAAAACAAACGAGAACTCAATCTTCCTGTCTTGTTGAACCTAGCCCATAAGTTTTATACTCTCTTTCCCAAGCTAGCTGATAAGTTGGCAGGGGAAACTTTTAATTATAAGTAAAAAGAACCAATGCGTAGGTTGTTGCTAGCCTACATATTGGTTCTTATCATTTCTCAACTATCAAACTGGACTTCTTCTAGGAGATAGTCGATAAAGCGTTCGCCCATCTTAGATAGGCTGGTTTTCTCATGCTGGATATAGACCAGTTCAATTGGATCATCAATATCCAGTGGGATAGAAACGATATTGTCTCCGTTGAGGTTGCTGTTCAAAATCCCTGTTGCGATGGTATAACCGTCCAGACCAATCAAGAGATTAAAGAGGGTAGCACGGTCGCTGACTACGATAGATTTCTTGTGGTGTTCTTGAGAAAGAATTTCTTCTGAAAAGTAGAAGGAGTTGTGCGTCCCTTGGTCATAGCTGAGATAAGGGAAGTTTTCTAAATCAGATAGTTTGACCTTGTCTTTTTTTGCCAGAGGATTGGTCTTACTGACAAAGATATGCGGTTGGGCGGTAAAGAGATGATGAGCCAGCAGGTGGTTGTCATCCAGCATTTTTGTTAAAACATCACGGTTGTAGCTGTTCAAAAAGAGAACACCGACCTCACTGCGGAAGTTCTTGACGTCGTCGATAATCTCCCAAGTACGAGTTTCACGAAGGAAAAGCTCGTATTTCTCCATATCGCTTTTCTTGAGCAGAGAGACGAAAGCGTTTACCACAAAGGCATAGTGTTGAGACGAAACGCTAAAGAGTTCACGGTGGGCGACAGGATTTTTATAGCGTTCCTCCAGAAGCTGGGTCTGCTCGACAACCTGACGGGCATAAGAGAGAAACTCCATCCCATCACGGGTCAAGGTGATTCCCTTAGGATTACGAATAAAGATTTCAATGCCCATTTCATTTTCCAAATCTCTCACAGCATTGGAAAGACTCGGCTGAGTGATAAAGAGTTGCTTGGCTGCCTCATTCATGGAGCCAGTTTCGACGATTTTGATAATATAGTGTAATTGTTGAATTCTCATGTTTTTATTGTACCACACTTGCGTCAGAATCGCCAAAGAAGATAGGAAAATCAGGGGGAGTGTGTGGGTCTCTGTAAAGTAGTTAAGAAGAAACTTCTAAATCATTTAGTAAATAAGATTAAAAATTTTTCTCGAAAATAAGAAACTTGCACGATTTACTCATTACTTAGCCAATACTAGAGTTTATACTAGTTATTGTAAAGATGATCATCCAAAAGAAGGAAGGAGGCAACCTTATGGCTAAAAATACAAATCGTTTAGAAATTGATTCTCTAAGTTTTGAGGTTGAAAACCAAGAACTTTCTGGGAAATCAGAAGCTAGTGGTATACAGCTTTTAAAATGACAGTAGCAGGTCTCTGTGGATTGTATTTCACCTATTCCTATGAGTGTACGAGAAATAATGTTCGTTGTTAGATAAAACAAAAGGAAAATTCTAGTGTTTTATTACAAAATATTGACAACATTTTGATTTGGTGTTATATTTACGGGGAGAAATACAAATAAAACGAGATAACTTTGAGATTGATTCTTTGGATTATGGAAATTGATAGCCAAGAATTGGATGGTAAATCTGCTGCTGGGTAGGGTATGGCTGTTAGATTAACAGCACAGGGACGCTGTGCTTGGTGATTGACATATTCTTATGAACGTATTTCGCCAAACGTGCGCTGTGGGTAAAACTCTCTATTTTTTGACAGGAGGATAAAATGGAAGGAATTATTGGAACACTAGAATTCTATGCACCTGTACTGGTCTTAGGAGTTGTTGTCATAGGGATTGTTTACTTTATGAAAAAAAGAAACGATCGCAAATAATCAACATCGACCGATACCTGAAAAAGGCATCGGTTTTTTATAACTTGAATATATTGCACAAAATACTCATGGCAAACCTTGAAAGAAACCGTATAATGAGAGTGTAATAAAGAAACGGAGGAATGAAATAATGAAACAGCTTATTGTGACAGGATTAACGAAAACATTTGGTCAAGGGGATAATATCGTTCATGCTTTATCAGATGTGAACTTGTCCGTTGAAAAAGGAGAATTTCTGGCAATTATGGGGGCAAGTGGTAGTGGAAAAACAACACTTCTCAACTGTATTTCAACGATTGATAAACCAACATCAGGTGAGATTCGATTTGAAGATTTTGACATCATCCATGCCAAGGAAAATGAACTAGCTGACTATCGTGCTAAAAACATTTCCTATATTTTCCAAGCCTACAACTTGGTGGAAACCTTGACGGTCTATGAAAATATCGTTCTACCTCTTCAAATTCAGGGGAAAAATATCAAAAAACATCAGGATAAGATTGTGGAAATTTTGGATAAGTTGGCCATCCAAAACTCAAAAGATAAGTTTCCTAATCAGTTATCAGGTGGTCAGCGACAACGTGTGGCAACTGCTAGAGCCTTGATTGATGATTCTAAACTGATTATCGCAGATGAGCCGACAGGAGCCTTGGACTCTGCCAATTCTGAAAAACTGATGGCACTTTTGCAGGAAATCAATAAAAGTTTTGGTATTACCATTTTACTGGTTACGCATGACCCTGCCGCAGCCAAGTACTCTTCACGGATGGTGCTACTTAGCGATGGAAAGATTATGGATGATTTGGAACGTAACAGCTTATCTAATGAACAGTATTTGCAAGAGATTTACAGCCGTACCAGATAGGAGGAGAGTATGTATCCAAAATTGATTTTACGAAATGTATTTCGAAATTTACAGACCTATACCATCTATTTTTTCAGTCTGACCTTGATTTATAGCTTGCTCTACGCTTTTAATGCTTTACCAAGCCATCCAGTGATGCAAAGTTTATCAGGAGCAAAGGAAATGTTAACGACGGTGATGAGCCAGTACATGGGCTTGCTTTCCTATCTGATTCTATCGGCGATTGCCTTTCTCATTGTTTACGCCACAAATTTTGTGCTGGGACGGCGCAAGAAAGAGCTGGGACTTTATGCAACGCTGGGAATGAAGAAGAAGCAGATTATCCGTACCCTGTTCTTTGAAACCATGCTGGTCAATATCTTTTCTTTGATTCTAGGTTTCTTGCTTGGATTGATCTTACTGGTCATTCTATCTAAGGTTGCATCTGAGTTTTTTATGGCCAATTACTTTGGTAGTCTGCTTTTCTTTGATAGCAAGTCTGTCATCTTACTAGTTTATTCCTATTTGGTCACCAGTTTTATTGTTGGTGTCATGGACATTCTTACCTTTAGAAAGCAAAATATCATTGCACTCATTCAAGAAAATGGGGTCAAGAAATCTGTCTTGGCAAAAGGCAAGCCAGTTCTTCAAGCACTTCTCTTTATTCTTTCGACAGCTGTTATCGGTTTTGGTGCTCTCTATTTTTCAGACTATCACCATCTATCATTCTTGAAAAGCTGGGGTATCTTGCTGGTATCTGTCTTCGTGATTTTTGTGATTTTATTTTACAATACCTTGAGCCATTTTATCTTGGTCTCCCTTAGAAAACTGCCTCAAACCTACTATAACAAACTAAACACTTTTAAAATCCGTCAATTTTCAAAACAAGCTGATAGTAATTCGGTCACGTTGGCTGTCTTATCCTTGACCTTGACACTGGCTATCAGCTTACTCGTTTTTAGTGGTAGTGCCTATACGACTATGAACCGAGAGCTGAACAAATACTCACCTTATGATGTAACTGTCAATCTCTACCGTGGTAAAGAGTTTCAATTTTCTCAGGAATCTGTCAAAGACAGATTGAAAGCAGATGGATTTGACTTTAACCTCATCAAAGAGGAGTACAGCTATCCTATCTATTCTAGTGATTTAACCTATAAAGATTTGATTGATACTAGCAATCTCTGGGAGCATGATAAGAAACTTCCTGAATCAAAAGTACCGATTTTAGGAATTTCTGCCTACAATCATCTCCGCAAACTGCAAGGGAAAAAAGCGGTTGACTTGGCAGAAGACCAATTTCTAGTCAATGCCAATTATAAAGGAACTGCCAAGCAGATCCAGGACTTTCTATCAACGACCAAAACCTTCATGATTAACGGTCATTCTCTCAACCTTGCCTCTTCAAAGCCACTTGAAACAGTTTACTTTTTATCTTCAGTAACTACAAATGATTCAGGAACCTTGATTGTACCAGATAAGGTAGTAGTTGGATTGACGGAAGACCACACGACCTATGTTGCCAATTTCAAAGAAAACATTGACAAACGGGAAGTAGAAACATTCTTGAGTCAGTGGATTGAAAAATACTACTTCACTCGTGATGGAGAAGAGTTGAATTCGTTCGTCTATCAAACGAAAGGAAGAATTTTTGAGATTTATCTTGGATTTATGGGCGTCATTGTCTTTGTCATGATTTTTGTCAGTGTTATTTTTATCATTATTTCCCTCAGTATCTTGTCTCTTCAAACTTCTACAAGTGCTTTGGATAGTGTTAATGATTATCAAATCTTATACCTTCTTGGTAATAAGAGAAAGCAAAATCGCTTTATTCTTTTGCAACAGATTCTAAGTTATTTCTTGGTTCCGCTGCTTATCGCAGGTCCGCTAGCACTTGCCTTGAGTACCGCTCTTTTGGGCTATTTTGAGAACTTCGCTAATACCAGCATTTCTATAGATATCACCTATCTGGGAGTAGCGGTCTTACTCTTTGTCCTTTACCTGCTAGTGACTTATAGAGTAAGTTGGCAAATTATTGAAAATTAAGTCAAATACCAGAGTTGCCAATCCGACAATTCTGGTATTGTGTTATAATGATATTAAAGTAGTTCAGGAAGTGGATACATATGAAACAGTTTGTCAAATCGCTCTCGAAAAACTCACTTTTATTGTGGTGGTTGACGATTTTTAATCATCTAGCTTTAATGATTTATATTCATTATAGGATTCCTCTGGACTTTTCGACAGATTTTTCCTTGCAGATGGTTTTATTGCTGATTATTGCATTCATTGCATTTAGTTATATTTGTAATATTGTGACCTTTCGCTATAGTGAGTTGAAACTTTGGTTGCTTCTGATGATGTTTCTCATTAGCTGGCAATCCATATTTAATCAAGGAGTCGCGAGCACCCTATTGCACTTTTTTGATATTCTTCATCCGCTCAACTCTTTTTTATTGGTGTATAGTTCTCTGTCTATTATCTTTCTGGGAGAGAAAATAGGAAAAGAACTGTTGAGTGTGTCCTTTGTGTTGACACTAATCACCATTAGTTCGTATCTGTTAAGTCCTTCAATTTTTCTATTTCTGTCCTTGTTTGCGTCTTTCTTTTTAAACCTTGTTCCCTTGATTTTACTGATTTTATATCATAAAGAGTTGAAAAGTAAACTCAAGTATCAGAGACGAAATTTGTGGATATTAGCTTTAATATTGCCTCTTTCTTATTTCTTTTTGTATATCAATACGAGGGGCTCAGGAGTGATGAACCTAGTCTGGTATCTGGAAATTGTTGGCATTTTAGCTTTTTTACACTTCAAAACAATTATCAGCTCTCTTCAAAAAAAGGTATCAGAGTTAAAATTGTCCTATATAAAAGCTTTTTCACGCTTGTTTTTACTGGTTCTGTTTTTGTTGGTAGGCATTTTCATCATCTTTCATTTAGACTTAAACACGAGCTTTTTGGTCTTGAATATCGTGTTACTATTGTTCGGGATTTGTTCGGAAGAATTGATTTGCCTCTTTCGTTCTGCTGAGATGCTAGATGCTAGGGATTATGTAAAAGTTCTCTTTTTAAAGCGTAACCGTATGGTGAAAAGTCTGCTGGCAAATGAAGATACAGAACAACAGTTCTCCGAATTTCTTCACAATGAAATCCTGCAAAATGTGATGGCAATAAAAAATTTCAATAAATATAGTAGCAATCAAGCTTTTGGTGAACAGATCAATCTGGTAACAGAGGAGTTGGTTCAGCGGATTCGTGAGCGGATGGATTATTATCAGCCAATGGTAGAAACAGACGAGCAGTTAGACATCCAGTATCAAGGGCTGATTAATCGGATTGTCAAGCGTTATCACGCAGAAAATGAAGTCGTTACACACTTTCCTGTCCACTTTAGGCTTTTATCTCCTTACGATAAAATTGCCTATCGTCTGGTTGAGGAGTTGGCGACCAATGCCGTTAAGTACGCTAGTGGTGGAAGGATTTCTTTGAAGATTGATATGCATGATGACGCTCTTTTTATCATTTCTGAAAATGACTGCCTTCAAACAGAAAAATCCTTAGGTTATGGCTTGAAAAATATGTCTAATAAAATTAGTGTTTTAGGTGGTCAAATGCAGATTTTTGAAAATAATAAGAGATTTCGTGTAGAAATTACTCTCCCGATTGATAAGGAGTTGTGTTATGAAAATTTTGTTAATTGATGATCATAAATTATTTAGCCAAAGTATCAAGATGATTTTAGAGTTATCGGAAAACATTAAAAAGGTCCAGTTAGTGGATAATTTTTCGACTATTTCGGAGATTGCTTTTAATGACTACGACATTATTTTGATTGACATCAACCTGACGAGTCTGTATCAAGCTGATGGGCTGACCTTGGCACAAGAGATTATCGACAATGGTTGTTCTAGTAAGGTTGTGATTTTGACAGGTTACAGTAAAAAAATGTATGAACACCGAGCTAAAGTTATGGGGGCTTATGGCTTTCTGGACAAAAGTATGGATCCAGATGAGTTGGAGAAAAAACTGGAAAAGATTTATCTAGGTGGTAAGGTCTTTTCAGATGAAGTGATGGTAGAGGTGCTAACACCACGAGAAATCGAGATACTAGAACTGGTTAGAAATGGCTTGACCATTGATGATGTCTGTGACAAGGTCTATGTGAGTAAACGTACAGTTTCCAATCATTTGGCCAATATCTTTTCAAAATTGGGAGTTACTAACAGGCAGGAGGCGATTCACATCGCTGAGCAGTTGGGCTATTTTCCACCAGATTAAAAAGCTGCAGAAGATGTAGCTTTTTTAATTTCTGTGCTACTTCTTGTGTGGGTCTCTTCTTGAAAAAAACACAAAATTTTGCTAGAATGAGTCTTATGAAAACATTCTATGATGTGCAGCAATTCCTCAAACGATTTGGTATTATTGTTTACATGGGAAAACGCTTATATGATATTGAACTGATGAAGTTGGAACTCTCACGGATTTACGATGCAGGGTTGATGGACAAATTAGACTATCTAGAAGCAGAAGCGGTTCTTCGCAGAGAGCACAAGGTAGAATTGGATTATATTGAGAAAAATGGAGAAAAGAACTAATGGTTACTTGGATTTTGTGGGCACTTATACTAGCAATGTTGGCGTGGATGGGCTTTAACTATCTTCGTATTCGCCGTGCGGCTAAAATTGTAGACAATGAGGAGTTTGAAGCCTTGATTCGTACGGGTCAATTGATTGATTTGCGCGACCCAGCAGAATTTCACAGAAAACATATCCTTGGGGCCCGCAATATTCCTTCAAGTCAGTTGAAAACTAGTCTTGCAGCTCTTCGTAAGGATAAACCTGTCCTTCTTTATGAAAACCAACGTGCGCAACGAGTTACAAATGCAGCCCTTTACTTGAAAAAACAAGGTTTTTCTGAGATTTATATCCTTTCTTATGGTTTGGATTCTTGGAAAGGGAAAGTCAAAGTTGAGAAATAAGAAAACGAGCTTGGATGTTTCCGAGCTCATTTTTTAACCACTTTTTATGAGAAATTCACGAATGCTTGCTAATTCTTGGGAGTTTAGGGGGCGATAGTCTCCTTCTTGAAGATTGTCATCCAAGCTCCAAGTGCCAAATTGAGTACGTTTGAGGGAGGTCACCTTGACACCAACCGAGAGGAACATTTTCTTAACCTGATGAAATTTTCCTTCTGAAATGGTAATGGAGGCTTGACTGAGGGAAGGACTTGCAGATAGAATCTCTAGTCTTGCAGGTTTACAGACAGTGCCATCTAAAAAGACAATTCCCTTTTGAAAGGCTTGGATATGGTCAGGTGTCAGAAGTCCATTAACCTCAACTTGGTAGGTCTTATCGACATGATACTGAGGATGAAGGAGTTGAAAGCCCAAGGGGCCGTTATCGGTCAAGAGGAGGAGGCCCGTCGTATCTCGATCCAGTCGGCCGACGGCATAGAGCTTGTCAGACTGGATGTCAGGTGATAGCAGGTCCATGACAGTTGGAAGTTGCTTGTCTTTGTTGGCTGTCACGACACCAGCAGGTTTATGTAGCATAAGGTAGGTGTGTTCATAGCCTCGAATGATACGGTCCTGAAAAAGGAGTTCTTGTAGTCCCGTATCGATATTTTGAGCTAGGGAGCGGCCTGGGCAACCATCAACTAGAATTTCCCCTTTGAGTAAGGCTTGCTTCATGGCCTTTCGGCTAACTTTTTCTTGGGCTAATAAATTATCTAAACGCATACTGTGCCTATCTTATCATAAGTCGCTTGCTTTGAAAAGGCTTGACGTGAAAAGAAAAGCATAGTGAAAACATTTACACTTGCTTGAGTTATGTTATTTACCTGAAATTATGGTATAATCGTTCAGTTAGAAAATAAATTTTGAATATTATAGAGGAAATCATGACAAAATTAAGAGAAGATATCCGTAACATTGCGATTATCGCCCACGTTGACCACGGTAAAACAACCCTCGTTGACGAATTATTGAAACAATCAGAAACGCTTGATGCACGTACTGAATTGGCAGAGCGTGCTATGGACTCAAACGATATCGAAAAAGAGCGTGGAATTACCATCCTTGCTAAAAATACAGCCGTTGCCTACAACGGAACTCGTATCAATATCATGGACACACCAGGACACGCGGACTTCGGTGGAGAAGTTGAGCGTATCATGAAAATGGTTGACGGTGTTGTCTTGGTCGTAGATGCCTACGAAGGAACAATGCCACAGACTCGTTTTGTATTGAAAAAAGCTTTGGAACAAGATCTTGTCCCAATCGTGGTTGTTAACAAAATCGACAAACCATCAGCTCGCCCAGCTGAAGTAGTGGACGAAGTCTTGGAACTGTTCATCGAACTTGGTGCAGATGACGACCAGCTTGATTTCCCAGTGGTCTATGCTTCAGCGATCAACGGAACTTCTTCATTGTCAGATGATCCAGCTGACCAAGAAGCGACTATGGCGCCAATCTTTGACACGATTATCGACCATATCCCAGCTCCAGTAGACAACTCAGATGAGCCTTTGCAGTTCCAAGTATCACTTTTGGACTACAACGACTTCGTTGGACGTATCGGTATAGGTCGTGTTTTCCGTGGTACTGTTAAAGTTGGGGACCAAGTTACCCTTTCTAAACTTGATGGTACAACTAAAAACTTCCGTGTTACAAAACTCTTTGGTTTCTTTGGTTTGGAACGTCGTGAAATCCAAGAAGCTAAAGCAGGTGACTTGATTGCCGTTTCAGGTATGGAAGATATCTTTGTCGGTGAAACTATTACTCCGACAGATGCAGTAGAAGCGCTTCCAATCCTACACATCGATGAGCCAACTCTTCAAATGACTTTCTTGGTCAACAACTCACCATTTGCTGGTAAAGAAGGTAAATGGGTGACTTCTCGTAAGGTGGAAGAACGTTTGCAGGCAGAATTGCAAACAGACGTTTCCCTTCGTGTTGATCCAACTGACTCTCCAGATAAATGGACTGTTTCAGGACGTGGAGAATTGCACTTGTCAATCCTTATCGAAACAATGCGTCGTGAGGGATATGAACTTCAAGTATCTCGTCCAGAAGTTATCGTAAAAGAAATCGACGGTGTCAAATGCGAACCATTCGAACGTGTTCAAATCGACACTCCAGAAGAATACCAAGGATCTGTTATCCAAAGCCTTTCTGAACGTAAGGGTGAAATGTTGGATATGATTTCAACTGGTAATGGTCAAACTCGTTTGGTTTTCCTTGTTCCTGCGCGTGGTTTGATTGGATACTCAACTGAGTTCTTGTCAATGACTCGTGGTTACGGTATCATGAATCATACTTTCGATCAATACTTGCCATTGATTCCAGGTGAAATTGGTGGTCGTCACCGTGGTGCCCTTGTTTCTATTGATGCTGGTAAGGCTACAACTTACTCCATCATGTCTATCGAAGAACGTGGTACCATCTTTGTCAACCCAGGTACTGAGGTTTATGAAGGAATGATTATCGGTGAAAACTCTCGTGAGAACGACTTGACAGTTAACATCACTAAGGCGAAACAAATGACCAACGTTCGTTCAGCTACTAAGGACCAAACAGCTGTTATCAAGACACCTCGTATCTTGACACTTGAAGAGTCTCTTGAGTTCTTGAACGACGATGAGTACATGGAAGTAACGCCTGAGTCTATCCGTTTGCGTAAACAAATCCTTAACAAGGCAGAGCGTGAGAAAGCGAACAAGAAGAAAAAATCAGCTGAATAAGAGCTAGAAAGAGATAAAGATGGTCTATTTAGTCCTAGGGATTTTACTGCTCCTACTCTATGTATTTGCGACACCAGAAAGCATTAAAGGGACAGTCAATATCGTCGCTATGGTATGTATTTTAGTGGCACTTTTGGTTTTGTTGGCTCTATCTTTTCTGAAAATTTTTCAATTACCAACAGAAATATTCCTAGCAATAGCCATGTTAATCCTAGCTTACTTTAGTGTGAGAGACATCACACTCATGCCAGTCAAAAAAAGTAAAAGAAGATAAAAAAGAGAGTTTCGGCTCTCTTTTTTGCTAGGAATTTTACAATATTTCGATTTGTTTTTGAGTTATCACCATCTCTTTTGCTTGGATAATATGAATGGGAAAAACTGGAATAAAATTCGTTAATGATGTCTATTTTTTAGGGAACTGTAAAATTCTATTACTAATAATATTTTAGTAAAATATGTTGATAAATTATATAGAAAGTGATATACTTAAGTCATAAGAAATCGTTTTCAAAATAAGAAAGGATTAAATTTATACTCAATGAAAATCAAAGAGCAAACTAGGAAACTAGCCGCAGGTTGCTCAAAGCACTGCTTTGAGGTTGTAGATAAGACTGACGAAGTCAGTCACATATATAATCCAAGGCGACGTTGACGCGGTTTGAAGAGATTTTTGAAGAGTATTGTTGTCTTGTTGTTCAGGGTGTGATTGATTAAACTAGGAAAATAATTCTAAGAATTTATAAAAGATAAAATCTTTTTCTATAGGGTTATTCTATTTTACAAGGAGTCTACTATGAAGAAATTATTCATATTACTATCAACTTTTTTTCTCAGCTTCTTCCTTGCTTGGATTATTGTCTTACGTGCGCCACAATATTTATATGCAAGCTATGATTCCGTTACTTTACTTCGTGTCAAAAAGGATACTCAGGAACCGACGCGTGAGGTATTTGAACAGGAATTGGAGAATTTTGCAAACTCAGAACAGAGTTTAATAGCTAGAAGAATTGTAGAGCCGAGTAAGGATGGGACGACTCACTTTACTTATGCAACTTATGGTCAGGGAACTTTACCAAAAGAATTCCAAGAAGCTAGTCAAGAAAGTCGTGAACGTAGTGATCCGCTAAATAGTTATCTCCTTTTGTCAGGCTCCTTGACGAAAGAAAAGCTTGCCGATAAATTAGGAGATTTGGGTTATAAAGCAATTGCTGACCGAAAGACACCTCCCTATTCTCTTGCTTTTCGAATGTTACTAAATCCACTTATTTTAATTAGTTTAGCAATATTTGGCTTATCTTTCTTTGCTTTAGTGATTATCACTCGGATTAAGGAAATGAGAGCAGCAGGTATAAAACTCTTTTCTGGTCAGACTCTCTTATCCATCATGGGGCATTCTTTATCGACTGATATCAAGTGGCTCCTTCTATCAGCCCTCCTTTCCTTCCTAGGTGGGGGAGTCGTTCTTTTTAGTCAAGGTTTGTTTTATCCTATCTTGTTAGCCACCTATGGTTTTGGGATTAGTTTTTATCTTTTGTTTTTATTGGGTATTTCAATTTTACTAATGCTCCTTTATCTAATGAGTTTGAGTTACAAAGCATTAGTTCCTGTTATTAAGGGGAGATTACCCCTTAAACGCTTGATGATTTTAACCTTATTGTGTCAGTTAGTGGCTGTTCTTACAGTGGGCTACGCTGTTAAGACAGGTTTGACGTCTTACCAACGATTGAAAGAACTTGAAATTTCAAAACAAGCATGGCAGGACAGAGCAGACTATTATCAAATTTCTTTTGGCTTAGGTGATAGAGGAAAAGATACAGAAAATCAGAGCAAGTGGTATGCCTTTGCCAAGGAAGCAGTTGAAAAAGAACAGGCTCTATTTGTAAAAGATAATCTCATTCATTTTGCAAATCCTCAAGGAAAAAATAAAAACGGAGAGACACTGGATACCTATAGTCCAGATGCAAATGTTCTTTATGTCAGCCCAAGTTATTTGGACAAGGAAAATGTTACTGTAAATGATGATACTAGACAGAAACTAGCTCATCTTCAAAAAGGAGAGTTTGGACTCTTATTACCAGAATCTCTTCGTTCACAGGAAGCAGAACTTAAGAAAGCTTTTGAAGAGAGTTTGAACTATTACGGACAATCAAGTGAGGATAAAAACGCTCCTTTAGAGTATGAAATGAGAGCGATTGTTAGCTATCTTCCAACTGGAGAAAAGCGATTTATTTATAATAACGGTGAAAGCCCAGTATCCATCCAGTACTTAACTGATCCGATTTTAGTTGTATTTACTCCAACATCTACAGGTGATAGTTTCATTTCAAAATATGTTTGGTCTATCAATGCTGGAAAACAACTTTTTATCAAAGGATATGAGAGTGGGCTAGAACTCTTGAAGAAAGCTGGAATTTATGAGCAAGTATCCTATCTTAAAGAAGGAAGAAGTGTTTATCTAACTCGTTATAATGAAGTGCAAACTGAAACAGCAACTTTAATCCTAGGAGCTATTGTGGGGATAGCTAGTTCCTTGTTACTCTTTTATTCTGTCAATCTTCTATATTTCGAGCAATTCCGCCGAGATGTTCTGATTAAACGAATTTCAGGTTTACGATTTTTTGAAACACATGCTCAGTATATGGTTAGTCAATTTGCCAGTTTTGTATTTGGTGCTAGTCTCTTTATTTTAAGCAGTCGAGACTTGGTGATTGGCTTGCTCACTTTATTCGTCTTTCTAGTTAGTGCAGTTTTGACGCTTTACCGTCAAGTTCAGAAAGAATCTCGTGTTTCTATGACAATTATGAAAGGAAAATAGGATGATTGAACTAAAGAATATATCTAAAAAATTTGGAAGCCGTCAGCTATTTTCAGATACAAATCTTCATTTTGAAGGTGGGAAAATTTATGCCTTAATCGGTACAAGTGGCTGTGGTAAGACAACACTCTTGAATATGATTGGACGATTAGAGCCATATGACAAAGGACAAATCATCTATGATGGTACTTCTCTTAAGGACATCAAGCCTTCTGTTTTCTTTAGAGATTACTTAGGATACCTATTTCAAGATTTTGGCTTAATCGAAAGCCAAACCGTCAAAGAGAACCTCAATCTGGGTTTAGTTGGTAAAAAGTTGAAAGAGAAAGAGAAAATCTCTTTGATGAAACAAGCTCTAAACCGTGTTAACCTCTCTTATTTAGATTTAAAGCAACCTATCTTTGAATTATCAGGAGGAGAAGCACAACGTGTTGCATTAGCGAAGATAATTTTAAAGGATCCACCTTTGATTCTCGCAGATGAACCAACCGCTTCACTAGACCCCAAAAACTCTGAGGAATTACTTTCTATCCTAGAATCTTTAAAAAATCCGAATCGAACTATTATTATTGCGACCCACAATCCTCTGATTTGGGAGCAAGTGGACCAAGTTATTCGAGTTACCGATTTATCACATATATGATATGGTAAGATTCATACTCAATGAAAATCAAAAAGCAAACTAGGAAGCTAGCCGCAGGCTGTACTTGAGTACGGCAAGGCGAAGCTGACGTGGTTTGAAGAGATTTTCGAAGAGTATCAGTTAGAAGAAAGAGTCACAAACACACTTTGTGGCTTTTTTATTTCCATAAAAATGGTAAAATAGTAGGAGTAGAAATGGAGTTTGAGACATGAAAGTAATAGATCAATTTAAAAATAAGAAAGTCCTTGTTTTAGGTTTGGCCAAGTCTGGTGAATCTGCAGCTCGTTTGTTGGACAAGCTAGGTGCCATTGTGACGGTAAATGACGGGAAACCTTTTGAGGACAATCCCGCTGCACAAAGTTTGCTGGAAGAAGGAATCAAGGTTATCACAGGTGGTCATCCTTTGGAACTCTTGGATGAAGAGTTTGCTCTTATGGTGAAAAATCCAGGTATTCCATACAATAATCCCATGATTGAAAAGGCTTTGGCTAAAGGTATCCCAGTCTTGACTGAGGTGGAATTGGCTTATTTGATTTCAGAAGCGCCAATTATCGGTATCACAGGTTCAAATGGAAAAACAACCACAACGACTATGATTGGGGACGTTTTGACTGCTGCTGGGCAACATGGTCTTTTATCAGGAAATATCGGCTATCCTGCCAGTCAGGTTGCTCAAACAGCGTCAGATAAGGATACGCTTGTCATGGAACTTTCTTCTTTCCAACTCATGGGAGTTCAAGAATTTCATCCTGAGATTGCGGTTATTACCAACCTCATGCCAACTCATATCGATTATCATGGTTCGTTTGAGGCCTATGTAGCAGCCAAGTGGAATATCCAGAACAAGATGACAGCAACTGATTTCCTTGTCTTGAACTTTAACCAAGACTTGGCAAAAGAATTAGCTACTAAAACACAAGCTACAGTTGTACCATTCTCAGCACTGGAAAAGGTTGATGGAGCTTATTTGGAAGATCGTCAGCTCTACTTCCGTGGAGAAGTGGTCATGGCAGCTAGTGAAATCGGAGTTCCAGGTAGCCACAATGTGGAAAATGCCCTTGCGACTATTGCTGTAGCCAAGCTTCGTGGTGTGGATAACCAAACCATCAAAGAAACTCTTTCAGCCTTTGGTGGTGTCAAACACCGTCTCCAGTTTGTGGATGAAATCAAAGGTGTCAAATTCTATAATGATAGCAAGTCAACCAATATCTTGGCTACTCAAAAAGCCTTGTCAGGATTTGACAATAGCAAGGTTATTTTGATTGCAGGTGGTTTGGACCGTGGCAATGAGTTTGACGAATTGGTTCCAGATATTACTGGACTCAAGAAGATGGTCATCCTCGGTCAGTCTGCCGAACGTGTCAAACGGGCAGCAGATAAGGCTGGTGTGTCTTATGTGGATGCGACTGATATTGCAGATGCGACCCGCAAAGCCTATGAATTTGCGACTCAAGGAGATGTAGTCCTTCTCAGTCCTGCCAATGCCAGCTGGGATATGTATGCTAACTTTGAAGTACGTGGCGACCTCTTTATCGACACAGTAGCGGAGTTAAAGGAATAATATGAAAAAAATTGTCTTTACAGGTGGGGGGACGGTTGGACACGTTACCCTCAACCTTTTGTTAATGCCTAAGTTCATCGAAGATGGCTGGGAAGTTCACTATATTGGGGACAAGCGTGGGATTGAACACCAAGAAATCCTCAAGTCAGGTTTGGATGTCACCTTCCACTCCATTGCGACTGGAAAATTGCGTCGTTATTTCTCTTGGCAAAATATGCTGGATGTCTTCAAAGTTGGTTGGGGAATTGTCCAATCGCTCTTTATCATGTTACGAGTTCGTCCACAGGCCCTTTTTTCAAAGGGGGGCTTTGTCTCTGTGTCGCCTGTTATCGCAGCACGTGTGTCAGGAGTGCCTGTCTTTATTCACGAATCTGACCTGTCTATGGGCTTGGCCAATAAAATCGCCTATAAATTTGCGACGAAGATGTATTCAACCTTCGAACAAGCTTCAAGTTTGTCTAAGGTCGAGCATGTGGGAGCAGTTACCAAGGTTTCAGACCAAAAAAATCCAGAACCAGATGAATTGGTGGATATTCAAACCCACTTTAATCCTAAATTGCCAACTGTATTGTTTGTCGGTGGTTCTGCAGGCGCTCGTGTCTTTAACCAATTGGTGACAGACCATAAAAAAGAGTTAGCCGAGCGCTATAATATTATCAATCTAACTGGGGACTCTAGCCTGAACGAATTGAGCCAAAATCTTTTTCGTGTTGACTATGTGACCAATCTCTATCAACCCTTGATGGAATTGGCTGATATTGTTGTGACACGAGGTGGTGCCAATACGATTTTTGAGCTCTTGGCCATGGCAAAATTGCATGTTATTGTGCCACTTGGTCGTGAAGCTAGTCGTGGTGACCAGATTGAAAATGCAGCCTACTTTGTAAAAAAAGGCTATGCAGAAGAGCTTCAAGAAAGTGATTTGACCTTGGACAGTTTGGAAGAGAAGCTTTCTCACTTACTAAGTCACAAGGAAGATTACCAAGCTAAGATGAAGGCTTCTAAGGAATTGAAATCTCTAGCAGATTTTTATCAATTGTTGAAAAAAGATTTATCATAAGGAAAGTAAATGTCAAAAGATAAGAAAAATGAGGGCAAAGAAATCCTCGAAGAATTTAAAGAGTTATCAGAATGGCAGAAACGGAACCAAGAATATCTAAAAAAGAAGGCTGAAGAAGAGGCAGCCCTAGCTGAGGAGAAAGAAAAGGAAAGACAAGCTCGAATGGCTTCAAAATCTGAAAAGTCAGATGCAACTGAGGACCAAGAGAGTGAATCTGATCCAAAAGACTCAAAATCAGCTAAGGAAGAGTCTGAGGAAAAAGTAGAATCCCCAGAGGCTGACAAAGAGGAAGAAGAGATAGAAGAATCAACGTCTAAAGAGGACGAGGAACAGGATAAAAAGCTTGCTAAAAAGGCTACAAAGGAAAAACCAGCCAAAGCAAAGATTCCTGGTTTCCATATCTTACGAGCCTTAACGATTTTATTTCCAAGTCTGCTTTTATTGATTGTCTCTGCCTACTTACTCAGTCCTTATGCGACCATGAAGGAGATTCGTGTTGAGGGAACGATGCACACTACGGCTGATGATATCCGACAGGCTTCAGGCATTCAGGATTCGGATTATACGATTAACCTTCTGCTAGACAAGGCAAAATATGAAAAGCAGATCAAGTCTAACTATTGGGTTGAATCAGCTCAGCTTGTCTATCAATTTCCAACCAAGTTTACTATCAAGGTTAAGGAATATGATATTGTAGCCTACTATATTTCTGGTGAAAACCATTATCCTATTCTTTCCAGTGGTCAGCTTGAGACCAGTGCTGTGAGTTTGGTCAGTCTACCAGAAACTTATTTATCAGTTCTCTTTAATGATAGTGAACAAATCAAGGCTTTTGTCTCAGAACTTGCTCAAATTAGCCCAGAACTCAAGGCTGCTATCCAAAAGGTGGAATTAGCCCCAAGCAAGGTGACTTCCGATTTAATTCGATTGACTATGAATGATTCGGACGAAGTCTTGGTTCCCCTTTCTGAAATGAGTAAGAAATTGCCTTATTACAGTAAGATTAAGCCTCAATTGTCAGAACCGAGTGTGGTCGATATGGAAGCTGGAATTTACAGTTACACTGTGGCGGATAAATTGATTATGGAAGCTGAGGAAAAAGCCAAACAAGAGGCTAAGGAAGCCGAGAAAAAACAGGAAGAAGATCGTAAACGTTTAGAAGAAGAACAGAAAAAACAAGAGGAACAGAATAATCGAAACCAAACGACCCAGCGCTCATCGCGCCGCTAGGCTTGATCTTTTCTCTCATAGTTCTTTAGTGACCATATTTTTACTTGACAAGTGCTAGTAGAAATAATAGAATAGTAAAAAACCTTTAAAGCAGTCCAGAGAGGCAGCTAAGGTTAGACGGTGAAAGGGTGGAGACTACCCGTTTTTCGTGGAACCTTGCTGTTGGCAGGTTCCTTTTTTCGTGGCTTCTGTTGCCCAGACTCTCTCACTAGCAAAGGTAAAAGGAGAAACCTATGCGAGAATATCGTCCAGTCATTGCTCTTGATTTTCCTAGTTTTGAGGCAGTCAAGGAATTTTTAGCTCTTTTTCCAGCAGAAGAAAGCCTTTATCTAAAGGTAGGGATGGAGCTTTATTACGCAACGGGGCCTGAGATTATTTCCTATTTTAAAAACTTGGGACATAGCGTCTTTCTTGACCTTAAACTTCATGACATTCCCAATACAGTCAAGTCAGCCATGAAGGTCTTGTCTCAGCTTGGTGTGGATATGACCAATGTTCATGCAGCTGGTGGTGTAGAGATGATGAAGGCTGCGCGTGAAGGTCTTGGAAGTCAAGCGAAGTTGATTGCAGTGACTCAGCTGACCTCAACGTCAGAAGTCCAGATGCAGGAGTTTCAAAATATTCAAACCAGTCTGCAGGAGTCAGTGATCCACTATGCCAAGAAGACAGCTGAAGCGGGTTTGGATGGTGTCGTTTGCTCGGCTCAGGAAGTGCAAGTCATCAAGCAGGCTACCAATCCAGATTTTATCTGTCTGACACCGGGCATTCGTCCTCAGGGAGCTGCTGTTGGAGACCAAAAACGCGTGATGACGCCAGCAGATGCCTATCGAATCGGTAGTGACTATATCGTAGTGGGACGTCCCATTACTCAAGCTGAGGATCCTGTTGCAGCTTATCATGCTATCAAGGATGAATGGAACCAAGACTAGAATTAAAGAATAGATTAGAAAAACAAAAGGAGAAGACCATGACACTTGCTAAAGATATTGCTAGCCACCTCTTGAAAATCCAAGCCGTTTACCTCAAACCAGAGGAGCCTTTCACTTGGGCATCTGGTATCAAGTCGCCTATTTACACGGATAACCGTGTGACACTAGCCTATCCAGAAACTCGTACGCTCATTGAAAATGGCTTTGTGGAAGCTATCAAAGAAGCTTTTCCTGAGGTTGAAGTGATTGCAGGAACTGCAACAGCAGGGATTCCACACGGAGCTATTATTGCTGACAAGATGAATCTGCCATTTGCCTACATCCGTAGCAAGCCAAAAGATCATGGAGCTGGTAATCAAATTGAAGGCCGCGTAGCTCAGGGTCAAAAAATGGTAGTGGTTGAAGATCTTATTTCAACAGGTGGTTCTGTTCTTGAAGCTGTTGCAGCTGCTAAACGCGAAGGAGCTGACGTTCTTGGTGTTGTGGCGATTTTCAGTTACCAATTGCCAAAAGCAGATAAGAACTTTGCGGATGCTGGTGTGAAATTGGTAACACTTTCAAACTATAGCGAGCTTATCCATCTAGCCCAAGAAGAAGGCTATATCACACCAGAAGGACTCGATCTTCTAAAACGCTTTAAAGAAGACCAAGAAAATTGGCAAGAGGTGTAAAAAAATCAAAAGACTAAAAGGTTAAAAATTATACTATTCTGTCATATCAGGTATATGAATGACAAGATTCAAGTTGTTAATGTTTTTTACGTCAATTGTTTCAGTTTTAGATTTGCTTGGCTTGCTCTTATATAAAAAGTAGCACACGTCATGAAAGTTACAAGGGTTAAAGTATAATCCATAAACATGGTCAGATCCCTTTTCTGAGATGTTGAAATTTCTTGCTTATCCCAGTTTTTTCAGTGATTTTGGCGTCAAGTTCTTTGTAGTTTTTAAAGATTATCCGTGAATTTCTTGCTTATTTATGATAAAATGGGAGTATCGCAAAAAAGACTCATCGTATTCAATTTTGAGTAAAACTAGGAGGATCCCATGTCAACAGAACATATGGAAGAACTAAATGACCAGCAGATCGTTCGCCGTGAAAAAATGGCTGCGCTCCGTGAACAAGGAATCGATCCTTTCGGAAAACGCTTTGAACGCACTGCAAATTCACAAGAATTAAAAGATAAATATGCCGACCTCGATAAAGAACAATTACATGATAAAAACGAAACAGCTACTATCGCAGGACGCTTGGTAACTAAACGTGGTAAAGGTAAAGTAGGTTTTGCCCACCTTCAAGACCGCGAAGGTCAAATCCAAATCTACGTACGTAAGGATGCTGTCGGTGAAGAAAACTACGAAATCTTCAAAAAAGCAGACCTTGGTGACTTCCTTGGTGTCGAAGGTGAAGTGATGCGTACAGATATGGGAGAACTCTCTATCAAGGCAACCCACATCACACACTTGTCTAAGGCTCTTCGTCCTCTTCCTGAGAAATTCCATGGTTTGACAGACGTTGAAACAATTTACCGTAAACGTTACCTTGACTTGATTTCGAATCGTGAAAGCTTTGAGCGTTTTATCACTCGTTCAAAAATCATCTCTGAAATCCGTCGTTACCTTGACCAAAAAGGTTTCCTTGAAGTGGAGACACCTGTTCTTCATAACGAAGCCGGTGGTGCTTCTGCCCGTCCATTTATCACTCACCACAATGCCCAAAACATTGACATGGTGCTTCGTATCGCGACTGAGCTTCACTTGAAACGCCTTATCGTTGGTGGTATGGAACGTGTCTATGAAATTGGCCGTATCTTCCGTAATGAAGGAATGGACGCTACTCATAACCCTGAATTTACTTCTATCGAAGTCTACCAAGCTTATGCTGACTTCCAAGACATCATGGACTTGACGGAAGGCATTATCCAACATGCTGCTAAAGCTGTCAAAGGCGATGACCCAGTCAACTACCAAGGTACTGAAATCAAAATTAACGAACCATTTAAACGTGTTCACATGGTGGATGCTATCAAAGAAATTACTGGTGTGGATTTCTGGCAAGACATGACTTTCGAGGAAGCCAAAGCTATCGCTGCTGAGAAGAAAGTTCCAGTTGAGAAACACTACACTGAAGTTGGTCACATTATCAATGCCTTCTTTGAAGAGTTTGTTGAAGAAACTTTGATCCAACCAACCTTTGTCTATGGACATCCAGTAGCTGTATCTCCACTCGCGAAGAAAAATCCTGAAGACGAACGCTTTACTGACCGTTTCGAACTCTTCATCATGACTAAGGAGTACGGTAATGCCTTTACTGAGTTGAACGATCCAATCGACCAACTTAGCCGCTTTGAAGCCCAAGCTAAAGCCAAAGAACTTGGTGATGATGAAGCGACTGGCATCGACTATGACTACATTGAAGCCCTTGAATATGGTATGCCACCAACAGGTGGTTTGGGAATCGGTATCGACCGTCTCTGCATGCTCCTCACTGATACAACCACTATCCGTGACGTATTGCTTTTCCCAACAATGAAATAAGCTCTTATCCTCTGGTACTTGCCAGAGGATTTTTTGATGAAAAAAGAGACTGAATTTAAGGAGAAAATGAAGTATAGTGTATTGAAGTTGAAATAGTACACTTTGATTTCTAAGACATTGTTAGAAATTGGTTTAAATTCCCTAATCAATTTGCGCATGTTTTATTTCATTTTACGATAGTACGCTGAAACTTTTCAAAAAGTACTAGAAATTGACTTGGATTCTCCAATTGATTTGTTCAGATTCACTATAAATAAAAAATTAATAAGTGGGATAGGAAGTTAGCGTCAACTAGGATAGTATCTTGATTAAACAGTATATATGGAACTGATATAAGTCCATAGGCCCTATTAGAGGATGCTCTGGTGTCTTATTCACTTGTTTTTTATAGCATTAGTAGATAGAATCAGCAAATAAAAAAGTAGTTCAAATGTCTGGCAGCAAAAAATATTAACGATTCACTTAATATAGACTAAAGTTTAGAGTTTAAGGAAAGTAGGGATAGTATATTGTATGAAAAATAAGATGGTTTTTAAGCAAAACTCTTGAAAATGATTGAAAAAAGAGTTATTATAGTTGTATAGTAAAAAGCAAACGCTTACTTAATCAAGGAGGACAGTTTATGTCATACAAAACAAGCAATGCAGAAGGTCATGTAGATTTCATCAATACCTATGATTTGGAGCCCATGGCGCAACAAGTGATCCCTAAAGCAGCCTTTGGCTATATCGCTAGTGGGGCGGAAGATACTTTCACTTTACGTGAGAATATCCGTGCCTTTAACCACAAACTCATCGTTCCGCATACGCTTTGCAATGTAGAAAATCCAAGTACAGAGATTGAATTTGCAGGTGAAAAACTATCTTCACCAATCATTATGGCGCCTGTTGCGGCTCATAAATTGGCAAACGAACAAGGTGAAGTGGCGACTGCGCGTGGTGTGCATGAGTTTGGTTCTCTTTATACAACCAGCTCTTACTCTACTGTCGACCTTCCAGAAATTACGGAAGCCCTTCAAGGGACACCTCATTGGTTCCAATTTTACTTTAGTAAAGATGATGGAATTAACCGCCACATCATGGATCGTGTGAAGGCTGAAGGTTATAAAGCGATTGTCTTGACGGCAGATGCTACTGTAGGGGGTAATCGTGAAGTGGATAAGCGTAATGGTTTTGTCTTCCCAGTTGGCATGCCGATTGTTGAAGAATACCTGCCAGAAGGTGCTGGTAAATCAATGGACTTTGTTTACAAATCAGCTAAACAACGCTTGTCTCCACGCGATGTAGAATTTATCGCTGAATACTCTGGTCTTCCTGTGTATGTCAAGGGACCACAATGCCGTGAGGACGTTGAACGTTCGCTTGCTGCAGGAGCTTCTGGTATCTGGGTAACCAACCACGGTGGTCGTCAAATCGACGGTGGACCAGCTGCCTTTGACTCGCTTCAAGAAGTGGCAGAAGCGGTTGATAAACGCGTACCAATCGTCTTTGACTCTGGTGTTCGTCGTGGTCAACACGTCTTTAAAGCCTTGGCTTCAGGTGCAGACTTGGTAGCTATTGGTCGCCCGGTTATCTATGGCTTGGCCCTCGGCGGTAGTGTTGGTGTGCGTCAAGTCTTTGAACACTTGAATGCAGAATTGAAGACAGTTATGCAATTGTCTGGAACTCAAACGATTGAAGATGTTAAACACTTTAAACTTCGTCATAACCCATACAACCCAACCTTCCCAGTTGATCCTCGTGACTTAAAATTGTATTGATAAAAGAGATTGCCTCCACTGAATGTGGAGGTTTTTCTTCGTGTATTGGAAGAATAAATCGCTATCAAAAACTATATAAAGATATTTTTCGGTCAAATATCTTGCTAGGGCTTTCATTTTTTGCTATACTGATGCAGTAATTAAATAATAAAGACATTTGGGGTGCTTTAGGCTGAGATGATACCCATTGAACCTGATACAGTTAAGACTGGCGAAGGGAAATGTGAACAGTTTTTTTCGTATGGTGAAATGAACGGTCTAATCTTGTAAGTCAACTCTAATTCTTGATTGTAATTGGAGTTTTTTTGTTTATATAAAACTGGATAGGCTTGTTTAGGTAGCTCTCTGCAAATGCCCTAGATTTTCTTTAAAAGGGTCAAGTGAAACTAGGATTTTGCTTGGTATTTTATTGATTACTAAGGAGTAAAGAGAGGAAAAATAAATATGGAAACACAGATTTATGCATTTCAGCCAGGTTTGACTGTTGGAGAATTATTAAAAAGTAGTCAGAATGATTGGCAGGCTGCAATCAATCATCGTTTTGTCAAGGAACTTTTTGCGGGGACAATTGAGAATAAGGTCTTAAAGGACTACCTGATTCAAGATTATCACTTCTTTGATGCCTTCTTATCCATGCTGGGTGCCTGCGTAGCCCACGCAGACCAGCTTGAATCCAAGCTTCGTTTTGCCAAGCAACTAGGCTTTCTTGAAGCAGATGAAGATGGTTATTTCCAAAAGGCTTTCAAAGAGTTAAAAGTATCTGAGAATGACTATCTGGAAGTGAGCTTGCACCCTGTAACAAAAGCCTTTCAGGAGCTTATGTATTCTGCTGTGTCATCATCAGACTATGCTCATCTTTTGGTCATGCTGGTCATTGCAGAGGGTCTCTATTTAGACTGGGGTTCTAAAGATCTGCCTATATCTGAAGGCTATATTCATTCGGAATGGATCAATCTACACAGAGGTTCTTTCTTTGCAGAGTGGGTTCAATTTCTGGTTGACGAACTCAATCGTGTTGGGAAAGGTCGAGAAGATTTGACAGAACTTCAGCAACGCTGGAATCAAGCGGTCGCTTTAGAATTAGCCTTTTTTGATATTGGTTATGACGCCTAGAGAAAGTTTAGGATAGTTACAAATTTGATGAGGTACATCATTCAATGTAAATGAAAAAAATTTCTTAACAAAAGATAGAGATAAATCGAAATCAGTATATCGTATAAAGTGAAAAGGAAGAATTTCAATATGACAAGTTTAAAATTATTAAAAGAAAAAGCACCATTAGTCATTTGCATAACCAATGATGTAGTAAAAAATTTCACAGCAAATGGATTAGTAGCACTGGGTGCCTCACCAGCTATGAGCGAGTACCCAGCAGACTTAGAAGATCTATTAAAATATGCTGGAGGATTATTGATTAACATTGGGACTTTAACGGATGATAATTGGAAATTATACCAAGCTGCTCTGAAAATTGCAGAGAAATATAATGTCCCAGCAGTATTAGATCCAGTAGCTTGTGGAGCAGGAGAATATAGAAAAAAAGTAGCAGATGATCTAATCAACAATTATAAACTAGCAGCGATTAGAGGAAATGCTGGCGAGATTGCTTCTTTAGTAGGTATAAATGTGGCGTCTAAAGGAGTAGATAGTGCGGGCGTAGATAATATTGACGAAATTGCTCTAGCAGCAAATGAAAAGTTCAATGTTCCAATAGTAGTAACAGGTGAAGTGGATGCCATTGCGGTAAATGGAGAAGTGGTAACGATTCATAATGGTAGTGCCATGATGCCAAAAGTCATTGGGACAGGATGTTTATTAGGGGCAGTGGTAGCAAGCTTTATCGGACTAGAAAAAGGTCAAGAATTGAAATCATTAGAAACAGCAATGTTGGTTTACAATATCGCTGGAGAAATGGCAGAAAAACGTCCAAATGGACATCTTCCTGGAACATTTAAAGTTGAATTTATGAATGCCTTATACGAGATTTCAGATGAAGATGTAAAGAAATTCAAAAGAGTGAAGTAAGATGTTTCATAAAGAATTACTAAAACTATATTTTATTTGTGGAACGACTACTTGCCAAGGAAAAGATCTATATACAGTCGTTGAGGAAGCCTTAAAAGGTGGTATAACCTTATTTCAATTCCGTGAAAAAGGTGAGGGAGCCCTGGAAGGTAAAGAAAAAGTTAAATTAGCAATTAAACTACAGGATCTTTGTAAAAAATACAATGTTCCGTTTATTGTTAATGATGATATTGATTTGGCGATGGAAATTGACGCTGATGGCGTACATGTAGGACAAGATGACCTTGGAGTTGATGAAATTAGAAAATTGATGCCAGATAAAATAATTGGTCTTTCTATAAAAAACAAGGAAGAATTTCAACAATCAAAAGTTGAATATGTAGATTATGTTGGTGTTGGTCCTGTATTTGATACCCAGTCAAAAGATGATGCTGGAGGTGCTATAGGTTATGAAGGTCTTAAATTGATGAGAAAACTGCTACCACAAATGCCCTTAGTTGCAATTGGTGGGATACAGACGCAACATATTAAAGACATTATAAAGACCAATATGGATGGTGTTTCAATCATTTCAGCAATATCGTATGCAAAAAATATAGAAAAAACTGTTCGGGAAATGAGTGAACAATAGATATAGATCTAACCCAAGAAAGATCTGCTATCTTTGTGAGTGCAAGGCTGTATTTCCGGTTCAATTTCTTGAACTAGTATAAAATGTGTGTTATAATAATCACATAATTAAATAATAAAGACATTTGGGGTGCTTTAGGCTGAGATGATACCCATTGAACCTGATACAGTTAATACTGGCGAAGGGAAATGTGAAATGTTTTTTTCGTATGTCGAAAAGAACGGTCTAATCTTGTAAGCTAAACTCTAATTCCTATCTGTAATTAGAGTTTTTTCTTTTACGAAACTGGATGAAGGTGATATAAAGCCTTTTGGTAGCTCACCTTGAGTGCCCCACTTTTCTTTAAAAAAAGGAGTTTTTTATGTTGAAAAAATGGCAGTTAAAAGATGTTATCTTGCTTGCTTTCTTGTCTATCTTTTTTGGTGGGGTTTTCGTTGGTTCAGGATATGTGTATAATATTCTCAGCCTACTCTTAACACCTCTTGGTTTACAGGCTTTTGCCAATGAAATCCTCTTTGGACTCTGGTGTATGGCTGCGCCCATTGCTGCCATCTTTGTTCCGAGAGTCGGAAGTGCAACGATTGGAGAAGTGCTAGCTGCGCTTGCTGAAGTCCTTTATGGTAGCCAATTCGGTCTAGGTGCCCTTTTGTCCGGCTTGGTTCAAGGTTTGGGAAGTGAACTTGGTTTTATCGTAACTAGAAATCGCTATGAGAGTTGGCTCTCTCTAACTGCTAATAGTATTGGGATTACGCTTGTTAGCTTTGTCTATGAATACATTAAGTTAGGTTACTACGCCTTTTCCCTTCCGTTTGTCCTTTCCTTGCTTGTGGTACGTTTTATTTCTGTTTATTTCTTCTGTACTATCTTGGTTCGTGCCATTGTCAAACTCTATTATCAGTTTGCAGCTGGGGGCAAGGCATAGATGGGTCTGGAATTACGGGAGATTCAGTCCCCAATTTTTTCGGAACCGATTGATTTTACTTTTCATGAGCAAGCCTTTACCTTGTTAGTTGGGAGCAGTGGTTCAGGAAAATCGAGCCTTTTTCAAGTTATTGCCCAAGTTAGTTCTCTTCCCTATAGCGGTCAAGTCCTGATAGATGGGAGCGAAGTCAGTCAGCTTTCTATCATCGAACGTGTCCAGACGGTTGGTATTCTCTTTCAAAATCCCAATCATCAATTTACCATGGAGAGCTTGTTTGAGGAGTTGGTTTTTACCATGGAAAATATCGGCTATCACCTTCAGGAAATTGATTCTAAAATAGCAGAGGTGGTCCAGCAATGTCGTTGCAAGGACATCTTGCACCGTCCAATTCATCACTTATCAGGTGGGGAAAAGCAAAAGGCTGCTTTGGCTGTTCTCTTTGCTATGAATCCTAGGGTCTATCTCTTGGATGAGCCCTTCGCTTCCATTGACCGCAAGAGCAGGATAGAGATATTGGAGATTCTAAAAGAGTTGGTCTCTGATGGGAAGACAGTTATTTTGTGCGACCATGATTTATCTGATTATGAAGCCTATATCGACCATATGGTGGAGCTAAGAGACGGAAAACTAAGGGAAATAAATCAAATCCCTATTTCTGAGATGATACAGGTTACTTCAAAGGAAGCTGCTTCTAGCCCAGAACTATTCCATATGGACAAAACAACTTGTGAGCTGAATAAGCGCTCCCTCTTTTCAATTGCAGATTTTACATTCTACCAAGGAATTTCTTGTATCTTGGGTGATAATGGTGTCGGGAAATCCACCCTCTTTCGGTCTATTCTTCAATTTCAAAAGTATAAGGGGCGCATTATCTGGAAGGGGACAGTCCTGAAAAAGAAAAAGAGTTTGTACCGTGACCTGACGGGTGTTGTTCAGGAAGCTGAGAAACAGTTTATCAGAGCCAGTCTGCGAGAGGAACTTCAATTAGATGGACCTGATTCTGAAAGAAATCAACGAATTTTCCAAGCTTTACGGTATTTTGATCTGGAGCAGGCAGTCGATAAGAGTCCCTATCAATTAAGTGGTGGCCAGCAAAAGATTCTTCAGCTCTTGACTATCTTGACCAGTAAAGCTTCCGTGATCTTGCTAGATGAACCTTTTGCAGGTTTGGATGATAGAGCCTGCCATTATTTTTGTCAGTGGATTCTGGAGGAAAGAAATCAAGGAAGAAGTTTTCTGATCATTAGCCATCGTTTAGATCCCTTGATCTCTGTGGTTGATTATTGGATTGAGATGACTAGTCAGGGGCTCAGTCATGTGAAAGAAGTGACAATTACCAAACCACTCACATCTCAGAGTAGCAATACCCAAGGGGAGGTGAGATAGTATGGTCAAAGTAGCAACCCAGACACCAATTATCAGTCTCTTCTTGTTGATTTTATCGCTGGAAACATCTTTCATTCCTTCGATTGCTCTGAATCTTTCGGTAGTCGCATTCTGTATTCTCTTTATGCTCTATTACCGTCGATTTAAGATGTTGGCTTGGATGATTCTGCTTGCCATTTTGCCATCCTTTGCCAACTACTGGGCAGTTCAGTTACATGGAGATGTTTCGCAGGCAGTCATGCTTGGAACTAGGGCCTTTGTGACAGTTTGTATCGGCCTTGTCTTTGTTTCCTCTATTTCCCTAAAAGAGCTTCTCTTGTACTTGGCCCAAAAGGGGTTATCACGGTCTTGGGCTTATGCCTTAATTGTGGTATTCAATTCCTTCCCCCTCATTCAGCAAGAAATCAAGTCCCTAAAAGAAGCTTGCCTATTACGTGGTCAAGAACTGCATTTTTGGTCTCCCTTGATTTACAGTAAGGTTCTGATGACAGTCTTTAGGTGGCGCCATCTTTACCTGAGAGCTCTGTCAGCGCATGGATATGACGAACATGCACAGGTGGAGAATAGCTATCGGACTTTTTATATTCCTAAAAGGACAATATTCATCTACCTGCTGTTCTTTTTATTGCTTCAAACCAGTCTATTTTTATAAAGGAGTTATTATGGAATTTACAGATATTGCGATGGAATTATCCAAGGAAGCTTGGCAGGCTTCCTTTCATCATCCCTTTATTTTACAATTACAAGAGGGGAATTTAGAACCTGCCATTTTCCGCTATTACCTGATTCAGGATGCCTACTATCTGAAGGCCTTCTCAGAAATCTATCACCTTTTGGCTGATAAGACTTCAAACCAAGAGATGAAAAGACTCTTGAAACAAAATGCTCAGAGTCTACTGGAGGGTGAGTTGTTTATCCGCCAACAATTTTTCAAGGAATTGGAAATCAGCGATCAGGAAATGGAGCAACATCCAATCGCTCCCACCTGCTATCATTACATTTCTCACATTTATCGTCAATTTGAAGAAGCAAATCTAGCCATTGCCTTTGCAAGTTTGCTACCTTGTCCTTGGTTATACCATGATATAGGAAAATCACTTAATCTTAAACCATCACCAAATCCTCTCTACCAACAATGGATTGAAACTTATATTACGGATGAGTTGGAGCAACAGATTCGAGAGGAAGAAGCGCTAGTCAATCAACTCTATCGAGAAAGTGACGAGACAGACAAGAAAAAAATGCTAGATGCCTTCCACATCAGTGTTCATATGGAAGCTAAGTTTTGGCAAATGGCCTACCAACACCAGACATGGAAGAGTGATTTACAGTCTTTAGAAACAGGAGAAGAATAGAAATATGAGAAAGCACCAACTACAAGTTCACAAATTAACCATTTTATCTATGATGATTGCCCTTGATGTAGTCCTTACGCCTATCTTTCGGATTGAGGGAATGGCACCGATGTCCAGTGTAGTCAATATTCTAGCAGGAATCATGATGGGACCTGTTTATGCCTTGGCTATGGCTACAGTGACAGCTTTTATCCGTATGACGACTCAAGGGATTCCGCCTTTAGCTCTCACAGGAGCGACTTTTGGAGCCCTTCTAGCAGGTCTCTTTTATAAGTATGGTCGAAAATTTCACTATTCTGCTCTAGGAGAGATTTTGGGAACAGGTATCATTGGTTCTATTGTTTCCTATCCTGTTATGGTACTCTTTACAGGATCAGCTGCTAAGCTTAGCTGGTTTATCTACACTCCTCGATTTTTCGGAGCAACCTTAATCGGTACAGCGATTTCCTTTATTGCCTTTCGATTTTTAATCAAGCAGGAATTCTTTAAAAAAGTGCAGGGATATTTCTTTGCTGAAAGGATAGACTGATGCAGGCATTGACAAATCCTTTTCCGATAGGCTCTAGTTCCCTCATTCACTGTATTACCAATGAGATTTCTTGTGAGATGCTGGCAAATGGGATTTTGGCTCTGGGATGCAAACCTGTCATGGCAGATGATCCCCGTGAGGTTCTTGATTTTACTAAGCAAAGTCAGGCTCTCTTCATCAATTTGGGGCATTTGTCAGCTGAGAAGGAAAAAGCAATCCGTATGGCAGCTTCTTATGCAGCTCAAGTTTCTCTTCCAATGGTAGTAGATGCGGTTGGCGTAACGGCTTCATCCATTCGTAAGAGCTTAGTTGAAGACCTTTTAGACTACAGTCCTACGGTCCTTAAAGGAAACATGTCGGAAATCCGAAGTCTTGTTGGCTTAAAATACCACGGCGTTGGGGTCGATGCGAGTGCTAAAGATCAAGAAACTGAGGATTTACTTCAAGTCTTGAAAGACTGGTGTCAGCTTTATCCTGGTATGTCATTCTTAGTTACTGGCCCCAAGGACCTCATCGTTTCGAAGAATCAGGTCGCTGTACTGGGAAATGGCTGTGCAGAATTAGACTGGATAACAGGGACAGGAGATTTGGTTGGAGCCTTAACAGCCGTTTTTCTCAGCCAAGGAAAGACTGCATTTGAAGCTTCTTGCTTAGCAGTCTCTTATCTCAATATCTCCGCTGAGAGAATCGTTGTCCAAGGAATGGGATTGGAAGAATTTCGTTACCAAGTACTCAATCAACTTTCACTCCTCAAAAGAGATGAAAACTGGCTAGATGCTATCAAAGGAGAGGTTTATGAATAGAGAAGCACTTAGACTATATCTGGTAACCAATCGCTACCAAGATTCCGTGGAAAGCTTTCTTGCAAAGATTGAGAGGGCTTGCCGTTCAGGGGTTACCATAGTCCAATTGCGAGAAAAAAATCTCACAACCAATCAATACTATCAACTGGCAAAACAAGTCAAGGAAATAACAGATGCTTATCAGGTACCCTTGATCATCGATGATCGGTTGGATGTTTGTCTTGCGGTTGATGCAGCAGGTCTGCATATCGGAGATGATGAATTACCCGTTTCGGTTGCCCGACAAGTCTTGGGACCTGAAAAAATCCTCGGTGTCACCGCTAAAACAATAAAAAGAGCTCTGGAAGCAGAAACATCAGGTGCAGATTACTTGGGGACAGGAGCCATTTTCCCAACCACCACCAAGGAAAATGCGCCTATCACCCTGATTTCAACCTTGAAAACAATTTGCCAAACGGTTGCCATTCCAGTAGTTGCTATTGGAGGCTTGACTTCAGAGAATATTGCCCAACTTATGGGCACGGGTATAGCTGGAGTAGCAGTCGTACGCGATCTGATGCAGGCAGAAGATATTGAGGCAAAAACCCAAGCCTTTTTAACAAAGTTGCATGACATTATTTCCTAACTAATACTCGATGAAAATCAAAGAGCAAACTAGGAAGCTAGTCGCAGGTTGCTCAAAGCCCTGGCTTGAGGTTTTAGATAAGACTGACGAAGTCAGCTCAAAACAGTGTTTTGAGGTTGCAGATGGAAGCTGACGTAGTTTGAAGAGATTTTCGAAGAGTATAAAAACTCTCTAATTCCCTTAAAGTGGGAACTAGAGAGTTTTTTTAATCTTTAAAGCTTGTATGGTTGACTGGGCCAGAACCATGACCAAGTTGAGGAGCATCTTGGATGGCTTTCGTGATAAAGGCCTTGGCCTTATCGACTGCTTGATAGAGGGTTTTCCCCTTAGCTAGTTCAGCCGTAATCACTGCAGCAAAGGTACATCCAGTACCATGGGTGTGACAGGTTTGAATTCTTGGGCTTTCCCAGACAAATTGGTCATCCTTGGTAAAGAGGAAATCCTTGGCACCGCCTTCGAGATGCCCACCTTTGATAACCACAGACTGAGGACCAAATTCTTTTAAAATCAGGCGACCGGCACGCTGCATGTCTTCTGGATCATGGATTGAAAAACCAACAATTTCTTCTGCCTCAGGAAGATTTGGCGTAATAATCGTTGCTAGAGGTAGTAAGTTTGTTTTGAGATAGTCTCTAGCACCTGAGTCGATCAAGGCATCTCCACTTGTAGCAACCATAACAGGATCAAGAACATAGGGACAATCCAGTTTTTTAAGATAGGGCTGGATGATTTCCATGATGTCAGTAGTTGCCAACATCCCAGTTTTTACAGCCTGAGGTGGAATATCAGAAAAGACACTGTCCAATTGGGCTTCCAACATTTGAGGAGAAACGTGCTCGATTAGCTGAACACCTCTGGTATTTTGAGCAACAAGGCTAGTCACAACGGCCATTCCATAGACATCTCTCGCTTGGAATGACTTTAAATCAGCCATAATGCCAGCACCGCCACTAGGGTCAGTCCCTGCAATGGTCAAAGCAACGGGTAAATAAGTCATCTAAAACCTCCCAACCAACTGAAGTTTGTATTCTCAAGAACAAGCTGGTCTGTTTTAGAAAGGTAATAGAAGACTGCTAGTCCCCATTATCATTTCCACTTCCATCAGCTAGCATTACCTAGATTGAGTCAGAGGGATCTAACAGTCGTTAATCTCAGCTTTACGCACCCCTAGTGGTTGTTTTCTTTTTTTCTTTAGTATAGCATATTTTTATAGTTTATATAGTAAGATTTGACTGAAAATCCTGTATTATATGGTTAAAATTCAATTTTTCAAAGAAAAGATTGATTTTATAATTGACAAATGTAGATTTTAGGAGTATACTAAGGGATGTAATTGACAAATGTAGATTTTGGAGGTGTGATGATGCAGATTTCAGATGCGGAATGGCAAGTGATGAAGATTATTTGGATGCAAGGAGAGCAGACTAGTACGGATTTGATCAGGGTTCTGGCGGAGCGGTTCGACTGGTCCAAGTCAACCATTCAAACTCTCTTGGCTCGTTTGGTTGAGAAAGAGTGTCTGACAAGGAAAAAAGAAGGCAAGTCCTTTGTTTATTCAGCTCTTTTAACTTTGGACCAAAGTCGGGATTTACTTGTCCAAGATATCAAGGACAAGGTTTGTTCTCGTAGGATTAAGAACTTGTTGGCTGATTTGATTGCTGAATGTGATTTTACTCAGGCCGACTTGGAAGACTTGGAAGCTGTGATTTCTGAGAAGAAATCAAACGCTGTGACAGAAGTAAAATGTAATTGTATGTAAAGGAGACGTCATGTTAAATAGTATTGTAACCATTGTTTGTATTGCCCTTATCGCGTTTATCTTGTTTTGGTTTTTCAAAAAGCCTGAAAAATCTGGACAAAAGGCCCAGCAAAAAAAGGGCTACCAAGAGATTCGAGTGGAGGTCATGGGAGGCTATACGCCTGAGTTGATTATCCTCAAGAAATCAGTGCCAGCTCGCATTGTCTTTGACCGTAAGGATCCTTCACCATGTTTGGACCAAATTGTCTTTCCAGATTTTGGTGTACATGCAGACCTACCTATGGGTGAAGAGTATGTAGTGGAAATCACGCCTGAGCAGGTTGGAGAGTATGGTTTCTCTTGTGGCATGAATATGATGCACGGTAAGATGATTGTAGAATAGGAGAATGATATGACTGAAATTGTAAAAGCAAGTCTTGAAAATGGTGTTCAAAAAATCCGTATCACGGCAGACAAAGGCTATCATCCAGCCCACATTCAACTGCAAAAAGGAGTTCCTGCTGAGATCACCTTTCACCGTGTGACACCTTCAAACTGTTATAAGGAAATTCTGTTTGAAGAAGAAGGCATCTTAGAACCAATCGGCTTAGATGAGGAGAAAGTCATTCGTTTTACACCTCAAGAATTAGGCCAACATGAATTTTCTTGTGGCATGAAGATGCAAAAGGGGAGTTATACCGTAGTTGAGAAGACTCGAAAATCTCTATCACTTTTACAGCGTTTTTGGATTACTAGTATCTTTACTGTGCCTCTTGTGATTCTCATGATTGGGATGTCGACAGGAGGAATTAGTCACCAAGTCATGCGTTGGGGCACCTTTTTAGCTACAACACCGATTATGCTAGTAGCAGGTGGTCCTTATATCCAAAGTGCTTGGGCTAGTTTTAAAAAGCACAATGCCAACATGGATACCTTGGTTGCTCTGGGAACCCTAGTGGCCTATTTCTATAGCTTAGTTGCCCTCTTCGCTGGTCTCCCCGTTTACTTTGAAAGTGCTGCATTTATCTTCTTCTTCGTTCTTATGGGAGCCGTTTTTGAGGAGAAAATGCGGAAAAATACTTCCCAAGCTGTGGAGAAATTACTTGACTTGCAGGCTAAAACTGCAGAAGTCTTGCGTGAGGATAACTATGTTCAAGTTCCTTTGGAGCAAGTCAAGGTAGGTGACCTGATTCGAGTGCGTCCCGGTGAAAAGATTGCGGTTGATGGTGTCGTAGTAGAAGGTATCTCTAGTATTGATGAGTCTATGGTGACAGGTGAGAGTCTGCCTGTGGACAAGACAGTTGGAGATACTGTGATTGGCTCAACTATCAATAATAGCGGAACACTTGTTTTTAGAGCAGAAAAAGTTGGTTCAGAGACTGTTTTGGCTCAGATTGTGGATTTTGTGAAGAAAGCTCAGACAAGTCGTGCGCCGATTCAGGACTTGACGGATAAAATTTCAGGGATTTTTGTCCCAGCAGTTGTCATTTTAGGGATTGTGACCTTTTGGGTTTGGTTCGTCTTGCTCAGGGATAGTGTAGTCGTGCTTGGAGCGAGCTTTGTGTCTTCGCTTCTCTATGGAGTAGCAGTTCTGATTATTGCCTGCCCTTGTGCATTGGGACTTGCAACACCGACAGCTCTTATGGTGGGGACAGGACGCAGTGCCAAGATGGGAGTTCTCCTCAAAAATGGAATGGTTCTACAGGAAATCCAGAAAGTTCAAACTATCGTCTTTGATAAGACCGGGACTTTGACGGAAGGGAAACCTGTGGTCACAGATATCATCGGCGACGAAGTAGAAGTGCTCGGATTGGCAGCTTCCTTGGAAGAAGCTTCTCAACACCCACTGGCTGAGGCCATTGTCAAGCGAGCGACTGAAACTGGACTTGAGCTTCACACTGTGGAAAATTTCCAAGCCTTGCACGGAAAAGGTGTTTCAGGGCAAATCAATGGAAAAAAAGTTTTGCTTGGAAATGCTAAAATGCTGGATGGCATGGATATTTCTAGCACTTATCAGGCAAAACTAGAAGAGCTAGAAAAAGAAGCTAAGACAGTTGTTTTCTTGGCTGTGGACAATGAAATCAAAGGCTTGCTTGCTTTGCAAGATATTCCTAAGGAAAATGCTAAGCTTGCCATCAGTCAGTTGAAAAAACGAGGTCTTAAAACAGTCATGCTGACAGGAGACAATGTAGGTGTGGCGCGTGCTATTGCGGATCAGATCGGAATCGAAGAGGTCATTGCAGGTGTTTTACCAGAAGAAAAAGCTCATGAAATTCATAAACTACAATCAGCTGGTAAAGTAGCCTTTGTTGGGGACGGTATCAATGACGCTCCTGCCCTTAGTGTAGCAGATGTGGGGATTGCCATGGGAGCTGGAACAGATATTGCCATCGAGTCAGCAGATTTGGTGTTGACAACTAATAACCTCCTAGGAGTGGTTCGTGCCTTTGACATGAGTAAGAAAACCTTTAATCGAATTCTGCTCAATCTTTTCTGGGCCTTTATCTACAATGTCGCCGGAATTCCGATTGCAGCAGGAGTCTTTTCTGGTGTTGGACTAGTCCTCAATCCAGAACTAGCTGGTCTAGCCATGGCCTTTAGTTCTGTATCCGTTCTGACCAGTTCCCTTCTCTTAAACTTTAGTAAAATAGACTAAAAGTAATGACTAGATTTCTTTGTTATAAAACAGGAATGGCAGCATTTTCAAAACTGTATTAGAATAGAGAATAGAGAGTTTTGAGCAGATTTTTAGAAAAGTCAGCATAAATATGATACAGTGGAATAGTAAAAGTTTGGAGAACGTTTCCAATTCTATGTAATCGTATTCTCCAAGTCTAAAAAAATTGAAGGAGAGTTATCACTATGACTCAAGGGAAAATTACTGCATCTGCAGCAATGCTTAACGTATTGAAAACATGGGGCGTAGACACAATCTACGGTATCCCATCAGGAACACTCAGCTCATTGATGGACGCTTTGGCTGAAGAAAAAGATATCCGCTTCTTGCAAGTTCGCCACGAAGAAACAGGTGCTCTTGCAGCGGTTATGCAAGCTAAATTCGGTGGCTCAATCGGGGTTGCAGTTGGTTCAGGTGGTCCAGGTGCGACTCACTTGATTAACGGTGTTTACGATGCAGCTATGGATAACACTCCATTCCTAGCAATCCTTGGATCACGTCCAGTTAACGAACTCAACATGGATGCTTTCCAAGAATTGAACCAAAACCCAATGTACAACGGCATCGCTGTATACAACAAACGTGTAGCTTACGCTGAGCAATTGCCAAAAGTAATCGACGAAGCTTGCCGTGCTGCAGTTTCTAAAAAAGGTCCAGCTGTTGTTGAAATCCCAGTAAACTTTGGTTTCCAAGAAATCGACGAAAACTCATACTATGGATCAGGTTCATACGAACGCTCATTCATCGCTCCTGCTTTGAACGAAGTTGAAATCGACAAAGCTGTTGAAATCTTGAACAATGCTGAACGTCCAGTTATCTATGCTGGTTACGGTGGTGTTAAAGCTGGTGAAGTGATTACTGAATTGTCACGTAAAATCAAAGCACCAATCATCACAACTGGTAAAAACTTTGAAGCTTTCGAATGGAACTATGAAGGATTGACAGGTTCTGCTTACCGTGTTGGTTGGAAACCAGCCAACGAAGTGGTCTTTGAAGCAGACACAGTTCTTTTCCTTGGTTCAAACTTCCCATTTGCTGAAGTTTACGAAGCATTCAAGAACACTGAAAAATTCATCCAAGTGGATATCGACCCTTACAAACTTGGTAAACGTCATGCCCTAGACGCTTCAATCCTTGGTGATGCAGGTCAAGCAGCCAAAGCAATCCTTGACAAAGTGAATCCAGTTGAATCTACTCCATGGTGGCGTGCAAACGTTAAGAATAACCAAAACTGGCGTGATTACATGAACAAACTCGAAGGTAAAACTGAGGGTGAATTGCAATTGTATCAAGTTTACAATGCAATCAACAAACATGCTGATCAAGACGCTATCTACTCAATCGACGTAGGTGACACTACTCAAACATCTACTCGTCACCTTCACATGACACCTAAGAACATGTGGCGTACATCTCCACTCTTTGCGACAATGGGTATTGCCCTGCCTGGTGGTATCGCTGCTAAGAAAGACAATCCAGATCGCCAAGTATGGAACATCATGGGTGACGGTGCATTCAACATGTGCTACCCAGACGTTATCACAAACGTTCAATACGACCTTCCAGTTATCAACGTTGTCTTCTCAAATGGTAAATATGCCTTCATCAAGGACAAATACGAAGACACAAACAAACACTTGTTTGGTTGTGACTTCTCTAATGCTGACTATGCGAAAATCGCTGAAGCACAAGGTGCTGTAGGATTTACAGTTGACCGTATCGAAGACATCGATGCAGTTGTTGCAGAAGCTGTTAAATTGAACAAAGAAGGTAAAACTGTTGTGATCGATGCTCGCATCACTCCACACCGTCCACTTCCAGTAGAAGTACTTGAGTTGGATCCAAAACAACACTCAGAAGAAGCAATCAAAGCCTTCAAGGAAAAATACGAAGCAGAAGAACTCGTACCATTCCGTCTCTTCTTGGAAGAAGAAGGGTTGCAATCACGCGCAATTAAATAATTTCTCTCGCCGAAAATCAAATATAAAACTTGTAGATTTTATTCTTTAATTTTCATAGAGAGAAACTTGAAAAGATCGGAGCAATCCGGTCTTTTTATGGAGGATAGTAAATGGATTTAAATCAATTAGATATTATCGTTTCAGATGTTCCCCAAGTCTGTGCGGACTTGGAGCGTATTTTGGATAAACAGGCAGACTATGTTGACCAAGGTTTTGCTCAGTTTACGATTGGCAGTCACTGTCTCATGTTGTCCCAAAATCATTTGGTTCCTTTGGAAAATTTTCAGTCAGGAATCATTCTTCATATCGAGGTTGAGGATGTAGATCAGAACTACAAACGGTTGAACGAGCTTGGTGTCCAGGTTTTAAACGGTCCAACTGTAACCGATTGGGGAACAGAATCCTTGCTTGTAAAAGGTCCTGCTGGTCTAGTGATTGATTTTTATCGTATGAAATAAGGCGCTTAGTCATTTGAAGATAACCTTAGCTATTTTTAAAACAGAAATTGAGAATAGGAACTATTGAAAGATCGGAGCAATCCGGTCTTTTTAATATAAAGAAATTGCATATAAATAGTTGACAACGCTTTCCTAGCATGATATAATAATGATGAAATAGGAGAAGTAAAGCTTTTTAATAATAAAGAAGGGAGGAAGAGTTGCTTTTTAGAAAAAGTTTTACTTTGCTAATCCTGGGGAAGGAGGAAAATCCTATGAGAAAATTAAAAAACGTTTTATTAGTTAGTGCGTTGGCACTTTCAGCAGTAACAGCTACTGTTAGTATAGCATAGACTGTTGATGTAGAGGGCGGCACATGGTCCTATGGTTATACTACTGGTATTAACGCGTATTCAGATTATTATCATTCATATAATTATCATGGTTCTAGAGTAAAAAATAGAAATAATGGAGATACTAATACAGCTAATGCTGAATCTGGAGTTTGGTCAAAAGCTTGGATTTGGGATGTTTGGGATCCTGCTACTTTTTATTATAGCTCAAATGGAGGCTATTAACTCTTAATACAGACAGGGAGGAGGCTTCTCCTCCTTTTTTGCTAATGAAAGGAGTAGTCTATGTATAACATACTAAAACGAAGCCTTGCAACTTTTTCCTTTGTTTTAATTGCTTTTGTTAGCCTTTTCTTTATTAGCCAATATAAAAGTGAAATGTTGGGTGGATACAGTAAGATGATTTCTGTAGAGAAATCTACTACTACCATTAAGAAGGATTTAGAAGAGATTGCAAAAGATAAACAGAGTGTTTTAGCTCGGAGAATTGTTTCTGTAAAGGATAATGTTAGGGGAAAGACAGAAAATACCTATATACCAATTGGAGGTGAACTACCTGTAGATTTACCATTACAACAAGATCAAAACCTAATCCAAAATGCATCTGATGACACCTTATATTTGATTGTAAGAGGAAACTTAAGTGCACAGGAACTAGCACAAACTTTAAACCAAAAAGGACATCAAGCAATTGTTGAACAATCAAGTTCTGGTTTGACTTTGTTAAAGGTATTTTTGACTTATCCTCAATCGATTACTTTTACATTGGTTTTGATAATTGCTTTTGGGACTCTGACACTAGCTGACTACATAGCCAAACTGCGTTCTGTAAGTATAGAACGATTGTCAGGTAGAGGAAAATATCAAATTGCTTTAAGAAATATTAGCAAAGATAGTATTTTCTTAATATTGATAGCAAGTATAGTTTATTTAGCGACAGTTTTATTCTTATTCTCTACTAGAACTGTAAACATTTTGTCCTTAAGTCTAGTATTTTATCCTTTGCTTTCTTGGTTATTTCTTTTACTTTTTTTAAATTTCTTTTTATCAAATATTTTTTACCATATTTTACAAAAGCAAGCTCTTAATCTATCCATAAAAGGTAAGGCACCTTTGCATCTTGTGTTCATTTTGGTTATTTTGACGCAGTTACTATCTCTTTTAATCGTGATGTATAGCGTTTATGGTGTTGTTAACTTAAATCAACAATTGTCAACATTACAAGTAGGACGAGACGAATGGAGTAAGCATTCTAATTATTTTGCTACTAATGAATTATATACTGGAGAGTCAAATAAAGACAGAGAAGCAGAAGTAGCTTTTTATTCAGAACTTAGTCAAAAAACAAATTTCCTTTATATAGATACAAATTTAGATAGAATTGCTTTTCAAAAGAGTTCTTCAGCTAATTCTTATTATCCTACCCCAGATATGGTATCAAATGAAATTCGTGTGAATCGACGTTTTATTGAAACAAGTGGCATTCAGTTGAGTATGGAAGCTCAAGCATTCTTTGAACAGATGGGAGATTTTGATCGTCTCGTTTTAATACCAAAGAATCAAGAATCAAACTTTTCAGAATTACACAAGGCTTGGTTGCGATATGAACAAAAAGGCTTTGCTCCAGACGATGCTCCTGTAAAAAAGAAAGATCCTAATGAGAAAATTGAGATAGCCACTTATCAAGGCGGTGAAAATCTATTTGTTTACCCAATCTTTACTTCGGCTAATTACTTAGTGAATCAAAATGCTTTTGTTCATGAACCAATTATTACTGTGTTTGGTTCTGCTTATGAAAATAGAACAATTCGCCAATTTTCTTTGGCACATTATATTTTTGATAAACCCGAGGTAGTGAAAGAATTGATTTCTAAATACAAGTTAACAGCTAGTATTGGTAGTTTTTCAAATGGCATGTATTCATTTGAAAATAGAATTCAAAAAGTAGAGACAGATAGATTTATATTATTTTTTGCGATGATGATTAGTTTTGTGAGTTCCATTTTATTGATGGTATTACTGAACACTCTTTACCTCTATCAAGGGCGCAAAACTTATTTCATTGAGAGATTAGCAGGGAAGTCACTTTTTGAAATTCATCATGTTTATTTTTCGATTTTATCTAGTAGCTATATTTTTTGCACTTTATTGTCGGTAATATTAGGCTTTAATTTGTTTGTGATTTCTATTCCTTTGCTCTCATTGCTATTATTTACAGGAATTTTTCTTCTTCAACTGAGACAAGATAAAAAGGCTAATATTTTATATCTAAAAGGAGGTTAGTATGATTGAATTGAAAGATATTTGTAAACAATTTGATGATTATGTTATTTTTAAAGACTTTAATTATCAATTTCATGAAGGTCAGACCTATGCTTTGATAGGTGAGTCTGGAGCAGGCAAAACAACTCTTTTAAATATTATAGGTAAATTAGAAACTGTCCAAAGTGGCTCAGTAGAAGTTGATGGTAAGGACTTAAAACAAATTAAGGAAAAAATCTATTTTAAGGATTATGTAAGCTACTTATTTCAAAATTATGGTTTAATTGAAAATAAGAGTATTAAAGATAATTTAGAACTTGCATTTATTGGGAGAAAAGAAAGCAAAAAAGAACAAGAAGCTCTTATGAGAGAAGCCTTGAAGCATGTTCATTTACAATTAGATTTAAAACGTAAGATTTTTACTCTTTCAGGTGGTGAAGCACAGCGTGTCGCAATTGCTAAAATAATGTTGAAAGATTCCCCAATAATCTTAGCAGATGAACCAACAGCATCTTTAGATAGTAGGAATAGTCGTGAAATTATTGACCTTATTCTTGGATTACGAAATGAAAAACGTACGATTATTATTGCAACTCATGATAGTAGTGTATATGAACGAATGGATCAGGTTGTAGAAATTAGAAAGGAAAAGATATGAAAACAAAATTTAGTTTAACAACAATTTTTTTCCAAGTAATGATTTTTGGTTCTTCTCTCTTTGTAATACTGACTCAGTTTGGTTTACTGCGTCAACCTACAAAGCTAATTATACAGATGATTTGCTTACTAAGTTTGTTATCTTTAGCTATTGCGATTTGGAATTATGTACGTGAAGAAAAAGACTGAACAGATCGGAGCAATCCGGTCTGTTTCTTATTACAAGACTGTGATAGTTTACATTTTTATAATAAAACTCTTAAAGTCTTGCTTATTTTTGTATTAAATTATAAAATAGAAAGTATAAAAGAATAAAAGAGGTTTTGAAAATGTCTGAAAAACAAATGAAAGTGTTGGGCTGGGCAGCGACATTTATGTCTGTTATGATGTATGTGTCATATTTCCCACAAATCATGAATAATCTTGCCGGTCAAAAAGGCAACTTCATTCAACCCCTAGTCGCAGCTATCAACTGTAGTCTCTGGGTTTACTATGGTCTTTTCAAGAAGGAAAGAGATATTCCACTTGCAGCTGCTAATGCACCAGGTATCGTTTTTGGTTTAGTAACGGCTATCACAGCTTTGATTTAAAAAGGAGACTGCTTTCAGTCTTTTTCTTTTATGAAAATAGATGCTTCATTAAAGTAATTTTTGAATGAGAGTTGAGGGAACAAGTCCAGTTACAGCTAGCTTTACGAGAGTCTTTTATGTTCGTCTCTATCAAAGAAAAAAGTATATCGTTACTATTTTTATAAAATCTTCTCCCTACTTTATAAGATGTTAAAAAGAGTTCAAATGGAACTCTTTTTTTGCTATAATGAAGGAAGAAAAATCAGACAGGAGATCAAGATGTCAGAACCATTATTTTTACAATCAGTTATGCAAGAAAAAATCTGGGGTGGAACCAAGCTACGTGATGAGTTTGGATACGACATCCCAAGTGAAAAAATCGGAGAATATTGGGCCATCTCAGCCCATCCAAATGGTGTCTCTAAAGTTGCCAATGGTCGTTTTGAGGGAACAGACCTAGCAACTTTGTATGCAGAACACCGTGAATTGTTTGGCAATCGTCCAGAACCTGTATTTCCGCTTTTGACCAAAATCCTCGATGCCAACGACTGGCTCAGCGTCCAAGTTCACCCAGACGATGCTTATGGACTAGAGCATGAAGGCGAACTTGGAAAAACAGAATGCTGGTACATCATCGCTGCGGATGAAGGTTCAGAGATTATCTACGGTCACAATGCCAAGTCAAAAGATGAACTTCGTCAGCAAATTGAGGACAAGAACTGGGATGCCTTGCTGACAAAAGTACCAGTTAAAGCTGGAGATTTCTTCTATGTACCAAGTGGCACTATGCATGCTATCGGTGCGGGTATCTTGATTCTTGAAACCCAACAATCTAGTGACACCACCTATCGCGTCTATGACTTTGACCGTAAGGATGATAAGGGAAACTTGCGTGAACTTCACCTTGAAAAATCCATTGATGTATTGAACATTGGTGAGCCTGCAAATAGCCGTCCTGTAACTGTCAAAGCTGATGATTTATACTCAACTCTCCTTGTATCCAATGATTTCTTTGCAGTTTACAAGTGGGAAATTACTGGAAAAGTTGACTTCGAAAAGACAGCTGACTACAGCTTATTGAGTGTCCTAGTTGGTCAAGGTCAGCTAACTGTTGACGGGAAAAATTATCCAATTCAAAAAGGCAGCCACTTTATCCTACCAAGTGATGTTGAAGCTTGGACATTGGAAGGGCAAGCTTTGGAATTGATTGTTAGCCATCCATAAAAAAGAAAGGGCCTGAGTTCACTACTCAAGTCCTTTTTGATTACATAAATTGGGCGATGAAGACCACGATGATGATGATTGGAATGATGAAACGAAGAAGGAAGAGCCAGACTTGGAACAGTCCCTGTTTCCATGCTGTTTCATCGAGATGGAGTTCCTCCATTGCAAGAGCCTTTTTAAAGATATAGCCTGTAAAAAGTGAAAGGCAGAGAGCTCCAAATGGCATGAGGAGATTGGAAACCAAGAAGTCCATAGCGTCAAAGAAGGTCTTCCCAAAGATGTGAACATCCGCCATAACACCGTAAGATAGGGCTGAAGGAATTCCAAAGACAAAGGTCAAAATTCCTAAAATAACACTCCATTTAGCACGCTTGCTGTTGTCCTGATTGGTGATATTGCCCACATTGATTTCCAGCATAACAACGGAAGAAGTGACCGTCGCAAAGAGGAAGAGCAAGAGGAAGAGGATGTAGAAAATGGTTCCAAAAGGCATCTTGTCAAAGAGTTGAGGCAAGACGATAAAGAGCAGGCTCGGTCCCCCTTCAGACTGGATATTGAAGGCTGACATGGCTGGGAAAATGGCTAGACCTGCCATGATGGATACTGAGATATTCATGGCAACGATAGAAATCCCTGATTGAACTAGATTGGTTTTCTTGTCCAAGTAGGACGCATAGGTCAGCATGGCTGTAACCCCTAGTGAGAGGGCAAAGAAAGATTGTCCCAGAGCATAGAGGAGACCAGCACTTGTCAGCTTAGAGAACTCTGGTTTTAGGAAGTAGAGAACGCCTTCCATGGCATTTGGCAAACTGAGAGAACGACCGATGATGACGACAAAGATGATAAAGAGCAGAGGCATCATGACTTTCGAAGCTCTTTCAATCCCTTTTTGAACCCCACGTGATACAATAAAGATATTCAACAAGATAAAGGCAGCTTGAGCTCCTAGGGCAATGGCTGGATTGGAAATAATATCGGTAAAGAGCTGAGCATAGTCATTGGTAATGCCTAGGTGGAGAGCTTTACCGATAGCGATACCTAAATAAATGAAGACCCATCCTCCAATAACACTATAGAAAGAGAGAAGGATAAAGAGGGCAAAGGCACCAATCCAACCGATAAAGTTGTACTTACTATTCTTGCCTAGTTTTCCAAAGGTTTTGATAGCTGAGACACCAGCGCTTCGGCCGAGGGCAAATTCAGCTAGCAAAAGAGGGAAACCGATTAAAATAGTGGAAACGAGAAAGACCAGTAAAAAGCCTCCTCCACCGTTAGCAGCAGTCATGTAAGGGAATTTCCAAACGGCTCCAAGTCCGATGGCTGAACCAGCAGATGCTAGGATAAAGCCCAGTTTAGAACCCCATTGAGATTTTTCAGACATAGTTAAACTCCTAAAATTAGTGTTACAAAAGAAAAAGCTACTGCCCTTGGCAACTAGCCTCATCAGTACTCAAAGTGAGCGTTTCTTTTGATTGATAGACTTGACTATCCTATCATGTTTTCTAAGGTCTGTCAAGAAAACCATTTTCATGTTATGATAAAGTAAAAAATTTCGCAAAATCGCTTGACTCTGACCTAAGGGGAGGGGTTATACTATCAATGTAAGGAGGAAATCATGTACCATATAAAAGAAGCTGCCCAGCTTTCAGGGGTCTCTGTCAAGACCCTGCACCACTACGATAAGATAGGACTCTTAGTTCCTTTAAAGTCGGGAAACGGCTATCGAACCTACAGTCAGGAGGATTTGGAACGCCTTCAGGTCATTCTTTACTACAAATATCTAGGCTTTTCTTTAGAAAAAATATCAGAGCTGTTAAAGGAAGATAGATCAGACTTATTGCCTCATTTGACCAGGCAGTTGGACTATTTGACTCGAGAAAGGGAACATCTGGATACTTTGATTTCAACCTTGCAAAAAACCATTCAAGAATATAAAGGAGAAAGAGAAATGAGCATTCAAGAGAAATTTGCTGGATTTAACTACCAAGACCATCAAAAATACCACCAAGAGGCGGTAGAGAAATATGGACAAGAAGTGATGGACCAAGCGCTCGAGCGCCAAAAAGGTCACGAAGACGAGGCTACGGCTGCCTTCAACCAAGTTTTTCGAGCCTTGTCACAAAATCTTCAAGCTGGACTGCCTGTAACAGCAACAGAAAACCAAGAAGAAGCTGCCAAACTCTTGCAAGCTATTCGTACTTATGGATTTGACTGCTCCGTTGAAGTATTCGGTCATATCGGTAAAGGCTACGTCTACAACCCAGAATTTAAGGAAAACATTGACAAATTTGGATCTGGAACAGCCCAGTACACATCAGATGTGATTGCCCACTATGTCCAAACTCAGACAAAATAAAATCGGAGGAGTATTCTTCCGATTTTTACTAAATTCAAGCATTACTTGCTTAATAATTTTTCTACTACATTTAGCTTTCGCATTGTCAAATCTACATTAAAAAGTTTTTCAAGATAGTTGGTATGGAGTTTCTTTTGTTTTGCAGTTCTAGGGAGATAGAGGTAAAGACAATGGTTACCGATACAAATTTCTTCTTCACCGTAATCAATTTTCAATTTTTCTAAAGGGAGACTTTGAATAGATTCTTGATAAAAAATCACGTGTATACGGTCATAAAGATAGTGTTCTCCAAACGGGTTTTCTTGGACAATTTTTTTAAAATCACTTTTGTTCTTGATTACCATTTTTAAGTCAGCACCAATATTTTCATTTATTAGAGTATGGACACGTTCTTGTATTTTTTCTAAATCTAAGTCACTTTCAAGAATGATATTCCCACTTTGAATATAGGTTCGAACTTGTTGAAAACCAGCTTCTGTCAAGATATCTACTAGATAAGACATTTTAGGGATAGCATTTTTTCCATTAGGAGTAACTCCCCTTAACAAGATAATATGTTCCAAAGGACTTCCTTTCTTTTGGGGCTGATTGTTCCATTGAATAATTTAGATTTAGAATGAATTTGATCCCGCCACCCAGCCAGTGCAGAGGGCTGAAGTGATATTAAAACCACCTGTGTGGGCATTGATATCCAGTACCTCTCCTGCAAAGTGGAGACCAGGTATCAGCTTACTTTCCAGAGTTTTAGGATTGATTTCCTTAAGACTGACGCCACCCTTGGTAACAAATGACTTGGCGAGGGACATTTTACCAGTTACAGGAATTTTAAGTCCCTTGATGGACTGGAGAAGTTGTTCTTGTTCCTTTTCAGTCAACTGTTTGACTTTGTCAGGATAGCCTTGCACAAAAAATTCTGCCAAGCGTTCTGGGAGCAAAGTTTTTAAGGCATTTTTTAGAGATTTTTCCCGATTTTCTTCTAGAAATGCAGCCAAGTCTTTCTCAGAAAGTTGAGGCAAAACATCCAGTGAGAGCACCTCCCCACCCTTGACAAAACTAGACATACGCAGGGCAACAGGGCCTGACAAACCAAAGTGGGTAAAGAGCAAATCGTGAGTGATGACATGCTTACCATAGCTTAGGGTCACATCGTCCAGCGAAATCCCCTGTAAGGCTTTGTGTGGAAAATCTGTTAATAAAGGACTTTCAGCAGCCTCAAGCTCGGTGATGGTATGCTTAAAATGGCGGGCAATCTCGTGACCAAAACCAGTCGAACCAGTAGAAGGATAGGATTTCCCACCAGTTGTGACAATGAGTTTATTACAAGTGAAGCTTTGGTCTGCGGACTTAAGGATAAACTGATCATCTACTTTTTTAACAGAAACGATTTCTATTTGAGTAGCAACTTGGCCGCCTAGCTCAGTGATTTTCTTTTCCAAGGCTTCGATAATGGTTCGCGATTTGTCGCTAGTAGGAAAGACGCGTCCGTGGTCTTCGATCTTAAGTTTAACACCATTTTCAGTAAAAAAGTTAATGATATCATGATTATCAAATTGGGAGAAGACACTGTAGAGAAAGCGCCCATTTCCAGGGATGCCAGCTAGCAGGTCGTCCAAGCTACCATTGTTGGTTACATTGCAACGTCCCCCACCAGTCCCAGCTAATTTTTTTCCAAGTTTCCGATTTTTTTCGATGAGGAGGGTTTTCTGTCCATAAAAGCTACTGGAAATTGTAGCCATCATTCCAGCAGGTCCTCCACCGATGACGATAGTATCAAAATGTTTCATAGCTCTATTGTACCACAAAAAAACAAGAGATGCTCGACATCTCTTGTTGCTAATGATCTTAGTTGATTTCATATCCCATCAACAAACCGCCATCTTCTGCATAGAAACTGCAGAGACCAGATGTCGGGAGAATTTTAATATCCGCCTGTGGGAAGGTTTCGCGAATTCGCTCTGAGAGCTGTTGACAACATTTCTCGTTATTACGTTGGGCCATGACGATACGGCCACCAGTATATCCTGCTTTCACTAACTCTTCATATGCTGCTTGAATCGCTTTCTTTGGCCCTCGTGCTTTTTGTAGCAATTCAAGGGTTCCAGTTTCACTAGCTTCTCCAACCATACGGATATTGAGAAGGCCAACGACCGTACCGATAAGCTTGCTCAAACGGCCGTTCTTCACCAAGTTATCGACTTTGGCTAGGACAAAAAGTAACTTGGTTTTTTCTTGATAGGCAGTGATAGTTTCAACCACTTCTTCAAAAGATAAGCCCTGGTCAATCAAGTCATTCAATTTTTCTACGAGCAAGTCAACTTCCCCACCAGCAGACAAACTATCAATTACATGAATTTTAGTATCAGGATGTTCTTCCAGATAAATATTCTTGGCCAGTTGCGCACTATTGTGGCTGCCAGAAAGAGTACCAGTGATGGTTACTAGGAAAATGTTTTTGGCTCCTTCAAATGCTCGCAAATAATCATCTGGGCTTGGACAAGCCGATTTTGAAGCTTCTGCGGTTGCATACATGGTTTCCATCATTTGGTCAATGTCAAGACTGGCATCATCAACGAAGACCTGATCAGCTACTTGAATGGTTAAGGGGACACTTACAAAGGTCGTGTCAATAGCTGGTGTCTCCAGCTGACGATAATCACAACCAGAGTCAGCAATAATCTTCCAAGTCATAGAAATTCTCCATCTTTGTCAGTTATACATTGACAAAGGTTCTGTCTTTTTTTACAATTATATCATGAAAGCCATTGAAACAAAAGCCTCATCCGTCTGTTGTGACAAGTAGAAAGAAAATGTTATGTCTGAACGTAGAATCTCTGAAAAGTCTCTTGAAAATCTCAGAAAATCAAACCAAGAATCCAATTTATTAACTAGAGAAGCCATCGAAACAGCCCTCTTGCAACTCTTGGAAAAAAAGGACCTGACCAAGATTAGTATTTCTGAATTGGTCAAACGTGCAGGCGTTTCGCGTGCGGCCTTTTATCGCAATTATGATTCCAAAGAGGAGATTTTAGAAAGTGTCTTTAAACGAACTGTCCACAATATTATGGAACAGTTGCATTATTATGATTTAAAGACAGACCTTTATCTGGTCTGGGTTCACCTTTTCCGAGAAGCAAGAAAGGAAGCCAGAGTGATTCAACTGGCCTTGGATTACCATCTGGAAAAAATCTTTGTCCAAGCCATGCAGGAATTTCTGGAAAAATACCATGGAAAATCAAAAGGTGTCAGCTCTTATCTTCATTCCTTCTGGAGCTCAGCCATCGTCTCTGTCCTTCTAAAATGGATCAAGGATGGCATGAAGGTACCTGCTGAAAAGATAGCGGATTTAGGTTTACCATTTTTTAAAAAATAGAGAAATAGGAGAAAAGAGATGATTGAAAAAAGACTAGCATGGGATGAGTATTTTGCAGCCCAAGCCCTACTAATTGCTAATCGTTCCACTTGTAAACGCGCTAAAGTGGGTGCAATTCTGGTTAAGGATAATAAGGTGATTTCCACTGGTTACAATGGTTCGGTGTCAGGTACCGAGCATTGTATTGATCACGAATGTCTGGTCATCGAAGGCCACTGTGTTCGCACCCTTCACGCTGAGGTCAATGCTATCCTTCAAGGTGCAGAACGTGGTGTTCCTAAAGGCTTTACAGCCTATGTGACGCATTTCCCTTGTCTGAACTGTACAAAACAATTGCTGCAGGTTGGTTGCAAGCGCGTGGTTTATATCAACCAGTACCGAATGGATGACTATGCCCAATACCTCTATCAAGAAAAGGGAACAGAATTGACTCATTTACCACTTGAGACAGTACAGGCCGCTCTTAAAGAGGCTGATCTAATGTAAAAATTATCAAAAATAAATGGTTTAGAAAGATTTTTAAACCGTTTTTTGGTATAATAAGAAGAATAAATTGAAAGAAGGAACTCCAAAAATGGGAAAAATTGAAGTTATTAATCACCCACTGATTCAACACAAATTGTCAATCTTGCGTCGTACAGATACTTCTACAAAAGCTTTTCGTGAGCTAGTAGATGAGATTGCAATGTTGATGGGGTATGAAGTACTTCGTGATCTTCCACTAGAAGATGTGGAAATCGAAACACCAATTACAAAAACAGTTCAAAAACAATTGGCAGGTAAGAAATTGGCCATCGTTCCAATCTTGCGTGCAGGTATCGGGATGGTTGATGGTCTCTTGAGCTTGGTTCCAGCTGCTAAAGTTGGTCACATCGGTATGTACCGTGATGAAGAAACACTTCAACCAGTTGAATACTTGGTGAAATTGCCTGAGGACATTAACCAACGTCAAATTTTTGTAGTAGACCCAATGTTGGCAACAGGTGGGTCAGCGATCTTGGCTGTTGACTCGCTTAAAAAACGTGGCGCATCAAATATCAAATTTGTCTGCCTTGTATCTGCTCCAGAAGGTGTTAAAGCCCTTCAAGAAGCTCATCCAGATGTAGAAATCTTTACAGCAGCCTTGGATGAACGCTTGAACGAACACGGTTATATCGTTCCAGGTCTTGGAGATGCTGGGGACCGCTTGTTCGGTACGAAATAAGATCGAAAAGAAGATTGACTTGGAAAAGAAGTTCCAGTTACGAAAGGAGGTTGAATTTTTGTTTCTGTCTAATGAAAACAGAGCAAAAATTTGACCTTTTTTGACCAAGATATTATAATAGTCTTATCTTCAGTCATTTGACCAACAAAATTAAAACTCAAAAGGAGAATTGAATGATTCCTGTAGTTATTGAACAAACAAGCCGTGGAGAACGTTCCTACGATATTTACTCACGTCTTCTCAAAGACCGCATCATTATGCTGACAGGTCCAGTTGAAGACAATATGGCTAACTCTGTTATTGCCCAATTGCTTTTCTTAGATGCCCAAGATAGTACAAAAGATATTTACCTTTATGTCAATACACCTGGTGGTTCCGTTTCAGCTGGTTTGGCAATCGTTGATACCATGAACTTTATCAAGGCAGATGTCCAAACCATCGTTATGGGAATGGCTGCATCTATGGGAACAGTCATCGCATCAAGTGGAGCAAAAGGGAAACGTTTCATGCTTCCAAATGCTGAATACATGATTCACCAACCAATGGGCGGTACAGGTGGTGGTACTCAACAAACCGATATGGCGATTGCTGCAGAACACTTGCTCAAAACTCGTAACATCTTGGAAAAAATCTTGGCTGAAAATTCAGGTCAGTCAATCGAAAAAGTCCATGCAGATGCAGAACGCGATAACTGGATGAGTGCCCAAGAAACACTCGAATATGGCTTTATTGATGAAATCATGGCCAACAATTCATTGAACTAATGATGAAAGAAGGCAAACTCGACTGGGTTTGCTTTTTTTGGTATAATAGGGAGAGATTTCTTAGAAAGAGGATTTATCATGTTTGAAAAAGTCAATCGATCTGGCTTGATTATCTATCTTTACTATAATCGTGATGCCAAAAAACTGCAGGATTATGGAGATATTACCTATCATTCCAAGAAACATCGTTACTTACAACTCTATGTTCCAACTCAAGAAGTGGAGCAATTGGTCGGGCGCTTGGGCAAGGAAAAATTTATAAAAAAAGTCAGAGTTTGTCATATCCAAGAGCTGGAAACACCCTTTGTGGGCAATCTTTACCGAGAAGAAAACGTTATCAGATAAAAAATTAAAGAAAAGTGTTGACAATTTTCTGATAATTCGGTATATTCTTAACAGACTATTTAAGAAATAAGGAGACAAAAAAAGATGAAGAAAAAATTTGCCCTATCGTTTGTGGCGCTTGCAAGTGTAGCACTTCTTGCAGCCTGTGGAGAAGTGAAGTCTGGAGCAGTCAACACTGCTGGTAACTCAGTAGAGGAAAAGACAATCAAAATCGGATTTAACTTCGAGGAAACTGGTGCCGTAGCAGCCTACGGAACATCTGAACAAAAAGGTGCCCAATTGGCTGTTGATGAAATCAATGCAGCAGGTGGTATCGATGGAAAACAAATCGAAGTAGTCGATAAAGATAACAAGTCTGAAACAGCAGAGGCTGCTTCAGTAACAACTAACCTTGTAACTCAATCTAAAGTATCAGCAATCGTAGGACCTGCGACATCTGGTGCAACTGCAGCTGCGGTAGCGAACGCTACAAAAGCAGGTGTTCCATTGATCTCACCAAGTGCGACGCAAGATGGATTGACTAAAGGTCAAGATTACCTCTTTATCGGAACTTTCCAAGATAGCTTCCAAGGAAAAATTATCTCAAACTATGTTTCTGAAAAATTAAATGCTAAGAAAGTGGTTCTTTACACTGACAATGCCAGTGACTATGCTAAAGGGATTGCTAAATCTTTCCGCGAATCCTACAAGGGTGAGATCGTTGCAGATGAAACTTTCGTAGCAGGTGACACAGACTTCCAAGCAGCCCTTACAAAAATGAAAGGGAAAGATTTTGATGCTATCATCGTCCCTGGTTACTACACTGAAGCTGGTAAGATTGTAAACCAAGCGCGTGGTATGGGAATTGATAAACCAATCGTTGGTGGTGATGGATTTAACGGTGAAGAGTTTGTACAACAAGCAACTGCTGAAAAAGCATCAAACATCTACTTTATCTCAGGTTTCTCAACTACTGTAGAAGTTTCAGCTAAAGCCAAAGCCTTCCTTGACGCTTACCGCGCTAAGTACAATGAAGAGCCTTCAACATTTGCAGCCTTGGCTTATGACTCAGTTCACCTTGTAGCAAACGCAGCAAAAGGTGCTAAAAACTCAGGTGAAATCAAGGATAACCTTGCTAAAACAAAAGACTTTGAAGGTGTAACTGGTCAAACAAGCTTCGATGCAGACCATAACACAGTCAAAACTGCTTACATGATGACCATGAACAATGGTAAGGTTGAAGCAGCAGAAGTTGTAAAACCATAATAGAAAAATGTTGAAATAGGGAATGAGCCTCGGACTCACTCCCTGTTTCGATGTTTAAGAACCTATCAAAAAGTGAGGGAAAACCCTCGAAATCACATATAGAAAGAGTGAATCTTATGCTCCAACAACTAGTAAATGGTTTGATTCTAGGTAGTGTTTACGCGCTGTTAGCCCTAGGATATACCATGGTTTACGGAATTATCAAGCTCATCAACTTTGCCCACGGTGATATTTATATGATGGGAGCCTTTATCGGTTATTTCTTGATCAATTCTTTCCAAATGAATTTCTTTGTAGCGCTTATTGTAGCCATGCTAGCGACAGCCATTCTTGGTGTCGTGATTGAGTTCCTTGCTTACCGACCTTTGCGCCACTCTACGCGTATTGCTGTTTTGATTACGGCTATTGGGGTTTCTTTCCTACTGGAGTATGGCATGGTCTATCTGGTTGGTGCCAATACTCGCGCCTTCCCTCAAGCGATTCAAACAGTTCGCTATGATTTGGGACCAGTTAGCCTAACAAACGTGCAGTTAATGATTTTGGCGATTTCCTTGATTTTGATGATTTTGTTACAAGTCATTGTTCAAAAGACAAAGATGGGGAAAGCCATGCGTGCAGTATCTGTAGATAGCGATGCGGCGCAATTGATGGGAATCAATGTAAACCGTACGATCAGCTTTACCTTTGCTTTGGGTTCTGCTCTTGCGGGGGCGGCTGGTGTTCTGATTGCCCTCTATTATAACTCTCTTGAGCCTTTGATGGGGGTTACTCCAGGTCTTAAGTCATTCGTTGCCGCAGTACTTGGTGGTATCGGAATCATTCCTGGTGCGGCTCTTGGTGGCTTTGTAATTGGTCTATTGGAAACCTTTGCGACAGCCTTTGGAATGTCAGACTTCCGTGATGCCATTGTTTATGGAATCTTGTTGTTGATCTTGATTGTCCGCCCAGCTGGTATCCTTGGTAAAAATGTGAAAGAGAAGGTGTAAACGATGAAGGAAAATTTAAAAGTTAATATTCTATGGTTACTCCTTTTGTTAGCTGGTTATGGCTTGATTAGTGTGCTGGTCTCAGTCGGAGTACTCAACCTATTCTATGTTCAGATTTTACAACAAATCGGAATTAATATTATTCTGGCTGTTGGTCTCAACTTAATCGTTGGTTTTTCAGGACAATTTTCACTTGGTCATGCTGGTTTCATGGCGATTGGTGCCTATGCAGCAGCTATTATTGGTTCTAAATCACCAACCTACGGTGCCTTCTTTGGAGCTATGCTGGTAGGAGCTTTGCTTTCAGGAGTAGTTGCTTTACTTGTCGGAATTCCAACCTTGCGCTTGAAGGGGGACTATCTTGCGGTAGCGACTCTAGGTGTTTCTGAAATTATCCGTATCTTTATCATCAATGGCGGAAGCCTTACAAATGGTGCGGCAGGTATCTTGGGAATTCCAAACTTTACAACTTGGCAAATGGTTTACTTCTTTGTTGTGATTACAACCATTGCAACCTTGAACTTCTTGCGTAGTCCAATTGGTCGTTCAACCCTCTCCGTTCGTGAGGATGAAATCGCTGCAGAGTCAGTCGGTGTTAATACAACTAAAATTAAAATCATTGCCTTTGTCTTTGGTGCCATTACTGCAAGTATTGCAGGGTCACTTCAGGCAGGATTTATCGGTTCAGTTGTACCGAAAGATTACACTTTTATCAACTCAATCAACGTTTTGATCATTGTTGTATTTGGTGGACTTGGTTCCATTACAGGTGCCATTGTTTCAGCTATTGTTCTTGGAATTTTGAATATGCTTCTCCAAGATGTTGCCAGCGTGCGTATGATTATTTATGCTTTGGCCTTGGTATTGGTAATGATTTTCAGACCAGGTGGACTCCTTGGAACATGGGAATTGAGCCTATCACGTTTCTTTAAAAAATCTAAGAAGGAGGAACAAAACTAATGGCATTACTTGAAGTAAAACAGTTAACCAAACATTTTGGCGGTCTAACAGCTGTTGGAGATGTGACTCTTGAATTGAACGAAGGGGAACTGGTTGGACTAATCGGTCCAAATGGAGCTGGTAAAACAACCCTTTTCAACCTTTTGACCGGTGTTTATGAACCAAGTGAGGGAACAGTTACCTTAGATGGTCACCTTTTGAATGGAAAGGCACCTTATAAGATTGCTTCTTTGGGACTTGGACGTACATTCCAAAATATCCGTCTCTTTAAAGATTTAACAGTTTTGGACAATGTTTTGATTGCTTTTGGCAACCATCACAAACAACATGTTTTTGCTAGTTTCTTACGCTTACCAGCTTTTTACAAGAGTGAAAAAGAATTAAAGGCTAAGGCTTTGGAATTGTTGAAAATCTTTGATTTAGATGGTGATGCAGAAACTCTTGCTAAAAATCTTGCCTACGGACAACAACGTCGTTTGGAAATTGTTCGTGCCCTCGCTACGGAACCTAAAATTCTCTTCTTAGATGAACCAGCAGCAGGTATGAACCCGCAGGAAACAGCCGAATTGACTGAGTTAATTCGTCGCATCAAAGATGAATTTAAGATTACGATCATGCTGATTGAACACGATATGAATCTGGTCATGGAAGTTACAGAACGTATCTACGTACTTGAATACGGTCGTTTGATTGCACAAGGAACTCCTGACGAAATTAAGACCAATAAACGCGTTATCGAAGCTTATCTAGGAGGTGAAGCCTAATGTCTATGTTAAAAGTTGAAAATCTTTCTGTGCATTACGGTATGATCCAAGCAGTCCGTGATGTAAGCTTTGAAGTGAATGAGGGAGAAGTTGTTTCCCTTATCGGTGCCAATGGTGCAGGTAAGACAACCATTCTCCGTACCTTGTCTGGTTTGGTTCGACCAAGTTCAGGAAAGATTGAATTCTTAGGTCAAGAAATCCAAAAAATGCCAGCTCAGAAAATCGTGGCAGGTGGTCTTTCACAAGTTCCAGAAGGACGCCACGTCTTCCCTGGCTTGACTGTTATGGAAAATCTAGAAATGGGAGCTTTTTTGAAGAAAAATCGTGAAGAAAATCAAGCTAACTTGAAGAAAGTTTTCTCACGCTTTCCACGTCTTGAAGAACGGAAGAACCAGGACGCAGCCACTCTTTCAGGAGGAGAACAACAAATGCTTGCCATGGGACGCGCTCTTATGTCAACACCAAAACTTCTTCTTTTAGATGAACCATCAATGGGACTTGCCCCAATCTTTATCCAAGAGATTTTTGATATCATTCAAGACATCCAGAAACAAGGAACAACTGTCCTCTTGATTGAACAAAATGCCAATAAAGCACTCGCAATCTCTGACCGAGGATATGTATTGGAAACAGGAAAAATCGTTCTATCAGGAACAGGAAAAGAACTCGCTTCATCAGAAGAAGTAAGAAAAGCGTATCTTGGTGGCTAAACTAGTCTGGGAGACTAGTTTAGGTTGCAGATAAAGATTATGAAGTAATCATCATTATAGTCCGGGGGACCTTTTTAATCGGTGGATAGAGATTGCGAAGCAATCATCAAATCCAGTGGATTGTTTTAGTCGGCAGATTGAGATTGCAAAGCAATATTCATCTACATTGAAAGCTTAATTTCTAATAATTGAAAAAATCGAATGAAACGTATCTTGCCTTCATTCACAGAGCTCGATTTCAGAGCTCTTTTTGCTAGCTTATTCATACTTTTCTGAATTTTGAAAAAGAAATGTAAGCGTTTGATAGATTTACAAAAAGATTGTATAATAGGGATAAGAATAGAAAAGGAGAAGTCTCATGGCAGTTAAAGATTTTATGACCCGCAAGGTAGTGTATATTAGTCCAGATACAACAGTATCTCATGCAGCAGATTTGATGAGAGAGCAAGGTTTGCACCGCTTGCCTGTTATCGAAAATGATCAATTGGTTGGTTTGGTGACTGAGGGAACCATTGCACAAGCAAGTCCATCGAAAGCAACAAGTCTTTCTATCTATGAGATGAATTATCTTCTGAATAAGACAAAAGTAAAAGATGTCATGATTCGCGATGTTGTCACTGTTTCAGGCTATGCGAGTCTTGAGGATGCAACTTATTTGATGTTGAAAAACAAGATTGGTATTCTTCCTGTCGTTGATAACCATCAAGTCTATGGGGTTATTACGGACCGTGACGTTTTCCAAGCCTTTCTTGAAATTGCTGGTTATGGAGAAGAAGGAATTCGTGTGCGCTTTGTTACAGAAGATGAAGTTGGTGTTCTCGGAAAGATTGTTTCTCTAATCGTTGAAGAAAATTTGAATATCTCCCATACAGTCAATATTCCGCGTAAGGATGGTAAGGTCATTATCGAAGTGCAAATCGATGGCTCAATTGATTTACCAGCCTTGAAAGAAAAATTTGAAGCAAATGGTATTCAAGTGGAAGAAATCACTCGCACTTCAGCAAAAGTCTTGTAAGAAGGGAAGCCGAAAGGCTTCTTTTTTCATAAAAAGGGATTATAGCAAAAGATGGAAAGAAATGATAAAATATGCTATAATGAAATGATGCAAAAAGGAGTATTTATGGACATTTCAGTAATTCGTCAGAAAATTGACGCAAATCGTGAAAAATTAGCTTCTTTCAGGGGGTCTCTTTGACCTCGAAGGGCTAGAGGAAGAGATTGCCATCTTGGAAAACAAGATGACAGAACCTGATTTTTGGAACGATAATATCGCGGCCCAAAAAACGTCGCAAGAATTAAATGAATTAAAAAACACCTATAACACTTTCCACAAAATGGAAGAGTTGCAGGATGAAGTCGAAATTTTATTGGACTTTTTAGCAGAAGACGAGTTGGTTCAAGAAGAACTGGTAGCGCAGTTAGCCGAACTTGATAAGATGATGACCAGCTATGAGATGACTCTACTCTTGTCAGAACCTTATGACCACAACAATGCCATCTTGGAAATCCATCCAGGTTCTGGTGGTACTGAGGCTCAGGACTGGGGTGATATGTTGCTGCGTATGTATACTCGTTATGGCAATGCTAAAGGCTTTAAAGTAGAAGTATTGGATTACCAAGCAGGAGATGAAGCTGGTATCAAGTCAGTAACTTTATCATTTGAAGGGCCTAATGCCTATGGCCTTCTCAAGTCAGAAATGGGTGTGCACCGTTTGGTGCGAATTTCGCCGTTCGACTCTGCCAAACGTCGCCATACCTCTTTCACATCTGTAGAAGTGATGCCAGAATTGGATGATACTATTGAAGTGGAAATCCGTGAAGATGACATCAAGATGGATACCTTCCGTTCAGGTGGTGCCGGTGGACAAAACGTCAACAAGGTTTCAACAGGTGTGCGTTTGACCCACATTCCAACTGGAATTGTTGTCCAATCAACAGTGGATCGGACCCAGTATGGAAATAGAGATCGTGCCATGAAAATGTTGCAGGCTAAGCTCTATCAAATGGAGCAAGAGAAGAAGGCTGCGGAGGTAGATTCTCTCAAGGGTGAGAAAAAAGAAATCACATGGGGAAGCCAAATCCGTTCTTATGTCTTCACACCTTATACTATGGTAAAAGATCACCGAACTAGCTTTGAGGTTGCTCAGGTAGATAAGGTTATGGATGGGGACCTAGATGGTTTTATCGATGCCTATCTCAAGTGGCGAATTAGCTAATATAGAAAGGAAGTCACATGTCAATCATTGAAATGAGAGATGTCGTCAAAAAATACGACAACGGAACGACTGCCCTACGCGGTGTTTCGGTCAGTGTTCAACCAGGGGAATTTGCTTACATCGTAGGACCTTCAGGAGCAGGTAAGTCAACTTTTATTCGTTCTCTGTATCGTGAAGTAAAAATCGATAAAGGAAGCCTATCAGTTGCTGGTTTTAATCTGGTTAAGATTAAAAAGAAAGATGTCCCGCTTCTACGTCGTAGTGTTGGGGTTGTCTTCCAGGATTATAAACTGTTGCCAAAGAAAACGGTTTATGAGAATATTGCATACGCTATGGAAGTAATCGGGGAAAATCGCCGTAATATCAAAAAACGAGTGATGGAAGTTTTGGACTTGGTTGGCTTGAAGCATAAGGTTCGTTCTTTCCCAAATGAACTCTCAGGTGGGGAGCAACAGCGGATTGCGATTGCGCGTGCCATTGTAAATAATCCCAAAGTATTGATAGCCGATGAACCAACAGGAAACCTGGATCCTGATAATTCATGGGAAATTATGAATCTCTTGGAACGGATTAACCTACAAGGGACAACTATTTTGATGGCGACTCATAATAGCCAGATTGTAAATACCTTGCGCCACCGTGTCATTGCCATTGAAAATGGCCGTGTCGTTCGTGACGAATCAAAAGGAGAGTATGGATACGATGATTAGTAGATTTTTTCGCCATTTATTTGAAGCCTTAAAAAGTTTGAAACGAAATGGTTGGATGACAGTAGCTGCTGTCAGTTCAGTCATGATTACTTTGACCTTGGTGGCAATATTTGCATCTGTTATTTTCAATACAGCGAAACTAGCTACAGATATTGAAAATAATGTCCGTGTAGTAGTTTATATCCGAAAGGATGTGGAAGATAACAGTCAGACAATTGAAAAAGAAGGTCAAACTGTTACAAATAATGACTACCACAAGGTATATGATTCTTTGAAGAACATGTCTACGGTTAAGAGTGTTACCTTTTCAAGTAAAGAAGAACAATATGAAAAATTAACCGAGACAATGGGAGATAACTGGAAAATCTTTGAAGGAGATGCCAATCCTCTCTATGATGCCTATATTGTAGAGGCAAATACTCCAAATGATGTAAAAACTATAGCCGAAGATGCTAAAAAAATTGAAGGAGTTTCTGAGGTTCAAGATGGCGGTGCCAATACAGAAAGACTCTTCAAGTTAGCTTCATTTATCCGTGTTTGGGGACTAGGGATTGCTGCCTTGTTAATTTTTGTCGCAGTTTTCTTGATTTCAAATACCATTCGTATTACCATTATTTCCCGTAGTCGCGAAATTCAAATCATGCGCTTGGTCGGAGCTAAAAACAGTTATATCCGTGGACCGTTCTTGTTAGAAGGAGCCTTTATCGGTTTATTGGGAGCTATCGCACCATCTGTTTTAGTCTTTATTGTTTATCAAATGGTTTACCAATCTGTCAACAAATCGTTGGTAGGACAAAATCTATCTATGATTAGTCCAGATTTATTTAGTCCTTTGATGATTGCCCTACTATTTGTGATTGGGATTTTCATTGGTTCATTGGGATCAGGAATATCCATGCGCCGATTCTTGAAGATTTAGGTAAAATAATTATTTTTATGAGGAGATTGTAAAATCTCCTTTTTTGCTACAAAAATTTTAGAAAAGGGACTTCTAATACTCAATGAAAATCAAAGAGCAAACTAGGTAGCTCGCCACAGGATGCTCAAAATACTGTTTTGAGGTTGTAGAAAGTCAGTCAGATATATACGGTAAGACGACGTGACGTGGTTTGAAGAGTATAAAGAAGTCGCTCAGAGAAGACTTCTTGATGGCTAACTTGAACTTGAAATTTAGCACCTAGAAAATTTTTGAAAAAAGAGGATTTTTTTGAATAAAAGCCTTTACAAAAAAAATTAAAGTGGTATAATTAAATCATAAAAGGTGCAAACGTTTTCGTAAAACGTTTGCCTAAATAAAAATAAAGGAGATTTGAATGATGAAAGATACATTCAAAAATGTCTTGTCTTTCGAATTTTGGCAAAAATTCGGTAAGGCTTTGATGGTGGTTATCGCGGTTATGCCGGCTGCTGGTTTGATGATTTCAATCGGTAAGTCTATCGTGATGATTAACCCTAACTTTGCTCCACTCGTTATTACTGGTGGTGTCCTAGAGCAAATCGGTTGGGGGGTTATCGTTAACCTTCATATCTTGTTCGCCCTCGCTATTGGAGGAAGCTGGGCTAAGGAACGTGCTGGTGGTGCTTTCGCCGCTGGTCTTGCCTTCATCTTGATTAACCGTATCACTGGTACAATCTTTGGCGTATCAGGAGACATGTTGAAGAATCCAGAAGCTATGGTAACAACTCTCTTTGGTGGATCAATCAAAGTTGCTGATTACTTCATTAGTGTAATGGAAGCCCCAGCACTTAACATGGGTGTATTCGTAGGGATTATTTCTGGTTTTATTGGAGCAACTGCTTACAATAAATACTATAACTTCCGTAAGCTTCCTGATGCACTTTCATTCTTTAACGGAAAACGTTTTGTACCATTTGTAGTTATTCTTCGTTCAATAATTGCTGCAATTGTACTTGCTGCTTTCTGGCCACTTGTGCAAACTGGTATCAATAGCTTTGGTATCTGGATTGCCAACTCACAAGAAACTGCTCCAATCCTTGCACCATTCTTGTATGGTACATTGGAACGTTTGCTCTTGCCATTTGGTCTTCACCACATGTTGACTATCCCAATGAACTACACAGCTCTTGGTGGTACTTATGAGGTCTTAACTGGTGCAGCAAAAGGTAGCCAAGTATTTGGTCAAGATCCACTTTGGCTTGCATGGGTAACAGACCTTGTAAACCTTAAAGGTACTGATGCTAGTCAATACCAACACTTGTTAGATACTGTTCACCCAGCTCGTTTCAAAGTTGGACAAATGATTGGTTCATTCGGTATCTTGATGGGTGTGGTTGTGGCTATCTACCGTAATGTTGATGCTGACAAGAAACACAAATACAAAGGTATGATGATTGCGACAGCTCTTGCAACATTCTTGACAGGGGTTACTGAACCAATCGAATACATGTTCATGTTCGTTGCAACACCTATGTATCTTGTTTACTCACTTGTTCAAGGTGCTGCCTTCGCTATGGCTGACGTTGTAAACCTACGTATGCACTCATTCGGTTCAATCGAGTTCTTGACTCGTACACCTATTGCAATCAGTGCTGGTATCGGTATGGATATCATTAACTTCGTTTGGGTAACTGTTCTCTTTGCTGTAATCATGTACTTTATCGCAAACTTCATGATTCAAAAATTCAACTACGCAACTCCAGGGCGTAACGGAAACTACGAAACTGCTGAAGGTTCAGAAGAATCTAGCAGCGAAGTGAAAGTTGCAGCTGGTTCTCAAGCTGTAAACATTATTAACCTTCTTGGTGGACGTGCAAACATCGTTGATGTTGACGCATGTATGACTCGTCTTCGTGTAACTGTTAAAGATGCAGATAAAGTAGGAAATGCAGAGCAATGGAAAGCAGAAGGGGCTATGGGTCTTGTCATGAAAGGACAAGGGGTTCAAGCTATCTACGGTCCAAAAGCTGACGTATTGAAATCTGATATCCAAGATATTCTTGATTCAGGTGAAATCATTCCTGAAACTCTTCCAAGCCAAATGACTGAAGCACAACAAAACACTGTTCACTTCAAAGGTCTTACTGAGGAAGTTTACTCAGTAGCAGACGGTCAAGTTGTTGCTTTGGAACAAGTAAAAGATCCAGTATTTGCTCAAAAAATGATGGGTGATGGATTTGCAGTAGAACCTGCAAATGGAAACATTGTATCTCCAGTTTCAGGTACTGTATCAAGCATCTTCCCAACAAAACATGCTCTTGGTATTGTGACTGAAGCAGGTCTTGAAGTATTGGTTCACATTGGTTTGGATACAGTAAGTCTTGAAGGTAAACCATTTACAGTTCATGTTGCTGAAGGACAAAAAGTTGCAGCAGGTGATCTCCTTGTCACAGCTGACTTGGACGCTATCCGTGCAGCAGGACGTGAAACTTCAACAGTAGTTGTCTTCACAAATGGTGATGCAATTAAATCAGTTAAATTAGAAAAAACAGGTTCTCTTGCAGCTAAAACAGCAGTTGCTAAAGTAGAATTGTAATATACTTGAGGTTGGAAGCTGTATTCCAACCTCTTATTTTGGGAGAAAAGCATGAAATTTTTAACACTCAATACTCACAGTTGGATGGAAAAAGAAGCTGAGGAAAAATTCCAGATTTTGCTTGAGGATATTCTTGAAAAGGACTATGATTTGATTTGTTTCCAAGAAATCAATCAGGAGATCACATCTCCAGAGGTGGAGGTTAATGATCTTTATCAAGCTTTGCCAGCAGCTGAGTCTATTCACCAAGATCACTATGTTAGACTCTTGGTTGAAAAGTTGTCTGAGCAAGGGAAAAATTACTACTGGACCTGGGCTTATAACCATATCGGTTATGATCGCTACCACGAAGGTGTGGCTATCTTGTCTAAAACACCGATTGAAGCCAGAGAAATTTTGGTTTCAGATGTGGATGATCCAACAGACTATCATACTCGTCGTGTTGCCCTAGCTGAGACTGTAGTCGATGGTAAGGAGCTAGCAGTTGCCAGTGTTCATCTCTCTTGGTGGGATAAAGGTTTCCAAGAAGAATGGGCACGATTTGAGGCTGTCTTGAAAGAATTGAACAAGCCACTTTTACTCGCTGGAGATTTTAACAATCCGGCTGGACAGGAAGGCTACCAAGCTATTTTAGCTAGTCCATTAGGCTTACAAGACGCTTTTGAAGTTGCTCAAGAGAAAAGCGGTAGCTATACCGTTCCACCAGAAATTGATGGCTGGAAAGGGAACACTGAACCCCTTCGAATCGACTATGTTTTTACTACCAAAGAGTTAGAGGTAGAAAATTTACATGTTGTATTTGATGGTAACAATAGTCCGCAAGTCAGTGATCACTATGGCTTGAATGCTATTTTAAACTGGAAATAATAACTGAAAAGAGGTTGGGATTCACAAGTTCCAGCCTTTTTCTGATTAGAAAAGCTACTGGAAATAGCCTAATACTCTTCGAAAATCTCTTCAAACCACGTCAACGTCGCCTTGCCGTACTCAAGTACAGCCTGCGGCTAGTTTCCTAGTTTGCTCTTTGATTTTCATTGAGTATGAAAAGAGGTTGGAATAATGAAATTCCAGCCTTTTTCTGATTAGAAAAGCTACTGGAAATAGCCTAATACTCTTCGAAAATCAAATTCAAACCACGTCAGCTTCACCTTGCCGTACTCAAGTACAGCCTGCGGCTAGCTTCCTAGTTTGCTCTTTGATTTTCATTGAGTATAAATGAGTGAGGCTACTGAAATGGAATAAAATATGGTATAATTGGTAAGATAGATAGAATCGAGGATAGTATGTCATTTACGAAATTTCAATTTAAAAACTATATTAGAGAAGCCTTGCAGGAGCTGAAATTTATAACTCCAACAGAGGTGCAAGATAAGTTGATTCCCATTGTCTTGGCAGGCCGAGATTTGGTTGGAGAATCAAAAACAGGTTCAGGTAAGACTCATACTTTCTTGTTACCGATTTTCCAGCAATTAGATGAAGCTAGCGATAGTGTACAAGCAGTGATTACTGCACCGAGCCGTGAATTAGCTACTCAAATTTACCAAGCAGCCCGTCAGATTGCTGCCCACTCAGAAGTGGAAGTTCGTGTGGTTAATTATGTGGGTGGTACTGATAAGGCTCGCCAGATTGAAAAATTGGCAAGCAATCAGCCTCATATTGTTATTGGAACACCAGGCCGTATCTACGACTTGGTTAAATCTGGTGATTTAGCTATTCATAAAGCCAAGACCTTTGTGGTTGATGAGGCAGATATGACCTTGGATATGGGATTCTTAGAAACTGTTGATAAGATTGCTAGCAGCCTTCCAAAAGACCTGCAATTCATGGTCTTCTCAGCGACTATTCCACAAAAGTTGCAACCATTCTTGAAAAAATATTTGTCAAATCCTGTCATGGAGAAAATCAAGACCAAAACGGTCATTTCTGATACCATTGATAATTGGTTGATTTCTACTAAGGGACGTGACAAGAATGCTCAAATTTATCAGTTGACTCAGTTGATGCAGCCTTATTTGGCAATGATTTTTGTTAACACTAAGACACGTGCTGATGAATTGCATTCATATCTGACTGCTCAAGGATTGAAGGTAGCAAAAATCCATGGAGATATTGCCCCTCGTGAGCGCAAGCGTATTATGAATCAGGTGAAAAATCTGGATTTTGAGTATATTGTCGCAACAGACTTGGCAGCGCGTGGAATTGACATTGAAGGTGTCAGCCATGTCATCAATGATGCCATTCCGCAAGACTTGTCTTTCTTTGTGCACCGAGTTGGTCGAACTGGACGAAATGGCCTACCAGGTACAGCCATTACCCTTTACCAACCAAGCGATGATTCGGATATCCGTGAGTTGGAGAAATTAGGAATTAAATTTACTCCGAAGATGGTAAAAGACGGGGAATTTCAAGATACCTATGACCGTGATCGTCGTGCAAACCGTGAGAAAAAACAAGATAAGCTTGATATTGAAATGATTGGTCTGGTTAAAAAGAAAAAGAAAAAAGTCAAACCGGGTTATAAGAAGAAAATTCAATGGGCGGTTGATGAAAAGCGCCGTAAGACCAAGCGTGCCGAAAATCGTGCTCGCGGTCGTGCCGAGCGTAAAGCTAAACGCCAAACATTTTAATAGTAATCGTTGGAGTACTGAGCTCCAACTTTTTGCTTTATGAGAACGAACTATCTAAACCGAAATACCACATTAAAGACTGCAAATTGTGTTTAAAAATGGTATAATGATAAAGTTATATAGTCCCGATAAGATGGTAGGTATTTCTATTTTTTCTTACGCGTCGTAACTCGCAAAGACTGATAGCTACAAAGTAGTCGCTCGTCATTCTACGGTTGCCGCTATAAGGCAGTCACCCTATGCGCCTTACTAGTTTCAGAAATAAAAAAGTATTGTTTTTATTTCTTTCGCGTCGTAACTCGCAAAGACTGACAGCTCCAAAGTCGTGCGTCATTCTACGGTTGCCGCTATAATGCGGTCACCCTATGCACCTTACTAGCTTCAGAAATAAAAAAGTATCGTTTTTATTTCTTTCGCGTCGTAACTCTTAGATAATGGAAATACCTACCAGTACTTTGTAACTCTATAACACTATTTTTAAGGGGGGACATTTTTATGTCAGAACGTAAATTATTCACGTCTGAATCTGTATCTGAAGGGCATCCGGATAAGATTGCAGACCAAATTTCAGATGCGATTTTGGATGCTATTTTAGCAGAGGATCCAGAAGCTCACGTTGCTGCTGAGACAGCTGTCTATACTGGATCTGTCCACGTTTTTGGTGAAATTTCTACAAATGCCTATGTGGATATTAACCGTGTGGTTCGTGATACCATTGCAGAAATTGGCTACACCAATACAGAGTATGGTTTTTCTGCTGAGACGGTGGGAGTCCATCCGTCACTTGTTGAGCAGTCACCAGACATTGCCCAAGGTGTTAACGAAGCCTTGGAGGTCCGTGGAAATGCAGATCAAGATCCGCTGGACTTGATTGGTGCTGGAGACCAAGGGCTCATGTTTGGATTTGCTGTGGATGAAACAGAAGAGCTCATGCCATTGCCAATTTCACTCAGCCACAAGTTAGTTCGTCGTTTAGCAGATCTTCGTAAATCTGGGGAAATCAGCTATCTTCGCCCAGATGCTAAATCACAAGTTACAGTTGAGTATGATGAAAATGACCGTCCAGTACGTGTGGACACAGTCGTTATTTCAACTCAGCACGATCCAGAAGTCAGCAACGAACAAATTCACAATGATGTCATTAACAAGGTTATCAAAGAGGTTATTCCAGCCTCGTACTTGGATGAGCAAACAAAATTCTTCATCAATCCAACTGGTCGCTTTGTAATCGGTGGACCTCAAGGAGACTCAGGCTTGACTGGTCGTAAGATTATCGTGGATACCTATGGTGGCTACTCTCGTCACGGTGGTGGTGCCTTCTCTGGTAAGGATGCGACTAAGGTGGACCGTTCTGCGTCATATGCAGCTCGTTATATTGCCAAGAATATTGTTGCAGCAGGCCTTGCTAAGAAGGCAGAAGTGCAGTTGGCCTACGCTATCGGTGTTGCCCAGCCTGTCTCTGTTCGTATCGATACCTTTGGTACAGGAACAGTAGCTGAAAGCAAGCTTGAAAAAGCAGCCCGTCAAATCTTTGACCTTCGCCCTGCAGGAATTATCCAAATGTTGGATCTTAAACGTCCAATCTACCGTCAAACAGCAGCTTATGGACACATGGGACGTACAGATATTGATCTTCCATGGGAACGTTTGGACAAGGTAGATGCTTTAAAAGAAGCAGTCAAATAAATGAATTGAAGAAAGAGGGAACTCCCTCTTTTTTATAGTTTTTAACTATGCTGGGATACTGTTCTGAAAATCCATTTTGCGAAAGTAGAGATTTACATGTATTTCTTTAAAAATGACAAAGGTTGAGATTTCTCCTCGTAATAGATAATCATGGGGATATTTCAATCCAAAGTTTTATTCGTTATCACTTGACTATTGCAAGGTTTTCTAGAGCAACAGAGTCATGGAATGGACTCATGGTTGAGATTTTTCCTTGTTGCTTGGACTTCATTCAAAAGTCTGTTACCCAAGCCTTGTTCAAACTTCCAATACACTAGCTGTTTCCATAGCATGACTTCTGCACTAGACTTTCTTTTCCGAATAAATAGATAGAACCATAGAATCTAGTAAACCTAGAATTAAAACTGTGGTATAATATTAGCAATAAAAGGAATCTGGAGGATCAGAATCATGGTATCAACAAAATCACAAATTGCTGGTTTTGAGTTTGACAATTGCTTGATGAATGCAGCAGGTGTGGCTTGTATGACGATAGAGGAGTTAGAAGGGGTTAAAAACTCAGTTGCAGGAACCTTTGTCACAAAGACAGCGACCTTGGACTTTCGTCAGGGAAACCCTGAACCACGTTATCAGGATGTTCCACTTGGTTCTATCAACTCTATGGGTTTGCCAAATAAGGGCTTAGACTACTATCTGGACTACCTTTTGGACTTGCAGGAAAAAGAGCCAAACCGGACTTTCTTCTTATCTCTAGTTGGCATGTCTCCAGAGGAAACCCATACTATTTTGAAAAAAGTCCAAGAGAGTGATTTTCGTGGTCTGACTGAGCTAAACCTCTCCTGTCCAAATGTTCCAGGTAAACCTCAGATTGCCTATGATTTTGAGACAACAGATCGGATTTTGGCAGAGGTGTTTGCCTACTTCATCAAACCTCTTGGAATTAAATTGCCACCATATTTTGATATTGTTCACTTTGACCAAGCGGCAGCTATTTTTAACAAGTATCCTCTTAAGTTTGTCAACTGCGTCAACTCTATCGGAAATGGCCTATATATAGAAGATGAGTCCGTCGTTATCCGTCCTAAAAATGGTTTTGGGGGGATTGGTGGGGAGTATATCAAACCGACTGCTCTAGCCAATGTTCATGCTTTCTACCAACGCTTAAATCCTCAAATCCAAATCATCGGAACAGGTGGCGTGTTGACTGGTCGTGATGCCTTTGAACACATCCTCTGTGGTGCCAGTATGGTACAGGTGGGAACCACCCTTCACAAAGAAGGCGTCGGTGCTTTCGAACGTATTACCAATGAACTGAAGGCAATCATGGCGGAAAAAGGGTACGAAAGCCTAGAAGATTTTCGTGGGAAATTGCGCTATATTGACTAAATTAAATCGAAAAATCAGAAGAAAGGAGAGAAGATGCTAGCTATTGAAGAAAGCCAGAAGTTGACTTTATCAAATTTACCTAGCCTGAGCCTATTTACAGGGACAGACCAGGGTCAGTTTGAAGTTATGAAGAGTCAAGTGTTGAAACAGATTGGCTATGATTCTGCTGACCTCAACTTTGCCTACTTTGATATGAAAGAAGTAGTTTACAAGGATGTGGAACTGGAGTTAGTCAGCCTTCCTTTCTTTGCGGATGAGAAAATCGTGATATTGGATCATTTTGTCGATATCACAACAGCCAAGAAACGCTTTTTAACAGATGATGAACTCAAGTCGTTTGAGGAATACCTTGATAATCCTTCACCAACAACCAAGTTGTTAATCTTTGCAGAAGGAAAACTGGATAGCAAAAGACGGTTGGTTAAATTACTGAAGCGTGATGCTAAGGTTTTTGATGCAGTAGAAGCCAAAGAACAAGAATTGCGCCAGTATTTCCAAAAGTGGAGTCAGAAACAAGGTCTGCAGTTTGCTAATCATTCTTTTGAAAATCTTCTCGTCAAGTCGGGTTTTCAATTTAGTGAAATTCAGAAAAATCTCCTCTTTTTACAGTCCTATAAATCAGATGGGGTGATTGAGGAAAAGGACATTGTCGAGGCAATTCCTAAGACCTTGCAGGACAATATTTTTGATTTAACTCAGTTTATTCTGACTAAAAAGATGGACCAGGCGCGTGATTTGGTGAGAGACTTGACCTTGCAAGGGGAAGATGAAATCAAGTTGATTGCAGTCATGCTAGGACAATTTCGGACTTTTACTCAGGTGAAAATTTTGTCAGAGTCTGGGCAAACAGAATCGCAGATAGCAAGTAGTTTAGGCAGTTTTCTCGGACGCAATCCCAATCCCTATCAAATCAAGTTTGCGCTGAGAGATGCGCGAGGACTTTCCTTGAGATTTTTGAAGCAAGCTATTTCTTATTTGATTGAGACAGACTATCAGATTAAGACAGGTCTTTATGAAAAAGGTTTCCTTTTTGAAAAAGCACTCCTACAGATTGCTAGTCAGGTAAATTGATATTTTTTGAAAAACTTTTTAACCCGCGTCAGGATTATCTTGTCGTGGGTTTCTTGCTGATTTGCTTGTTTTATACTCAATGAAAATCAAAGAGCAAACTAGGAAACTAGCCGCAGGTTGCTCAAAGTACTGCTTTGAGGTTGTAGATAAGACTGACGAAGTCAGCTCAAAACATGTTTTTGAGGTTGTGGATAGAACTGACGAAGTCAGCTCAAAACACCGTTTTGAGGTTGCGGATGAAACTGACGAAGTCAGTAACCATATCTACGGCAAGGAGACGTTGACGCGGTTTGAAGAGATTTTCGAAGAGTATTAGTTAGAAAGTATTTCAGTGATTTCTTCATCTATAAGCAAAAAACTTGAAAAAAGTGAATGTTTGCGTTATCATTTTCATATAGAAAGAAAAAGAGGTATTACAGATGGCTATTATCTTACCAGATCTTCCATATGCATACGACGCTTTGGAACCATACATCGATGCGGAAACAATGCACTTGCACCATGACAAACACCATCAAACTTATGTCAACAATGCTAATGCAGCTCTTGAAAAACACCCTGAAATCGGTGAAGATCTTGAAGCCTTGCTTGCTGATGTAGAATCTATTCCAGCTGATATCCGTCAAGCACTTATCAACAACGGTGGTGGACACTTGAACCACGCTCTTTTCTGGGAATTGATGACTCCTGAGAAAACAGCTCCATCAGCAGAACTTGCAGCAGCAATCGATGCAACATTTGGTTCATTTGAAGAATTCCAAGCAGCCTTCACTGCAGCAGCAACAACTCGTTTCGGTTCAGGATGGGCATGGTTGGTTGTCAATAAAGAAGGTAAACTTGAAGTGACTTCAACAGCAAACCAAGACACACCAATCTCAGAAGGTAAAAAACCAATCTTGGGCCTGGACGTTTGGGAACATGCTTACTACGTGAAATACCGCAACGTGCGTCCTGACTACATCAAAGCTTTCTTCTCAGTAATCAACTGGAACAAAGTAGATGAATTGTACGCAGCCGCTAAATAATGATAGTTGGAGGGAAGAATGGTTCTTCTCTTTTTTAGGTTATATGATTTTTTTAGGTCATATGATTCGAGTCTGACAAAATCGTCAGACTTTTTTCATTTTTATGAGAAACGTGCTAACTGCTAGAAATTATGGTAGAATAAAGTATTAAGTAATCGTGAAAAAAGGATATCTATGCGAAAAGAAATTGCACCTGAATTATACAACTATAACAAGTTTCCTGGTCCTGAGTTTCATTTACACGGGGACAAGGTCGAAACGGAAGGGATAGCTTTTTCCTTGGTGGAAAATATCAAGGAAGCCTTTGATGTGACGACTTTTAATCAGCGTTTTTCAGAAGTCTTAACCAAGTTTGATTATATCGTGGGGGACTGGAGTAATGAACAGCTTCGCCTACGAGGTTTTTACAAGGATGACCGAACAGAAGAAAAACTTGAAAAAATCAGTCGTTTACAAGACTACCTTTTAGAGTATTGTAGTTATGGTTGTGCTTATTTTGTCTTAGAAAATGAAGCCCCTAAGCGCGCATCATTTGACAAGAAAATGCGTAAGAAGGAAGAAGAAACGCCTTCTAGAAAAGGAAAGAAACCGACTCAAACAAAACGAAAATCGAATACAGAGAAGAAAAATAGACGTCGTCAGAAAGACCAGCATTCTCAGAAAGAGGACAAGGGACAACGTCATTTTGTCATTCGTCAGAAGTGAGTAGAAATAAGGAGAAGAAATGAAACCGTCAATTTATAGTTTAACACGTCAAACCATGCAGGAATGGGTTTTGGAGCAGGGAGAAAAGAAATTCCGTGCAGACCAAATCTGGGAATGGCTTTACCGTAAACGTGTCCAGTCATTTGAAGAAATGACCAACCTTTCCAAGGATTTGATTGCTAAGCTCAATGACCAGTTTGTGGTCAATCCCTTGAAACAACGTATCGTTCAAGAGTCTGCTGATGGTACCGTTAAATATCTTTTTGAATTGCCTGATGGCATGCTGATTGAGACAGTATTGATGAGACAGCACTATGGTTTGTCAGTCTGTGTGACCACTCAGGTCGGCTGTAATATCGGTTGTACCTTCTGTGCTTCTGGTTTGATTAAGAAACAACGTGACCTCAATAACGGTGAAATCGTAGCGCAAATCATGCTGGTTCAGAAATACTTTGATGAGCGTGGTCAGGACGAACGTGTCAGCCATATCGTTGTCATGGGAATTGGTGAACCATTTGATAACTACAACAATGTCTTAAATTTCGTTCGTACTATCAATGATGACAAGGGAATGGCCATCGGTGCTCGTCACATTACGGTTTCAACCTCAGGTTTGGCCCATAAAATTCGTGATTTTGCTAATGAAGGAGTTCAGGTCAATCTTGCCGTTTCCCTTCACGCACCTAATAATGAACTGCGCTCAAGTATCATGAAGATTAACCGTGCCTTTCCGATTGAAAAGCTTTTCGCAGCCATTGAGTATTACATTGAGACAACCAACCGTCGTGTGACCTTTGAATATATCATGCTCAATGAAGTTAATGATGGTGTAGAACAAGCCTTGGAATTGGCTGAATTGCTCAAGAATATCAAGAAATTGTCTTATGTAAACTTGATTCCTTATAACCCAGTTAGTGAGCATGACCAATATAGCCGTAGTCCTAAAGAGCGCGTGTTGGCTTTCTATGATACGCTTAAGAAAAAAGGGGTTAACTGTGTGGTTCGTCAAGAGCACGGAACAGATATTGATGCAGCTTGTGGACAATTGCGTTCCAATACAATGAAACGTGACCGCCAGAAAGCAGTCGCAGCAGTCAATCCTTAATGATGAAGAAGACTTATAATCATATTTTGGTCTGGGGGGTCATTTTCTATAGCATTTGTATCGTCTATTTTTGCTTTACTCCTCAAGAACAATCTCCCGTGGGAGTGGAAACTCCAGGTATTCAGCATCTTGGACGCCTGGTTTTTCTTTTGACTCCTTTCAATTCTTTTTGGAAACTGGGTGAAGTAAGTGACATTGGACAATTATGTTGGATTTTTTTACAAAATATCCTCAATGTCTTCTTGCTTTTTCCTCTGGTCTTTCAACTTATCTATCTCTTTCCAAACTTAAGGAAAACAAAAAGAGTTCTTCTTTTCAGTTTTCTCTTAAGTCTTGGAATCGAGTGTACGCAGTTAGTCTTGGACTTTTTCTTTGATTTTAATCGCGTCTTTGAAATTGATGATTTGTGGACCAATACCTTGGGTGGCTATCTGGCTTGGCTCCTCTATAAACAATTACATAATACTCAATGAAAATCAAAGAGCAAACTAGGAAGCTAGCCGCAGGCTGTACTTGAGTACGGCAAGGTGAAGCTGACGTGGTTTGAAGAGATTTTCGAAGAGTATAAAAACAAGATAAGGAATTAAAATGAGTATTTTAGAAGTTAAAAATCTGAGTCACGGTTTTGGTGACCGTGCAATTTTTGAAGATGTGTCCTTCCGTCTTCTCAAAGGAGAACATATCGGCCTGGTCGGTGCCAATGGTGAAGGAAAATCAACCTTTATGAGTATCGTGACTGGTAAAATGCTGCCAGATGAAGGGAAGGTTGAGTGGTCCAAATATGTGACTGCTGGTTACTTGGATCAGCACTCCGTCCTTGCTGAAGGGCAGTCGGTGCGCGATGTTCTCCGTACGGCCTTTGATGAGCTGTTTAAAGCAGAAGCTCGTATCAATGACCTCTATATGGAAATGGCTGAAGACGGTGCGGATGTTGATGCTCTCATGGAAGAAGTGGGAGAACTCCAAGATCGTCTGGAGAGTCGTGATTTCTACACCTTGGATGCTAAGATTGACGAAGTAGCGCGTGCCCTTGGTGTTATGGACTTTGGCATGGATACGGATGTAACCTCTTTGTCAGGTGGACAAAGAACCAAGGTGCTTTTGGCTAAACTTCTCCTTGAAAAGCCTGATATCTTGCTTTTGGACGAGCCGACCAACTACTTGGATGCTGAGCATATTGACTGGCTCAAGCGCTATCTCCAAAACTATGAGAATGCCTTTGTTCTCATTTCACACGATATTCCGTTCCTAAATGACGTTATCAATATCGTCTATCATGTGGAAAATCAACAGCTGACGCGTTATTCTGGTGACTACTATCAGTTCCAAGAAGTCTATGCGATGAAGAAATCTCAGCTAGAGGCTGCCTACGAACGTCAGCAGAAAGAGATTGCAGATCTCAAAGACTTTGTCGCACGTAATAAAGCGCGTGTTGCAACACGAAACATGGCCATGTCTCGTCAGAAGAAATTGGATAAGATGGATATTATCGAGTTGCAAAGTGAGAAACCAAAGCCGTCCTTTGATTTCAAACCAGCTCGTACGCCAGGACGCTTTATTTTCCAAGCCAAGGATTTGCAAATTGGTTATGAACGTCCTCTGACCAAGCCTTTAAATCTTACCTTTGAACGCAATCAAAAGGTTGCTATTATCGGGGCAAATGGTATCGGGAAAACAACTCTTTTGAAGAGCCTTTTAGGGATTATCCCGCCAATCGCTGGGGAAGTGGAACGCGGTGACTACCTAGAACTCGGTTATTTTGAACAGGAAGTAGAAGGTGGCAATCGCCAAACTCCTCTTGAAGCTGTCTGGAATGCCTTTCCAGCTCTCAACCAAGCAGAAGTCCGTGCAGCCCTTGCCCGTTGTGGTTTGACAACTAAGCATATCGAAAGCCAAATTCAGGTCTTGTCAGGTGGGGAACAAGCCAAGGTTCGTTTCTGTCTCTTGATGAATCGTGAAAACAATGTTTTAGTGCTGGACGAGCCGACCAACCACTTGGATGTGGATGCCAAGGATGAACTCAAACGTGCTCTCAAAGAATACAAGGGATCGATTCTTATGGTCTGCCACGAGCCAGACTTCTATGAAGGTTGGATGGATCAAATATGGGATTTTAATAATTTAACTTAAGAATGAGAGTAAAAGAAATACAGTACCAAATGTGGATACTGTATTTTTTGTTTTTTTTAAGATTTAAAATCGTAGTCTTTTACTACTTCGATGCTATCGATTGTGATAGCAGTAGTTGGCTTGTCTTTTTCATCTTTTTCGGCTTTAGCAATTTTATCTACAACATCCATACCGTCAATTACTTGACCAAAGACTGGGTGTTTGCCATCTAGACTAGGGTTTCCACCTTCTTTGTAGGCTTCGATGATTTTCTTTGGATACTTGCTTGTAGGGAGTTTAGCAGAGGTATCTGTAGAATTTTGGTTGATGAAGAACTGGCTGCCATTGGTGTTTGGTTGACCAGTATTAGCCATAGAAAGAGCACCACGGATGTTATAGAGATAAGGAGTAATCTCGTTTTTGAAACCAGTTCCCTTATCTTTAGTCTTATCCTTGTCATGCCAGATGGACTGACCACCTGTACCGTCTCCTTTGGGATCTCCAGTTTGGACCATAAAGCCATCGATGACACGGTGGAAGGTAATACCGTTATAGTAGCCTTCTTTGGCATGAGTGAGGAAGTTTTCAACCGCTAGAGGAGCCAGTTTAGGGAAGAGCTTAATGCGGATATCACCTTGGCTTGTGTGGAGAATCACTTCGGCTTCATCCTCAGCAACTTCCTTAGAAAGTTGCGGGAAATTGGCATTCTCGTTTGTTAAAGCATCGTTTAACTCCTTGGCAGATTGGGCTGCTGCTTTGGAGCTTTCCTCAGAGGCCAAGCTAGAATCTACATAGTCATCACCACGCAGACTGCGTTGGATGCTGCTACACCCAGCTAGGGCTACAGTGGATAGTAAAAGAAGGGTTGCTAGTTTTTTCATTCTGATCCTCTCAAAAATTCATTTCTACCATTGTACCCTAAAAGGAAGTGGATTTCAAATGTTAGTGACAAGACAGTTTAAGAGGAAGCCAACCAGAAAGTCGCTTGCTTAGGGGCATCAATACCATAAGTATACTCAAAGTATTTAGGGAACCAGATCTTAAGAAAGCTCGTAAAGCATCACAATTAGTAAAGGTTAATTTGAAAGAATTACTATATTTTAAAAGAGCACATTTTAAAAGGATTTTTTCTTTTGGCTTCAATTCCTAATGAATCAATGGACTTAATACTAGGTCTCGAAAAGAATTATGCTTCCTCTTTCTGTCTGAGTTCAAAGAGCTCTTCTACTTTCAGATTAAAAACTTGAGCAATTTTAAGAGCCATTTCCAGCGAAGGATTGTAACGGTTATTTTCCAAGTGAAGAATTGTCTCGCGTCGAATGCCGATGAGGTCGGCTAACTCCTGCTGGGTCATGCCTGTGGACTCACGAACAGATTTGAGATTAGTAATAATCTTGCTTTCTTTGGCCATGCTTATCCTCTACGTTCCAAGATAAAATAGACAACCGCAAAGATGAAAATCAAGGCAGCTATGCTAATAAAGATCTGGCCCATGTAAAGAGTGAGAGACCCCATATACCCAATGATAACTGCTAGGATTATCAGTGCGCCTAGTATAAAAACAAACATCAAGCTAGCTGCCTTGGCTAAATTAGCATAAAAGCGTTCGTCCGGAGTTTCCTTGACATTTTTTAAAGAGAAAAAACCAAATAGAATCACTTCAATAACGAGGCCAATTCCCAAAATCCATTCTTTAATACCAGAACTTTCGCTTGGGGTCGCAACCCAAATTCCTACTGTATAAAAAATGCTTGCTGCAAACACAAGTATCGTGTAAAGCTTAGCAGACAAGTCAAAAATAATTTTTCTCTTACCTTTCTGACTCTTATGTAGCCAGCTCGATATAGCTACAATTTGACCTGACACTGAAATACCAGTAATAACTAACTTGGGTCCCCAACTAAGATTAGAACCAAATACAACAATAAAATCAATAAAGAGAGCTACGGCAATCATTGCAATGAGGCCATGCATTTTTTGACTTTTTTTCATGATAGACTCCTTTTTTGTGTTATAAATATATAACACTTAAATTTTATGTTATAAATATATCACATTTAAATTCGGAAAGCAAGAATTTATGTGCCAAGGTGGCAATTATTTGAAAAAATTTTTTAATAAAAGCCCATGATAGTCAAACAACTAAAGAATTCTTTGAAGCAATGCATCGGATTTGGTTTGGATAGTTTCGTTAATAATATTTGATGATAAAGAATTTTTGAAAAATCTAGATACTGTATGAATATCTACTTTTTTTCTTAGACTGTTACAAAGTCTGTCAGAATAGGCGTTGTAGGTGTAGAAGTTAATTTTTATAGAACTAAATTATTCCCCTATTTAGAATCTATTGATTCATATTTTATAAACTAAAATTAGTAGATATCTTTCTTAAAATCCTTGATATTTCGCTTGGGATTTAGGAGCCAAGCATTCAAATCATGTTCAGGTGAGATGAAGGGCTTAACTTGGTGGTCTTTATCACATTTTTCTAAAATAGTATTCACTGATAGCCTCTTTCAAACATTTATTTCCTACTTCTAACAAATTTATAAATGGTTTAAAAATTTTATAGTCTGTCAAGTTTTTTTCTTGACACCTGTCAGAAATCTGCTATAATAGAACATGTGCTAAATAGCTCAGCTATTTCACCGAAATAAAAAATAAGAAAAGAGACTTTAAAAATGGCAGTTAAAATCCGTTTGACTCGTATGGGTTCTAAGAAAAAACCTTTCTACCGTATCAACGTAGCAGATTCACGTTCACCACGTGACGGACGTTTCATCGAAACAGTTGGAACTTACAACCCACTTGTTGCTGAAAACCAAGTAACTTTGAAAGAAGACCGCGTTCTTGCATGGTTGGCTGATGGAGCTCAACCTTCAGATACAGTTCGCAACATCCTTTCAAAAGAAGGTGTATTGAAGAAATTCCACGATTCTAAATTCTCAAAATAAGTTTAAAGTAGGTTGACAGATGGATACGATTGAAAATCTTATTATTGCGATTGTGAAACCCTTGATTTCACAACCAGATGCCTTAACTATCAAGATAGAAGATACACCAGAATTTTTGGAATATCATTTGGATCTTGATCAAAGTGATGTGGGTCGTGTAATCGGTCGTAAGGGTCGCACTATTTCTGCGATAAGAACGATTGTCTACTCTGTCCCAACTGAAGACAAAAAAGTAAGAATCGTTATTGACGAAAAATAAGAAGGGCGGGACGAATGTCTCGCTTTTTTTGCAAGGAGCAGGATATGAAAGATTTAACGTTTAGACAATTACAAGACTACCTACTGGAACATTACCAGCAGTCTCGAACTGAGGAAGGTCTCTTTATGAAGTTAGTGGAGGAAGTCGGAGAAGTAGCTGAGGTTTTGAATGGTCGTTCTGGTAGAAAAGAAGGAGTTCAAGATTCGAACGAGGAACTAGCAAAAGAACTGGCTGATATTATTCACTACACTGTCGCAATTGCGGCCATCAACGACATAGATCTAACCAAGACTATTTTTGAAAAAGACAAAAAGGCGTCTATCAAATATCAGCATGAACGTGATTTGGAAGGATTTTTGAATGGAAAGTAGAGATGTTGTCCCCTTCCTCCAACTTGAGAAAATCCTTGGAACATGATAAAATAAAGGATAAGGATTTTTAATAATTCATTATATAGAATGAGTGGATTTCTTTATGAAGAGGTTTGAAGTATCTACAGAGATTGGTAGTCTCTCTGTTACTTATCAAAAGCAAAAGAAAATGCTAGTTTGTTTAAGTGGCGCAGGTTTGCTACCAAGTTATGAAAATTTTTCACTTATACTTGAAAAACTTCCTCCTACAATTGGTTATTTGACAATTGATTTTCCGAACACAGGTAGGAGTCCGATTCATGACCAAACTGGAAAAAATCTAGATAATCTTGCAGATGCAGTTTATGAAGTGCTTGAAGAATTGGCGATTTTTGAATATATACTTTGTGTACATAGTTTGAGTGGAATTTTAGCTTGCAAATTACTCAACAAATCAATTAAGTGTCAGGCTTTACTAGCAATTGAACCGACAACTAAAAAAATCATGTTTGCTGATTTTTCAGAAAATCCTTATCCAGAAATGGAAGAGCAGATGAGGCTGATTGACGAGTGTGATCCTGAACTTTATTTTAAGAACTTAACTCAAGCAACATTTAGTCCTGAAACGAATAAAGAAATCTGGGAAATAATGCAAGAAAAAGGCTTAGAGTTAGAAAAGCAAAATCCAGGATTTCAGATATCTGGAGAGATTACTGAGGAAGATTTTGAGGATGTATCAATACCAGATTGTATCCCTGTATTTGTTTTTTGTCAGCCTTACAGAGAAAAAGAGTACAGAGAATCAGAATATTGGACTTCCAATACTAAACTCATTTTAGGAGGGAATCACCATTATTTACAATGGTCAGAATCCGAAAAAATTGCGACTATTATTCGAGAATTGTCAGAATAAGATGGATAGAAATAGAGTACAGGAGACAAGATGAACTACTTTAATGTTGGGAAAATCGTCAATACGCAGGGGTTGCAGGGTGAGATGCGAGTCTTGTCTGTGACGGATTTTGCAGAAGAACGGTTTAAAAAAGGGGCTGAGCTGGCTTTGTTTGATGAAAAAGATCAGTTTGTCCAAACAGTGACTATCGCTAGCCACCGTAAACAGAAGAACTTTGACATTATTAAATTCAAAGATATGTACCATATAAACGCTATCGAAAAGTACAAGGGATACAGTCTCAAGGTTGCTGAGGAAGATTTGAATGACCTAGACGATGGTGAATTCTACTATCACGAGATTATCGGTTTGGAAGTCTATGAGGGTGATAACTTGATTGGAACCATCAAGGAAATCCTGCAACCAGGTGCCAACGATGTCTGGGTGGTCAAGCGAAAAGGCAAGCGTGATTTATTATTGCCTTATATCCCACCAGTGGTTCTCAATGTTGATATTCCAAATAACCGCGTCGATGTGGAAATCTTAGAAGGGTTAGACGATGAAGATTGATATTTTAACCCTTTTTCCAGAGATGTTTTCTCCGCTAGAGCACTCAATTGTTGGAAAGGCTCGTGAAAAAGGGCTCTTGGATATCCAGTATCATAATTTTCGAGAAAATGCTGAAAAGGCCCGCCATGTCGACGATGAGCCCTACGGAGGCGGTCAGGGGATGCTGCTCCGAGTCCAACCTATTTTCGATGCCTTTGATGCTATTGAAAAGAAAAATCCTCGCGTCATCCTTCTCGATCCTGCAGGGAAACAGTTCGATCAGGCCTATGCTGAGGATTTAGCTCAAGAGGAAGAGCTAATCTTTATCTGTGGGCACTACGAGGGTTATGATGAGCGCATTAAGACCTTGGTGACAGATGAGATCTCCCTGGGCGACTATGTCTTGACTGGTGGGGAATTGGCGGCTATGACCATGATTGATGCTACGGTACGCCTGATTCCAGAAGTGATTGGCAAGGAGTCTAGCCACCAAGATGATAGTTTTTCTTCAGGCCTTCTTGAATACCCTCAGTACACACGTCCCTATGATTATCGAGGCATGGTTGTCCCAGATGTTCTGATGAGCGGGCACCATGAAAAGATTCGTCAGTGGCGCCTGTATGAGAGTTTAAAGAAAACCTACGAGCGCAGACCGGATTTGCTTGAAGATTATCAACTGACAGCAGAAGAAGAAAAAATGCTGGCAGAAATTAAAGAAAACAAAGAATAAAGGAGAAACCTATGCAAGTAATCAAACGTGATGGAGAAATTGCTGAATTTAATCCAGATAAGATTTACCAAGCTATCTTAAAGGCAGCCCAGACTGTCTATGTATTGACAGATGATTTGCGTCAAAACCTTGCACAAGTCACTAAGAAAGTGGTTTTGGATTTGGAAGAGGCCAAGGTGGAACGTGCGACTATCAGTATGATTCAATCTATGGTTGAACATCGTTTATTGGGTGCAGGTTACATTACCATTGCAGAACACTACATTTCCTATCGTCTACAACGTGACTTGGAAAGAAGTGGTTATGGAGACCATATCGCTGTTCATTTACATTTTGAACAAATTCGCTAAGAAAAAGAGTGGGATGAAGCAACTACATCTCACTCTTTCTTAAATCTATTTTTTTGGGCTGTTTGGACAGTTGAAGGGACAAATCGCAGGCGTTGAATATCGCTTATGCGGATAATACGGGTCACATTTTTGGCAAAATTTTTCACGATAATTTGCTGTCCTTGCTGATCGTATTTGATGATGTTACCTGTAAAGCTTGTCTCAGACAAGATAAGGTGAACAGCGGTTTGTTTCTGGATAGCCTCTTCAATAGTGGCTGTAAGGGAGTTGCTTTCAGTCTGGTCTGGTTCTTCATGTCCATTTAAAAAGTCATGTATTTTACCTAGAACTTGCTGGAATTTATGTCTCATATTGGCCTCCCTTCTTTTATATCAATATTATATAAAATTTTCCTAAAATCTACAAGATTTTACGAATAATCAGATGAAAGCTAAAAAAGGAGAAGAAAATGGCAGAATTTACATTTGAAATCGAAGAGCACTTGTTGACTCTTTCTGAAAACGAAAAAGGTTGGACCAAGGAAATCAACCGTGTGAGCTTTAATGGTGCCCCTGCAAAGTTTGATATTCGTGCTTGGAGTCCAGATCATACTAAAATGGGCAAAGGGATTACTCTCTCCAATGAAGAATTTCAAACGATGGTGGATGCTTTTAAAGGAAACTAAGTTTTTAAAATGAAAGAAAAGGATATTGAGTCATGGCAACTCGATATCCTTTTTTAGTTAGCAAAGTAAGCCTGATTTTTAAGGCGTTGAAGTAGTGGACGGCTAATAATACTAATAGCAATAATTTTACCAAGATCTGGGATGATAAAGGGAAATACCCCCACAACAAGAGCTTTTTCAAATGCCATTCCAGCTAGGAAATGCAAGCTAAGAATCCCTCCGATAAAGACAAGGGCATCACCCAAGAGGTTGGCAAGAAAAATCTTGACAACACCACTCTTGCTGTTAGTTAGGGAAGAAGTAAGTCCAGAGTATACAAGATAAAACCAAAGATAGCCTGCAGTGGGACCAACTAAAGCCTGAAAACCAGCTCCACCTCCTGCAAAAACAGGAAGACCGATAGCACCTAGAAGAAGATAGAGTCCAACAGAAAGTACAGCCTCTCTCGGTCTAAAGACAGTAGCAATCAAGCCGATTGCAAAGTTTTGCAGAGTGAAGGGGACGGGTCCAATTGGAAGACTGATTTGTGCCAAAACAGCAATGAGAGCAGCCCCAATAGCAGGTATAGCATAAATGTGAGCTTTTTTCAAAATAGTTAACCTCTTTTCTGATGTATAGTAACTATTATACTCGTAGCGTAATTATTGTCAATCAATTTTTAAAAACAAGGTAACAAACACTGTAACGGCCGATTTTGCTTATTGGTTAAGTTGGATAATTTTTTTGTAGATTTGTAAGACATCAAAAAAGAAGCAGACACATTTGTATCAGCTTCTTTTGTTTCGATTAACGCATGGTTACAAATTCTTCGGATGCAGTTGGGTGAATCGCCACAGTTGCATCAAAGTCTGCCTTGGTTGCTCCCATTTTGATAGCAACGGCAAATCCCTGAATCATTTCATCAACGCCGTAGCCAATTCCATGAAGTCCGACAACTTTTTCTTCTGAACCAGCTGTTATGAGTTTGAAACGGGATTCTTGACGGTTGCGAGTGCAAGCAGAGTACATAGATGCAAAGCTTGATTTATAAACCTTGATTTGGTCTTGACCGTATTCTTTAATAGCTTGCTCTTCTGTCAAACCAACAGTTCCGATAGCAGGGTGTGAAAAGACAACAGTTGGAATAGTTGAGTAATCCATTTTTGCAGTAGTTTTTCCGTTAAAGAGACGTTCAGATAGGGTACGTCCGGCCTTGATTGCAACTGGAGTCAGTTCTTTCTCGCCCGTTACATCACCTAGAGCATAGAGTCCCTCAACAACAGTATTTTGGTATTCATCCACTTGGATAAAGCCACGTTCGTTCAGAGTCACTCCAGCTTTTTCAAGTTGCAAGCCCTTAACGTTTGGACGGCGGCCTGTAGCCCAGATAACTTGGCTAGCTGTGTGACTAGTACCATCTTCGAAATGAATGGTAATGCCGTCAGTAGTTTTTTCTAACTTGACAGGGACTTTGTGAGTGTGAAGTGGTAAGTTTGTTCTTTCCATTTCCTTGACCAAACCTTCAACGATGTAGGAATCAAAACCACGTAAAGGACGATCGCGGCGAACAAAGAGATCTGTCTTGACACCAAAAGTGTGGAGTACGCCAGCTAATTCAACGGCGATATAACCAGCGCCTAGAATGGCAACTGACTCTGGAAGTTCTTCCCAGGCAAATACATCATCAGAAGAGCCACCTAGCTCAGCACCAGGAATATTAGGAATACTTGGATGGGCACCTGTAGCAATCACGATATGTTTAGCACGAATCAGTTCACCATTTACGCTTACAGTATGAGAATCTACAAATTCAGCATGACCTTCAATCAAGTCTACACCGTTGCGTTTAAAACTACCATCATAAGAAGAACGAGCGCGATCAATGTAGGCTTCACGATTGCGACGTAGGGTTGCAAAGTCAAAGTTAAGATCAGTAGTCTTAAAGCCGTAGTCTTCTCCAAATTGATGGAAAGTCTCAGCGATTTGCGCCCCGTACCACATGATTTTTTTAGGAACACAACCGACGTTGACACAGGTTCCACCTAATTTCTTTTCCTCAATAACGGCTGCTTTGGCTCCATGTTCACCAGCACGGTTCATGGTAGCGATTCCTCCGCTACCTCCACCGATAGCAATGATATCGTATTCTCTCATTAAAAACTCCTTTGTACTCTTTTAAATAGTCGAGTGTCTTTTTTGATAGTCATATTCTATCTTTTTTTTGATTTGATTGCAAAAATCTGCTACGCACAAAAAATTGCAAAAAAGCTTGCCAAATAAGTCAAGATAGTGTATTATATAACTAGTACAATAAAAAAAGAAGGATTTCCGAACGATTGTTTAATCCTGAACTGTCATTATTTCCATCTGAACTGCATTGTTTGCTGGAGGGGAATTTGGTATAATAGCAAAGTATTGTAAAAAAGAAAAGGAGTTTCATTATGAAGAAAAAGAATGGTAAAGCTAAAAAGTGGCAATTGTATGCAGCAATCGGTGCTGCCAGTGTAGTTGTATTGGGTGCTGGGGGGATTTTGCTCTTTAGACAACCATCTCAGACTGCTGTAAAAGATGAGGCTACTCATCTTGTTGTTGCCAAGGAAGGAAGCGTGGCATCCTCTGTTTTATTGTCAGGAACAGTAACGGCAAAAAATGAACAATACGTTTATTTTGATGCTAGCAAGGGAGATTTAGATGAAATCCTTGTTTCTGTGGGCGATAAGGTCAGCGAAGGGCAGGCTTTAGTCAAGTACAGTAGTTCAGAAGCGCAGGCGGCCTATGATTCAGCTAGTCGAGCAGTAGCTAAGGCAGATCGTCATATCAATGAACTCAATCAAGCACGAAATGAAGCCGCTTCAGCTCCGGCTCCTCAAGTCTCTGCGCCAGCAGGAGGAGAAGATGCAACGGTGCAAAGCCCAACTCCAGTGGCTGGAAATTCTGTTGCTTCTATTGACGCTCAGTTGGGTGATGCCCGTGATGCTCGTGCAGATGCAGCAGCACAATTAAGTAAGGCTCAAAGTCAGTTAGATGCAATGACGGTTCTCAGTACCCTAGAGGGAACTGTGGTCGAAGTCAACCACAATGTTTCTAAATCTCCAACAGGAGCTAGCCAAGTAGTCGTTCATGTCGTAAGTAATGAAAACTTGCAAGTTAAGGGAGAACTATCTGAATATAACCTCGCCAACCTATCTGTAGGTCAAGAAGTAAGCTTTACTTCTAAAGTGTATCCTGATAAAAAATGGACTGGGAAATTAAGCTATATTTCTGACTATCCTAAAAACAATGGTGAAGCAGCTAGTCCAGCTGCCGCAGCTTCTGGTAATTCTGGTTCTAAATATCCATACACTATTGATGTTACAAGTGAAATCGGTGATTTGAAACAAGGATTCTCAGTAAGTGTTGAGGTCAAAAATAAGAGTAAAGCCATTTTGGTTCCTCTAACAAGTGTTGTGACTGAAAATGATAAGAACTATGTCTGGGTGCTTGACGAGCAGAAAAAGGCCAAGAAAGTGGAAGTTGGTTTGGGTAATGCTGATGCAGACAACCAAGAAATCACTTCAGGTCTGACAAATGGAGTCAAGGTCATCAGTAACCCAACGTCTTCTCTAGAGGAAGGAAAAGAGGTGAAGGCTGATGAAGCAACTAATTAGTCTAAAAAATATCTGCAGAAGCTACCGTAACGGTGACCAAGAACTGCAGGTTCTTAAAAATATCAACCTAGAAGTGAATGAGGGTGAGTTTGTTGCCATTATGGGACCATCTGGTTCTGGTAAGTCTACTCTCATGAATACGATTGGGATGTTGGATACACCAAGTAGTGGAGAGTATTATCTTGAAGGTCAAGAAGTGGCTGGACTTGGTGAAAAACAACTAGCCAAGGTTCGCAACCAACAAATCGGTTTTGTCTTTCAGCAGTTCTTTCTTCTATCCAAACTCAATGCCTTGCAAAATGTAGAATTGCCCTTGATTTACGCGGGAGTTTCGTCTTCAAAACGTCGTAAGTTGGCTGAGGAATATCTAGAAAAGGTTGAATTAACTGAGCGTAGTCACCATTTGCCTTCGGAATTATCTGGTGGTCAAAAGCAACGTGTGGCTATTGCGCGTGCCTTGGTAAACAATCCTTCTATTATTCTAGCGGACGAACCGACAGGAGCCTTGGATACCAAAACAGGTAACCAAATCATGCAACTATTGGTTGACTTGAACAAAGAAGGAAAAACCATTATCATGGTAACGCATGAGCCTGAGATCGCTGCTTATGCCAAACGCCAGATTGTCATTCGAGATGGAGTTATTTCATCTGATAGTGCTCAGTTAGAAAAGGAGGAAAACTAAGATGCAGAATCTGAAATTTGCCTTTTCATCTATTATGGCTCACAAGATGCGTTCTTTGCTTACCATGATTGGGATTATTATCGGTGTTTCATCGGTTGTTGTGATTATGGCTCTGGGTGATTCCATGTCTCGATATCTAAATAAAAACATGACCAGATCTCAGAAAAATATCAGTGTCTTTTTCTCTTCTAAAAAAAGTAAAGATGGATCTTTTACTCAGAAACAATCAGCTTTTACGGTTTCTGGAAAAGAAGAGGAAGTTCATGTTGAACCACCAAAACCGCAAGAATCTTGGGTCAAGGAGGCAGCCAAACTCAAGGGAGTGGATAATTACTATGTAACCAACTCAACGAACGCCATCTTGACTTATAAAGATAAAAAGGTTGAAAATGCCAATTTGACAGGTGGAAACAGAACTTATATGGAGGCTGTTAACAATGAAATTCTTGCAGGTCGTAGCCTGAGAGAACAAGATTTCAAAGAATTTGCAAGTGTCATTTTGCTTGATGAAGAATTATCCATTAGTCTATTTGGCTCTCCTCAAGAAGCTATTAACAAGGTTGTAGAAGTCAATGGTTTTAGTTATAGAGTCATTGGTGTTTATACTAGTCCAGAATCTAAAAATTCAAAAATATATGGTTTTGGTGGCTTGCCTATTACTACCAATATCTCCCTTGCTGCGAATTTTAATGTAGATGAAATAGCTAGTATTGTCTTTCGAGTGAATGATACCAGTTTAACTCCAACTCTGGGTCCAGAACTGGCACGAAAAATGACAGAACTTGCAGGCTTGCAACAGGGAGAATATCAGGTGGCAGATGAGTCGCTTACATTTGCAGAAATTCAACAATCGTTTAGTTTTATGACGACGATTATCAGTTCCATCGCAGGGATTTCCCTCTTTGTTGGAGGAACTGGTGTTATGAACATCATGCTGGTTTCGGTGACAGAGCGCACTCGTGAGATTGGTCTTCGTAAGGCTTTGGGTGCAACGCGTGCCAATATTTTAATTCAGTTTTTGATTGAATCCATGATTTTGACTTTGTTAGGTGGCTTGATTGGATTGACAATTGCAAGTGGTTTAACTGCCTTAGCAGGTTTGCTATTGCAAGGCTTGATTGCGGGTATAGAAGTGGGAGTATCGATCCCAGTTGCCCTATTTAGTCTTGCGGTTTCGGCTAGTGTGGGTATGATTTTTGGAGTCTTGCCAGCCAACAAGGCATCGAAACTTGATCCAATCGAAGCCCTTCGTTATGAATAAGATCAACAAGATGGACACTTGTCTATCTTGTTTTTGTATGGATTTCCCTATCAAAAATCCTTAAAAATGTGATATAATGAAGTGTTAGAAAAACAGGTTTCATTTGCCTGGAAAGGAAAAATTATGTCTGAAAAGAATTTTTATATTACAACGCCGATTTACTATCCATCTGGGAAACTTCATATCGGTTCTGCCTACACAACCATCGCCTGTGATGTCCTAGCCCGTTACAAACGCCTAATGGGCTACGATGTCTTTTATCTGACAGGTCTTGATGAGCATGGTCAAAAGATTCAACAAAAAGCGGAAGAAGCTGGCATTACACCACAAGCCTATGTTGATGGAATGGCAGTTGGAGTTAAAGAACTCTGGCAATTACTAAATATTTCATACGATAAATTTATCCGTACAACTGATGACTACCACGAAAAAGTTGTCGCACAGGTCTTTGAGCGCTTGCTGGCTCAAGATGATATTTACTTGGGTGAATACTCTGGCTGGTATTCAGTATCAGATGAAGAATTCTTTACAGAAAGCCAGCTTGCAGAAGTATTTCGTGATGAAGCTGGAAACGTGACAGGTGGAATTGCTCCATCAGGTCACGAGGTTGAATGGGTATCTGAAGAATCATACTTCCTTCGCCTTAGCAAATACCAAGACCGTTTAGTAGAATTTTTCAAGTCCCATCCTGAATTTATCACTCCAGATGGTCGTCTGAATGAAATGTTACGCAACTTCATCGAACCAGGTTTAGAGGATTTGGCAGTTTCTCGTACAACCTTTACATGGGGTGTACCAGTACCATCAAATCCTAAACACGTTGTCTATGTTTGGATTGATGCTCTGCTCAACTATGTGACAGCTCTTGGCTACGGTCAAGACGAACATGGTAACTTTGACAAGTTCTGGAATGGAACAGTCTTCCACATGGTAGGAAAAGACATTCTTCGTTTCCACTCAATCTACTGGCCAATCCTTCTTATGATGTTAGATATCAAATTACCAGATCGTTTGATTGCCCACGGTTGGTTCGTCATGAAAGACGGCAAGATGTCTAAGTCTAAAGGAAATGTCGTTTACCCTGAAATGTTGGTAGAGCGTTATGGACTGGATCCACTTCGTTACTACCTCATGCGTAGCCTTCCAGTTGGTTCAGACGGAACCTTTACTCCTGAAGACTATGTAGGCCGTATCAACTATGAATTGGCCAATGACCTTGGAAACCTCCTCAACCGTACGGTTTCCATGATTAACAAGTATTTTGATGGACAAATTCCAGCCTATGTAGAGGGCGTGACAGAGTTTGACCATGCTCTTGCTCAAGTAGCTGCTGAATCAATCGCTGACTACCATACACACATGGAAGCAGTTGACTACCCACGTGCACTTGAAGCAGTCTGGACTCTGATCTCTCGTACTAATAAATACATAGACGAGACAGCTCCATGGGTCTTGGCAAAAGATGAAGCACTCCGCGATCAATTGGCAAGTGTTATGAGCCACTTGGCAGCCAGCCTTCGTGTCGTCGCTCACTTGATTGAACCATTTATGATGGAAACCAGTCGTGCAGTCTTGACCCAACTTGGCTTGGAAGAAGTAGTGAGTCTTGAAAACTTGAGCTTGGCTGATTTCCCTGCAGGTGTGACTGTAGTTGCTAAGGGAACACCAATTTTCCCACGTCTGGATATGGAAGAAGAAATCGCCTATATCAAGGAACAAATGGAATGCAACAAGCCAGCTGTCGAAAAAGAATGGAATCCAGACGAAGTCGAACTCAAACTAAACAAGGATGAAATCAAGTTTGAAGACTTTGATAAGGTCGAAATCCGTGTCGCAGAAGTCAAAGAAGTGTCTAAAGTAGAAGGTTCTGATAAGTTGCTCCAATTCCGCTTGGATGCTGGTGATGGTGAAGATCGTCAAATCCTCTCAGGAATTGCAAAATACTATCCAAATGAACAAGAATTGATCGGCAAGAAAGTTCAAATCGTTGCCAATCTCAAACCACGTAAAATGATGAAAAAATATGTCAGCCAAGGGGTGATTCTCTCAGCTGAACATGATGGACAATTAACCCTTCTTACAGTTGATCCAGCTGTACCAAATGGAAGTGTGATTGGGTAAAAATAGACAGGACTAGTTCATGCTAGTTCTGTTTTTGATTTACACTCAATGAAAATCAAAGAGCAAACTAGCCGCAGGTTGCTCAAAGAACTGCTTTGAGGCTGTAGATGAAACTGACGAAGTCAGCTCAAAACACTGTTTTGAGGTTGTGGATAGAACTGACGAAGTCAGCTCAAAACACTGTTTTGAGGTTGTGGATAGAACTGACGAAGTCAGTAACCATATCTACGGCAAGGCGACGCTGACGTGGTTTGAAGAGATTTTCGAAAAGTATTAACTATTATGCTTTACAAACTAGTATGAAAGTAGTATCTATAGGTGAAGCTACTAGTAGGTATTACAAAATAGATTAGAAGGAGGAAGGGATGAAGGAAACTCAGCTATTAAAAGGTGTTCTTGAAGGTTGTGTCTTGGATATGATTGGTCAAAAAGAGCGATATGGTTATGAGTTGGTTCAGACTTTGCGAGAGGCTGGATTTGACACTATCGTTCCAGGAACTATTTATCCTTTGTTGCAAAAGTTAGAAAAAAATCAATGGATAAGAGGCGACATGCGCCCGTCGCCAGATGGTCCAGATCGGAAGTATTTTTCATTAACGAAAGAAGGAGAAGAGCGTGTCTCAGTCTTTTGGCAACAATGGGATGATTTGAGTCAAAAAGTAGAAGGAATTAAGAATGGGGGTTAAACCATGAAGAAAATGAAGTATTACGAAGAAACAAGCGCTTTGTTGCATGAGTTTTCTGAGGACAATCAGCAGTATTTTGAGGAGCTGTGGGATAGTTTTAATCTTGCTGGATTTCTCTATGATGAGGACTATCTCAGAGAGCAGATCTATTTGATGATGCTAGATTTCTCAGAAGCAGAACGAGACGGCATGAGTGCAGAGGATTATTTAGGTAAGAATCCTAAAAAAATAATGAAAGAGATTCTCAAGGAAGCACCACGCAGTTCTATCAAGGAGTCCCTTTTGACACCAATTCTTGTCCTAGCGGTATTACGTTATTATCAACTACTAGGCGATTTTTCTAAAGGTCCTCTCTTAACAGTCAATTTGCTCACGTTTTTAGGGCAACTTCTTCTTTTTCTAGTTGGCTTTGGACTTGTGGCTACAATCTTACGTTGGAGCTTAGTCCAAGATTCTCCTAAAATGAAAATTGGCACCTATGTTGTCGTTGGGATTCTTGTTCTGCTAGTTGTTCTGGGATATGTAGGAATGGCAAGCTTCATACAAGAAGGAGCCTTTTATCTTCCTGCTCCCTGGGATAGTTTCCTTGTCTTTACGCTTTCTCTAGTCATCAGTATTTGGAATTGGAAAGAAGCGGTCTTTCGTCCCTTTGTCAGTATGATTGTTGCCCATCTTGTGGTAGGTTCTCTGCTCCGTTACTATGAGTGGATGGGCATTTCAAATGTTTTTCTTACAAAAGTTATTCCTTTAGCTGTCCTCTTTATTGGTATTTTTCTCTTGTTCCGTGGGTTTAAGAAGATAAAATGGAGTGAAATATAGTCAAAAAGCCGTTGCAAAGCGGTTTTTTGTTATAATGAAGGGAAGAATGTTAGAAATTTAAGGAGAAAAATTTGATGAGATACATAACTCTTGGTCAAGATGACAAAGAATTATCAGAAATTGTTCTCGGAATGATGAGAATAGAGGATAAGTCTGTAAAAGAAGTTGAAGAGCTTGTAGAAACAGCACTTTCTGTTGGAATCAATGCTTTTGACTTGGCTGATATATATGGTCGTGGTCGTTGTGAAGAACTGTTAGGTCTTGTCCTAAAAAATCGTCCAGATTTAAGAGAAAAGATGTGGATTCAGTCCAAATGTGGCATTCGCATTGAAGAATTTACCTATTTTGATTTTTCTAAGGACTATATTATAAAATCAGTTGACGGAATTTTGCAAAGATTGAAGATTGATCATCTAGATAGCTTGCTTCTTCATCGACCAGATGCTTTGATGGAATCTGAGCAAGTAGCAGAAGCCTTTGATCTCCTTTATAAACAAGGTAAGGTTCGAAATTTTGGAGTTTCTAATCAAAATCCTATGATGATGGAGTTACTTAAAAAAGATGTCAAGCAGCCGTTAGCTGTTAATCAGCTACAATTGAGTGCGGCTTTTACTCCAGGATTCGAATCAGGTTTTCATGTTAATATGGAAGCTAGTCAAGCAGCTATGCGAGATGGCAGCATTTTTGAATATTGCCAATTACACGATGTGGTCATTCAAGCATGGTCTGTCTTACAATTCGGGTATTTTAAAGGGAATTTTGTTGGAAATGAGAAATTTCAAGCTTTAAATCAAGTACTTGATCGTTTGGCTATTAAATATGGAGTAACCTCTTCAACTATTGCCATTTCTTGGATATTGCGTTATCCAGCAAAAATGCAGGCAGTCGTAGGTACAACCAATCCAAAGCATTTGAGAGAAGTTAGCCAAGCGGCAAATTTTAGCTTAACAAGAAAAGAATGGTATGAAATTTATCTTGCAGCAGGGAATAATTTGCCGTAAGTAGAAGCAGATGTAAATAAATCACAGTCAAAAAGCCGTTGCAAAGCGGTTTTTTGTTATAATTAAATGAAGAATGTAGAATTAAAGGAGAATAATATGACATTTGAAGAGATCCTGCCTGGGTTAAAGGCTAAGAAAAAATACGTACGTACTGGTTGGGGAGGTGCTGAAAACTATGTGCAGCTTTTTGACACCATTGAGCAAAACGGGGTTGCACTTGAAGTGACACCTTATTTCCTAATCAACGTTTCTGGCGAAGGAGAAGGTTTTTCCATGTGGAGCCCGACACCTTGTGATGTTTTGGCGACAGATTGGGTAGAAGTGCATGACTAAACGTGTACTCATTACAGGAGTGAGTTCAGGGATCGGATTGGCTCAAGCTCGCTTCTTTTTAGAGAAGGGCTTTCAAGTTTATGGAGTTGACCAAGGTGAAAATCCATTCCTACAAGGTGATTTCCATTTTTTACAGAGAGATTTGACCTTGGACTTGGAGCCAATTTTTGACTGGTGTCCTCAGGTAGATATTTTGTGCAATACTGCTGGAGTGTTGGATGATTACAAACCACTGTTGGAACAGACAGCGCAGGAAATTCAAGAGATTTTTGAAATAAACTACGTGACTCCAGTTGAGTTGACTCGCTATTATTTGACACAAATGCTGGAGAATAAAAAAGGCTCCATTATCAATATGTGCTCTATCGCTTCTAGTCTAGCAGGTGGCGGTGGACACGCCTATACTTCTTCGAAGCACGCCTTGGCTGGATTTACAAAGCAGTTGGCTCTAGACTATGCAGAAGCTGGGATTCAGGTCTTTGGGATTGCTCCAGGAGCAGTCAAGACGGGTATGACCGCTGCCGACTTTGAACCAGGTGGTTTAGCGGACTGGGTGGCTAGTGAAACGCCAATCAAACGCTGGATTGAGCCAGAGGAAATAGCAGAAATTAGCCTTTTCTTAGCAAGTGAGAAAGCGAGTGCCATGCAAGGACAAATCCTTACAGTAGATGGTGGCTGGTCTTTGAAGTAGGAGGATCTGATGGAAATAAAAAGACACTTTGGAGTCTACGCTGTTTGCTTTAAAAATGGGAAATTACTCTGCATTGAAAAAACGAGAGGCCCTTATCAACGTCGGTATGATCTACCTGGAGGCAGTCAGCAACTTGGTGAAGGACTGACGGAAACGCTGATTAGAGAAGTTTTGGAAGAGACGGGATTTACTGTTAGAAGTTACTCTAATCCTCGAATCTACGATGTTTTCGTCAGGGAAGAGTTAAAAAATTTTATGGTTCACCATATCATGGCCTTGTATGATGTTGAAATGAATGAGAGTGTACCTCTAGTTACAATTTCGGAAGCTGTGTCTGATGGTGCGAATGATTCACTTGGATATATTTGGATGGATATTCAAGAGATTACAGAAGAAAATGTATCGCCATTAGTCTTGAAGGTTAAGTCTGAATTATTAGGATTTCCAGAACTGGACAAGAGCTCTTACATGAATTGGAAGGTGAAGTAGGGGGATAATGGAACTATTTAAAACATGGAAGAAAAATATGGTTTTCTATGGTCTTAAATCTCAAATCGGAACTGTCTACCGAAACAGGGATAGGACAACAAGCTTTTATGATGTTGGGAATTTTCTATACCTAGCAGGGGAGTTAAATTCCAGATTTTGGGAAGATTTTGTTAGAAAATATGGTTTAGATTATAAGATTATTATTTCAGAAAATACTAATTGGCAAGATTTTCTGCATCGAAAAGTGGGGCTAAATTCTTTTACTCGCTATTCTTTTAAAGATAAGGCAAATTTCCAAGTTGAATTTCTAAATGATCTAGTTAGCCATTTAGAGGAAGGTTACAATATTGTGCCTATTGATAATCATATTTATAACTGCTTTTCTGAGGAAGAATGGTCACAAGATTTACAGGGGGATTTTGAGTCCTATCAGGATTTTGTTTTAAAAGGTGGATTTGGCTTTGTGATTCTTAAAAATAATGAACTGATTGCTGGGATTTCCTCAGGTTTAGTTTACCGTGGAGCAGTTGAAGTGGAAGTTGCAACTAGACCAAACGAACAAGGAAATGGATTTGCTAAAAAGCTTGGTGCTGCAATGATTCTAGAGAGTTTAAATAGAGATATGTTTCCACTTTGGGATGCTCACAACGAGGCTTCCAAAAAAGTAGCAGAATTTTTAGGATATGAGTTAGCTGAACCTTATGTAGCTTTTGAACTAGAGAAAAGTGTCATATAATGATAGCTGATATTATATCTTTTAAGATGAGGTGAATGATGAAAAATCAACTTGCTCTTAGTGGCGAAAAACTTGATGAAAAAGTTTACCCACAACTATTTCATCATGTTGGTATGATTCGTGGGGAATACTTGTTGAGAGAGCTCAATCAAAACATCCTATTACCAAGTTGTCAGGAATTTGTAAAAGATTATCTAGACACAATCTGCTCCTTGTACTCAGATGAAGAAGTTTGGTATCGTTTTTCTGAATTAACGAATACAGAAGCTAATTGTCTAAAGGGGACTAAAGAGTATTTTGATGAACGCCATCCTTTGTTTGGTTATAGAGGAACTAGGCGTTTACTGGCGTGTTCGAATGAATTTCAGGCTGAAGCAAATGTTGTTACAGAAGTTTATCAAACTAATCCCAATCTGTCTCTTATCTTTCCTTTTGTCAATGATGCCGACCAATTAAAACAAGCTATTAGAGTATTGCGTCAGCATGGCTTTACTGGGAAAGTCAGAACGATGATTGAATTACCGTCAGCGTATTTTGACTTGGATAGGATACTGGAAACGGGCATTTCAAAGATTGTAGTTGGAATGAATGATTTGACTTCTTTTATTTTTGCGACCGTGAGAAACAGTCAATGGCATGATATGGAAAATCCAATTATGTTAGATATGTTGAGACAGATGCAGGATAAAGCAAGGGCGAAAAAGATTGATTTTGCTGTAGCAGGCTATCTGAATACTTCTTTCATACAAAAAATGAATCAGATGGGTATCAAGTGCATTATTCACTATAGTTCTATTCCAGAGATTTTTGATTTAGAGATTGACCATCCAGATCATCTTAAACAGATAAAAGAAGAAAGTAAAAAATTACAAAGGAGAAACCCATGACACCGCAAGAAATGTGGAATAAATACAAGCAAATCAATCCTTCAATCGGAGATGAAATCGATGCTTGGGCTTTTGGAGTAGAAGCCGATCTCTTGGCAGATTTGGTTTTAAAAGGAGAAAAGACAGCAACGGCTTCAGCCTACGACCTCTACGCAGTAGAGGACGAACCCCTTCCGCAAGAAGGGACCTTCGACATCATTTTAGATAGTCAAAATCAGGCTATCTGCATTGTCGAAATTACAAAGGTTTCCGTTCAGTCCTTTAATCAAGTTTCTGCTGACCATGCCTACAAGGAAGGTGAGGGAGACAAATCTTTAGCCTATTGGCGCCAGGTTCATGAAGATTTTTTCACCGAGTGGATGAGGGAGGCTGGGCTGACTTTTACACCTGACAGCAAGATTGTTTTAGAAGAATTTCGTAAGGTCTACCCACTGTAGACTGTTAGACGGAAGAAAGTTTTGGAAATCGCTGTCCAATCCTTTTTTCTCAAGCAAAACATGATATAATAAGTTTGTTTGAAGAAGAGCAGCAGCTCTTAAACTTAGAATAGGAGAAAACTATGCAAGCAGTTGAACATTTTATTAAGCAATTTGTTCCTGAACATTATGATTTATTTTTAGACTTGAGTCGTGAGACCAAGACGTTTTCAGGGAAGGTGACCATCACTGGTCAAGCACAGAGTGACCGCATTTCCCTTCATCAAAAAGACTTGGAAATCGCTTCTGTAGAAGTTGCAGGTCAAGCTCGTCCATTTACAGTTGACCATGAAAATGAAGCCCTTCATTTTGAACTTGCGGAAGCAGGTCAAGTTGAAGTGGTTATCGCTTTCTCAGGAAAAATTACAGATAACATGACAGGGATCTATCCTTCTTACTATACAGTTGATGGAGTGAAGAAGGAAGTCTTGTCTACTCAGTTCGAGAGCCATTTTGCGCGCGAAGCCTTCCCATGTGTGGATGAGCCTGAAGCCAAAGCGACTTTTGACCTCTCTCTACGTTTTGACCAAGCAGAAGGTGAATTGGCCTTGTCTAACATGCCAGAAATCGATGTTGAAAACCGTAAGGAAACAGGTATCTGGAAGTTTGAGACAACACCTCGCATGTCTTCTTACTTGTTAGCCTTTGTTGCAGGTGATTTGCAAGGGGTAACCGCTAAAACTAAAAATGGTACCCTCGTTGGTGTATACTCTACCAAAGCACATCCACTTTCTAACCTTGATTTCTCTTTGGACATTGCCGTTCGCTCTATCGAGTTTTACGAAGATTACTATGGAGTCAAGTACCCAATTCCTCAATCTCTCCACATCGCCCTTCCTGACTTCTCAGCTGGAGCTATGGAAAACTGGGGTCTTGTGACCTACCGTGAAGTTTACTTGGTTGTGGATGAGAACTCTACCTTTGCCAGCCGTCAACAAGTTGCCCTTGTTGTGGCCCATGAATTGGCTCACCAATGGTTTGGTAACCTCGTAACTATGAAATGGTGGGATGATCTTTGGCTCAATGAAAGTTTTGCCAACATGATGGAGTACGTCTGTGTGGATGCTATTGAACCAAGCTGGAATATCTTTGAAGATTTCCAAACAGGTGGAGTGCCTCACGCTCTTGAACGCGATGCGACTGATGGTGTTCAGTCTGTCCACGTCGAAGTTAAACATCCAGATGAAATCAATACGCTCTTTGACGGAGCTATCGTCTATGCCAAAGGAAGTCGCCTCATGCACATGCTTCGTCGTTGGCTAGGAGATGCTGCTTTTGCTAAAGGTTTGCACGCTTACTTTGAAAAACATCAATACAGCAATACAATTGGTCGTGACCTTTGGGATGCTCTTGGTCAAGCGTCTGGACGTGATGTCGCAGCCTTCATGGATTCTTGGTTGGAACAACCTGGTTATCCAGTTCTCACTGTCAAAGTTGAAAATGATGTCTTGAAGATTTCACAAAGACAATTCTTTATCGGTGAGCACGAAGACAAGAACCGTCTCTGGGTTGTGCCACTCAATAGCAACTGGAAAGGCTTGCCTGATACACTTGAAACTGAAAGTATCGAAATCCCTGGCTACGCAGCCCTTCTTGCTGAAAATGAAGGAGCTCTTCGTTTCAATACTGAAAATACAGCCCACTACATTACAGACTATCAAGGAGACTTGTTAGATGCAGTTCTTGCTGACCTAGTTAGTCTTGATAACACAAGCAAACTGCAAATCGTTCAAGAACGTCGTTTGCTTGCTGAGGCAGGACACATTTCTTATGCTGACTTGCTCCCAGTTCTTGATAAACTTGCTAAGGAAGAATCTTACCTTGTTGTTTCAGCTGTTTCTCAAGTGATTTCGGCCCTTGAGCGCTTTATCGATGAAGGAACAGAAGCTGAAAGAGCCTTCAAAGCCTTGGTTGCTAAATTGGCTCGTCATAATTATGACCGTCTTGGTTTTGAAGCTAAAGATGGCGAATCAGATGAGGATGAATTGGTTCGTCAGGTGGCTGTTTCTATGATGATTCGCTCAAATGATGCAGAAGCTAGTCAAGTCGCTAGCCAAATCTTCGCAGCCCACAAGGATCAGCTTGCAGGACTCCCAGCAGCTATTCGCTCACAAGTTCTGATCAATGAGATGAAACATCATGAGACTAAAGACTTGTTAGCACTTTATCTTGATACTTATACGCATGCAACAGATGCTGTCTTTAAACGTCAGTTGGCAGCTGCTCTAGCCTACAGTACAGATGCGAACAATATCCAAACCTTGATTGCTTCTTGGAAGGACAAATTTGTGGTGAAACCGCAGGACTTGTCTGCTTGGTATTACCAATTCCTAGCTCACCAAGTAACTCAGGAAACAGCATGGTCTTGGGCGCGTGAAAACTGGGCTTGGATTAAGGCAGCTCTTGGTGGAGATATGAGCTTTGATAGCTTTGTTATCCTTCCTGCACACGTATTTAAGACTCAGCAACGTTTGGCAGAGTACAAGGAATTCTTTGAGCCACAACTTTCTGACCTTGCTCTTAGCCGTAACATCGGTATGGGGATCAAGGAAATTGCAGCGCGTGTTGACTTGATTAACCGTGAAAAAGCTGCAGTCGAAGCAGTCGTTCTTCAATATGGAACTAAATAATTAAGACTAAATAAAAAGAAAACTCAGCTATCTCATATAAAATGCAGAGAGTTGAGTTTTTTTTAAGGCAAATTTGGTATAATGGTTTTAATAAGGAGGAGTTTCTCATGATAAAAATCTTATTAGTTGAGGATGACCTAGGCCTGTCAAATTCAGTATTTGACTTTTTAGACGATTTTGCGGATGTCATGCAGGTATTTGATGGGGAAGAAGGTCTCTACGAAGCTGAAAGTGGTGTCTATGACTTGATTTTGCTCGATTTGATGTTACCTGAAAAAAATGGCTTCCAAGTCTTGAAAGAATTGCGTGAAAAGGGAATTACGACACCAGTTCTGATCATGACTGCCAAGGAAAGTTTGGATGATAAGGGACATGGATTTGAACTGGGAGCGGATGATTATCTGACCAAGCCTTTCTACCTAGAAGAACTCAAAATGCGGATTCAAGCCCTTCTCAAACGTTCAGGCAAGTTTAATGAAAATACGCTATCTTATGGAGATATTCTCATCAATTTATCAACAAATACCGTTAAGGTTGAAGATACTACTGTCGAATTGCTGGGGAAAGAGTTCGATTTACTGGTTTATTTCCTTCAAAATCAAAATGTTATTTTGCCTAAGACGCAGATTTTTGATCGTCTATGGGGATTTGATAGTGACACAACGATTTCAGTTGTCGAAGTTTATGTTTCAAAAGTCCGTAAGAAATTAAAAGGAACCACTTTTGCAGAGAATTTGCAAACCTTGCGCAGTGTTGGGTATATTTTAAAAGATGTTCAGTAAACTAAAAAAAACATGGTATGCGGATGACTTTAGTTATTTTATCCGCAACTTCGGTGTCTTCACTCTGATTTTCTCCACCATGACCTTGATTATTTTACAAGTCATGCATTCGAGTCTCTATACTTCGGTGGATGATAAGCTCCACGGACTGAGTGAAAATCCTCAAGCAGTTATTCAGCTGGCAGTAAATAGGGCAACAGAAGAGATTAAAGATTTAGAAAATGCCGCTACAGATACTAGCAAGACTGAGATAAAACCCAATGTCAGTTCCAATACGGAAGTCATTCTCTTTGATAAGAACTTTACTCAACTTCTTTCTGGAAATCGATTTTTGGGCTTGGATAAGATTAAGTTAGAAAAGAAAGAACTAGGCCATATCTATCAGATTCAGGTTTTTAATAGCTATGGGCAGGAAGAAATCTATCGTATGATTTTGATGGAAACCAATATTAGTTCGGTTTCAACCAATATCAAGTATGCTGCTGTCTTGATAAATACCAGTCAGTTAGAGCAGGCCAGTCAAAAGCATGAGAAATTGATTGTGATTGTGATGGCAAGTTTCTGGATTTTGTCTTTGCTTGCCAGTCTCTATCTAGCTAGGGTTAGTGTTAGGCCCCTGCTTGAGAGCATGCAGAAGCAACAGTCATTTGTGGAAAATGCCAGTCATGAGTTACGAACTCCACTCGCAGTTTTGCAAAATCGCTTAGAGACCCTTTTTCGTAAGCCAGAAGCTACCATTATGGATGTGAGTGAAAGCATTGCATCGAGCTTGGAAGAAGTCCGAAATATGCGTTTTTTGACGACAAACTTGCTGAACTTAGCTCGTAGAGATGATGGGATTAAGCCAGAACTTGCAGAAGTTCCAACTAGCTTTTTTAATACGACTTTCACAAACTATGAGATGATTGCTTCGGAAAATGATCGTGTCTTCCGTTTTGAAAATCGGATCCATCGCACGATTGTCACAGATCAGCTTCTCTTGAAGCAGTTGATGACTATCCTATTTGATAATGCTGTCAAGTATACTGAAGAGGATGGTGAAATTGATTTTCTTATCTCGGCGACCGATCGCAATCTGTATTTACTTGTTTCTGATAATGGAGTCGGTATTTCGACAGAAGATAAGAAGAAAATTTTTGACCGCTTTTATCGAGTGGACAAGGCTAGAACCCGACAAAAAGGTGGTTTTGGTTTAGGATTATCTCTGGCCAAGCAAATTGTAGACGCCTTAAAAGGAACCATTACTGTCAAAGATAATAAACCCAAGGGAACGATCTTTGAAGTGAAGATTGCTATCCACACACCATCGAAAAAGAAAAAATAAACATATCGCTCCAGATGGGGCGATATGTTTATTTTTTTAGTTTTCGTTTGATAATAGAGCGTTGGACTTTTAAAACGAGTAAGCTGGATACTATTGCTGCAGGTAAGGCGAGCACAGTTGTTAATTTTAGTGATAAAAAGATAAAACTAAAGATGGCAATGCAGATACAAAAAACAGCGATATTGACAAAAAATAAAATTTCTTTGAGATTGCTATCAGCTTGTGCTTCAGGTGTATAAGCTTGATAATGAGGAAGTTGCTGGTTTAATTCTTCTTGATAGTCTACCTCATAGGATTGTAATTTTCTTACGGGCATGATTCTCTCCTTAACAGTACATACCTATTTTATCATTTTTTCAGTAGAGAATTATTACAGAAAGGTTACAAAAAGAATAAAGTCCCTTTTCATTTTCAAAGCATGGCTGATTTTGGAGAAATATGGTATAATTTTTCTTATGGAAAAGATTATCATTACAGCAACTGCTGAAAGTATTGAACAAGTTAAACAACTGCTCGAAGCTGGTGTAGACCGTATCTATGTCGGTGAGAAAGATTTTGGCCTTCGTCTGCCAACAACCTTTAGTCATGACCAATTGCGTGAAATCGCTAAGCTGGTTCATGATGCTGGTAAGGAATTGATTGTTGCAGTCAATGCCCTCATGCACCAAGACATGATGGATCGTATTAAGCTATTCCTCGATTTCTTGGAAGAAATTAAGACCGATTACATTACGATTGGGGATGCAGGTGTCTTTTATGTGGTCAATCGCAATGGTTATTCATTTAAAACCATCTATGATGCTTCTACAATGGTGACAAGCAGTCGTCAGATTAACTTCTGGGGACAAAAGGCTGGCGCATCTGAGGCTGTTTTGGCGCGTGAAATTCCATCAGCTGAACTTTTCAAAATGCCTGAGATTTTGGAAATTCCTGCTGAAGTTTTGGTTTACGGTGCTAGTGTCATTCACCATTCTAAACGTCCACTCTTGCAAAACTACTATAACTTTACGCACATCGATGATGAAAAGACCCGTAAGCGTGACCTTTTCTTGGCTGAGCCAAGTGACCCAGAGAGCCACTATTCCATTTTTGAAGACAATCATGGTACCCACATCTTTGCCAACAATGACCTTGATTTGATGACCAAATTGACAGAATTGGTAGAGCATGGTTTTACTCACTGGAAATTAGAAGGTCTTTATACACCTGGTCAGAACTTTGTTGAGATTGCAAAACTCTTTATCCAAGCGCGTAGCTTGATCCAAGAGGGCAACTTTAGCCATGACCAAGCTTTCTTGCTGGATGAAGAAGTGCGCAAGTTACATCCTAAAAACCGTTTCCTTGATACAGGATTTTATGACTACGATCCTGACATGGTTAAATAAAGTAAATGGATAGTTGAGAGAAGGAAGATGCAAATATTTCTTCTCTCAATTTTTCTTATTTCTTCACCATTTTCAAAAAATCAGCAGGATAGGATGCTCTATTTGATAGGATTTTTAAGACAAGTAGTGTTCTTGAGTTTGAAAATTATCCTATGTTTGCAGGTGCCAAATGGCCCTTTTTTTGGTATAATTTTTTATAATGAAAACGATTGGTAATCGCTATGTTGTGGTTGATTTAGAGGCAACTAGCACAGGTAGTAAGGCTAAAATTATCCAAGTGGGAATTGTTGTGATTGAGGATGGAAAAATCGTCGATCACTATACGACGGATGTCAATCCCCATGAACCCTTAGATACTCATATCAAAGAACTGACAGGATTGACAGACCAACGTCTGGCGCAAGCACCTGATTTTTCGCAAGTTGCTAGAAAAATCTTTGACTTGGTGAAGGATGGGATTTTTGTAGCCCACAATGTTCAGTTTGATGCCAATCTTTTGGCGGAAAATTTATTTTTTGAAGGCTATGAACTAAGAAATCCTCGTGTTGACACGGTCGAATTGGCCCAGGTCTTTTTCCCTGAACTGGAAAAATATAGTTTGCCGATATTGTGTCGAGAATTAGGAATTCCTCTAAAACACGCTCATACAGCCCTTTCAGATGCCCAAGCTACTGCGGAATTACTCTTATTTCTACGGGAAAAGATGGCCCAGCTTCCTAAAGGTCTCTTGGAACGCTTGCTGGAAATGGCTGATGCCCTCCTATATGAGTCCTACCTGGTTATTGAAGAAATTTATCGCAACCAATCTATCCTGAATTCTTCAGATTTGGTCCAAGTTCAAGGACTGTATTTCAAGAAAACTGCAGATTCCATGGAGTCACGAAAACTATCCCAAGATTTTTCTAAGAATATTTCTCTGTTGAACCTTGAAGTGAGGGAGGAGCAAGAAAATTTTGCTAAAGAGGTTGGCTTGCTATTGAAAGATGAGTCTGTATCTCTGATTCAAGCACCGACAGGGATTGGGAAAACTTATGGCTATCTCTTACCCGCTTTATCCCAAGTGGAAAATCGTCAGATTGTCCTTAGCGTTCCGACAAAGATTCTTCAAAATCAAATCATGGAAGAAGAAGGTAAACGTCTCAAGGAAGTGTTCCATATAGATATTCATAGTTTAAAGGGACCACACAATTATCTGAAGCTGGATTCTTTTTATCGCTCCTTGCAGGAAAATGATGAAAATCGCTTATTTAGACGCTTTAAAATGCAACTCTTGGTCTGGCTGACAGAGACAGAGACAGGAGATTTGGATGAGATTGGTCAACTCTACCGTTACCAACATTTTCTGACAGACCTTCGTCATGATGGGAATTTATCATCCAAGAGCTTATTTGTGACGGAAGATTTCTGGAAACGAAGTCAAGAAAGGGCACAAACCTGCAAACTTTTAGTGACCAATCATGCCTATCTTGTAACTAGACTTGAAGATAATCCTGAATTTGTCAGTGACCGTTTATTGATTATTGATGAAGTTCAAAAGATTTTGTTAGCTCTAGAAAATCTGCTTCAAGAGACCTACGATATCCAGTCTATTGTCGATTTGATTGATAAGGCTTTAATAGGAGAAGAAAACAGGGTTCAACAACGAATACTAGAAAGTATTCGCTTTGAGTGCCTCTACTTGATAGAACAATTTCAGTCTGGCAAATCTAGGAAAAATATCTTAGATTCTCTGGCCAATCTCCATCAGTATTTTTCAGAATTAGAGGTAGAAGGCTTTGGGGAACTGGTTCGCTATTTTACAGCTGACCGAGATTACTGGCTTGAAGCAACTGAAACGAGTCAAAAGAAAATTCAAATTTCTTCTACGAAATCAGGCCGTATTCTTCTATCTTCTTTAGTGCCTGATTCATGTCAAGTCTTGGGAGTGTCGGCTACTCTTGAGATTAGTCAGAGGGTTTCTTTGGCAGACCTTTTAGGCTATCCTGAAGCCAAATTTGTCAAGATTGAATCTCGGGGAAAACAGGATCAAGAAGTGGTCTTGGTCAAAGATTTTCCCCTGGTAACAGAAACCTCCTTAGAAATTTATGCCCAAGAGGTAGCTGATTTACTAGTGGAAATTCAAGCTTTCCGGCAACCGATTTTGGTTCTCTTTACTGCTAAAGACATGCTTCTAGCAGTATCGGATTTGCTTACAGTTAGCCATCTGGCCCAGTATAAAAATGGCGATGTTCATCAGCTAAAGAAACGCTTTGAAAAAGGTGAACAACAAATCCTGCTTGGTGCAGCAAGTTTCTGGGAGGGAGTTGATTTTTCAAGTCATCCTTTTGTGATTCAAGTTGTACCAAGACTTCCTTTCCAAAATCCTCAAGAGCCCTTGACGAAAAAGATCAATCAGGAACTAATTCAAGAAGGGAAAAATGCCTTTTATGATTATCAATTGCCGATGGCTATTATTCGTTTAAAACAGGCTTTAGGAAGAAGTATGAGACGCGAACACCAACGTTCCTTAACTCTTATTTTGGATAGGAGAATTGTCGGAAAGCGATATGGCAAACAAATTGTAACTTCTCTAGCAAAAGAAGCGACTGTTAAAACCGTCTCTCGATCCGAAGTTGATGAAGCTGTTGATAAATTTTTAAATGAACTTTGATAAATAGTATTGTATGAAAGTATAAGGTTAGTGTATATGAAACGTTCTCTCGACTCTAGAGTCGATTATAGTTTGCTCTTGCCAGTATTTTTTCTGCTGGTCATCGGTGTGGTGGCTATCTATATAGCCGTTAGTCATGATTATCCAAATAATATTCTGCCCATTTTAGGGCAGCAGGTCGCCTGGATTGCCTTGGGGCTTGTGATTGGTTTTATCGTCATGCTCTTCAATACAGAGTTTCTTTGGAAGGTGACCCCCTTTCTATATATTTTAGGCTTGGGACTCATGGTCTTGCCGATTGTCTTTTATAATCCAAGCTTAGTTGCATCAACGGGTGCCAAAAACTGGGTATCGGTAAATGGCATCACCTTGTTCCAACCGTCAGAATTTATGAAGATATCCTATATCCTCATGTTGGCTCGTGTGATTGTCCAATTTACCAAAAAACATAAGGAATGGAGACGCACGGTTCCGCTGGACTTCTTGTTGATTTTCTGGATGATTCTCTTTACCATTCCAGTCCTAGTTCTTTTGGCACTTCAAAGTGACTTGGGGACGGCTTTGGTTTTTGTAGCCATTTTCTCAGGAATCGTCTTGCTATCAGGGGTTTCTTGGAAAATTATTATTCCAGTATTTGTGACTGCTGTAACAGGAGTTGTTGGTTTCTTAGCCATCTTTATTAGCAAGGACGGACGAGCTTTTCTTCACCAGATTGGAATGCCGACCTACCAAATCAATCGGATTTTGGCTTGGCTCAATCCCTTTGAGTTTGCCCAAACAACCACTTACCAACAGGCTCAAGGGCAGATTGCCATTGGGAGCGGTGGCTTATTTGGCCAAGGTTTTAATGCTTCAAATCTGCTTATCCCAGTTCGAGAGTCAGATATGATTTTCACGGTCATTGCAGAAGATTTTGGCTTTATTGGCTCAGTCCTGGTTATTGCCCTTTATCTTATGCTCATTTACCGTATGTTGAAGATTACTCTTAAATCAAATAATCAGTTCTACACCTATATTTCCACAGGTTTGATTATGATGTTACTCTTCCATATCTTTGAGAATATCGGTGCTGTAACGGGCTTGCTTCCCTTGACGGGGATTCCCTTGCCTTTCATTTCTCAAGGGGGATCAGCTATTATCAGTAATCTGATTGGTGTTGGTTTGCTTTTATCGATGAGTTACCAGACTAATCTAGCTGAAGAAAAGAGCGGAAAAGTCCCATTCAAACGGAAAAAGGTTGTATTAAAACAAATCAAATAAGGAGAAAATCATGGTAAAAGTAGCAGTTATGTTAGCTCAGGGCTTTGAAGAAATTGAAGCCTTGACAGTTGTAGATGTCTTGCGTCGCGCCAATATCACTTGTCATATGGTAGGATTTGAGGAGCAAGTAACGGGTTCGCATGCAATCCAAGTAAGAGCAGATCGTGTCTTTGATGGTGATTTATCAGACTATGATATGGTTGTTCTTCCTGGCGGCATGCCTGGTTCTGCACATTTACGTGATAATCAGGCCTTGATGCAAGAATTGCAAAGCTTCGAGCAAGAAGGGAAGAAACTGGCAGCCATTTGTGCGGCACCAATTGCCCTTAATCAAGCAGGGATATTGAAAAACAAGCAGTACACTTGTTATGACGGCGTTCAAGAGCAAATCCTTGATGGTCACTACGTCAAGGAAACAGTAGTGGTAGATGGTCATTTGATAACCAGTCGAGGTCCATCAACAGCCCTTGCCTTTGCCTACGAGTTGGTGGAGCAATTAGGAGGAGACGCAGAGACTTTACGAACAGGAATGCTCTATCGAGATGTCTTTGGTAAAAATCAGTAAAACGGGAGTTATTCTCTCGTTTTTCATGTGGAAAAATCAGGGAAATCATCGCTTTTTTCATAAAAAAATGCTATAATGAAGGGTATGAAATATCACGATTATATCTGGGATTTAGGTGGAACTTTACTGGATAATTATGAAACTTCAACAGCTGCCTTTGTTGAAACATTGGCACTGTATGGCATCACACAAGACCACGATAGTGTCTATCAAGCTTTAAAGGTTTCTACTGATTTTGCGATTGAGACATTCGCTCCCAACTTAGAGCATTTTTTAGAAAAATACAAGGAAAATGAAGCCAGAGAGCTAGAACACCCGATTTTATTTGAAGGAGTTTCTGACTTATTGGAAGATATTTCAAAACAAGATGGGCGTCATTTTTTGGTCTCTCATCGAAATAATCAGGTCTTAGAAATTTTGGAAAAAACTTCCATAGCAACCTATTTTACAGAAGTAGTGACTTCTAGCTCAGGTTTTAAGAGAAAGCCAAGTCCAGAGTCCATGATTTATTTAAGAGAAAAATATCAAATTAGTTCAGGTCTTGTCATTGGTGATCGACCGATTGATATCGAAGCAGGTCAATCTGCAGGACTAGCTACCCACTTGTTTACCAGTATCGTGAATTTAAGACAAGTATTAGACATATAAGAAAAAGGAATAAGATGACAGAAGAAATCAAAAATCTGCAGGCACAGGATTATGATGCCAGTCAAATTCAAGTTTTAGAGGGCTTAGAGGCTGTTCGTATGCGTCCAGGGATGTATATCGGATCAACCTCAAAAGAAGGTCTTCACCATCTAGTCTGGGAAATCGTTGATAACTCAATTGATGAGGCCTTGGCAGGATTTGCCAGCCATATTCAAGTCTTTATTGAGCCAGATAATTCGATCACTGTTGTCGATGATGGACGTGGTATCCCAGTCGATATTCAGGAAAAAACAGGTCGACCTGCCGTTGAGACTGTCTTTACTGTCCTTCACGCTGGAGGAAAATTTGGCGGTGGCGGATACAAGGTTTCAGGTGGTCTTCACGGAGTAGGGTCATCAGTAGTTAATGCCCTTTCCACTCAATTAGACGTTCATGTCCACAAAAACGGTAAAATTCACTACCAAGAATACCGTCGTGGTCATGTTGTTGCAGACCTTGAGGTGGTTGGGGATACAGATAGAACTGGAACAACGGTTCATTTTACTCCGGATCCAGAAATCTTTACGGAAACAACAACCTTTGATTTTGATAAATTAAATAAACGCATTCAAGAGTTGGCCTTTCTAAATCGCGGTCTTCAAATCTCCATCACAGATAAGCGCCAAGGTTTGGAACAAACCAAGCATTACCATTATGAAGGTGGGATTGCTAGTTACGTTGAATATATCAATGAGAATAAGGATGTTATCTTTGATACACCAATCTATACAGATGGTGAGATGGATGATATCACAGTTGAGGTAGCCATGCAGTACACAACTGGTTACCATGAAAATGTCATGAGTTTCGCCAATAATATTCATACCCATGAAGGTGGAACGCATGAACAAGGTTTCCGTACAGCCTTGACACGTGTCATCAACGATTATGCTCGTAAGAATAAGTTACTAAAAGACAATGAAGACAACCTAACAGGGGAAGATGTTCGCGAAGGATTGACTGCAGTTATCTCAGTTAAACACCCAAATCCACAGTTTGAAGGACAAACAAAGACCAAACTTGGGAACAGTGAAGTGGTCAAGATTACCAATCGCCTCTTCAGTGAAGCCTTCTCTGATTTCCTCATGGAAAATCCACAGATTGCCAAACGTATCGTGGAAAAAGGGATTTTGGCTGCCAAGGCTCGTGTGGCTGCCAAGCGTGCGCGTGAAGTCACCCGTAAAAAATCTGGTTTGGAAATTTCCAACCTTCCAGGTAAACTAGCAGACTGTTCTTCTAACAATCCTGCTGAAACAGAACTCTTCATCGTTGAAGGAGATTCAGCTGGTGGATCAGCTAAATCTGGTCGTAACCGTGAGTTTCAGGCTATCCTTCCAATTCGCGGTAAAATTTTGAACGTTGAAAAAGCTAGCATGGATAAGATTCTTGCTAACGAAGAAATTCGTAGTCTTTTCACAGCCATGGGAACAGGATTTGGCGCAGAATTTGATGTTTCGAAAGCCCGTTACCAAAAACTCGTTTTGATGACTGATGCCGATGTCGATGGAGCCCACATTCGTACCCTTCTTTTGACCTTGATTTATCGTTATATGAAACCAATCCTAGAAGCTGGTTATGTTTATATTGCCCAACCACCAATCTATGGTGTCAAGGTTGGAAGCGAGATTAAAGAATATATTCAGCCGGGTGCAGATCAAGAAATCAAACTCCAAGAAGCTTTAGCCCGTTATAGTGAAGGTCGTACCAAACCGACTATTCAGCGTTATAAGGGGCTAGGTGAAATGGATGATCATCAGTTGTGGGAAACAACCATGGATCCCGAACATCGCTTGATGGCTAGAGTTTCTGTGGACGATGCTGCAGAAGCAGATAAAATCTTTGACATGTTGATGGGGGATCGAGTAGAACCTCGTCGTGAGTTTATCGAAGAAAATGCCGTCTATAGTACACTTGATGTCTAAAAAATCGGGAGAAGTAGTTCCCTTGGTCTAAAAAATATGATATAATCATTACGATTGTTTCAAGTAAAAAAGGAGTTTGATATGTCTAATGGACAACTAATTTATTTAATGGTTGCAATTGCAGTCATTTTAGTTCTGGCTTATGTAGTGGCAATCTTTCTACGTAAGCGAAATGAGGGAAGATTAGAGGCGCTAGAAGAAAGAAAAGAAGAACTATACAATCTTCCAGTAAATGATGAAGTAGAAGCTGTAAAAAATATGCACTTGATTGGACAAAGTCAAGTGGCTTTCCGTGAATGGAATCAAAAATGGGTCGATTTATCTCTCAACTCTTTTGCCGATATTGAAAATAATCTCTTTGAAGCAGAAGGCTATAACCATTCATTTCGTTTTCTCAAGGCCAGTCATCAAATTGACCAAATTGAGAGTCAAATTACTTTGATTGAAGAAGATATTGCTGAAATTCGCAATGCTTTGGCAGACTTAGAGAAGCAAGAATCTAAAAATAGTGGTCGTGTTCTTCATGCTTTGGATTTATTTGAGGAACTTCAGCATAGAGTTGCTGAAAATTCAGAACAGTATGGTCAAGCCTTGGATGAGATTGAAAAACAATTAGAAAATATCCAATCTGAATTTTCACAATTTGTAACCTTGAATTCATCGGGTGACCCAGTAGAAGCTGCTGTGATTTTGGATAATGCTGAAAATCATATTTTGGCTTTAACGCATATTGTTGATCGTATACCAGCAATTGTAGCGACATTATCTAAAGACCTACCTGATCAACTGGAAGATTTAGAAGATGGCTACCGTAAGCTTTTAGATGCTAATTATCATTTTGTTGAAACGGATATTGAAGCGCGTTTCCACTTGCTTTATGAAGCATTCAAGAAAAACCAAGAGAATATTAGTCAGTTGGAATTAGATAATGCCGAATATGAGAATGGACAGGCACAAGAGGAAATCAATGCCTTGTATGATATTTTTACTCGAGAAATTGCTGCTCAGAAAGTAGTGGAAAATCTACTTGCAACTCTTCCAACTTACCTTCAACATATGAAAGAGAATAATACTTTATTGGGAGAAGATATTGCACGTTTGAGCAAGACCTATTTACTTCCTGAGACAGCTGCAAGTCATGTTCGTCGTATTCAGACAGAATTAGAGAGTTTTGAGGCAGCTATTGTTGTGGTAACTTCAAATCAAGAAGAACCAACCCAAGCTTATTCAGTTCTTGAAGAAAATCTTGAGGATTTACAAACTCAACTAAAAGATATTGAAGATGAGCAAATTTCAGTTAGTGAGCGCCTGACACAAATTGAGAAAGATGATATCAATGCACGTCAAAAGGCCAATGTTTATGTCAATCGTCTCCATACTATCAAGCGATACATGGAAAAACGCAATCTGCCAGGTATTCCACAAACTTTCTTGAAGTTATTCTTTACGGCAAGCAATAATACCGAGGATTTAATGGTTGAGTTAGAACAAAAAATGATTAACATTGAATCTGTTACCCGAGTTCTTGAAATTGCAACGAATGATATGGAAGCTTTAGAAACGGAAACTTATAATATTGTACAATATGCAACCTTAACAGAGCAACTCTTGCAATATTCTAACCGCTATCGCTCATTTGATGAACGCATTCAAGAAGCATTTAACGAAGCTTTAGATATTTTTGAAAAAGAATTTGATTATCACGCTTCATTTGACAAGATTTCGCAAGCATTGGAAGTGGCAGAGCCTGGTGTAACCAACCGCTTTGTTACCTCATATGAGAAAACACGTGAAACGATTCGTTTTTAATAAAAGAAAAAGATTTGATTGTGTGAGGAGCAGAATCAAATCTTTTTTATAGTAATATCTTTAGCAAAAGATTTCAAAATGATAAAAACGCATAATAGCAGGTGTAGAAACTCTTGCTACTATGCGTTTTATTATGGAAAGACTTATTGGACTTTCTCTCAAATCGAGTTTTTACTCAAGTTCCTTACTTGATTGGAATTGAAATTCCAATTAATTTTTCTGAGTAGAGTGTCTTGATATTGGCCTCATCAATAGATTCCTTATCAATTTTACGTTTCAAGAAAAATTCTTGAATGGTTTCGATTTCAGGCTCACGAATAGCACGGTGTTTATTTGAGATGAGGATTTCATAGTGAAGCGGAGCTTGGGTAAAAATAACATCTGTATTCCCTGCAGAATAAACCTCAACAAGGGTTGCATCGGTACTTTCTAGCTGACTTTTTACAAGTTGCGAGTGTGAGTTTGTCGTATTGATAAGCTTCATAATATTTCCTCCGATTTTCTAATTCTATTATAGCACTTTTTGAATAAAGTCGCTTGATTTATACTCAATGAAAATCAAAGAGCAAACTAGGAAGCTAGCCGCGGGTTGCTCAAAACACAGTTTTGAGATTGTAGATAAGACTGACGAAGTCAGTGACCATATCTAAGGTAAGGCGACGCTGACGTAGTTTGAAGAGATTTTCGAAGAGTATTAGTCAATCTTATGCTGTTTTTTCCAAGATTGGATGGCCCATTTATGACTACCACGTTTGAGATTTTCAATAGCCTCGTCAATAGGGAACCAAGCAATATGATTAAAGTCTTCTAGTGGCTCTTGTACTTCTTTGAAAGAAGTCGCTTCATAGAGGTAGGCAGGATTGTAGTAGTAGGTGTCACGGTGACGAGAGTAGAAATATTCGTCAGCTTGTCCGTAGTAGGTACCAATTTCAGCTGTGAATCCAAGCTCTTCAATCAATTCACGCTTTAGGGCTTCCTGATGATTTTCCCCTGTTTCAATTTCGCCACCTGGTAGGAACCAAGCGCCATTAGGAGCTTGAACTAAAACTATTTGTTTTTGTTCAGCGTCAGGAATAACTGCATATACACCGTAACGTGAAACATAGTCTGTATTCGCTTTTTTTTCTCCGAAAGTTGGGTTTGCCATTGCATTTTCCTCATTATCTAGTATCGTTATTATTATCATAATGGACAAAGGGCAAGCTGTCAAGAAATTACAGTTATTTTAGTAAAAAAGAAGCAGAAAATTTTCATTTTCCACTTATTTTATATAGTATTTATTTTTCTGTTTCAGAAGCTTTCACTTCAGCTTTTTTGGCAGACTTGATTTGAATCTTGCCTTTGCTGGTCATAACTGCCTTGAGGTCTTTTTCGCTTGGATTTTCAAGGTAGTAGTCAGTGATTGCGTCTTCAATATAGTCTTGAATAGTGCGGCGAAGTGGGCGTGCTCCCATTTTTGGATCATAACCGAGGTCAACTAACTTTTCCTTGACCTTGTCAGTTACATCCAAATGAATGTTATTGCAGGAGAGGCGCTTGTTAACATCTGTTAGCATGAGCTCGACAATCTGAAGGAGGTTATCCTTGCTGAGAGCCTTAAATTCGATAATACCATCAAAACGGTTCATAAACTCTGGGCTAAAGAAGTTGCCGAGTTCACCGAGAACAGAGTTGGTACGTCCTTCTCTAGCAGCCCCAAATCCAACGCTGGCTTCTGCCTTACCTGTACCTGCATTTGAGGTCATGATAATGATGGCATCCTTGAAGCTAACGGTGCGCCCTTGCCCATCTGTCAAACGGCCATCGTCCAAGACTTGAAGGAACATATGCATGACATCTGGATGGGCTTTTTCTACTTCATCCAAGAGAATAAGAGAATATGGATTGCGGCGAACTTTTTCAGTTAATTGTCCAGCCTCATCATAGCCAACATAACCTGGAGGGGCACCGACCAACTTAGCCACGCTATGTTTTTCCATGTATTCGCTCATGTCAAAGCGAATCATACTGTCAGCAGAACCAAAGAGTTCGATAGCTAATTGTTTGGAAAGTTCCGTCTTACCGACACCAGTTGGTCCGACAAAGAGGAAGCTTCCAATTGGACGGTTAGGCGTACCGAGACCGACACGATTACGGCGAATAGCTTTGGCAATCTTATCGACTGCATCATCTTGGCCAATAACATGAGACTTGAGATCTTCGGCTAGATGGATGAGTTGAGATTGTTCTTTCTCTTTCAAATCACCAACAGGGATATTGGTTTTCTGCTCGATAATATGCTCAATGGTTTTCTCACTGATGATAGGAGTATCTTGGTCTGTGACCTTTTTCTTTTGCATTTCCTTATACTTGGCAATCTGATCGCGGAAGTAGGCAGCTTTCTCAAAATCTTCCTCTCGTGTAGCTTGAGATTTAAGATTTTCAGCCTCAATCAAGCGCTGATCAATCACTTTAGGATCGACAAAATTCAAGGTCAAGTTCATCTTAGAACCAGCTTCATCTAGGAGGTCAATGGCCTTGTCAGGTAAGAAGCGATCTTGGATATAGCGATTGGAAAGAGTTGCAGCTGCTTCAATTGCAGCATCGGTATATTGAACGTGGTGGTAGTCTTCGTATTTCTTTTGAATCCCTTTGAGGATAGTGATTGTTTCGTCCACCGTTGGTTCATCAACCTTAACAGGCTGCATACGGCGTTCTAGGGCAGCATCCTTTTCAATGATACGGTATTCATTAAGGGTAGTAGCACCGACCAGTTGCAGTTCTCCACGAGCAAGGGCTGGCTTGAGGATATTTCCTGCGTCCATATTACCATCACTCGCAGAACCTGCACCGACAATTTCATGGATTTCATCGATAAAGAGGATAATATCCTCACGTTTGCGAATTTCTTCCATGAGTTTTTGCATGCGTTCTTCAAATTGTCCACGGATACCCGTTCCTTGAACCAAGCTAACCACATCCAGACGGATGACTTGTTTACCTTGGAGTTTATGTGGAACATCGCCATCAACGATTTTCTGAGCTAGACCTTCGACAACAGCAGTTTTTCCGACACCTGGTTCACCGATAAGGACAGGATTATTCTTGGTTCTACGATTGAGAATTTCTATGACACGGATAATCTCATCGTCGCGCCCAATAACGGGGTCAATGTCTCCACGACGGGCAATCTCAGTTACGTTGATACCAAATTCTTCCAGCAGGCCTTTTTCTTGGCTTGGTGGTGGAGTTTGAGCGGATCCATGATTTTGGGAACCATAACCGCCGTTTCCACCGTAACCTCCACCTGATTGGGTTGGGGGAATAGGAGGAGTATTGCTAGAAGGTCTGAAATTGTTTAGGTCATTGAAAAAATCACCAAAGGGATCGAAATCACGATTGTTCAAATCTGTCATGCCTTTAAAGAGACTGTTATTAGGGTCTGTTTTGATAATCTTGTAGCAGTTTTGACAGAGGTCAATTTGTTTTTGTTTTCCATTGAGATTGGTGTAAAGATGAATTGTTGAGTCGTTGATTTTACAGTTTTGACAAAGCATACATCTACCTCATTTCTTTCTTTAGCTTGACCTGTTTAAAGGTCAAAAATAGTCAAATTTCTATACTCTCATTATAACAGGATTGGGGTGTAAAGCAAGTAAAAAGATTGCAGCTTTGAGAAGTTGTTACAATGAAAATTTTTGAGATTTTAGGGAATAAAAAAATCCTATTTGTGAGACAAAAAGGATTTTGGTTAGACATGCAGGGTGTAATCCCAGCTTGTTTTGTATTAGTAAAGGAGTTCGTAAATCTCCATTGCAATCAAGTCAATGCTGTCAAACGTATACGTTTCGCGAGCTTCGACATCACGAAGGGTAAAGATTGAGCCGTTTTCTTCGTCGTGGCTGTATGCAACTTCTGCAACAACAACTCCTTCGCGTTCAAAATTACGTTTTAAATTTCCGCCATCGTTTGCCATTGCTTCAAGGCGGTTGATGATTCTAACCAAATGTGATTCCATTTTGATTCTCCTTCATTTCTTATCGTTACTATTTTACCATAAAGGAGGCCAACTTGACTAGAAAAAACTAAGATTTCTCGCTAATTCTGCTAGTTTAAAGATTTTTAAATAAATTGGATAAAAGATTTGAATTTTAATTCAATACATGTTATAATCATACAGTACTCTATTTTAGAAAGCAGTGTGACTATGAATTTTTCTTTTTTACCTAAGTATTTACCTTATTTTAACTATGGGGCTATCGTGACGGTTCTCATTTCTATCTGTGTTGTCTTTTTGGGAACTATTTTGGGTGTTGTCTTGGCTTTTGGGCAACGTTCAAAGTTTAAACCGCTTGTTTGGCTGGCCAACTTGTACGTTTGGATTTTCCGTGGGACACCGATGATGGTTCAGATTATGATTGCCTTTGCTCTTATGCACATCAATGCTCCGACTATTCAGGTTGGAATTTTAGGTGTTGATCTTTCTCGTCTGATTCCAGGGATTTTGATTATTTCTATGAACAGTGGTGCTTATGTTTCTGAGACTGTTCGTGCCGGAATCAATGCGGTTCCAAAAGGTCAGCTAGAGGCAGCTTATTCGCTAGGGATTCGTCCTAAAAATGCGATGCGTTATGTGATTTTGCCACAAGCAATCAAAAATATCTTGCCAGCTTTGGGGAACGAATTTATCACCATTATCAAGGACAGCTCCCTCTTATCAGCTATCGGTGTCATGGAGTTGTGGAACGGGGCTACAACAGTTTCTACAACAACCTATTTACCTTTGACACCACTTTTATTTGCAGCCTTTTATTACTTGATTATGACTTCTATTTTGACAGTAGCCTTGAAAGCTTTTGAAAAACGTATGGGACAAGGAGATAAGAAATAATGACAGAAACCTTGATAAAAATTGAAAATTTACATAAATCATTTGGAAAGAATGAAGTATTGAAGGGCATCAACCTCGAGATTAAAAGAGGAGAAGTTGTCGTTATCATCGGTCCTTCAGGGAGCGGGAAATCTACCTTGCTTCGCTCTATGAATTTATTGGAAGAAGCAACCAAGGGGAAGGTTATCTTTGAGGGAGTCGATATTACGGACAAGAAGAATGACCTGTTTGCTATGCGTGAGAAGATGGGGATGGTTTTCCAACAGTTTAATCTCTTTCCTAATATGACTGTGATGGAAAATATCACCTTGTCACCTATCAAGACCAAAGGTGAGAGCAAGGCAGTTGCTGAGAAGAGAGCCCAAGAACTTTTGGAAAAAGTTGGTTTGCCAGATAAGGCAACTGCTTATCCACAGAGTTTGTCAGGTGGGCAGCAACAGCGGATTGCCATCGCGCGTGGGTTGGCCATGGAACCTGATGTTTTGCTCTTTGACGAGCCAACTTCAGCCTTGGATCCTGAAATGGTAGGTGAGGTATTGGCTGTTATGCAAGACCTTGCCAAATCAGGAATGACCATGGTTATCGTAACACATGAAATGGGATTTGCCCGTGAGGTGGCAGACCGTGTCATCTTTATGGCAGACGGTGTGGTTGTTGAAGATGGAACACCAGAACAGATTTTTGAACAAACCCAAGAACAACGGACTAAGGATTTCTTGAGTAAGGTTTTATAGGTTAGCTTTGTTAAGCTATTTGTAACCAATTTTAAACTTTCAAGACAAGATTAGTGAAAAGCTCGACCAGAGCTTTTTCTTATAGTTTGAAACTATAGGATAGCCTAGGAAAGAAGTGTTAGAGGGGACTAGCGGTTTTTGGTATAATGGAAGATATTTGAAAGAAAAGAGAAGTGATATGACACAGATTATTGATGGGAAAGCTTTAGCGGCCAAATTGCAGGGGCAGTTGGCTGAAAAGACTGCAAAATTAAAGGAAGAAACAGGTCTAGTGCCTGGTTTGGTAGTGATTTTGGTTGGGGACAATCCAGCCAGCCAAGTCTACGTTCGCAACAAGGAGAGGTCAGCTCTTGCAGCTGGTTTCCGTAGCGAAGTAGTGCGAGTTCCAGAGACCATTACTCAAGAGGAATTGTTAGACCTGATTGCTAAATATAATCAGGATCCAGCTTGGCATGGGATTTTGGTTCAGTTGCCATTACCAAAACACATTGATGAAGAGGCGATTCTATTGGCTATTGACCCAGAAAAGGATGTGGATGGTTTCCATCCCTTAAACATGGGGCGTCTCTGGTCTGGTCATCCAGTCATGATTCCTTCGACACCTGCAGGAATTATGGAAATGTTTCATGAATATGGGATTGATTTAGAAGGTAAAAATGCGGTTGTCATCGGTCGTTCAAACATTGTTGGAAAACCCATGGCTCAGCTTCTTTTGGCCAAGAATGCTACAGTGACTTTGACCCATTCACGTACTCATAATCTTGCCAAGGTAGCTGCTAAAGCAGATATTCTTGTAGTAGCAATCGGTCGTGCTAAGTTTGTGACTCCTGATTTTGTGAAACCAGGTGCGGTAGTCATTGACGTTGGGATGAACCGCGATGAAAATGGGAAGCTCTGTGGGGATGTTGATTATGAGGCGGTTGCCCCACTTGCTAGCCACATCACGCCAGTTCCTGGAGGTGTCGGTCCTATGACCATTACTATGCTGATGGAGCAAACCTATCAGGCAGCACTTCGGACATTGGATAGAAAATAAGAGAAAAATCGCTGAAGAGAGTGTATTTTCTATAGCTATATCTGAAATGGCAGAAATGAGTATTAAATTTTAGAAATAAGTTTATAAAAGGAGGTCTGCGCCTCCTTTTTGTTGTATAATGGAGTGAGGTGATTAGATGATTTTAAAAATTTATAATGGGGAATATAGTTTACAATGGGATGGAATATACTACTTAGCACTAATTGATTATCCAAATATTCAAGAGTGGGAATTAGAAAAAATTGCTAAATTTATAGCTTACGAAAAACTTCATAAACGTCAAACAAGTATTGACTGTGCTGATTCTTGTTTAAAAAAAGAAATTTTAGATTACATCTGTCAGCATCCCTTTCTGCCACCATTTACCCCTACAAATAAAATAGTAGCCTCGACTTATGATCTACATAAGAGGTTAGTGACTTCAGACTACTGTAGTCATACTACGACTATAGATGCAGCTATTTCTATCTTTAAAACAGGTCAGCTCTTATCTGCTGTGAAAGCCTTTGGGCGAGATGCTGAGGAGTTGGTTTTGGATAGTAGAAATGCTGCATCGGATCCGATAGATTATTTTGACTATGTCATGTTAGGGTGGTCAAATACAAGTTCTGGTTATCGATTAGCGATGGAGCGTTTATTAGGTCGAGCTCCTTCAGAGAAAGAATTACAAGACAAGTTTATTCCTGGAGTGAGTTTTCATTTTATCTATACAGATTTGATTAAAGTTACTGGTTATATTTTTGATGGCTACCATGTTGCAAAAATTAAGGACATGTTGAATTTATTTAGTGAGTTGTATATTTGTGTTATTCCAACTCATAATAAGAGCCAATTTGAAAATATTATTCCAACTAAAATACAAGATAGGGTGCATTATCTTGACTATGCTGGAGAAGACTTAGAAGAGTGGACTAAGAAAGTCTATCAAGTTGTTTTAAAACAATCAGATAAAGGATAGTTGAGGAAAAAAGGATGAAAGTGATTGATCAAACCTTACTAGAAAAAGTTATTATTGAACGTTCTCGTACAAGTCATAAAGGAGACTACGGTCGCTTACTTCTGTTAGGTGGTACCTATCCTTATGGTGGTGCCATCATCATGGCTGCTTTAGCAGCTGTAAAAAGCGGTGCAGGATTGGTAACTGTTGGAACAGATAGAGAAAATATCCCTGCTCTACACAGTCATTTACCAGAGGCTATGGCCTTTTCTCTTCAAGACCAGCAATTGTTAAAAGAGCAATTGGAGAAGGCAGAAGTTGTCTTGCTGGGGCCTGGTTTACGAGACGATGCTTTTGGAGAAAAACTAGTCAAACAGGTCTTTGCTAATTTAAGCCAAAATCAGATTTTGATTGTAGATGGAGGGGCCTTGACCATTCTTGCTAGAACAAGTTTGTCATTTCCGTCTAACCAGCTTATCCTAACTCCTCACCAAAAAGAATGGGAAAAATTATCTGGAATTACGATTGAAAAGCAAAAGGAAGATGCAACGGCTAGTGCCCTGACTTCCTTTCCTCAAGGAACAATTTTGGTGGAGAAAGGCCCAGCTACTCGTATTTGGCAAGTTGGCCAGTCTGATTATTACCAGTTACAGGTTGGTGGTCCCTATCAGGCGACTGGGGGAATGGGAGATACTCTGGCTGGGATGATTGCAGGATTTGCAGGCCAGTTTAAACAAGCCAGTCTCTACGAGAGTGTGGCAGTAGCGACTCATCTTCATTCAGCTATAGCCCAAGAACTATCTCAAGAATATTATGTGGTCTTGCCGACGGGAATTAGTAATTGTCTTCCTAGAGTAATGAAAATTATTTGTCAAAAAGAGAGGGTAAGCAAAGATAAACTTGTTTAAAATAGACAGATAAATCTACTTCCTTCTCTTAATTTATGATTCTTGAAATGCGCCTGCTTTAATGCTAAACTAGACGTATCAAAGTTAAGCTCTTATTTTTGGAACTGGAAAGAGATGAACAAAGCAAATACATAAAAGATAAACTCATTTTTATTCGTTTGATAAAAAGAAAATGCATATTTTCAAAGAAAGATTGATGAAAAATGTAAATTTGATCTTTTTACTTGAATAAAAAGCGGTTTCATAGTAAAATAAGAACTGAGAATGATGGAGGTAAATCGGTGGAAAATCTGAAGAAAATGGCAGGTATCAAGGCTGCTGAGTTCGTGAGCGATGGAATGGTCGTTGGACTTGGAACAGGCTCGACTGCCTATTATTTTGTCGAAGAAATCGGTCGTCGTATCAAGGAAGAAGGATTGCAGATTACAGCTGTAACGACTTCTAGTGTGACTAGTAAACAGGCTGAAGGGCTTAATATCCCACTCAAGTCTATTGACCAAGTAGACTTTGTCGATGTGACAGTCGACGGGGCGGATGAAGTGGATAGTCAGTTTAACGGAATCAAAGGTGGTGGTGGTGCTCTTCTCATGGAAAAGGTTGTGGCAACGCCCTCAAAAGAATATATTTGGGTAGTGGATGACAGCAAGCTAGTTGAGAAACTAGGTGCTTTTAAATTGCCAGTAGAAGTGGTTCAGTATGGCGCAGAGCAGGTCTTTCGTCATTTTGAACGAGCTGGCTACAAACCAAGCTTCCGTGAAAAAGACGGCCAACGTTTTGTGACGGATATGCAGAATTTTATCATTGACCTCGCCTTGGATGTCATTGAAAATCCAATTGCTTTTGGACAAGAATTAGACCATATCGTTGGTGTCGTGGAGCACGGCTTATTCAACCAAATGGTGGATAAGGTCATCGTTGCTGGACAAGATGGCGTTCAGATTTTAACCTCAAGAAAAGAAAAATAGAAGGGGGCATAAGATGTCTAAATTTAATCGTATTCACTTGGTAGTACTAGATTCTGTGGGAATCGGTGCAGCACCAGATGCTAATAACTTTGTCAATGCAGGGGTTCCAGATGGAGCTTCTGACACACTGGGACATATTTCAAAAACAGTTGGTTTGAATGTCCCAAACATGGCTAAAATAGGTCTAGGAAATATTCCTCGTGAAACTCCTCTTAAGACTGTAGCAGCTGAAAGCAATCCAACTGGATATGCAACAAAATTGGAAGAAGTATCCCTTGGTAAGGATACCATGACTGGACACTGGGAAATCATGGGACTCAACATTACCGAGCCTTTCGATACTTTCTGGAACGGATTCCCAGAAGAAATCCTGACAAAAATCGAAGAATTCTCAGGACGCAAGGTTATTCGTGAAGCTAACAAACCTTACTCAGGAACAGCTGTTATCGATGATTTTGGACCACGTCAGATGGAAACTGGAGAGTTGATTATCTATACTTCAGCTGACCCAGTCTTGCAAATTGCTGCCCACGAAGACATCATTCCTCTGGACGAATTGTACCGTATCTGTGAATACGCTCGTTCAATCACCCTTGAGCGCCCAGCCCTTCTAGGTCGCATCATTGCCCGCCCTTATGTAGGTGAACCAGGTAACTTCACTCGTACAGCCAACCGTCGTGACTTAGCCGTTTCTCCATTTGCACCGACTGTTTTGGATAAATTGAATGAAGCTGGTATCGATACTTATGCTGTTGGTAAAATCAACGATATCTTTAACGGTGCTGGTATCAACCATGACATGGGCCATAACAAGTCAAATAGCCATGGAATTGATACACTATTGAAGACCATGGGCCTTGCTGAATTTGAAAAAGGATTCTCATTCACAAACTTGGTGGACTTTGATGCCCTTTACGGCCACCGTCGTAATGCTCACGGCTATCGTGATTGCTTGCATGAGTTTGATGAACGCTTACCTGAAATTATCTCAGCCATGCGAGAGAACGACCTTCTCTTGATTACTGCGGACCACGGGAACGACCCAACTTACGCAGGAACAGACCACACTCGTGAATATATTCCATTGTTGGCCTACAGCCCTGCCTTTAAAGGAAATGGTGTCATTCCAGTAGGACATTTTGCAGATATTTCAGCGACTGTTGCAGATAACTTTGGTGTTGAAACTGCTATGATCGGGGAAAGTTTCTTAGATAAATTGGTGTAAGATGACACGCTATGCTTTGCTGGTGAGAGGCATCAATGTTGGTGGTAAGAATAAGGTCGTCATGGCGGAGCTTCGTCAAGAATTGACAGACTTGGGACTGGAAAAGGTTGAAAGCTACATCAACAGTGGCAATGTTTTCTTTACTTCGACAGACTCAAAAGTCAAATTGATTGAAAGGTTAGAGACTTTCTTTGGGACTCGTTATCCATTTATTCAGAGCTTTTCTTTACTGAGTCAAGAAGACTATGAAGCAGAAGTGGAAAATCTCCCGGCTTGGTGGAACGAAGACTTGGCTCGAAAAGACGTCCTCTTTTACACAGAAGTTTTGGATGTGGAGCAAGTCATCGAGAAAGTAGGCAGTTTGAAACTGGAAGATGAAGTTGTTCATTTTGGTAAACTTGGGATTTTCTGGGGAAAATTCTCTGAGGAAACCTACTCTAAAACTGCCTATCACAAGCACTTGCTCAAGATGCCATTCTATCGCAATATTACCATTCGCAATGCAAAAACCTTTGACAAAATCGGTCAAATGCTTAAAAATAATAAAGGAAATACACAATGACATTTTTAGATAAAATCAATGAAACAGCTGCTTTCCTGAAGGACAAGGGAATCCAAACGCCTGAGTTCGGTCTAATCCTTGGATCAGGTCTTGGAGAATTGGCAGAAGAAATTGAAAACCCAGTTGTAGTAGACTATGCTGAGATTCCAAACTGGGGCCGCTCTACAGTAGTCGGTCACGCTGGTAAATTGGTATATGGGGAACTTGCAGGTCGCAAGGTCTTGGCTCTTCAAGGGCGTTTCCATTTCTACGAAGGGAACCCTCTCGAAGTTGTGACTTTCCCAGTACGTGTCATGAAAGTTCTTGGATGTGAAGGTGTCATTGTAACCAATGCAGCTGGTGGTATTGGTTATGGCCCTGGTACTTTGATGGCTATTTCAGACCATATCAATATGACGGGGCAAAATCCATTGATGGGTGAAAACTTGGATGACTTTGGTCCTCGTTTCCCAGATATGTCTAAGGCCTACACACCAGAATACCGTGCTACTGCCCATGAAGTGGCTAAAAAACTTGGTATCAAGCTTGATGAAGGTGTCTATATCGGCGTTACTGGTCCAACTTATGAAACCCCAGCAGAAATTCGTGCTTATAAGCAACTGGGAGCAGATGCGGTTGGTATGTCTACTGTTCCTGAAGTTATCGTGGCAGCCCACTCTGACTTGAAAGTTCTGGGAATCTCATGTATCACTAACTTTGCGGCTGGTTTCCAAGAAGAACTTAACCACGAAGAAGTTGTAGAAGTGACTGAACGTGTTAAAGGTAATTTCAAAGGCTTGCTTAAAGCGATTCTTGCAGAATTGTAAGAAAAAAGATTTAAAAGGGGGAATACCTCTACCTTTTCATGATTGACTGGCTATTCGGAACAAAGAAGAAACATAGGTAGACTATGGGTTTCTTCCTACTCTTGTAACTGAAAGAGTCTATAGTTAGCATTGTGAAAGACAAGATTCTAGGATACTAGCATTAGCTTCCTAGCCAAGCAGACTAGGATGATAAGAAGAGATAAGAATGAATTTATACTCAATGAAAATCAAAGAGCAAACTAGGAAGTTAGCCGCAGGTTGCTCAAAACACAGTTTTGAGGTTGTAGATAAGACTGACGAAGTCAGTGACCATATCTACGGTAAGGCGACGCTGACGTGGTTTGAAGAGATTTTCGAAGAGTATTACTTTCTGAATTTCTTAGCCTTGTCCTAGATAGGGGACAAGGAGATTTCGCTTGAGTCTGCTTATAAATAAACGAAAAGAAAGATAAGAAATAATGAAAATTGGTCAACGAATTATGCGCTTTGGCATAAAAAAATTAAGTATCGGAGTTGTATCTGTTGCAGTCGGCTTCGCATTTCTAGCTCCAGCTGGAATTTCAGCCAATGAACTAAAGCAAGATGTAACATCTGAAGTGGCAACAAGAGTGCTAGATTCTAAGGAGGAATTGAGAGAGCCGGAAAATGTTGCTCCAAAACTAGAAACTCCTCTTAGAGAGGAGCCAAGACTAGCTCCTCAACCGCTTCCAGAAGCAAGTGAAGTTCTTGAAAACAAAAGGGAAGAGTCAAAAGTAGAGACAACAGAGCCAGCTCAAGACTCACCTATTCTTGCTCCTGTAGAAGAAACTAAAGAAGAAGTTGTGACAGAAAAACCAACAAATACTCGTTCTCTAACCGCAGAAGATTTGGAAAAGATTTCCAAAGGGGAATTGCATTTAGAAAATGATTTGATTGATGAATCTCTCTATGGTGAAAAAGTTCTTGATTTGGAAGGGGATGATGACCAAGATGGCATCAAAAACAAAGATGAACTTTATGTGTACAACAAAGATGGTAAGGATTATCTAGGATATAACAGTCATCCCTTGCTAGCAGACAGTGATGGGGATGGTTTGTCAGATGGAGAAGATGACAATAAGAAAGAATGGTATGTCACAGACCGTGATTCTCTTCTCTTTATGGAGTTAGCCTATCGAGACGATGATTATATTGAGAAAATTTTAGATCATAAGAATCCTTTCCCTAGTCTCTATCTTGACCGTCAAGAATACAAACTCATGCACAATGAATTGGCTCCTTTCTGGAAGATGAAAAAAGCCTACCATACAGATAGTGGTCTGGATGCTTTCTTATTTGAGACCAAGAGCGACCTTCCTTATCTCAAAGATGGAACGGTGCACATGTTGGCTATTCGTGGAACGCGAGTTAATGACGCCAAGGACTTAAGTGCAGATTTGGTTTTATTAGGTGGAAATAAACCAGCTCAAGCGGATGATATCCGCAAGGTTGTTGGAGAATTAGCCAAGGATACAAGTATTACTAAGTTGTATATGACAGGTCATTCTCTTGGAGGCTACCTAGCTCAGATTGCAGCGGTTGAAGCTTACCAAAAATATCCTGATTTTTATAACCATGTATTACGGAAAGTAACGACTTTCAGTGCTCCTAAAGTGATTACTTCCAGAACTGTTTGGAATGCTAAGAATGGTTTCTGGGATGTTGGTTTGGAAAGCCGTAAATTAGCTGTTAGCGGAAAAATTAAGCATTATGTGGTTGATAATGATAATGTTGTGACTCCTTTGATTCATAATGATCGTGATATTGTTACATTTACAGGTAATTCACGCTTTAAACACCGTTCTCGTGGCTATTTTGAAAGTCGAATGAATGATATTCCTAACTTTAATATTGGTAAACGAGCTACCTTGGATAAACATGGTTATCGTGATCCGAAATTGGATAAAGTGCGATTCTTTAAGAAACAGGCTCTGCCTCAATCTTCTAGTCAACCAAGCGCTGAACCAATGGAAAATATTGCCTTAGGAAAACAGGTTACTCAAAGTTCGACAGCTTTCGGAGGAGATGCTAGAAGAGCTGTGGATGGTAAAGTTGATGGTAACTATGGTCACAATTCTGTCACTCATACCAACTTCCAATCTAAACCTTGGTGGCAAGTAGATTTGGCTAAAGAAGAAACCATTCGCCAAATCAATATTTACAACCGCACAGACACTGCCCAGGATAGATTGGCAAACTTTGATGTCATTCTTTTAGACAGTTCTGGTAAAGAAATTGAGAGAAAACGCATAACATCTCTTAAAGATGTATCAGCACAAATTGCGATTAACCATAAAAAAGCGCGCTATGTTCGAATTGAGCTAGAAGGCTATAATGCCCTCAGTCTTGCAGAAGTCCAAGTATATCGTGCTGAGAATATCGCTTGGAAAAAACAAGCTAAGCAAAGTTCTACTGATTTTGGTGGAGATGCTAGTCGTGCCTTAGATGGCAATACCAATAGTAGTTATAGCCAGCAATCAATTACCCATACAAAATTTGAAAACCAGCCTTGGTGGGAAGTTGATTTAGGTCGTACAGAACAGGTAGGACTTGTTCGCCTTCATAACCGTGGGGATGGAGAACTTTCTAAACGTCTGTCAGACTTTGATGTGATTTTGTATGATGAAAAAGGAACAGAAGTTGCTAGACAGTATGTTTCTAAACTTGACGGAACGAGCTTGGATGTTCAATTAAATGGGAAATTGGGACGCCGTGTTCGTGTGCAACTACGTAAGAACAATCAAGCCCTCAGTCTTGCAGAAGTAGAAGTTTTCCGCTTTATCGCTACGAATGGTGAGACAGCGACACAAATTTCTAAGCCAGTTCAACCAATCAGTCAGACTCCTGTGAAAGATAAAACATTGACAATTCAACATAGCGGAGCTTACATTGCTCGCTACTCTATAACTTGGGAAGAAGTTACAGTAGACAAAGATGGAAACCAAGTTGTTCGTAGTCGTTCTTGGGAAGGAAACGGTCGCAACCAGACTGCAGGTTTTGTCCTCAACCTCCCAATCAAAGAAAATATGAGAAATCTGCGAATTAAGATTGAGAAAAAGACAGGTCTACTATGGAATAGATGGCAAACAATCTATGAAAACAGACCAATTTTAGCTCAACCCCACCGTAAAATTACCCATTGGGGAACAACATTAAATTCTAAGATTTCTGATGACGATGTCTTGTAATCTGATGATACAATGACAGTTAGATAATTTAGTTTATAAAAAAACTACCTGAGCTTGAATAGAACTCAGGTAGCTCTCTGTGAAAGAACAAAATTAAACAGAAAGGATGGGTTAACTGTATTCACTGAACTGAATACGGGCGGAGAACTGTGTAAAAAAGATAAACTGTCTAGCATCTGCGATGCATCGTCAGTTTCCTATTTTTACTTTGTTCTCTGTTGCTATCCTAAATATACAAAAAAGAAAGGTAGAGCGCGTGTTCTAATTTGAACACGAGTAGAAATTCGTACCTATAAGATGCTTGGAACAGATGTGGTCGGAATGTCAACTGCTCCTGAAGTTATTGTTGTAGCCTACTCAAGTTTGAAACTTCTAAGAATTTCATGTATTACTAACTATACTACTGGTTTCAAAGAAGAGATTAACTGCGAAGAGGTTATAGAAGTGACTGAGTGTGTTAAAGGTGATTTTAAAGGCGTACTTAAAGCCGTTTTTGCTGAATTATTACTATGTTAAAAGAATTGAGGAGTATTTTTCAGAAAATCCCTTATAATCTTAAATTATTCCTAGCAGTCATTTTGCAAGGAATAGTTTCAGGTTTATCTGGTATTTTTCTACATTATCTTTTAAAGATAATAGAGGGGATAGCTTTTGGTCAATCAGAGCATCAAACTGTATTCTTGACAGATGGAGTTTCCTCGTCGCGGATAGGATTAAGTTTAATAATCGTGGGTGTCAGCTCATCCTTGGTCTGGTATTTCTTGCAAAAAGAATCACAGATTTTTTCCATTAAAGCGCAGATGAAGAATGAGACTTCACAATACAAACTTCATTTTTTAAAACAGCTATTTCATTCAATTTGGCAAATTATTGCAGTTGGAGGGGGAGCCCCTATTGGCAAAGAAGCTGCACCACGAGAGATTGGGACTCTATTTGCAGGACCAATTGGAAAAATATGTTTTCTCTCTAAGAAGGATCAAATCTTTCTCCTTGCTTGCGGTGCTGGTGCTGGTTTAGCGGCTGTCTATCAGGTTCCATTAACAAGTGTCTTCTTTGTTTTTGAAACCCTAGGAATTGCTCTATCTATTAAACGATTTGTCTTAGTCGGTTTGACTACCTATGTGTCAACCTATACAGCAGGCTTGGTTATTTCAGATCATGCTCTCTACCAGATTCCAGCCATTGCATGGTCATTAAAGGAAATGTGGATTATTCCCTTATTACTTCTTTTCTTAACCCCACTAGCTTGGTTTTTTGATCGCTTAAGTAAAGAAGTGTCTTCAAATAGAATAAAAGATAAACGAATACTTCTCACATTGCCTACAGCTTTTCTTTTTCTTGCTGGGTTGGCAAGTTATTTTCCACATCTACTTGGAAATGGACGTATGATGGCTCAGGAAGTATTGAATGGTAGCAACGGCAAAACAGTATTCCTCTTGTTTATCCTAAAAGCACTGGTCGTTCTTATTACTCTGTGGGCAGGGGCCTATGGTGGTACACTTACGCCATCTTTTGCCTTGGGTATGGCTGGAGCTGCTCTTTTTGGAATGATTCTAGGTGGGGATAGCCAGCCAAGTATTTTGCTTTTGGGATCGGTTTGCTTTTTGTCTGTGACCTTGAGGGCTCCCTGGTCTGCAACTGGATTAGTAATAGGCTTCACTGGGCTAGGTTTAGATTCTCTTCCGTATCTCTTAGTAACAGCTATTTTAGCCTATGAATTTGCAAAAATATTAGATCGTTTTTCTTGGGCTAACATACTGTGTCAGAAGTCAAAGAATAGAGTAATAAGATAGAGAATGACCGTTTCTTCTAATCAAAGATTTCTCTTAAAAGATTAAAAACTATTGTCAATTTATCAATAACTGTTTAAAAAAATGTAGTAGGCTTATCGGAGTCATGATTGAATCCGATTTTTCCTAGCTATGAAATATAAAAAAAGAAAGGTAGAGCGTGTGTTTTGATTTGAACACGAGCGGAAAACTTTTCTAAAAAATCAGAAGAGAAAGGGAGTTCGGGTTTGAATTGAAGCCGATCTAATCTTCTCAATATTATCAAAATTAAGAAAGAAAGGAATTGAACCCACCCTAAAAGCAGTAGGAAAAAGATAGTTGGTCTAGCGAGCATCGCTCACTGCCCCCAACTCCTATTTTCCCTTTGCTTTTTGACGGGTTTGGTATCTTTCTGATTATAAATTTTAGAATAAAGAAAGGATGGGTTAACTGTATTCATTGAACTGAATACGGGCGGAGAACTGTGTAAAAAAGATAAACTGTCTAGCATCTGAGATGCTTCGTCAGTTTCCTATTTTTACTTTGTTCTCTGTTGCTATCCTAAATATACAAAAAAGAAAGGTAGAGCGTGTGTTTTGATTTGAACACGAGCGGAAAACTTTTCTAAAAACTTAGAGAGGGTAGTTTGGTTTTGAATTGAACCCGTGCTATTCTCCTAGTTGTCATCAAAATTAAGAAAGAAAGGAATTGAACCCACCCTAAAAGCAGTGGGAAAAAGATAGTTGGTCTAGCGAGCATCGCTCACTGCACCCAACTCCTATTTTCCCTTTGCTTTTTGACGGGTTTGGTATCTTATATTATGTCTATCCATATTGCTGCTCAGCAGGGTGAAATTGCTGATAGAATTCTTCTTCCAGGCGATCCTCTTCGTGCTAAGTTTATTGCGGAGAATTTTCTTGAAGATGCTGTTTGTTTTAACGAAGTGCGTAACATGTTTGGTTATACTGGTACTTACAAGGGTCACCGTGTATCTGTTATGGGAACTGGGATGGGAATGCCCTCAATTTCGATTTATGCGCGTGAGTTGATTGTTGACTACGGTGTGAAGAAATTGATTCGTGTGGGAACTGCGGGTTCTTTGAATGAAGATGTTCACGTCCGTGAATTAGTTTTGGCGCAGGCAGCTGCAACTAACTCAAACATTGTCCGTAATGACTGGCCACAGTATGATTTTCCACAAATCGCTAGCTTTGATTTGCTGGATAAGGCCTACCATATCGCTAAAGAACTCGGTATGACAACCCACGTTGGGAACGTTTTATCATCTGATGTCTTTTACTCAAACTACTTTGAAAAGAACATCGAACTTGGTAAATGGGGAGTCAAGGCTGTGGAAATGGAAGCAGCGGCTCTTTACTATCTTGCTGCTCAACACCATGTTGATGCTTTAGCTATTATGACTATTTCAGATAGTTTGGTTAATCCAGATGAAGATACAACTGCAGAAGAACGTCAAAACACCTTCACTGATATGATGAAGGTCGGTTTGGAAACATTGATTGCAGACTAGAGGTAGGCTATATTCAGAATGGTTTCTCTTGTTCTCAAAATGATAACTATCAACAATGAATCAATCCTGAAATAGGTAAGAATAAGAAAATTGAAGAAAGCCTAATTGTGTCAAAGGACCGAGACTAGTCAGTTTAATATCTAAATCATAATCAAATAAAGTTGGAAGCCAAGTTGACAAGAAGTCAAGACTTTCAACTTTTTAACTTGAAAATTCCTAGGAGTACAAAATGGATAAGATTGAACAATTACAAGGTATTATTGATCAAAGTCAGAGCATTGTCTTTTTCGGTGGTGCAGGGGTTTCTACAGAGTCTAATATTCCAGATTTTCGTAGTTCAGATGGTATATATAGTCTGAAACTAGGTCGCCATTTTACTGCCGAGCAACTGGTTTCACGCACTATGTTTGAACGCTATCCAGAGGATTTTTTTGATTTCTACAAAAAGTATCTGATCTATCCTGATGCCAAGCCGAATTTAGCACATGCTTATCTAGCGTCGTTGGAAAAAACAGGTAAATTAAAGGCGATTGTGACGCAAAATATCGATAGTCTCCATGAAATGGCAGGATCTCAGAAAATTTTGAAACTGCATGGTAGTGCAGATCGTAATTATTGTTTGGGCTGTCATCGCTTTTATGATTTGACTGCCTTTTTGGAACTTGAAGGTCCAGTTCCCTACTGCTTAGATTGTGGCAAGGTGGTCAAACCTGACGTGACCCTTTATGAGGAATCGCTAGATATGGATGTATTTAGTCGCGCCGCCCAAGTCATTCAGCAAGCAGATTTGTTGATTATTGGTGGCACTTCCTTAGTTGTTTACCCTGCAGCTAGCCTAATCAATTACTTTTCAGGGTCAAATCTTGTCGTTATCAACAAGTCCAGCACTCCTCAAGATAGGCAAGCTGATTTAGTTATCGAGGGTAAGATTGGAGAAGTTTTTTCTAAATTGAGACAATAAAAAACTGAAAGAAGTAGGACTATACTTCCTTCAGTTTTTTTGTATCACGAACTCAGAAACTATGAACAAGATTCTCTTCATTTCTAGGGGAATTTTATTGTTGATTTATAAATTGCTCGAGTTATTTTTAATTGTTGAATAAAAGGAAAAAAGGAAGACTTTCTGGATGAAAAATTGCCTTTTTTAGTCAATCAGTACATGCTGATTTTAATGAAATGCTACTATATTGTTTACTTTTTTAAAGATCGCAAAAAACAATCAATCTCTGCTTGAGAATGGAGAATACGCATCTTTTCTGGGTAAGTATTGTGTAAGTATTGGTATCTATCCTTAGCATTTTTTGTTCGACCATCCCAGAGAATCCAACGAATAAATTCCCAGTTGAATTGCTCGGGGCATCCCTTAGCCATACTTTCTCTTACTTTTCCCCGGTATTTAAGATAACGTTTAAAGGCTCTTAGCAAACAATTCCAAGTAGAGAAATTTAAAAAGATGATTTGGTCAGCTTCCTGCATTCTTTCCTCGTAATAGCACCAAGAATAATTCCCATCAATGACCCAAGCTTCATGCTTGGTGAGAAAGTTTTTCATCTTGGTTAACATCCAGTCGCGGTCACTGTCTTGCCAACCAGGTTGAAATTGGAGTGTGTCCATATGTAGTTTTGGGATGGAGTAGTAGTTAGATAACTTTTCTGCTAGCGTTGACTTACCAGCACCAGAATATCCGATAATTGCGATTTTCATTTTCTACCTTTTCCTATTTGGAGACAAAAAAACAGCCTCTATGGACTGTTTCTTATTTAGCAAGTTTAGCTGAAAGACGAGCTTTGTCGCGGCTTGCTTTGTTTTTGTGAATCAAACCTTTAGTTTCTGCTTTATCGATAGCTGAGCTAGCAGCACGGAAAAGTTCTTCAGATGGGTTTGCTTCGAAAGCTTTGATAGCAGTACGCATAGCTGATTTTTGAGCTGAGTTCTTTTCGTTTTGTTTAACGTTCAATTCAGCGCGTTTGATAGCTGATTTAATGTTTGCCAATGTTCTTACCTCCATATTTACTAACTATACCATTATATCTGAAAACTTACGTTTTGACAAGGGAAAATTATTTTTTTAAGTAAATTTCATCGATTTCATGGTTCTTGCTTTTATGAAGAATCACTTCCGCACGATTTCTAGTTGGTTCAATATAATTTTGTAGATTTGTGAGATTGATACTGGTCCAGACCTGATGGGCAAAGGATTCCACTTCCCCAATCGGCATTTGAGTAAAACGATAATAGTAGCTATCAGGGTCGTTTTGGGCTAGGCTCAGCATTTTCAAGAAACGGTCCAGATACCAACTCTCAATATCATCCACTCCAGCATCAACATAGATGGAAAAGTCAAAGAAGTCAGTGATATAGAGGCGTTCGTTTTGGGGATTTTGAAAGACATTGATTCCCTCGACAATGACAAAATCAGCAGCTTTGACACTTTGTTTCTCTTCGGGTACGATGTCGTAGACTTCATGAGAATAGACAGGAATATCTACATCTTGTCCATTTTTGATGCGGTCCAAGAAGTTGAGAAGAGCTTCCATATCATAGCTTTCGGGAAATCCCTTGCGATTTAAAATCCCCTGCTCAATCAAGGTCTGGTTGGGATAGAGAAAGCCATCAGTTGTAACCAACTCAACACTAGCATCAGTTACAGTTCTAGAAAGCAGGGTTTGCAATAGTCGGCTGGTTGTTGATTTTCCAACGGCAACACTCCCAGAAACCCCAATAATAAAAGGTTGAGATTTACTTTCACGTTGGAGGAAAATTCCTTTTGAAAAGGCTAAATCTTCCTTAGTTCGCTTGTAAATCTGAATCAGATGAGCCAAGGGGAGATAGATATCTGTAACGTCTTGAAGACTGATTTGGTCATTAAAACTCTTGATAGATTCCAATTCTTCTTCAGTCAAAGGAGGTGTGGTCTTTCGATGTAAAGATTGCCAAGTCTGGCGGCTGATTTTTTCAAAATGTAAAAATTCGTTGGTCATTTGTTTTCCCCTAGATATTTTGTCTATCATACCATAAAAAGCTAAAAAAATAAAGCGTTTTCTTGATAATAGTAAGCTAATATCGTATAATAGAGATAGATAGAGACTGACCAATTTAATGATGAAGTAGGAGCTGGTTTCTCCTGATTTATAAGCTAATAAAGGGGGCTTTTGGGTTTATAACTTATAGGAGGTGTACTATGAAAATTTTGAAACCTTACCTATTGGAACTCTGTTTTATTTTGAGTTTTGCCTTACCTTTTATAAAAGGAGCCAATGCGGACAATGGTAGACGCTTTGTAGAAATCTATTACGGTTTTACTTTTTTGATGGAACATGCCATTGTAACAGCTGTCTTTATCTGTTCGCTCTTAGTTGCTTTCTTCCTAAAAAAACGGTGGGCGAAATGGCTTGCTGCTGGTAGTTATCTATTTTTGATTTTGTGGATTGCTACAGAGGGTTATTTCTTCCGCATGTCGCTAGAAGATTTGATACGACTTTGGACAAGTTTGGAAATCCTGACACAAACTTATCAGTTGGGCTTTTATCTAAATATTTTGTTGGGAATTTTGTTGATAATTAAGTATCTGAAGGTTAAGCAATAGTAATAAAAATGCGCTTGATTATAGACAATAAATTTGTTGTTTTATCATGGCAATGATAGCTGTAGTCCTAGATGAAATACTATTTGCTTATAAAGGTTGAAAGAGATTGAAGAGGAGTTATTGTAACGCAACTTCCTTCAATCTTTTTGTCTCATTCTGGATATGTAAACGATTTACAATTTAAGGCAAATTATGGTAAAATAGTTTCATGAGTAAAATGTATTATGCAGAAAATCCTGACGCTGCTCACGACATTCATGAGTTGAGAGTGGACTTGTTGGGAGAAAAAATGACCTTTTTGACGGATGCGGGTGTTTTTAGCAAGAAAATGGTTGACTTTGGCAGTCAACTATTGCTCAAGTGTCTTGAGGTCAATCAAGGAGAAACTGTCCTTGATGTAGGCTGTGGTTACGGACCTTTGGGCTTGTCTTTAGCAAAGGCTTATGGAGTTCAGGCGACCATGGTCGATATCAACAATCGTGCTTTGGATTTGGCACGACAAAATGCTGAACGAAATAAAGTAGAAGCGACGATTTTCCAGTCCAACATCTATGAACAAGTTGAAGGGAAATTTGACCATGTCATTTCAAATCCCCCTATCCGTGCGGGTAAGCAAGTGGTTCATGAAATCATTGAGAAAAGCAAAGATTTTTTGGAAACTGGTGGAGATTTAACAATCGTTATCCAGAAAAAACAAGGGGCTCCAAGTGCCAAGTCTAAGATGGAAGACGTGTTTGGCAATTGTGAAATCCTTAAAAAAGACAAGGGATACTATATCCTTAGAAGTGTGAAAGAATGAGAGCAGTTGATTTAATCCAAAAAAAACGAGACGGGCAAGAATTGACTTCGAGTGAAATTGAATGGCTGGTAGAAGGCTATGTGTCAGGAACTGTCCCTGATTATCAGATGTCTGCCTTTGCTATGGCTGTCTATTTCAAAGGAATGACGACACGAGAAATCTCAGATTTGACTATGAAGATGGTCAAGACTGGGCAAGAGTTTGACCTGTCTGCCATTGATGGTGTGAAAGTTGACAAGCATTCTACTGGTGGTGTTGGTGACAAGGTGACCTTGATTTTGGCTCCTCTTGTTGCAAGCTTTGGTGTTCCTGTGGCAAAAATGAGTGGTCGTGGTCTCGGCCATACTGGTGGGACAATTGATAAATTGGAGTCTATCAAGGGCTATCAAGTCGAGCGCACCCAAGAGGATTTTATTCGTCAGGTTCAGGATATTGGTGTATCTGTCATTGGGCAATCAGACCAGCTGGTTAAAGCGGATAAGCTTCTCTACGCTCTACGTGATGTGACCGCAACTGTCGACACGATTCCTTTGATTGCGAGTTCGGTGATGAGCAAGAAAATTGCGGCAGGGGCGGATGCTATTTTGCTAGACGTGACTGTCGGTGAGGGTGCCTTCATGAAAACGGTTGATGAGGCGCGTGAGCTGGCTCAAACCATGGTAGATCTTGGTAAGGCAGTTGGTCGAAAGACGGTAGCAGTGATTACGGATATGAGTCAGCCCTTGGGACGAGCGATTGGAAATCGTCTGGAGATCCTTGAAGCATTGGAGATTTTACAAGGTCAAGGCCGTCAGGATATTACCCACTTCATCTGTGAATTGGCTCAAATTATGCTTGGCCTGGCAAATGTAAACAAGACAGTTGAAGAAGTTCGCCAACATCTTGAAAATGGTCAAGCGCTGGCTAAGTTTGAGGAGATGGTCCAAGCCCAAGGTGGAGACTTGGAGGACCTCTATCGCCCAGTCAATGTTGCCCATGTGGTGGAAATCCCTGCTCAGGAAACGGGTGTCATTTCTGCTCTTCCAGCTATGGACTTTGGGCTTTATGCCATGAGACTGGGAGCCGGTCGTGCAGTCAAATCTGATGCCTTGGACTATGAAACAGGAATTGTTTTTGAAAAGAAAATTGGAGATTCCGTTCAAAAGGGAGAAATTGTTGCAAAAGTATACACAAATGGAAAAATTTCTCCTCAGCTAGTTACAGATTTTCAAAAATATGTTAAAATAAATGATAGGGTGCAAAGTTTACGAGAAATTATAGAAATCATCTCATAAACCGCAGGAGAATCCGAATATGAAATTAAATAAATATATCGATCATACGCTTTTAAAACAAGATGCAACAGAAAATCAAATTGATAGTTTGTTGTCTGAGGCTAGAGAGTATGACTTTGCCAGTGTTTGCGTTAATCCGACCTGGGTTGAATATGCTAAAAAAGGGCTTGAAGGCACAGATGTCAAGGTCTGCACAGTAGTAGGTTTCCCCTTGGGAGCAACAACTTCAGCCGTGAAAGCATTTGAAACAAAAGAAGCTATCCAAAATGGGGCTGACGAGATTGACATGGTAATCAATGTTGGAGCTCTCAAATCAGGTGATTTAGCCTTGGTGGAGTCAGATATTCGCGCAGTCGTGGAAGCAAGTGGGGACAAGTTAGTGAAAGTCATTATTGAAGCTTGCCTGCTGACTGACCAAGAAAAAGTTGTAGCCTGCCAATTAGCCCAAAAAGCTGGGGCTGACTTTGTCAAAACATCTACTGGCTTTTCAACTGGTGGTGCTACGATAGCAGATGTCAAATTGATGCGTGAAACAGTTGGACTTGATATGGGTGTCAAGGCTGCTGGTGGAGCTCGTTCTTATGCAGATGCTCTTGCCTTTGTGGAAGCAGGTGCGACCCGTATTGGAACGTCAGCTGGGGTAGCCATTTTAAAAGGAGAATTGGCAGATGGCGACTACTGAGTTGATTGAACTGGCAATTGAAACCAGCAAACATGCCTATGTCCCCTATTCTCACTTTCCTATCGGAGCAGTTTTAGTAGCCAAAGACGGAAGTGTTTACACGGGAGTGAATATCGAAAATGCTAGCTATCCTTTGACCAATTGCGGTGAGAGAACAGCCATTTTTAAGGCTGTATCTGAAGGGCAAAGAGAATTTTCAGAGCTGATTGTTTATGGTCAGACTGAAAAACCAATCTCACCATGTGGTGCTTGTCGCCAAGTAATGGTCGAATTTTTTGAACAAGATCTAAAAGTGACCTTAGTCGCAAAAGATAAATCGACGGTCGAGATGACGGTCGGGGAGTTACTTCCATACTCTTTTACAGACTTAAACTAGTCTGAGTCGCTCTCTGAGTGGCACGGTCCTTGTGGCCAACCAATCCATACTTGCAACATCGTTGCACATCTTATTTAGGAGGTTCAGTAATGAACAAGAAACAATGGCTAGGTCTTGGCCTAGTAGCAGTGGCAGCAGTTGGACTTGCTGCATGTGGTAACCGCTCTTCTCGTAAGGCAGATTCATCTTCTGATGTGAAGACAAAAGCAGCAATCGTCACTGATACTGGTGGTGTTGATGACAAATCATTCAACCAATCAGCTTGGGAAGGTTTGCAGGCTTGGGGTAAAGAACACAATCTTTCAAAAGATAACGGTTTCACTTACTTCCAATCAACAAGTGAAGCCGACTACGCTAACAACTTGCAACAAGCGGCTGGAAGTTACAACCTAATCTTCGGTGTTGGTTTTGCCCTTCACAATGCGGTTGAAGAAGCAGCTAAAGAACATTCTGACTTGAACTATGTCTTGATTGATGATGTAATTAAAGATCAAAAGAATGTTGCGAGCGTAACTTTCGCTGATAATGAGTCAGGTTACCTTGCAGGTGTAGCTGCAGCAAAAACAACTAAAACAAAACAAGTTGGTTTTGTAGGTGGACAGGAGTCAGAAGTTATCTCTCGTTTTGAAGCTGGTTTCAAGGCAGGTGTTGCCTCAGTAGACCCATCTATCAAAGTACAAGTTGACTATGCTGGTTCATTTGGTGATGCTGCTAAAGGTAAAACAATTGCAGCCGCACAATACGCAGCCGGTGCAGATATTGTTTACCAAGTAGCTGGTGGTACAGGTGCAGGTGTCTTTGCAGAAGCAAAATCACTCAACGAAAGCCGTCCTGAAAATGAAAAAGTTTGGGTTATCGGTGTTGACCGTGACCAAGAAGCAGAAGGTAAATACACTTCTAAAGATGGTAAAGAATCAAACTTTGTTCTTGCATCTACTTTGAAACAAGTTGGTACAACTGTAAAAGATATTTCTAACAAGGCAGAAAAAGGTGAATTCCCTGGCGGTCAAGTGATCGTTTACTCATTGAAAGATAAAGGGGTTGACTTGGTAACAACAAACCTTTCAGAAGAAGGTAAAAAAGCTGTCGAAGATGCTAAAGCTAAAATCCTTGATGGAAGCGTAAAAGTTCCTGCAAAATAATGGATGGAAGTTATTTCTTAGGAAGCGGCCATCGGTCGCTTTTTAAGAGTTGAGACAAAGTCATTTTGTCTCAGTAAAGCTTGCTACTAGACAAACTAGCAAGTTTTATTGAAATAAAATAAGACTCTGAAAGGAAGAGCACATGGCACACGAAAATGTCATTGAGATGCGTGATATTACCAAGGTGTTTGGTGAATTTGTTGCCAACGACAAAATCAACCTGCACCTACGAAAAGGTGAAATTCATGCACTTTTAGGAGAAAATGGGGCTGGTAAGTCCACGCTCATGAACATGTTAGCAGGGCTTCTTGAACCAACTAGTGGTGAAATCGCGGTCAACGGTCAAGTTGTCAACCTCGACTCCCCATCTAAAGCAGCTGGCTTGGGAATCGGAATGGTTCACCAGCACTTTATGTTGGTAGAGGCTTTCACGGTGGCTGAAAACATTATTTTAGGAAGTGAATTGACTAAAAATGGTGTGCTAGATATCGCTGGAGCTAGCAAAGAAATCAAGGCTCTTTCTGAACGTTATGGCTTAGCTGTGGACCCTTCTGCCAAGGTGGCAGACATCTCAGTTGGAGCCCAACAACGTGTAGAAATTTTAAAAACCCTTTATCGGGGAGCTGATATTCTTATCTTTGACGAACCAACGGCTGTTTTGACTCCATCAGAAATTGAGGAGTTGATGGCTATTATGAAAAATCTTGTCAAAGAAGGAAAATCAATTATCTTGATTACTCACAAGTTGGACGAGATTCGCGCAGTTTCTGACCGCGTTACAGTTATCCGTCGTGGGAAATCAATTGAAACCGTCAAAATTGCAGGAGCTACCAATGCTGATTTGGCAGAAATGATGGTAGGACGTTCTGTTTCCTTTAAGACAGAGAAACAAGCATCTCAACCAAAAGAAGTGGTCTTGTCAATCAAAGATTTGGTGGTCAATGAAAACCGTGGTGTTCCAGCTGTGAAAAATCTGTCCTTGGATGTTCGAGCGGGAGAGATTGTTGGTATTGCGGGGATTGATGGAAATGGTCAGTCTGAACTGATTCAAGCCATTACAGGTCTTCGCAAGGTAGAATCTGGTAGCATTGAGCTAAAAGGAGATTCAATTGTAGGCTTGCACCCACGAAAAATTACAGAGTTGAGTGTTGGGCACGTTCCAGAAGACCGTCACCGTGATGGCTTGATTTTGGAAATGATGATTTCTGAAAATATTGCCCTTCAAACTTACTATAAAGAACCACATAGTAAAAATGGAATTTTGAACTATTCAAATATTACTTCTTATGCTAAAAAGCTAATGGAAGAATTTGATGTTCGTGCTGCCAGCGAAATTGTGCCTGCAGCTGCACTCTCAGGAGGAAATCAACAAAAAGCAATTATTGCTCGTGAAATTGATCGTGATCCTGATCTCCTTATCGTCAGTCAGCCAACTCGTGGGTTGGATGTCGGTGCCATTGAGTATATCCACAAACGCTTGATCGAAGAGCGTGATAATGGTAAAGCTGTCCTTGTTGTCAGCTTTGAATTGGATGAGATTTTAAACGTCTCAGACCGTATTGCCGTTATCCACGATGGTAAGATTCAAGGTATTGTGTCACCAGAAACAACCAATAAACAAGAACTTGGTGTCTTGATGGCTGGTGGAAACTTGGGAAAGGAGAAGAGTGATGTCTAAAAAATTACAACAAATTTCGGTTCCCTTGATTTCTGTCTTCCTTGGAATTTTACTTGGAGCCATTGTTATGTGGATCTTTGGTTATGATGCTATTTGGGGCTACGAAGAATTGTTCCATACAGCCTTTGGTAGTTTGCGTGGAATTGGAGAAATCTTCCGTGCCATGGGGCCTTTGGTCTTGATTGGTCTTGGTTTTGCCGTTGCCAGTCGTGCAGGTTTCTTTAACGTCGGACTTCCTGGTCAGGCTTTGGCAGGTTGGATTCTCAGTGGTTGGTTTGCCCTGTCGCATCCAGATATGCCTCGTCCATTGATGATTCTAGCAACTATCGTGATTGCCTTGATTGCTGGAGGAATTGTCGGCGCGATTCCAGGTATTTTGAGAGCCTATCTAGGGACGTCAGAGGTTATCGTAACCATCATGATGAACTACATTGTCTTGTATGTAGGGAATGCCTTTATCCATGCCTTTCCTAAAGACTTTATGCAAAGTACAGATTCGACCATTCGTGTTGGGGCTAATGCAACCTATCAGACACCTTGGTTGGCTGAGTTGACTGGTAACTCGCGGATGAATATTGGTATTTTCTTTGCCGTCATTGCAGTTGCAGTTATTTGGTTCATGCTCAAGAAAACAACCCTTGGTTTTGAAATTCGTGCGGTTGGTCTTAATCCACATGCTTCAGAATATGCTGGTATTTCTGCCAAAAGAACGATTATCCTCTCAATGATTATTTCAGGTGCCTTGGCAGGTCTTGGTGGAGCTGTTGAAGGTCTGGGAACCTTCCAGAACGTTTATGTTCAGGGATCGTCATTAGCTGTTGGATTTAACGGGATGGCGGTTAGTCTGCTTGCGGCCAACTCACCAATTGGTATTCTCTTTGCAGCCTTCCTGTTTGGTGTTCTCCAAGTTGGAGCCCCTGGTATGAATGCAGCGCAGGTACCGTCTGAGCTTGTCAGCATTGTAACGGCGTCTATTATCTTCTTTGTCAGTGTTCATTACCTTATCGAACGCTTTGTCAAACCGAAAAAACAAGTTAAAGGAGGTAAGTAAAGATGTCTATTACAACCTTGCTCACCCTCTTGGTGTCTTCTATGCTGATTTACTCAGCACCCCTCATCTTTACAAGTATTGGCGGTGTTTTCTCTGAACGTGGTGGTGTGGTAAACGTTGGCCTTGAAGGAATTATGGTTATGGGTGCCTTTTCTGGAGTCGTCTTTAACCTTGAATTTGCAGAACAATTTGGAGCAGCAACTCCATGGCTATCTTTGCTTGTAGCAGGATTGGTAGGGGGAATCTTTTCTATCATCCACGCAGCAGCGACGGTTCATTTCCGTGCAGACCATGTTGTCAGCGGTACGGTATTAAATTTGATGGCGCCTGCCTTGGCTGTTTTCTTGGTTAAAGTTCTTTATAACAAAGGACAAACCGACAACCTAAGTCAAACTTTTGGACGCTTTGACTTCCCAGTCTTGGCGAATATCCCAGTGATTGGTGATATCTTCTTCAAGTCAACAAGTCTGCTAGGTTATATCGCGATTGCCTTCTCGTTCCTTGCTTGGTTTATCCTCTTCAAGACCCGTTTTGGTCTTCGTCTCCGCTCTGTCGGTGAACACCCTCAAGCAGCGGATACCTTGGGAATCAATGTCTACAAGATGAGATATTTAGGGGTTATTATTTCAGGTTTCCTAGGTGGAATTGGCGGAGCGATTTATGCTCAATCAATCTCAGTTAACTTCTCAGTAACAACTATTGTTGGGCCTGGATTTATCGCCCTTGCTGCAATGATCTTTGGAAAATGGAATCCAATCGGAGCCATGCTATCTAGTCTTTTCTTTGGACTTTCACAAAGTTTGGCTGTTATCGGATCTCAATTGCCGTTCCTGCAAGGAGTGCCTGCGGTTTACCTTCAAATCGCACCTTACGTTTTGACAATTCTTGTCTTGGCAGCCTTCTTTGGAAAAGCAGTCGCACCAAAAGCAGATGGTATCAACTATATCAAATCAAAATAAGCATACAAAAAAACGTCAGTTCAGTTCAAACTGACGTTTATTTTTTAGAATTTTGATGGGTTAAGTTTAATCCCCAAGGAACAAGATTTTCAGTCTTATTCTGGATACGTGTGATATTATCCTTATGCCGAATGATAATCAAGCTAGCAAGAGCCAGGATAATAGCGATGAAGAGAGGGTCATAGTGACTCAGGATAAAACCAAAAAGTGGAAAGAGTAGAACTCCCATGACAGCCGCGATAGATGCTGTGACACTAGATAGTGAAATCATACTACCAAGATAAAGGGTTCCAAAGAAAACAACTGCAAGGTAGAGACAGAAGACAGGTGCAAATCCGAAAATCACTCCAGCACTGGTCGCGACAGCCTTGCCCCCCTTAAATCCTGCAAAGATAGGGAAGGTATGGCCAATGACAGCTAAAAGTCCAAAGATGAGAGGCGAAACGCCTTGCAGATGAAACATAATTGGAAGAAGTGTTGCTAGGGTTCCTTTGAAAAAGTCAATCACAAAGGTTGCCATACCAGCTTTCTTACCTAAAATGCGAAAGGTATTGGTTGTTCCGGTATTTCCAGAACCATGTTCGCGTAGATTGATTTGAAAGAATACTTGTCCAATCCAGAGACCAGACGGAATTGAACCTAGCAGATAGGCTAGGATTAATAAAACTATTGTCATCATACTACTATTATATCATGAAATGGAAAAGAAAGGCAGAGAATCACTTCTGAAATTGTCACATCGGAGAAAGAAAAATTTTGCAAAATCCTTGGAAAACCTGTAGAATAGTAAAGATGAACGAATAGGAGGTTCCTTGTGTCAAAAAAGGAAATCAATATTAACAATTATAATGATGATGCCATTCAGGTGCTAGAAGGGTTGGATGCGGTTCGAAAACGTCCAGGGATGTATATCGGATCGACCGATGGTGCTGGTCTCCACCACCTAGTCTGGGAAATCGTCGATAATGCGGTCGATGAGGCCTTGTCTGGATTTGGTGACCGTATTGATGTGACAATCAATAAAGATGGGAGTTTAACGGTTCAAGACCATGGTCGTGGGATGCCGACTGGTATGCATGCTATGGGAATTCCAACTGTTGAGGTTATTTTTACCATTCTTCATGCCGGAGGAAAATTCGGTCAGGGTGGCTACAAGACATCAGGTGGACTTCACGGGGTGGGTTCTTCCGTTGTTAATGCCCTTTCTAGCTGGCTAGAAGTTGAAATTACCCGTGATGGGGCAATCTATAAGCAACGTTTTGAAAATGGTGGCAAACCTGTCACGACCTTGAAGAAAATCGGTACAGCACCTAAGTCTAAAACAGGTACCAAGGTTACGTTTATGCCTGATGCGACGATCTTTTCTACGACAGACTTCAAGTACAATACCATTTCAGAACGTCTCAATGAGTCAGCCTTTCTCTTGAAAAATGTGACCTTGTCTTTGACAGACGAGCGAACAGATGAAGCAATTGAATTTCACTATGAGAATGGGGTGCAGGACTTTGTTTCTTATCTAAACGAAGACAAGGAAACCTTGACGCCAGTCCTTTACTTTGAAGGGGAAGACAATGGTTTTCAAGTGGAAGTTGCCCTCCAGTACAATGATGGTTTTTCAGATAACATCTTGTCCTTTGTCAATAACGTTCGCACCAAGGACGGTGGAACACATGAGACAGGACTCAAGTCTGCCATTACCAAGGTCATGAATGACTACGCGCGTAAGACAGGTCTTCTCAAGGAAAAAGATAAAAATCTTGAAGGATCCGACTATCGTGAGGGACTAGCGGCCGTTCTTTCTATCTTAGTTCCTGAAGAACACCTCCAATTTGAAGGTCAGACCAAGGACAAGCTAGGAAGCCCTCTTGCTCGTCCCGTTGTGGATGGCATTGTGGCTGATAAGTTGACATTTTTCCTTATGGAAAATGGGGAACTAGCTTCTAACCTTATTCGCAAGGCTATCAAGGCGCGTGATGCTCGTGAAGCGGCTCGTAAGGCGCGTGATGAGAGCCGAAATGGGAAGAAAAACAAGAAGGACAAGGGCTTGCTGTCTGGTAAATTAACCCCAGCCCAGTCCAAAAATCCTGCTAAGAATGAACTCTATCTAGTCGAGGGGGATTCTGCCGGTGGTTCTGCTAAGCAAGGTCGTGACCGCAAGTTCCAGGCTATATTGCCTCTTCGTGGTAAGGTTATCAATACAGCCAAGGCCAAGATGGCAGATATCCTCAAAAATGAAGAAATCAATACTATGATTTATACTATTGGCGCGGGTGTTGGGGCAGACTTCTCTATTGAAGATGCCAACTATGACAAGATTATTATCATGACCGATGCGGATACTGATGGTGCTCATATCCAGACCTTGCTTTTGACATTTTTCTACCGCTACATGCGTCCGCTAGTCGAGGCAGGCCATGTCTATATTGCCCTCCCACCTCTTTACAAGATGTCCAAAGGTAAAGGCAAGAAAGAAGAGGTGGCCTACGCTTGGACGGACGGAGAACTAGAAGAACTCCGCAAACAGTTTGGTAAAGGAGCTACCCTCCAACGATATAAAGGTCTTGGTGAGATGAATGCGAACCAGCTCTGGGAAACAACCATGAACCCAGAAACTCGTACCCTTATCCGTGTCACCATTGAAGACCTGGCTCGCGCCGAACGCCGTGTCAATGTTCTCATGGGAGACAAGGTCGAACCACGCCGTAAGTGGATTGAGGACAATGTCAAGTTTACGCTGGAAGAAGCGACAGTGTTTTAAGTTAGTTTTTAATGAATGGGTATCAACATGAGAGCTGAAGCAGAAATGCTAGATATAATTATTAAGATAGCTAAAAACTTGAAAGTTAAAGCTGTCGCCATGTCTGGTTCACGGACTGATACAAAAGCCTCAAAAGATGAATTTCAAGACTATGACGTGGTCTATGTCGTGGATGATTTTGATAATCTGACGAGTGACCTTTATTGGTTGGACTATTTCGGAAAAAGAATTATAGAGCAAGAGGTTGTTCTTGACCATCGTCGTCTTTATCTCATGCTCTTTGAAGATGGGAATCGAATTGATCTAACCCTCTGTCCTAAAGAACACATGAAAGAATGGGTAGATAGCGAGGCCGGATTCACTGTTTTAGAAGATCCAGAACATTTATTTGAACCCTATTCTCAAAATCTAGAGCGTTACTGGACAAGCCCAGCTACTGAAACGAATTTTGTAAAATCCTGCAATGAATTTTGGTGGGTGTCAGCCTACGTGGTCAAAGGAATCTGTCGTAAGCAAGTCATCTACGCGACTGACCATCTCTACGGCATTTGTCAGCAAGAGTTGTTGAAGATCTTAGCTTGGCAGGTCGCAAGTGATAGGGGGAAAGTCGATATCGGCAAGAACTACAAGTACCTCTTTCAGTATTTGCCTGCTGAGAAAGAGAAAGAATTATCAAATCTGCTTGATTTTTCAAGTTTAGATAAAATCACTCAGTCTTTGTTTGCTACGATGCAACTTTTCCATAGAGAAGCTCAAAGACTTGCTCAAAAGCTGGGCTTTGACTACGATAAAGAAGTGGCTGAGAAGATGATTGAGTATGCTGAGGAAAGAGTGAAGAAGTTTGGGAATAATAAAAATTATTAAAGAAAATTAAATATAAAAAAAATTAGGATTAGAATTATATCTTTTAAAAATTGAAAAAATGATTCTAAAGCAAAAAAAAATCATTAGAATAAGAAGAATGAGGACTAATTTAATGCTTGCAAATTTAACTGGACGTGAGATAGTCATAGTGGATAGATATGGTAATATTATAAAAAAATTCCCCCCATGCTTAACAGAAGAGCCAATGAGAGCCGAAGTAACATTAAGAAGACAAAAAAGAATTGACGGAGTTAAGTTATCAAAATTATATTATAAGATTAACATGAGCGACGATGAAATTAATGAACTGATTCGAAAATATGATGGGATAATAGTATCTAAGATAACGGCTGAGTGCTTAAAAGAGCTAGGATATACCGAAGGGATATATATTACCGGAAGAAAATTCTATAAATACGGTGAGCTTCTAGGTGTAAAGGAACTTTGTATTCTGTGAAAGAAGATTATTACATATAGAAGATTAGGAAGTTGTAAAAATTTTTTGAATACTTTTTCTACAGAAATTTTCGGCAGCTGAATCTTCCCTTTGTATCTTAACTACCCCCCTTTTCTATAAAACCTACTCTACATTCTTTGAAAGGAGTTGAACACGCCCTAAATGATGCGTGAAAAAGATAAATTCTCTGCTGAGCTTGCTTACTTCAAGAATTTTCTATTTTCACTTGATATTTTACGGGCTCTGTATCCTATATGAGTAACATTCAAAACATGTCCCTGGAGGACATCATGGGAGAGCGCTTTGGTCGCTACTCCAAGTATATTATTCAAGACCGGGCCTTGCCAGATATTCGTGATGGATTGAAGCCGGTTCAGCGTCGCATTCTTTATTCTATGAATAAGGATGGCAATACTTTTGACAAGAGCTACCGCAAGTCGGCCAAGTCTGTCGGGAATATCATGGGGAATTTTCACCCACACGGTGACAGTTCTATCTATGATGCCATGGTTCGTATGTCACAGGACTGGAAAAATCGTGAGATTCTAGTTGAAATGCACGGTAATAACGGTTCTATGGACGGTGATCCACCTGCGGCCATGCGTTATACCGAGGCGCGTTTGTCTGAAATTGCAGGCTATCTTCTTCAGGATATCGATAAAAAGACCGTTCCTTTTGCTTGGAACTTTGATGACACCGAAAAAGAGCCGACTGTTCTACCGGCAGCTTTTCCCAACCTTTTAGTCAATGGTTCGACTGGGATTTCGGCTGGATATGCGACAGATATTCCTCCCCATAATTTAGCTGAGGTTATTGATGCGGCGGTTTACATGATTGACCATCCAACGACCAAAGTTGAAAAACTCATGGAATTCTTGCCGGGACCAGACTTCCCGACTGGAGGGATTATCCAGGGTCGTGATGAAATCAAGAAGGCCTATGAAACTGGGAAAGGGCGCGTGGTTATTCGTTCCAAGACTGAGATTGAAAAGCTAAAAGGCGGTAAGGAACAAATCGTTGTCACTGAGATTCCTTATGAAATCAACAAGGCCAATCTAGTCAAGAAAATCGATGATGTTCGTGTCAATAACAAGGTGGCTGGGATTGCTGAGGTTCGCGATGAGTCTGACCGTGATGGTCTACGTATTGCTATTGAGCTAAAAAAAGATGCCAATACGGAGCTTGTTCTTAATTATCTTTTCAAATACACAGACCTGCAAATCAACTACAACTTTAACATGGTGGCGATTGACAATTTCACGCCTCGTCAGGTTGGGATCGTTCCAATCTTGTCTAGCTATATCGCCCACCGTCGAGAAGTGATTTTGGCGCGTTCACGCTTTGACAAGGAAAAGGCTGAGAAGCGTCTCCATATTGTCGAAGGTTTGATTCGTGTGATTTCGATTTTGGACGAAGTCATTGCTCTTATCCGCGCTTCTGAGAATAAGGCGGACGCCAAGGAAAACCTTAAGGTCAGCTATGACTTTACAGAAGAGCAGGCTGAGGCTATCGTAACCTTGCAACTGTACCGTTTGACCAATACAGACGTAGTTGTCTTGCAGGAAGAAGAAGCAGAACTTCGTGAGAAGATTGCCATGCTTGCGGCTATTATCGGTGATGAGCGGACTATGTACAATCTCATGAAGAAAGAGCTTCGTGAGGTTAAGAAGAAATTTGCGACACCACGTTTGAGCACTTTAGAAGACACAGCAAAAGCAATCGAGATTGATACAGCTAGTCTGATTGCTGAGGAAGATACCTACGTCAGCGTGACCAAGGCAGGTTACATCAAGCGTACCAGCCCACGTTCCTTTGCCGCTTCAACGCTGGAAGAAATTGGCAAACGTGATGACGACCGTTTGATTTTTGTTCAATCTGCCAAGACAACCCAGCACCTCTTGATGTTCACAAGTCTTGGAAATGTCATCTACAGACCAATCCATGAATTAGCAGATATTCGCTGGAAGGACATCGGAGAGCATCTGAGCCAGACCATTACAAACTTTGAAACTAACGAAGAAATCCTTTATGTTGAAGTAGTAGATCAGTTTGATGATGCGACAACTTATTTTGCAGCTACTCGTCTCGGTCAAATCAAGCGCGTAGAACGCAAAGAATTCACTCCATGGCGGACCTACAAGTCTAAGTCTGTCAAGTATGCTAAGCTCAAAGACGATACAGACAAGATTGTGGCAGTAGCTCCGATTAAACTGGATGATGTTCTCTTGATTAGCCAAAATGGTTATGCCCTTCGTTTCAATATCGAAGAGGTTCCAGTTGTCGGTGCCAAGGCTGCAGGGGTCAAGGCTATGAACCTGAAAGAAGATGATGCCCTCCAATCCGCCTTTATCTGTAACACCTCATCCTTCTACCTCTTGACCCAGCGTGGAAGCTTGAAACGTGTTTCTATTGAGGAAATTCCAGCAACCAGCCGTGCCAAACGTGGTTTACAAGTTTTGCGTGAGTTGAAAAACAAACCGCACCGTGTCTTCTTAGCAGGAGCAGTTGCAGAACAAGGCTTCGTTGGTGACCTCTTTAGTACAGAAGTGGACGAGAACGACCAAACTCTGCTTGTTCAATCCAACAAAGGAACAATCTATGAAAGCCGATTGCAAGACTTGAACTTGTCAGAACGCACTAGCAATGGAAGCTTCATTTCTGACACGATTTCAGATGAAGAAGTTTTTGACGCTTATCTTAAAGAAGTATTTACTGAAGCTAAATAAGTGAAATGAAGAATCAGTTCTAAGAGCTGGTTCTTTTTATTGAAGAAATTTTCTGAAAATTACAAAATATACTTGCTATTTTAGAAAAATAGTGTAGAATATAAGAAATAGGTTTTTAGAATAAGGAGTGGAATATGACAGTAACGATTGATTGGGAAAACCTTGGTTTTTCCTATATGAAATTACCTTATCGCTATATTGCTCATTTTAAAAATGGACAATGGAATCAAGGAGAGCTTACAGAGGATGCAACTTTGCATATTTCAGAGTCTTCTCCAAGTCTCCACTATGGACAACAAGCATTTGAAGGTTTGAAAGCTTATCGTACTAAGGATGGCAGTATTCAACTGTTCCGTCCTGATGAAAATGCCAAACGCCTGCAACGGACATGTGACCGTCTCTTGATGCCACAAGTTCCGACAGACATGTTTGTAGAAGCTTGTAAGGCAGTTGTTCGTGCGAATGAAGAATATGTACCTCCATATGGAACAGGTGGAACCCTCTATCTTCGCCCTCTTTTGATTGGTGTTGGAGATATTATTGGGGTTAAACCAGCAGAGGAATACATTTTCACCATCTTTGCCATGCCAGTTGGAAATTACTTTAAGGGTGGATTGGTTCCAACCAACTTCTTGATTCAGGATGAATACGACCGTGCCGCTCCAAATGGTACAGGTGCGGCTAAGGTTGGTGGGAATTATGCTGCCAGTCTCTTGCCAGGGAAATTGGCTAAATCACGTCATTTCTCAGATGTTATTTACCTAGACCCTTCAACTCATACAAAGATTGAAGAAGTCGGATCAGCTAACTTCTTTGGAATTACAGCTGATAATGAATTTGTAACACCATTGAGTCCATCTATCTTGCCATCTATTACCAAGTATTCCTTGCTTTATTTGGCAGAACATCGCTTGGGCTTAACTCCTATTGAGGGTGATGTTCCAATTGATAACCTTGACCGTTTTGTAGAGGCAGGTGCCTGTGGTACAGCAGCGGTTATTTCTCCAATTGGAGGTATTCAGCACGGTGATGATTTCCATGTATTCTATAGTGAAACAGAAGTAGGACCTGTGACTCGTAAGCTCTATGATGAATTGACAGGAATTCAGTTTGGTGATATTCCAGCGCCAGAAGGTTGGATTGTAAAAGTAGATTAAAAATATATTAAGGGAGATTTTTATGAAATCGAAAAAGTGGATTTTAACAACAGGACTTATCCTAAGCACAACAGCTCTTTTAGCAGCCTGTGGAAAAGCTGATAAAGAAGCAGATGCTCCGACAACATTTTCTTATGTCTATGCAGTGGATCCAGCATCCTTGGACTACAGCATAGCAACGCGTACATCCACAACAGATATTATCGGGAATGTCGTTGATGGTTTGATGGAAAATGATAAATATGGTAATGTTATTCCTTCTTTGGCTGAGGATTGGTCTGTCTCAAAAGATGGATTGACTTATACCTATAAACTTCGTAAAGGAGTGAAATGGTACACATCAGAAGGCGAAGAATACGCAGAAGTAACAGCCCATGACTTTGTGACAGGACTAAAACACGTGGCTGATGGCAAGTCAGACGGTGTCTCTCTCATCCAAAATTCAATCAAAGGCTTGGACGCCTATATGACTGGTGAAACCAATGATTTCTCTACAGTTGGTGTTAAAGCTTTGGATGACTACACGGTTGAGTATACATTGAATGCGCCAGAAAGTTTCTGGAATTCAAAAGTTACAACAGCGACGATGTTGCCTGTAAATGAAGAGTTTTTAAAGGCATCAGGAAAGAATTACGGAGAGGTTAGCCCAGCAGGTATTCTCTACAATGGTCCTTATTTCTTAAAAACATTGACTTCTAAATCGTTGATTGAATATGAAAAAAATCCAAATTACTGGGATAAAGAAAATGTTAAAATTGAGAAGATTAAATTGACCTACTACGATGGTTCAGATCAGGAATCGTTGATTCGTAGCTTCTCTTCAGGTGCCTATACGACAGCCCGTCTCTTCCCAAGTAGCTCAAACTTTGCTTCAACTTTGGAACAATACGGAGATAAAATTACTTATAGCCCACAGGACTCAAGTAGTTATTACTTCACCTTTAACGTAAATCGTCAATCATACAATAAAACTGCGAAAACAAGTGAAGAACAAAAGACTTCTACAAAAGAAGCTATGCTTAATAAGGACTTCCGTCAGGCTATCAACTTTGCCTTCAACCGCCATTCTTATGCTGCCCAGCTAAATGGTGAAGACGGTGCGGACAAGATTATTCGTAACAGTCTTGTTCCAGATAACTTCGTACAAGCAGGTGGTAAGAACTTTGGTCAAATCGCTCAAGCAGAGTTGGTGAACTATGGTGACCAATGGAAAGGTGTTGAGCTAGTTGACGGTAAGGATTCTATCTACAACCCTGACAAGGCTAAAGTTGCTTTCGAAAAAGCTAAGAAAGACCTGGAATCTAAAGGGGTAACTTTCCCAATTCACTTGGATGTCCCGGTTGAACAAACAGATACTATCGCCGTTCAACAAAGCAACTCTTTCAAACAGTCTATTGAATCAACTCTTGGTGCTGAAAATGTTGTCATCGATGTACTTCAAATGACAGATAATGAAAAAGAAACCATTACATCACAAGCGCGTGTTCCTTCTCAAAAAGACTATGATTTGAACAGTACAGGATGGGCTCCAAGCTATCAAGATCCAGCGTCTTACTTGAATATTATGGATCCAAAATCTGGTTCTGCCATGAAACACCTTGGTATTACGAAAGGAAAAGATAAGGATGTTGTCGCTAAACTTGGTTTGGATCAATATAAGAAATTGTTAGAAGATGCTGTTTCTGAGACCACTGACTTAGAGAAGAGATATGAAAAATATGCCAAAGCTCAAGCTTGGTTGACAGATAGTTCATTATTGATGCCAACAGCTTCATCCGGTGGTTCTCCAGTTGTAAGTAATGTCGTGCCATTCTCAAAACCATACTCACAAGTTGGTATTAAAGGTGACCCATATATCTTTAAAGGAATGAAATTGCAAAAAGATATCGTTACAACAAAAGAATATGACGAAGCTCTTAAAAAATGGCAAAAAGAAAAATTGGAATCCAATAGCAAATATCAAAAAGAACTAGAAAAACATGTTAAATAAAGCAGAAAACTCTATGTCAGACAAGCCTGATATAGAGTTTTTTCTTGCTAGTTTTAGGATTTTCTTGTAAAATAGAAAAAGTGAAGAGAGGTATGAAATGAGCAAGAAAGATAAAAAAATCGAAATTCAAGTAGCAGATGCCAAAGTTAATGTTGGAAAAGACAGTTTTGAAGGCTATATCTTGACCATTGGTAAAAAAGTTATCGGAGAAATTGCCGAATTAGATGGACAATTTGCCATCATAAAGAATGGGAATGTCGATAGTTTTTATAAAAAATTGGAAAAAGCTGTGGAAATTTTGATTGAAAATTATAATTTAGCAAAATAAGTCTTGTTTTTTTGAAATTTTCATGATATAATAGTCCATGTTGATTGTAGGAGAGATAGCGAAGAGGCTAAACGCGGCGGACTGTAAATCCGCTCCTTCGGGTTCGGGGGTTCGAATCCCTCTCTCTCCATTTCATCAATGGGGTATAGCCAAGCGGTAAGGCAAGGGACTTTGACTCCCTCATGCGTTGGTTCGAATCCAGCTACCCCAGTTCTTAGGTAATAATCAAGATAAAAAGCAAAATATCTTAGGGTATTTTATTTTTATAATTGAAAGACGTGAACGATATGAACATGTCCTTGCGGGTGCTTAGGAAAAAAATTATAAGTATGTCAAGTTTAAGAAAAAACTTGATTGTTGGAGGATTTTTTAGATGAACGAATTTGAAGATTTGCTAAATAGCGTTAGCCAAGTTGAGACTGGTGATGTTGTTAGTGCTGAAGTATTGACAGTTGATGCGACTCAAGCTAACGTTGCAATCTCTGGAACTGGTGTTGAAGGTGTCTTGACTCTTCGCGAATTGACAAATGATCGCGATGCAGATATCAATGACTTTGTTAAAGTAGGAGAAGTATTGGATGTTCTTGTACTTCGTCAAGTAGTTGGTAAAGATACTGATACAGTTACATACCTTGTATCTAAAAAACGCCTTGAAGCTCGCAAAGCATGGGACAAACTTGTTGGTCGCGAAGAAGAAGTTGTTACTGTTAAAGGAACTCGTGCCGTTAAAGGTGGACTTTCAGTAGAATTTGAAGGTGTTCGTGGATTTATCCCAGCTTCAATGTTGGATACTCGTTTCGTACGTAACACTGAGCGTTTTGTAGGTCAAGAATTTGAGGCTAAAATCAAAGAAGTTGACGCTAAAGAAAACCGCTTCATCCTTTCACGTCGTGAAGTTGTTGAAGCAGCTACAGCAGCAGCTCGTGCTGAAGTATTCGGTAAATTGGCTGTTGGTGATGTTGTAACTGGTAAAGTTGCTCGTATCACAAGCTTCGGTGCTTTCATCGACCTTGGTGGTGTTGACGGATTGGTTCACTTGACTGAATTGTCACACGAACGTAACGTATCACCAAAATCAGTTGTAACTGTTGGTGAAGAAATTGAAGTGAAAATCCTTGATCTTAACGAAGAAGAAGGACGTGTATCACTTTCACTTAAAGCAACAACACCTGGACCATGGGATGGCGTTGAGCAAAAATTGGCTAAAGGTGATGTAGTAGAAGGAACAGTTAAACGTTTGACTGACTTCGGTGCATTTGTTGAAGTATTGCCAGGTATCGATGGACTTGTTCACGTATCACAAATCTCACACAAACGTATTGAAAATCCTAAAGAAGCTCTTAAAGTTGGTCAAGAAGTTAAAGTTAAAGTTCTTGAAGTTAACGCAGATGCAGAGCGCGTATCACTTTCTATCAAAGCTCTTGAAGAGCGTCCAGCTCAAGAAGAAGGACAAAAAGAAGAAAAACGTGCTGCTCGTCCACGTCGTCCAAAACGTCAAGAAAAACGTGATTTTGAACTTCCAGAAACACAAACAGGATTCTCAATGGCTGATTTGTTTGGTGATATCGAACTTTAATCAAATTGAAAATTCACAAAATCCTTTGTTTACTAAACAAGGGATTTTTCTTTTGTCTCTGCTCCTTTTTTGATATAATAGTTCTATGTTAAAATCAGAAAAACAATCACATTATCAAATGTTAAATGAAGAATTGTCCTTCCTATTGGAAGGCGAAACTAATGTTTTGGCTAATCTTTCCAACGCCAGTGCTCTCATAAAATCACGCTTTCCTGATACTGTATTTGCAGGCTTTTATTTGTTCGATGGAAAGGAATTGGTTTTAGGTCCCTTCCAAGGAGGTGTTTCCTGTATCCGTATTGCACTAGGCAAGGGCGTTTGTGGTGAGGCAGCTCACTTTCAGGAAACTGTTATTGTTGGAGATGTGACGACCTATCCCAACTATATTTCTTGTGACAGTCTAGCTAAAAGTGAAATTGTGGTACCGATGATGAAGAATGGTCAGTTACTTGGGGTTCTGGATTTGGATTCTTCAGAGATTGAGGATTACGATGCAACGGATCGAGATTATTTGGAACAATTTGTCGCGATTTTGCTTGAAAAGACAGAATGGGACTTTACAATGTTTGGGGAAAAATCTTAATGTATCAAGCACTTTATCGAAAATATAGAAGTCAAAACTTCTCCCAGTTGGTTGGTCAAGAAGTTGTGGCTAAGACTCTTAAACAAGCAGTGGAGCAAGAGAAAATAAGTCATGCTTATCTTTTTTCTGGTCCACGGGGAACGGGAAAAACCAGTGTAGCCAAGATCTTTGCCAAGGCTATGAACTGCCCAAATCAAGTGGGTGGTGAACCTTGTAATAACTGCTATATTTGTCAGGCAGTGACGGACGGTAGTTTAGAAGATGTCATCGAAATGGATGCGGCCTCTAATAACGGGGTGGATGAAATCCGTGAAATTCGTGATAAATCTACCTATGCGCCTAGCCTTGCTCGTTATAAGGTTTATATCATAGATGAGGTTCACATGCTGTCTACAGGGGCTTTTAATGCCCTCCTAAAGACGCTGGAAGAGCCAACACAGAATGTGGTCTTTATTTTAGCTACTACTGAATTGCACAAGATACCTGCCACTATTCTATCCCGTGTGCAACGTTTCGAGTTTAAATCGATTAAGACACAGGATATTAAGAAACATATCCGCTATATCTTAGAAAAAGAAAATATCAGTTCTGAACCAGAGGCCGTTGAAATCATTGCCAGACGGGCTGAAGGTGGGATGCGAGATGCCTTGTCTATTTTGGATCAAGCCCTGAGTTTGACACAGGGAAACGAGTTGACGACTGCCATCTCTGAAGAAATTACTGGTACCATTAGTCTATCAGCCTTGGATGATTATGTGGCCGCCTTATCTCAACAGGATGTTCCCAAGGCTTTGTCTTGCTTGAATCTTCTCTTTGATAATGGTAAGAGCATGACTCGTTTTGTGACCGACCTTTTGCACTATTTAAGAGACTTGTTAATTGTTCAAACAGGAGGAGAAAACACTCATCATAGTCCAGTCTTTGTAGAGAATTTGGCACTTCCTCAAGAAAATCTGTTTGAAATGATTCGCTTAGCGACAGTCAGTTTAGCAGATATTAAGTCTAGTTTGCAGCCCAAGATTTATGCTGAAATGATGACCATTCGTTTAGCGGAAATTAAGCCTGAACTAGCTCTATCAGGGGCAGTTGAACATGAAATTGCTTCGCTGAGACAGGAAGTGACACGTCTCAAACAAGAACTCGCAAACGTGGGAACTGTGCCCAAGCCAACAAATCCAGCTCCTAGTCGCCCAGCAACAGGCAAGACAGTCTATCGTGTGGATCGCAATAAAGTTCAATCTATCTTACAAGAGGCTGTCGAAAATCCTGATTTAGCACGTCAAAACCTGATTCGTTTGCAGAATGCCTGGGGAGAGGTAATTGAAAGTCTAGGTGGTCCTGATAAGGCTCTGCTAGTTGGATCTCAACCGGTTGCGGCCAATGAACACCATGCTATTCTTGCTTTTGAGTCTAACTTCAATGCTGGTCAAACCATGAAACGAGATAATCTCAACGCCATGTTTGGTAACATCCTCAGTCAGGCGGCAGGTTTTTCACCTGAGATTTTAGCTATTTCCATGGAGGAATGGAAAGAAGTTCGCGCAGCCTTTTCAGCCAAAGCCAAATCTTCTCAAACTGAAAAAGAAGCAGAAGAAAGTCTGATTCCAGAAGGATTTGAATTTTTGGCTGATAAAGTGAAGGTAGAGGAAGACTAAAGAAAGATTTCATGATACAATAAGTTTATGAATAAACAACAATTTATTATTATGGCGCTGTTCACAGCTGCTGAGACCTATTTTTTCAATGAAGCCTGGATGACTGGTCGCTATATTATGGCAGCCTTTTGGGCCATTTTGCTCTTCAGAAATTTCCGAGTCAGTTATGTGATGGGCAAAATCGTTGATGTCATCGATCAGCATTTTAATAGGAAAGACTAGCCCTCAGCTTCCAGACAAAATCAAAGCCTTTTAGGCTTTTTTTTGTTATACTATAAAAGTATATTTATAGACCTTTTACTCTATTTCTGGGGAAATCAGACGTTTTTCTAGTAAGTACTGTAAAAGTCTTGAAAAAGAAAGGAACTATCATGTCAGTATTAGAGATCAAAGATCTTCACGTTGAGATTGAAGGAAAAGAAATTTTAAAAGGGGTGAACCTGACCCTGAAAACAGGAGAAATTGCCGCTATCATGGGGCCAAATGGTACTGGTAAATCAACTCTTTCTGCCGCTATTATGGGAAATCCAAACTATGAAGTAACCAAAGGTGAAGTCTTATTTGATGGCGTAAACATCCTTGAGTTGGAAGTTGACGAGCGTGCGCGTATGGGACTTTTCCTTGCTATGCAATACCCATCAGAAATTCCTGGAATTACCAACGCTGAATTTCTTCGTGCCGCTATGAATGCTGGTAAAGAAGATGATGAGAAGATTTCAGTTCGTGAGTTTATTACTAAACTAGATGAAAAAATGGAATTGCTCAACATGAAAGAAGAAATGGCAGAGCGTTACCTCAACGAAGGCTTCTCTGGTGGTGAGAAAAAACGTAATGAAATTCTTCAACTCTTGATGTTGGAACCAACATTTGCCCTTTTAGATGAGATTGACTCTGGTCTTGATATTGACGCTCTTAAAGTTGTATCGAAAGGTGTCAATGCCATGCGTGGTGAAGGTTTTGGTGCTATGATTATCACTCACTACCAACGTCTTTTGAACTACATCACACCAGACGTGGTACACGTGATGATGGAAGGTCGTGTTGTCCTTTCTGGTGGTCCAGAATTGGCTGCGCGTTTGGAACGTGAAGGATACGCAAAACTAGCTGAAGAACTTGGCTACGACTACAAGGAAGAATTGTAATTCCCTCGTATCTTTTAGGAGAAGTAAATGACTAAAGAAAATATTAAACTTTTTTCAGAAATGCACGCTGAACCAAGCTGGTTGGCTGACCTCCGTCAAAAAGCTTTTGATAAGATTGAGAGCCTAGAATTACCAGTTATTGAGCGTGTCAAATTCCACCGTTGGAATCTGGGGGATGGGACGATTACAGAAAGCGAGCCATCAGCAAATGTTCCAGATTTCACTGCACTAGATAACCACTTGAAGTTGGTGCAAGTAGGAACGCAAACTGTTTTTGAGCAAATTCCAGTTGAGTTGGCTGAACAGGGTATCATCTTTACAGACTTCCACTCAGCTTTAGAAGAAATTCCAGAGCTTGTTGAGGAATTCTTCATGTCATCTGTCAAGTATGACGATGATAAGTTGGCAGCCTACCATACAGCTTATTTCAATAGTGGTGCTGTTCTTTACATTCCTGATAATGTTGAGATTAAAGAACCAATCGAGGGTATTTTCTACCAAGATAGCGATAGCGATGTGCCGTTTAACAAGCATATTATGATTATCGCTGGTAAAAATTCTAAGATTAGTTATCTGGAGCGTTTAGAGTCACGCGGTGAAGGAAGTGCCAAAGTAACTGCAAACATTACTGTTGAAGTGATTGCTCGTTCTGGTGCTCAAGTCAAGTTTGCAGCTATCGACCGTCTAGGAGAAAATGTCACTGCCTATATTAGCCGTCGTGGTAAATTAGGCAACGATGCAAGTATTGACTGGGCAATCGGTGTCATGAACGAAGGAAACGTCGTTGCTGACTTTGATAGTGACTTGATTGGTAACGGTAGCCATGCTGACCTGAAAGTTGTAGCTCTTTCAAGTGGCCGTCAGGTACAAGGGATTGATACTCGAGTGACTAACTATGGTTGCAACTCAATCGGAAATATCCTCCAACATGGGGTTATCCTTGAAAAAGCAACCTTGACCTTCAATGGTATTGGCCACATTATCAAGGGTGCCAAGGGAGCAGATGCCCAACAAGAAAGTCGTGTTCTCATGCTTTCAGACCAAGCGCGTTCAGATGCTAACCCAATTCTTTTGATTGATGAAAATGACGTAACTGCAGGACACGCAGCCTCTATTGGTCAGGTGGATCCAGAAGATATGTACTACCTCATGAGTCGTGGCTTGGATAAGGCAACTGCAGAGCGTTTGGTTGTTCGTGGCTTCCTTGGATCCGTTATCGTTGAGATTCCAGTCAAGGAAGTTCGTGATGAAATGATTGCAACTATCGAAGAAAAATTGTCAAAACGCTAAGGGGAAGCCGATGTTAGATGTAGAAGCGATTCGCAAGGATTTTCCAATTTTAGACCAGATTGTTAATGATGAACCATTGGTTTATTTGGATAATGCTGCGACGACACAAAAACCACTAGCAGTTCTGGAGACGATTAACCGCTACTATGAGAACGACAATGCCAATGTTCACCGTGGTGTTCATACCTTGGCAGAAAGGGCGACAGCATCCTATGAAGCCGCTCGTGAAACCATTGCTAAGTTTATCAATGCAGGTTCGACAAAGGAAGTTCTCTTTACCAGAGGAACGACAACCAGTCTCAACTGGGTAGCACGCTTTGCTGAGGAAGTTCTGACTGAGGGAGACCAGGTCTTGATTTCCATCATGGAACACCATTCTAACATCATACCTTGGCAGGAAGCCTGTCGTAAGACTGGGGCTGAGCTGGTCTATATTTATCTCAGGGACGGTGCCTTGGATATGGCTGACTTGCGAGTTAAATTGACTGATAAGGTGAAATTTGTCTCCCTAGCTCATGCCTCAAATGTTCTTGGAGTGGTTAATCCTATCAAGGAAATCACTCAAATGGCCCACCAAGTTGGTGCCATCATGGTGGTGGATGGTGCTCAATCTACGCCTCATATGAAGATTGATATTCAGGACTTGGATGTGGACTTCTTTGCTTTTTCAGGTCACAAGATGGCTGGTCCGACTGGGATAGGTGTCCTTTACGGTAAAGAGAAGTATTTGGAACAAATGTCACCAGTCGAATTTGGCGGTGAGATGATTGATTTCGTTTATGAACAATCGGCTAGTTGGAAGGAATTGCCTTGGAAATTCGAGGCTGGAACTCCTAACATGGCTGGTGCCATCGGACTTGCTGCTGCAGTTGATTATCTGGAAAAGATTGGTATGGATGCCATTGAAGCCCATGAACAGGAATTGATAGCATACGTCTATCCAAAACTGCAGGCGATTGAAGGATTGACTATTTACGGTTCTCAGGACTTGGCTCAACGTTCAGGTGTCATTGCCTTTAACCTAGGCGACCTTCATCCGCATGACCTTGCGACTGCTTTGGATTATGAAGGTGTGGCAGTTCGTGCGGGTCACCACTGTGCGCAACCCTTGCTTCAGTATTTGGATGTTCGAGCAACAGCTCGTGCAAGTTTTTATATCTACAATACCAAGGCAGATTGCGACAAGCTAGTCGATGCCTTACAAAAGACAAAGGAGTTTTTCAATGGCACTTTCTAAACTAGATAGCCTTTATATGGCAGTGGTAGCAGACCATTCGAAAAATCCACATCACCAAGGGAAGTTAGAAGACGCTGAGCAAATCAGTCTCAACAATCCGACCTGTGGGGATGTTATCAATCTCTCCGTCAAGTTTGATGCAGATGACCGCTTGGAGGATATCGCTTTTCTAAACTCAGGTTGTACCATCTCGACTGCCTCTGCTAGCATGATGACGGATGCCGTTTTAGGAAAAACCAAACAAGAAATATTAGAACTTGCGACTATTTTTTCTGAAATGGTTCAAGGGCAAAAAGATGAACACCAAGACCAACTAGGCGATGCAGGCTTCTTGTTAGGTGTTGCTAAATTTCCTCAACGAATTAAGTGTGCAACCCTAGCTTGGAATGCCCTTAAGAAAACAATTGAAAATCAAGAAAAACAATAAGACAAGTTTCTTTTGTCTTATGAATCAGTAGAAATGAAGAATGAAAGAAAGGATATTATGGCTGAAGAAAGAGTAGAACCAAAACCAATTGATCTTGGTGAATATAAATTTGGTTTCCATGATGATGTAGAGCCTGTCCTATCGACAGGAAAAGGATTGAATGAAGATGTCATTCGTGAACTATCAGCTGCTAAGGGAGAACCTGAGTGGATGTTAGAGTTCCGTTTGAAGTCTTATGAAACCTTTAAAAAAATGCCCATGCAAACTTGGGGAGCAGACTTGTCAGAGATTGATTTTGATGACTTGATCTACTACCAAAAACCATCTGATAAGCCAGCTCGTTCTTGGGATGATGTGCCTGAAAAAATTAAAGAAACCTTTGAACGTATCGGGATTCCAGAAGCTGAGCGTGCTTATCTAGCCGGTGCCTCTGCCCAGTACGAGTCAGAAGTAGTTTACCACAACATGAAGGAAGAATTTGAGAAGTTAGGTATCATCTTTACAGATACGGATTCTGCTCTTAAAGAATACCCAGACTTGTTTAAACAATACTTTGCTAAGTTGGTACCGCCGACAGATAACAAGTTGGCTGCCCTTAATTCAGCAGTATGGTCAGGTGGAACCTTTATCTACGTACCAAAAGGGGTCAAAGTGGATATTCCTCTTCAAACCTACTTCCGTATCAACAATGAAAATACTGGTCAGTTTGAACGTACTCTGATTATCGTTGATGAGGGAGCAAGTGTCCACTACGTTGAAGGATGTACAGCACCAACTTATTCAAGTAACAGCTTACATGCTGCCATCGTAGAAATTTTTGCCTTGGACGGAGCTTACATGCGTTATACAACCATCCAAAACTGGTCTGATAACGTTTATAACTTGGTAACGAAACGTGCTAAAGCTCAAAAGGATGCCACTGTTGAGTGGATTGATGGAAACTTGGGTGCAAAGACTACCATGAAATATCCATCAGTTTACCTTGATGGAGAAGGGGCGCGTGGTACCATGCTCTCTATCGCCTTTGCCAATGCTGGGCAACACCAGGATACTGGAGCTAAGATGATCCACAATGCTCCACATACAAGCTCGTCTATCGTGTCTAAATCCATCGCTAAAGGTGGAGGTAAGGTTGACTACCGTGGACAAGTAACCTTTAATAAGAACTCTAAGAAATCTGTTTCTCACATTGAATGTGATACCATTATCATGGATGACTTGTCAGCATCAGATACTATTCCATTTAATGAAATTCACAACTCGCAAGTAGCTTTGGAACACGAAGCCAAGGTATCTAAGATTTCAGAAGAACAGCTCTATTACCTCATGAGCCGTGGATTGTCAGAATCTGAGGCAACTGAGATGATCGTTATGGGATTTGTGGAACCCTTCACAAAAGAACTTCCAATGGAGTATGCTGTTGAGCTGAACCGTTTGATCAGCTATGAAATGGAAGGATCAGTTGGGTAAAATTTGTTTTTATACTCTTCGAAAATCTCTCCAAACACGTCAGCTTTATCTACAACCTCAAAGCGGTGCTTTGAGCAACCTGCGGCTAGCTTCCTAGTTTGCTCTTTGATTTTCATTGAGTATTAGATTTATTCAAAATCAAAGATTTTGCAGATGAACTTGTAACAAAAAAATCGCGGTTTAAATCGCGATTTTTTTATAATTTCTCATTAACAAATCGGATAAACTGATTCCACCAAACTTTTAAGAAGAAGGCTTTTTCAATTTTCTTTTCTGCAACCATTTCGAAACTAGGGCGCTCTGTGGTGATGTAACCTTGACCAATCAAGTCCTTGTCTTCATAAGTCAGATGGCCAACCACTGTTCCGGCTTCAAGTGGTGCTGGGATTGCTTTAGAATCGGGAGTGAATTGAACAGATTGGGAAGATTGATTTCCAACACGTTCGATTAGATAGATATCCTCTGGAGCCACTGCAGTTACCGTATCTTCTTTTCCATCTTGTACAGGGGCTTTGCTATCTTGATAGGCATCGCCTTGCTGAACGATTTTGCGAAGTGTAAATGTAGAAGAAATATAATCCATTAGGGAAGATGTAGCTGTAAACCGAGCGTAGGGATTATTGTCTTGATGGTCTGCATTTAAAACAACTGTGATGACTCTCATGCCTTTTTCGACAGTAGTACCAACAAAAGACTCTCCAGCCTTATCTGTTGTTCCTGTTTTCAGTCCATCAAAACCACCACGGTAAGCAGGCATACCTTCTAACATGTAGTTGGTTGAAGTAATTGTCATTCCAGCAAAAGTAGAAGAAGGTTTTTTGGTGATTTCCAAGACTTGTGGGTATTTTTTGATGAGGTTGCGGGCAACGATAGCGACATCATAAGCACTGAGCTTATTTTCATCATCTTTATTAGACCCTGGGTAAATGTTATCTCCGAGAGTTTCGTTGTTCAGACCAGTTGTATTGACAACCGTGGCATCTTTGATTCCCCATTCCAGGAGTTTGGCCCGCATCATATCAACGAAGTTTTTTTCAGAGCCAGCAATTTTCTCAGCTAGGGCAATAGCGGCGCTGTTGGCACTAGATACCAGAGTTGCTTCCAGTAGTTGTTCGACGGTATAATTACGAGCCTCCATAGGAACATTACTGGCTTCAGAATTTGTCGTCAATTGATAAGGATAATCAGAGATATCTACTGGGGTGGAGAGTGTGATACTTCCATTTTCTAGAGCCTCATAGACAAGATAAACTGTAAGTAGTTTTGTAATAGAAGCAATTTCGACTGGCTGAGTTGCATCCTTCTCATAGAGAATTTTACCAGTATTTGCCTCAACAGCAATCGCATGTTTTGCAGCAATATTAAAATCTTGAGCAGCAACAGTAGAAGCGCCTCCTAAAAGGGAGACAGTTAATAAAGTTAAACATATTTTTTTCATAGTAGTCTTATTCTATCATAAAGAAAAAAAATATTCTTGCTTTAATAATTCATCCGTTAAGCTTTTTGAAAATATGGTAAAATAGAGTGAGGGAGGTAACTCATGTTTCGTAGAAATAAATTATTTTTTTGGACCACAGAAATTTTACTCTTAACCATCATCTTTTACCTATGGAGACAGATGGGGTCTTTGATTAACCCTTTTGTTAGCGTGCTTAATACAATTATGATTCCATTTTTATTAGGTGGCTTTCTTTATTATTTGACAAACCCTATTGTTACTTTCTTAAATAAAGTCTGTAAACTCAATCGTTTACTTGGTATTTTAATTACCTTGTGTGCTTTGGTCTGGGGAATGGTCATAGGTGTTGTCTATCTCTTACCTATTTTGATTAATCAGTTATCTAGTTTGATTATATCTAGTCAAACTATTTATAGTCGAGTACAAGACTTAATCATAGATTTATCTAATTACCCTGCGCTCCAGAATTTGGATGTAGAAGCTACAATTCAGCAACTAAACTTATCCTATGTTGATATTCTTCAAAATATCCTAAATAGCGTATCAAATAGTGTGGGGAGCGTCTTGTCAGCTCTTATCAGTACTGTTTTGATTTTGATTATGACTCCAGTTTTTTTGGTTTATTTCTTATTAGATGGACATAAATTCTTGCCCATGCTTGAAAGAACGATTCTAAAGAGGGATCGCTTGCATATTGCAGGTCTCTTAAAGAATTTAAATGCGACGATTGCTCGCTATATTAGTGGAGTTTCGATTGACGCAATCATTATAGGTTGTTTGGCTTATATTGGCTATAGTATTATTGGTTTAAAATATGCTTTAGTTTTTGCTATTTTTTCTGGTGTAGCCAATTTAATTCCTTATGTGGGGCCAAGTATTGGTTTGATTCCTATGATCATCGCAAATATATTCACTGATCCCCATAGACTGCTGATTGCAGTGATTTATATGCTTGTTGTTCAGCAGGTAGATGGCAATATCTTATATCCTCGAATCGTAGGAAGTGTTATGAAGGTTCATCCAATCACGATTTTGGTTTTACTTTTGTTGTCAAGCAATATCTATGGTGTCATTGGAATGATTGTCGCAGTGCCAACCTATTCTATCTTAAAAGAAATTTCTAAGTTCTTATCCCGTTTGTATGAAAATCATAAAATAATGAAAGAACGAGAAAGAGAATTAGCTAAGTAAAAGTCAGGAGAACCCTGATTTTTCTTTACTGGAAGTGGCCTTTAGATTAGAAGATTGAAAATAAGTTAAAGTCCTAAACTAATTTTCACAGCTAAAAATAGTAGAAGTTAATCTGATAAAAATCAAAAAAACCAGTGGAATTCCGTGTCAGGGTAAGTTCCACTGGTTTTCATAGTCTATTAAAGTTTGAATGAAACCTATTTATTTTAGTGAAACAAGTAAAAAGTAGTCCGGATAATATAAGGATTTATTTTATAGTTTTTAAACTCAAATGAATTGAAACAAAGAGAGTAGGAAAATTCTCATCTGAAAGTATTTTAGAATAATTTTCTTCGTGAATTTCTTCAAAACAGATAGCTTTATCTTAAGTATGTGTTAATTGGATTTCGTAAGCTCTATTCACAATTGTAAAGTTATGCACTGAGAAAGTTGTAGTTAGTCTCCCAGTTTGCTAAATTTCTCGAATAGTATCTTTTTTAGGTAAGTGATTTCTTTTTTGCATTTTTGTGTTAGATAAGGTATAATGGTTTTATTGTCTTTTGGGGTCGTTACGGATTCGACAGGCATTATGAGGCATATTTTGCGACTCGTGTGGCGACGTAAACGCTCAGTTAAATATAACTGCAAAAAATAACACTTCTTACGCTCTAGCTGCCTAAAAACCAGCAGGCGTGACCCGATTTGGATTGCTCGTGTTCAATGACAGGTCTTATTATTAGCGAGATACGATCAAGTCTTGTCTAGCGGCTTGATAAGAGATTGATAGACTCGCAGTTTCTAGGCTTGAGTTATGTGTCGAGGAACTGTTAAACTAATACATAACCTATGGTTGTAGACAAATATGTTGGCAGGTGTTTGGACGTGGGTTCGACTCCCACCGGCTCCATTATTCCTTTGTATTCTTTTACATTCCTTGGTAAAACGTTGTTAAATCAACGTTTTTTATTTTTATCTTTGGTATTCCTTGATATTCTTTTGCGAAAAAGGCAGACCCTAAAACAGACCCTATTTTAAAAAAAGCGATAAAAAAGATACAACATTTGTTGCATCCTAGAAATAATTTTTCTTTTCCACGGAAGACATGGGATTCGAACCCACGCACGCTGTTACACGCCTACCGCGTTTCCAACACGGCCTCTTAAGCCTCTTGAGTAATCTTCCAATACTTACTCAAATAGTCTACCATAAAGATACTTATCTTGCAATAAAAATTCTGAAAATAAGAAAAATGATAGAATTTGAAAGAAAATGATAAAAAATGCTTGACTTTAAAAGAAAGTGTGATAGAATGAATAGTGTAAACGATAACAGGAGGTGATTCGGTGTTAAAAACAGAGCGGAAGCAACTGATTTTAGAGGAGTTAAATCAACATCATGTAGTTTCTCTAGAAAAATTAGTTAGTTTGCTAGAGACCTCAGAATCAACGGTTCGAAGAGACTTGGATGAATTGGAAGCAGAAAATAAGCTTCGTCGCGTGCATGGTGGAGCAGAATTGCCTCACTCCTTGCAGGAAGAAGAAACCATTCAAGAAAAATCTGTCAAAAACCTTCAAGAAAAGAAGTTGTTGGCTCAGAAAGCAGCCTCTCTCATCAAGGAACAAGATGTCATCTTTATCGATGCTGGAACAACAACTGCCTTTTTGATTCATGAATTGGTCAATAAGAATGTTACAGTCGTGACCAACTCCATTCACCATGCTGCTCAGTTGGTTGAAAAGCAGATTCCAACGGTCATGGTTGGAGGAAGTGTCAAGATGGCGACAGATGCTAGCATCGGGGGCGTTGCTCTTAACCAGATTAACCAATTGCACTTTGACCGTGCCTTTATCGGGATGAATGGTGTGGACGATGGCTATTATACGACTCCTGATATGGAGGAGGGAGCTGTGAAGCGTGCTATTTTAGAGAATGCCAAACAGACCTATGTCTTGGTGGATTCGTCTAAGATTGGACAAACTTGCTTTGCCAAGGTAGCACCACTCAAACGCGCTATTGTTATCACAAGTCAAGGGCATGATCTCTTGCAGGTTATTAAGGAGAAAACGGAGGTAATAGAAGTATGATTTATACAGTCACACTCAATCCATCCATTGACTATATCGTTCGTTTGGACCAAGTCCAAGTCGGTAGTGTCAATCGTATGGACAGTGATGATAAGTTTGCTGGTGGGAAAGGAATCAATGTCAGTCGTGTCTTGAAACGCTTGGGTATTCCAAATACAGCGACTGGATTTATCGGTGGCTTTACTGGTAAATTTATCACAGATACTTTGGCTGATGAAGAAATCGAGACACGTTTTGTCCAAGTGGCAGAAGATACTCGTATCAATGTCAAGATTAAAGCAGACCAAGAAACAGAAATCAACGGAACGGGCCCAACTGTTGAACCGGCTCAGCTAGAAGAGTTGAAAGCTATTTTATCGAGTCTGACAGCAGAAGATACGGTTGTATTTGCGGGTTCAAGTGCTAAAAATCTAGGCAATGTCATCTATAAGGATTTGATTGCCTTGACGCGTCAAACGGGTGCGCAAGTGGCTTGTGACTTTGAAGGACAGACCTTGATTGATAGTTTGGACTACCAGCCACTTTTGGTCAAACCAAACAATCATGAACTTGGAGCTATCTTTGGAGTTGAACTCGATAGTTTAGATGAAATTGAGAAATACGCTCGTGAGTTACTGGCTAAGGGTGCTCAAAATGTTATTATCTCTATGGCTGGTGACGGTGCCCTTCTTGTCACATCTGAGGGAGCTTACTTTGCTAAACCAATCAAGGGAACAGTCAAAAATTCAGTCGGAGCTGGTGATTCTATGGTTGCTGGATTTACCGGTGAATTTGTCAAATCTAAAGATGCAGTAGAAGCCTTCAAGTGGGGAGTAGCTTGCGGAACAGCAACGACCTTCTCAGATGACTTGGCAACAGCAGAATTTATTAAAGAAACATATGAAAAAGTTGAGGTAGAAAAACGATGAAAATTCAAGACCTATTGAGAAAAGATGTCATGTTGCTGGATTTGCAGGCAACTGAAAAAACAGCTGTCATCGAAGAGATGATTAAAAGCTTGACAGACCACGGTTATGTGACAGATTTTGAAACCTTTAAAGAAGGAATTTTGGCGCGTGAAGCTCTGACTTCTACAGGTTTGGGTGACGGAATCGCAATGCCTCACAGCAAAAATGCTGCTGTCAAAGAAGCGACAGTTCTCTTTGCTAAGTCAAATAAGGGTGTTGATTATGAGAGTTTGGATGGACAAGCAACTGACCTCTTCTTCATGATTGCGGCTCCAGAAGGTGCCAATGATACTCACTTGGCAGCCTTGGCAGAATTGTCTCAATACTTAATGAAAGACGGTTTTGCTGACAAACTTCGCCAAGCAACATCAGTTGACCAAGTTATTGAGCTCTTTGACCAAGCTTCAGAAAAAACTGAGCAGCCTGTTCAAGTACCTGCCAATGACTCTGGTGACTTTATCGTTGCTGTTACAGCTTGTACGACAGGTATTGCCCACACTTACATGGCCCAAGAAGCCCTTCAAAAAGTGGCTGCTGAAATGGGGGTTGGTATTAAGGTTGAAACAAACGGAGCTAGCGGTGTTGGTAACCAACTAACTGCTGAGGACATCCGCAAGGCTAAAGCTGTTATCATCGCTGCAGACAAAGCGGTTGAGATGGATCGTTTCGATGGTAAACCATTGATCAATCGTCCGGTTGCTGACGGTATCCGTAAAACAGAAGAATTGATTAACTTGGCTCTTTCAGGAGATGCTGAAGTCTACCGTGCTGCTAATGGAGCAAAAGCTTCGACAGCAAGCAACGAAAAACAAAGCCTTGGTGGTGCCTTCTACAAACACTTGATGAGTGGTGTATCTCAAATGTTGCCATTCGTTATAGGTGGTGGTATCATGATTGCCCTTGCCTTCTTGATTGACGGTGCTTTGGGTGTTCCAAATGAAAATCTTGGTAATCTTGGTTCCTACCATGAGCTAGCTTCTATGTTTATGAAAATTGGTGGAGCTGCCTTTGGTTTGATGCTCCCAGTCTTTGCAGGTTATGTTGCATACTCTATCGCTGAAAAACCAGGTTTGGTAGCAGGTTTCGTGGCTGGTGCTATTGCCAAAGAAGGTTTTGCCTTTGGTAAAATTCCTTATGCCGCAGGTGGTGAAGCAACTTCAACTCTTGCAGGTGTCTCATCTGGTTTCCTAGGTGCCCTTGTTGGTGGATTTATCGCAGGTGCTTTAGTTCTTGCTATCAAGAAATACGTTAAAGTTCCTCGTTCACTCGAAGGTGCTAAATCAATTCTTCTCTTGCCACTTCTTGGAACAATCTTGACTGGATTTGTCATGCTAGCTGTGAACATTCCAATGGCAGCAATCAACACTGCTATGAATGACTTCCTAGGCGGTCTTGGAGGAGGTTCGGCTGTCCTTCTTGGTATCGTTCTTGGTGGTATGATGGCTGTTGACATGGGTGGACCAGTCAATAAAGCTGCCTATGTCTTTGGTACAGGTACGCTTGCAGCGACTGTTTCTTCAGGTGGTTCTGTGGCTATGGCAGCAGTTATGGCTGGAGGAATGGTGCCACCACTTGCTATCTTTGTCGCAACGCTTCTTTTCAAAGATAAATTTACCAAAGAAGAACGCAACTCTGGTTTGACAAACATCATCATGGGCTTGTCATTTATCACTGAGGGAGCAATTCCATTTGGTGCCGCTGACCCAGCTCGTGCGATCCCAAGCTTCATCCTTGGTTCAGCAGTAGCAGGTGGCCTCGTTGGTCTTACTGGTATCAAACTCATGGCGCCACACGGAGGAATCTTCGTTATCGCCCTTACTTCAAATGCTCTCCTTTACCTCGTTTCTGTCTTGGTAGGAGCAATTGTAAGTGGTGTGGTCTATGGTTACCTACGCAAACCACAAGCATAAAAATTAGATAGAAAATAAAAAGATTGGACCGTTTGGTGCAGTCTTTTTCTCTTTCCGAAATGCCTGTGAAATATGGTATAATAGAAGAATGGCAAACAAGAATACAAGTAAAACAAGACGGAGACCGTCTAAAGCAGAACTGGAAAGAAAAGAAGCGATTCAACGAATGTTGATTTCGTTGGGAATCGCGATTTTATTGATTTTCGCAGCCTTCAAATTAGGGGCTGCAGGTATCACTCTTTACAATTTAATTCGCTTGCTGGTGGGTAGCCTAGCTTATCTGGCAATATTTGGTATCCTACTCTATCTCTTCTTTTTCAAGTGGATACGAAAACAGGAAGGACTCTTATCAGGATTTTTTACCATATTTGCAGGTTTGCTCTTGATTTTTGAAGCCTACTTAGTTTGGAAATATGGTTTAGACAAGTCCGTTCTAAAAGGGACAATGGCTCAGGTTGTGACGGATTTGACTGGTTTTCGAACGACCAGTTTTGCTGGAGGGGGCTTGATTGGTGTCACTCTTTATATTCCAACCGCCTTTCTCTTTTCAAATATCGGCACTTACTTTATTGGTTCTATCTTGATTTTAGTGGGTGCCCTCCTAGTCAGTCCTTGGTCTGTTTACGATATTGCGGAATTTTTCAGTAGAGGCTTTGCCAAATGGAGGGAAGGACATGAGCTTCGAAAAGAGGAACGCTTTGTCAAACAAGAAGAAAAAGCTCGCCAAAAGGCTGAGGAAGAGGCTAGATTAGAACAAGAAGAAGCTGAAAAAGCCTTACTCGATTTGCCTCCTGTTGATATGGAAACGGGTGAAATTCTGACTGATGATGTTGTGCTTGACATTCCTCCTGTTCCAGAAGAAGACTGGGTGGAACCAGAAATCATCCTGCCTCAAGCCGAACTTGAATTCCCTGAGCAGGAAGATGGCTCTGATGATGAAGATGTACAGGTTGATTTTTCAGCCAAAGAAGCCCTTGAATACAAACTTCCAAGCTTACAACTCTTTGCCCCAGATAAACCAAAAGACCAGTCTAAAGAGAAGAAAATCGTTCGTGAAAATATCAAAATCCTTGAAGAAACCTTTGCTAGCTTTGGTATCAAGGTAACGGTTGAACGGGCCGAAATTGGGCCATCAGTGACCAAGTATGAAGTCAAGCCTGCAGTGGGTGTAAGGGTCAACCGCATTTCCAATCTCGCAGATGACCTCGCTCTAGCCTTGGCAGCCAAGGATGTCCGAATCGAAGCACCTATCCCAGGGAAATCTTTAGTCGGAATCGAAGTTCCTAACTCTGAGATTGCGACTGTATCCTTCCGCGAACTATGGGAACAATCTCAAACGAAAGCAGAAAATCTCTTGGAAATTCCTCTAGGGAAGGCAGTTAATGGCACCGCAAGAGCTTTTGACCTTTCTAAAATGCCCCACTTGCTAGTCGCAGGTTCAACGGGTTCAGGGAAGTCAGTAGCAGTTAACGGCATTATCGCTAGCATTCTCATGAAGGCGAGACCAGACCAAGTTAAATTTATGATGGTGGACCCCAAGATGGTTGAGTTGTCTGTTTACAATGATATTCCCCATCTCTTGATTCCAGTTGTGACCAATCCACGCAAAGCCAGCAAGGCCCTGCAAAAGGTTGTGGACGAAATGGAAAATCGTTATGAACTCTTTGCCAAGGTGGGAGTTCGGAATATTGCAGGCTTTAATGCCAAGGTAGAAGAGTTTAATGCCCAGTCTGAGTACAAGCAGGTTCCACTACCACTCATTGTTGTGATTGTGGATGAGTTGGCTGACCTCATGATGGTGGCCAGCAAGGAAGTGGAAGATGCTATCATCCGTCTTGGGCAGAAGGCGCGTGCTGCCGGTATCCACATGATTCTTGCAACTCAGCGTCCATCTGTTGATGTCATTTCTGGTCTGATTAAGGCCAATGTCCCATCTCGAGTGGCTTTTGCGGTATCATCAGGTACAGATTCCCGTACGATTTTGGATGAAAATGGAGCTGAGAAACTACTTGGTCGAGGAGATATGCTCTTTAAACCAATCGATGAAAATCATCCTGTTCGTCTCCAAGGCTCCTTTATCTCGGATGATGATGTCGAACGTATTGTAAACTTTATCAAGACTCAGGCAGATGCGGACTACGATGAGAGTTTTGATCCGGGAGAAGTTTCTGAAAATGACGGAGAATTTTCAGATGGTGAATCTGGTGGTGATCCGCTCTTTGAAGAAGCCAAGGCTCTAGTTATTGAGACCCAGAAAGCCAGTGCATCCATGATTCAGCGTCGTTTATCAGTTGGATTTAACCGTGCAACCCGCCTTATGGAAGAACTCGAAATGGCAGGTGTCATCGGTCCAGCTGAAGGTACCAAACCAAGAAAAGTATTGCAACAATAAAAAATAGCTTCTTTCCAAGTTTGGAAGGAAGCTATTTTACTGGCTATTGATTGCTTTTATTTTCTGAAGTTGGCGCATTGGACTGTTTTTCATTATCAGCGGCAGGTTTACTTGTAGCAGGTGTAGTAGAGTCCTGAGTTGCTGTTTTCTGATCTTCTTTTTTCTCTTCCTTGACGCTAGATTTTGGTGTTTCTTCTTGCTGTGTTTTTTCTTGAGAAGTGTTAGTTTCCTTATTGGGACTAGTGTTTTCCTGAGGGGATTCCTTTTGAATTTCTTTGACAATTGTTGTCGTCTGTGTTGTTGTGTTTTCTTTTTTAGTATTTTTATTATTATCCAAGGCATTCATGATCGTGATAGTCGCAGTAACCAAGCCGAGGATACTACCGATAGTCGCAACGGTTTTTTGAAAGACCGTAAAGCCTTTTTTGATGTGTTCTGTTTTTGGTTTTGAAGTTCTACGATAATTAGACATACATTTTCTCCTTTCATTAAAATTTATTATACCGCATTTCTTTAAAAAAATCTTAAAAAAAGAGGAATTGCCCTTTCTTGTCGCAAGCTCCGTTTCATGATACAATAGAAGGAGTGATTTTAGAAAGCGTGAGAAAACATGATTTACTTTGATAATTCGGCGACTACCAAGCCTTATCCTGAAGCCCTTGAAACTTATATGCAGGTCGCTTCAAAAATTTTAGGAAATCCATCTAGTCTCCATCGTTTGGGAGACCAGGCAACACGAATCTTAGATGCTTCTCGGCAACAGATTGCAGATTTAATCGGTAAGAAAAGCGATGAAATCTTCTTTACTTCTGGTGGGACAGAAGGAGATAACTGGGTTATCAAGGGTGTGGCCTTTGAAAAAGCTCGGTTTGGCAAGCACATCATTGTATCAGCCGTTGAACATCCAGCAGTTAAGGAATCAGCCCTCAGGCTGAAAAGTCAAGGATTTGAAGTGGATTTTGCTCCAGTTAATGAGAAAGGATTTGTGGATGTTGAGGCGCTAGGAGCTTTGATAAGACCTGATACGACCCTCATCTCTATCATGGCAGTTAACAATGAAATCGGTTCTATCCAGCCCATCGAGGCTATTTCAAAACTATTGGCAGACAAACCGACTATTTCCTTCCACGTTGATGCGGTTCAGGCGCTTGCCAAGATTCCGACCGAAAAGTATCTGACAGAACGAGTGGATTTCGCGACCTTTTCGAGTCATAAATTTCATGGTGTCCGAGGTGTTGGTTTTGTCTATATCAAGTCTGGTAAGAAAATTACGCCTCTTTTAACAGGTGGTGGTCAGGAGCGAGATTATCGTTCGACAACTGAAAATGTGGCAGGGATTGCAGCGACAGCTAAGGCCCTCCGTTTGTCTATGGAGAAGCTAGATTTCTTTACAAGTAAGACTGGGCAGATGAAGACAGTGATTCGTCAAGCACTTCTGGACTATCCAGATATTTTTGTCTTTTCAGATGAGGAAGACTTTGCCCCTCATATCCTGACTTTTGGAATCAAGGGTGTTCGTGGTGAGGTCATTGTTCACGCCTTTGAAGACTATGATATTTTCATCTCAACGACCTCTGCTTGTTCATCTAAGGCTGGAAAACCTGCAGGCACCTTGATTGCAATGGGAGTGGATAAGGATAAGGCCCAGTCAGCTGTGCGTCTTAGCCTAGACCTTGAAAATGATATGAGTCAGGTCGAGCAGTTTTTGACCAAGTTAAAATTGATTTACAATCAAACTAGAAAAGTAAGATAGGAGCATTCATGCAGTATTCAGAAATTATGATTCGCTACGGAGAGTTGTCAACCAAGGGCAAAAACCGTATGCGTTTCATCAATAAACTTCGCAATAATATTTCAGACGTTTTGTCTATCTATCCCCAAGTTAAGATAACGGCAGATCGCGACCGTGCCCACGCTTACCTCAATGGAGCAGATTACACAGCAGTAGCAGAATCGCTCAAACAAGTATTTGGAATTCAAAACTTTTCCCCTGTTTATAAGGTTGAAAAATCTGTAGAAGTTTTGAAGTCTTCTGTCCAAGAGATTATGCAGGACATCTACAAGGAAGGTATGACCTTTAAGATTTCTAGCAAACGTAGCGACCACAACTTTGAACTTGACAGTCGTGAACTCAACCAAACACTTGGAGGGGCTGTTTTTGAAGCCATTCCAAATGTGCAAGCTCAAATGAAAAGTCCTGACATCAATCTCCAAGTGGAGATTCGAGAAGAAGCAGCCTACCTTTCCTATGAAACCATTCGAGGGGCAGGTGGTTTGCCAGTGGGAACTTCAGGTAAAGGGATGCTTATGTTATCAGGAGGGATTGACTCACCTGTAGCAGGTTATCTTGCTTTGAAACGTGGAGTGGATATTGAGGCTGTTCACTTTGCCAGCCCACCTTACACGAGTCCTGGTGCTCTTAAAAAAGCCCAAGATTTGACTCGTAAATTGACCAAGTTTGGGGGCAATATCCAGTTTATCGAAGTTCCTTTTACAGAGATTCAAGAGGAAATCAAGGCTAAGGCACCAGAAGCCTACCTTATGACCTTGACGCGTCGTTTTATGATGCGTATTACGGACCGTATTCGTGAGGTACGAAATGGTTTAGTTATCATCAATGGAGAAAGCCTAGGTCAAGTAGCTAGCCAAACTCTTGAAAGTATGCAGGCTATCAACGCTGTGACCAACACTCCCATCATCCGTCCAGTTGTGACAATGGATAAGTTGGAAATCATTGACATTGCTCAGGAAATTGACACCTTTGAAATTTCTATCCAGCCTTTTGAAGACTGTTGTACCATTTTTGCGCCAGATCGCCCGAAAACAAATCCTAAGATTAAGAATGCGGAGCAGTACGAAGCGCGTATGGATGTTGAAGGATTAGTAGAGCGAGCTGTGGCTGGAATCATGATTACTGAGATTACACCGCAGGCTGAAAAAGATGAAGTGGATGACTTGATTGACAATCTTCTCTAATCAGAAAACACAAAAGAATAGCAAAAATCAGGAAAGAAAGTTAGTTTTTTATCATAAAAATAGGTAAAAAACTGACTTTTTTTCTATTTTTATGATATAATGAGATAAAATTTTGAATATAGAGAGTTTTCTGACAATGAATCATTCCTACTTTTATCTAAAAATGAAAGAACACAAACTCAAGGTTCCTTATACAGGTAAGGAGCGCCGTGTACGTGTTCTTCTACCTAAAGATTATGAGAAAGACACGGACCGTTCCTATCCTGTTGTATACTTTCATGACGGGCAAAATGTTTTTTATAGCAAGGAGTCTTTCATTGGTCATTCATGGAAGATTATCCCAGCTATCAAACGAAATCCGGATATCAGTCGCATGATTGTCGTTGCCATTGACAATGATGGTATGGGGCGGATGAATGAGTATGCGGCTTGGAAGTTCCAAGAATCTCCTATTCCAGGCCAGCAGTTTGGTGGTAAGGGCGTGGAGTATGCTGAGTTTGTTATGGATGTGGTCAAGCCTTTTATTGATGAGACCTATCGTACCAAAGCTGACCGCCAGCATACGGCTATGATTGGCTCTTCGCTAGGAGGCAATATTACCCAGTTTATCGGTTTGGAATATCAAGACCAAATTGGTTGTCTAGGGGTCTTTTCATCTGCCAACTGGCTCCACCAAGAAGCCTTTAACCGCTATATTGAGCGCCAAAAACTATCGCCTGACCAGCGCATCTTCATCTATGTGGGAACGGAAGAAGCGGATGATACGGACAAGACCTTGATGGCTGGCAATATCAAGCAATCCTACATTGATTCATCGCTACGCTATTACCATGATTTGATAGCAGGGGGAGTACATCTGGATAATCTTGTGCTGAAAGTTCAGTCTGGTGCCATCCATAGTGAAATCCCTTGGTCGGAGAATTTACCAGATTGTCTGAGATTTTTTGCAGAAAAATGGTAAGTTAAGAAAGGAAAAAACGAAATGCATATTGAACATCTTAGCCACTGGAGTGGCCATCTCAACCGTGAAATGTACCTCAACCGTTATGGACATGCTGGGATTCCAGTTGTGGTCTTTGCTTCATCAGGCGGTAGTCACAATGAATACTATGATTTTGGCATGATTGATGCTTGTGCTTCCTTTATTGAGGAAGGCCGTGTCCAGTTCTTTACCCTATCCAGTGTAGATAGTGAGAGCTGGTTGGCCACTTGGAAAAATGGGCACGACCAAGCAGAGATGCACCGTGCCTACGAGCGCTATGTGATTGAGGAGGCTATTCCTTTTATCAAGCACAAGACAGGTTGGTTTGATGGCATGATGACGACAGGTTGCTCTATGGGAGCCTATCATGCACTCAATTTCTTCCTCCAGCATCCAGATGTCTTTACCAAAGTGATTGCTCTCAGTGGTGTTTACGATGCACGTTTCTTTGTCGGCGATTATTACAATGACGATGCTATTTACCAAAACTCGCCAGTAGATTATATCTGGAACCAGAATGACGGCTGGTTTATTGACCGTTATCGTCAGGCAGAGATTGTGCTTTGTACGGGTCTCGGTGCCTGGGAACAAGATGGCTTGCCATCTTTCTACAAGCTCAAAGAAGCCTTTGACCAGAAACAAATTCCAGCCTGGTTTGCTGAATGGGGACACGATGTCGCCCACGACTGGGAATGGTGGCGCAAACAAATGCCTTATTTCCTTGGAAATCTCTATTTATAAAAGGAGTTACCTATGAATTACCTTGTTATTTCTCCCTACTATCCACAAAATTTTCAACAGTTTACCATTGAACTAGCTAATAAAGGCATCACGGTCTTGGGAATTGGTCAAGAACCATATGAACAACTGGATGAACCTTTACGCAATAGCCTGACCGAATATTTCCGTGTTGATAATCTTGAAAATATAGACGAAGTCAAACGTGCAGTTGCTTTTCTCTTTTATAAACATGGTCCAATTGACCGCATCGAGTCTCATAATGAATACTGGCTTGAGTTAGATGCAAGTCTTCGTGAGCAATTCAATGTTTTTGGTGCCAAACCAGAGGATCTCAAAAAGACGAAATATAAGTCTGAAATGAAGAAACTTTTCAAAAAAGCAGGTGTTCCTGTGGTACCTGGAGCTGTTATTAAGACGGAAGCAGATGTTGATCAAGCTGTGAATGAAATCGGCCTTCCAATGATTGCCAAACCTGACAATGGAGTGGGAGCGACCGCCACCTTTAAACTTGAGACAGAAGACGATATCAATCACTTCAAACAAGAATGGGATCATTCAACCCTTTATTTCTTTGAAAAATTTGTCACTTCCAGCGAAATTTGTACCTTTGATGGTCTTGTGGATAAGGACGGAAAAATTGTCTTTTCAACAACCTTCGACTACGCCTATACACCGCTGGATCTCATGATTTACAAGATGGACAATTCCTACTATGTTCTCAAGGATATGGATCCTAAACTGCGCAAGTATGGGGAAGCGATTGTCAAGGAATTTGGTATGAAAGAACGTTTCTTCCATATTGAGTTTTTCCGTGAAGGGGATGATTACATCGCCATTGAGTACAATAACCGCCCTGCAGGTGGTTTTACCATTGATGTTTATAACTTTGCTCATTCCTTGGACCTCTATCGTGGCTATGCAGCTATTGTCGCAGGAGAAGAGTTCCCAGCGTCAGACTTTGAAGCTCAGTATTGTTTGGCTACTTCTCGCCGTGCAAATGCTCACTATGTCTATTCTGAGGAGGACTTGCTTGCCAAATATAGTCAGCAGTTCAAGGTTAAAAAAATCATGCCAGCTGCCTTTGCGGAACTTCAAGGGGATTACCTTTATATGCTGACAACTCCGAGTCGACAAGAAATGGAGCAGATGATTGCAGATTTCGGACAACGTCAAGCTTAAGGGATTATAGGGTTAAGGAAAATGACTTTCTTAATCCTTTTGTTTTGTCTGATAAAAAATAAGAACATCCTAACAAGATAGCTATCATAAAACTTGTTCGATAACTATTTGAAGCAGGATTAGGTGGTCAGAAATTGAATTTTAATATTTCAATTTAGTCATAGTATTGTGCTTTCGTATCCTTAAATCAGCTAAAAGGATCCATGACGACACCTATACGATATAGTTTTCAAGATACCAAACAAGTCTATTAAAATATTCAGGTGACGCATAGATATAGTTAATTGAAGCTTTGTTTGAAATCTGATAAAATAATGATATTACTAAGTTTTAAAAACTAAAGAAAAGGGAAGATATGATTACAGGCGAATTAAAAAATAAAATCGATCAGTTGTGGGAAATTCTTTGGACAGAAGGAAATGCAAATCCTTTAACAAATATTGAACAGTTGACTTATCTCTTATTTATGAAAGATTTGGATAGTGTCGAGCTTGGACGTGAAAGTGATGCTGAATTTTTAGGGATTCCTTATGAGGGAGTTTTTCCAAAAGATAAACCTGAATACCGTTGGTCAACTTTTAAAAATATAGGAGATGCTCAGGAAGTTTATCGTTTAATGACTCAGGAGATTTTTCCGTTTATTAAAAATCTCAAGGGGGATACAGATGATACAGCCTTTTCACGATATATGCGAGAAGCTATTTTTCAAATAAATAAACCTGCTACGCTTCAAAAGGCAATTTCTATCTTAGATGTTTTTCCAACTAGGGGATTAGATGTAGATTTTGATAATGACAAACAAAGTATTACTGATATCGGAGATATCTATGAATATCTGTTATCAAAATTGTCGACCGCAGGTAAAAATGGACAGTTCCGTACACCTCGTCACATCATCGATATGATGGTTGAGTTGATGCAACCGACCATTAAAGATATCATCTCAGATCCCGCTATGGGTTCTGCTGGCTTCTTAGTATCTGCTAGCCGTTACTTAAAGCGTAGGAAAGATGAATGGGAAACCAATATAGATAATATCAACCATTTTCATAATCAGATGTTTCATGGAAATGATACGGATACGACTATGTTGAGACTTGGGGCGATGAACATGATGCTACATGGAGTAGAAAATCCACAAATCAGTTACCTTGACTCGCTGTCTCAAGATAATGAAGAAGCCGATAAATATACTTTGGTTTTAGCAAATCCTCCTTTTAAAGGCTCACTTGACTACAATTCAACCTCTAATGACCTTCTTGCAACCGTAAAAACCAAAAAAACAGAATTACTCTTTCTTTCTCTTTTCTTGCGAACTTTAAAACCAGGTGGACGAGCAGCAGTTATCGTACCTGATGGTGTCCTTTTTGGTTCGTCGAAAGCTCATAAAGGAATTCGTCAGGAAATTGTAGAGAACCATAAGCTTGATGCTGTAATCTCAATGCCTAGTGGTGTTTTCAAGCCTTATGCTGGAGTTTCAACTGCCATTCTCATCTTTACAAAAACTGGCAATGGTGGTACTGACAAGGTCTGGTTTTACGATATGAAAGCGGATGGTTTAAGTTTGGATGATAAGCGACAACCGATTAGCGACAATGATATTCCAGATATTATCGAACGTTTTCATCATCTTGAAAAAGAAGCAGAACGTCAGAGAACGGATCAATCTTTCTTTGTTCCAGTTGATGAGATAAAGGAAAATGATTATGATTTGTCTATCAATAAATATAAAGAGATTGAGTATGAAAAAGTTGAGTATGAACCAACAGAGGTCATCTTGAAGAAAATCAATGATTTAGAAAAAGAAATTCAAGCTGGCTTGGCTGAATTAGAAAAATTACTCAAGTAGGGAGGTGGCTGTATGCAAAAAGTGAAGTTGGGGGAAGTCTTATCTCTAAAAAAAGGCAAGAAAGCCACTGTACTTGCTGAACAAACAACTCTAAGCCAACGTTATATTCAAATAGATGATTTAAGAAATAATAATAATTTAAAATTCACTGAAAGTTTAAATATGACTGAAGCACTCCCAGATGATATTCTGATAACATGGGATGGTGCTAATGCAGGAACAGTTGGTTATGGGTTATCTGGAGCTGTTGGTAGTACAATTACGGTCTTAAAAAAGAATGAGCGATACAAAGAAAAAATTATATCAGATTACTTGGGAGTTTTTTTGGAAAGTAAATCGCAGTATTTACGAGATCATTCAACAGGTGCAACAATTCCTCATTTAAACAAGAATATATTACTTGATTTACAACTAGAATTGCTAGGTATCGAAGAACAAGAGAACATTATCTGTATTCTTAATACGATTAAAAGGCTTACTACTAAAAGAAAATTGCAGTTAGATGAACTAAACTTGTTCGTCAAATCCCGATATTCCGAGGAGGTGGTTGCATGACAATCATTTTTTTACAGAATATATTTGAAAAATCTATAAATGGTGAATGGGGTAATGAAGATAGTGGCAAAGGAGAGGCGACAGCAGTAATTAGGACCTCAAATTTTCTAAATTCTGGAAGACTAAATCTAGATAATATTGTATGTCGTGAAATTGATAAAGATAAAAACAGCGACAAAATTCTACGAACTGGTGATATTATAATTGAAAAATCAGGAGGTAGTCCAAATCAACCGGTTGGACGTGTTGTATATTTCGATGTTACAGATCAAGATTATTTCACAAATAACTTTACTAGTATTTTAAGAGTTAAACCAGGATATAATTCTAAATATATATTTTATTTAATGAAGTATCTTTATGACACAAAGAAGGTGTTAAAATTTCAAAATCAAACAACTGGAATTATTAATTTAAAGTTAGCTGACTATTTAAATAAAACCAAAGTTAATATTGAAACTATAGAAAATCAAAATACAATAGTAGATATATTGGATAGGTTAGAGTATCAAATAATAAATAGAAATAAGCAGCTTAGTGAACTCTCAAACCTTGTAAAATCCCGATTTAATGAGATGTTTGGGGATCCAGTTTTGAATGAAATTGGTTGGGATAAACATGCTTTGAAGGAATTTGGAATATGGAAAAGCGGTGGAACTCCTAAAAGAAATGAAGAAGAATTTTTTAGAGGAAATATTCCTTGGATTACATCAGGAGAACTAGAACATAAATACATTGAAGATTCTTTTGAAAAAATTACAGAAAAGGCAATTGAATGTAGTTCTGCAAAAATAATTGAAAAAGGTAGTTTATTACTGGGTATGTATGATACTGCGGGGTTAAAATCATCGATCAATACTAAAGTAATATCTTGCAATCAAGCTATTGCTTTTGCAAAATTAGATGATAAAATCACGAATACTATATATGTTTATTATGTAATTCAAAATTTAAGATCAACGCTATTGAATCAACAAAGAGGCGTACGTCAAAAAAATTTTAACTTATCGATGATCAAAAATATTTCCATCCCCCTCCCCCCTCTAGCCCTCCAAAATGAGTTCGCAGATTTTGTAGCCCAGGTCGACAAATCACAATTGGCAATCCAAAAATCTCTGGAAGAGCTTGAAACTTTGAAGAAATCTCTGATGCAGGAGTATTTTGGCTGATATTCTGCCATTGTAATTACGGTAATGATTTGTTATAATACAACAAAGGAGGAAATCAGATGGTCGTAAAAACAAGAAAACAAGGAAATTCAATCACCATTACGATTCCAAGTGAATTTAATATTCCAAGTGGTGTTAAATACGAAGCTAAATTGTTACCAAGTGGTGAGATTATCTTTACTCCTGAAGAATTGGGGCAGCAGGTTTCTTATGTATCTGATGATGCCTTTGACTTAAATTTAGATAAAATATTTGACGAATACGACGATGTTTTCAAAGCTTTGGTAGAAAAATGACAATCTATCTGACAGAAAAGCAAATTGAAAAAATAAATGCTTTAGCAATTCAACGGTATTCTCCAAATGAGAAAATTCAAACAGTTAGTCCTTCTGCCTTAAATATGATTGTGAACTTACCAGAACAATTTGTCTTTGGGAAGCCTCTTTATCCAACAATTTTTGATAAAGCAACGATACTATTTGTCCAATTGATAAAGAAGCATGTTTTTGCTAATGCTAATAAACGAACTGCTTTCTTCGTTTTGGTCAAATTTTTACAATTAAATGGCTATCGTTTTTCTGTAACGGTAGAAGAAGCAGTAAAAATGTGTGTAACCATCGCAGTAGAAGCTTTAACTGATGAAAAAATGATAAGCTACTCCAAATGGGTTTCTGAACATTCTGTTAGAGAAAAGGTCAAAAAGTAACCTAGTATGCTGGATTTGAATGAGAACAAGAAAATAAATGAACAGACAATATTAGAATTCTGTAATGCAGAAACTGATATTGTCTCTTTTTATTGATGAATAAGAAAGTGAAAAATTATGGAATCAAAAGTTACAATTATCATGCAAGAAATGTTACCTCTTTTAAATAATGAACAATTACTAGCATTGAGAGAGAGTTTAGAACATCATCTAGTAGACGGAAAAAAGCAGCAGAAGTATTCGAATAATAACCTGTTGCAACTCTTTATCACTGCCAAACAGGTAGAGGGCTGTAGCTCAAAAACAATTCGTTATTACCAGAGGACGATTGAAAACTTGTTTAATGCTATTAAAGAGTCTGTGACACAACTCACAACAGATGATTTAAGGAGTTATTTAGCAAATTACCAGTCTGAAAAGGACTGTAGTAAGGCAAATTTAGACAATATTAGGCGTATATTGTCTTCTTTTTTTGCTTGGCTTGAGCAAGAGGAATATATCATTAAAAATCCCATTCGACGGATAAAGAAAATTAAGACTGAGCAAAATGTGAAGGAAACTTATACTGATGAACATTTGGAAATTATGCGCGATAACTGTGAAAATTTGAGAGATTTGGCAATAATAGACCTACTAGCATCGACAGGTATGCGTGTAGGGGAGCTTGTACAGTTGAATCGTTCAGATATTGATTTTGAAAACAGAGAGTGTGTTGTCTTTGGTAAAGGAAAGAAGGAGAGACCAGTATATTTTGACGCTCGGACGAAAATTCATTTAAGAAACTATCTTAACGACAGAAAAGATAGTCACCCTGCTCTTTTTGTAACGTTAGTTGGAAAAGTCCAGAGGCTTGGAATTGCTGGTGTAGAGATTCGCTTAAGAAAGTTAGGAGACAAACTCGGTATACAAAAGGTTCACCCACATAAGTTCAGAAGAACTTTAGCGACTAAGGCAATTGATAAAGGTATGCCTATCGAACAAGTCCAAAAACTGCTAGGTCATAGCAAGATTGACACAACCCTGGCCTATGCCATGGTCAATCAAAATAATGTCAAGCATTCACACCAAAAATTCATCTCTTAAAAGCAAATCCCGATATTCCGAGGAGGTGGTTGCATGAAGAAAGTGAAGTTAGGGGAAATTTGTGAAATAGTTACAGGTTCAACTCCAAAGAGTAGTAATCCAAATTATTGGAATGGAGAATACAAATGGATTACTCCTGCAGAAATTAGTGATGATGATTTTATCGTTTTTGACACACAACGGAAAATTACTAAGTTAGGAATTGAAGAAACGGGCTTGAAATCATTTCCTACGGGAACAGTTTTGTTATCATCTCGTGCTCCGATTGGTAAAGTTGCAATTTCAGGATGTGAGATGTATTGTAATCAAGGTTTTAAAAATTTTATCTGCTCAAATAAAATCAATAATGAGTATTTATATTATTTTTTTAAAGCAAGAAAAAATTATTTGAATATTTTGGGGCGAGGAGCAACATTCAAGGAAATATCTAAAAGTATAGTATCTGATATTGAGATTTTTTTGCCAACGTATGACATACAGAGGAAACAAGTTAAAGTTCTACAAAAAATTGATAAACTTATTTATACTAGAAAAGAACAATTGATTGAGTTTGAATATCTCGTAAAATCCCGATTTAACGAGATGTTTGGGGATGTTATTCTAAATGAAAAAGAATGGAAAGTTAGCAAATGGAACGAGATTCTAACAATAAGAAATGGTAAAAATCAAAAACAGGTTGAAGATGCTGATGGGAAATTTCCTATTTATGGAAGTGGGGGAATTATGGGATATGCTAAAGATTGGATAGTGAAGAAAAATTCAGTTATTATTGGACGTAAAGGAAATATAAATAAACCTATTTTAGTTAGAGAAAATTTTTGGAATGTAGATACAGCATTTGGATTAGAGCCTGTTTTAGAAAAAATAAACTCAGAATATTTATTCTATTTTTGTCAATTATACAATTTTGAGAAGTTAAATAAGGCTGTAACAATACCTAGTTTAACCAAATCAGATTTATTAGATATTTCCATCCCCCTCCCCCCACTAGCCCTCCAAAATGAGTTTGCAGACTTTGTAGCCCAAGTCGACAAATCACAATTTGCTTGTGAGATAGCTATAAAAGTGTGGAGAAATAGCTTGAAATTTAGTATAATATAGCTAAACTATTTGTTTAAAGTGAGAAAAAAATGGGAAATTTTAGCTTTCTTTTAAAAAATGACGAATATGAATCTTTTTCAAAACCTTGCATTGAAGCTGAGAATATGATTGCTACATCAACTGTGGCTACTGCCTTTATGGCGCGTCGTGCTTTAGAGCAGGCTGTCCATTGGATATATAGTCACGATTCATATTTAGAAGCTCCCTATCGTGCTACTCTATCTTCTTTAGTATGGGATGATGATTTTAGGGATATCGTAGATTCTGAACTCCACAAGCAGATAGTTCTGTTGATTCGGTGGGGAAACCATGCTGCTCATGGTGGTGAAATTAAGGAACGAGAAGCGATTTTAGCTTTGCATCATTTATATCAGTTTGTTAATTTTATCGATTATTGTTACAGCAATGAGTTTGTGGAGCGTTATTTTGATGAGAAGTGCTTACCACTTTCAGCAAACATCAAATACCGAGAAACTCCACAATCTATGATAAAGTTACAAGACAGTTTACCAGAACTGCCTGATTTTCATGAGCAGATGGCTGCTCAGTCCGTAGAAGTTCAAGAGACTTATACTGAAAAACGTGAGACTGCAGCGCAACGGCAAGATGTGCCTTTCCATATTGATCAATTATCTGAGGCAGAGACAAGAAAACTCTTTATTGATATCGATCTCCGTCTAGCAGGATGGATATTTGAAGAAAACTGTCGTGTTGAGATAGCCGTTGATGGTCTCAAACACGGTTCAGGAATTGGTTACTGTGACTATGTACTTTATGGTAAAAATGGGAAAATTTTAGCGATTGTAGAGGCTAAAAAAGCCTCTGTCAATCCAGAAGTAGGGGAAGTACAGGTCAAAGAATATGCTGAAGCTCTGGAGAAACATATCGGCTATCAGCCAATTTGCTTTATTACAAATGGGTTGAAGCACTATATACTTGATGGTCCGAACCGCCGCCAGATTGCAGGCTTTTACTCTCAAGAAGAATTGCAATTAGTGATGGATAGACGTCATCTTCAAAAACCACTTGAGGATATTTCTAGTAAAATTAGAGACGATATTTCCGGGCGTCACTACCAAAAACATGCGATTGCAAGCGTTTGTGAAGCTTTCTCTAATCATCGTAGACAGGCACTTTTGGTTATGGCAACTGGGGCGGGGAAAACTCGTACAGCAGTTTCTCTAGTTGATATCTTATCACGTCATAACTGGGTAAAAAACGTTCTCTTCTTAGCCGATAGAACTTCCTTGGTTAAGCAAGCATATGATTCGTTTAGAAAATTACTCCCAGATCTTTCAGTTTGTAACTTCTTAGAAGATAAAGAAGGAGCTCAATCAAGTCGCATGGTCTTTTCAACTTATCCGACCATGATTGGAGCGATTAGTGGTCAAGAAGAAGTAAATCAACGCCCTTTCACTGTTGGGCATTTTGACCTTATCATAATTGACGAGTCTCACCGTTCTATTTATCAGAAATACAAGTCCATTTTTGATTATTTTGATGCAAGGATTGTAGGCTTAACAGCTACTCCGCGTCAAGATTTAGATAAAAACACCTATGGATTCTTTAATTTGGAGAATGGTGTTCCAACATATGCATATGATTTGGAAGAGGCTGTTAAAGACGGATATTTAGTAGCCTATCATTCTATCGAAACCAAGCTGAAACTACCTACGGATGGTCTACATTATGATGATTTGTCTGAAGAAGAAAAGGAACATTTTGATAGCAAATTTGAAGACGATAGCTGTGAAAAAGATATTGATGGGAGTGTGTTTAATTCCTTTATTTTCAATAAAAGTACAGTAGAAATTGTTTTAAATGAACTCATGACAAGAGGAATTCAGACAGCCTCGGGTGATGAAATTGGTAAAACTATTATTTTTGCTAAAAATCATGATCATGCGGAATATATCAGAGGTATTTTTAACAACCGCTATCCTGAAAAAGGGAGCGACTATGCTCAGGTGATTGATTATAGTATTAAGCATTATCAGACCTTGATTGATGATTTTAAAATTAAGGAGAAGTATCCTCAAATTGCGATTTCTGTTGATATGTTAGATACAGGTATTGATGTACCAGAGGTTGTTAATTTAGTATTCTTCAAGAAAGTACGCTCTAAAACTAAGTTTTGGCAGATGATTGGTCGAGGAACCCGTCTATGTAAAGATTTATTTGGACCTGAGCAGGATAAGGAAAACTTCTTGGTATTTGATTATGGGGACAATTTTGATTATTTTCGTGCAGATCCAAGAGATGGAGAGGGTCGTCACATTGTTTCGTTGACTCAGCGTTTATTTAATATCAAAGTGGACTTGATTCGAGAACTTCAGGGACTCCAATACCAAGAAGATCAGTTTGCGAGAGCATACCGTCAGGAGCTTGTCTCAGAACTTCAAGGTCGTATAGAGAGCTTAAATGAGTTGGACTTCAGGGTTCGTATGGTTTTAGATACAGTTTATAGCTATAGGAAATTGGAAAGTTGGCAGAATCTAACTGCTGTTACAAGTGAAAACATTCAAAACAATCTCTCTCCGCTTCTATTTGATGAAGATAAAGAAGATGAGATGGCGAGGAGATTTGATTTGTGCTTACTTCATATTCAGTTAGGGCAACTGACAGCTAAATCTTCTACTGTTCATATTTCCCAAGTGATGAAGACGGCTAGAGCTCTTTCTGCTATTGGCAATATCCCGCAGGTTTTTGAGCAGGCTGAAATTATCAGGAAAGTACAGGAGCCTGAATTTTGGAAAGAAGTTAGCTTGTCTGATTTGGAAAAAATTCGTCTTGCTATTCGAGATTTATTACAGTTTTTGGATAAGACAGACCGTAAACCCTACTATGTTAACTTTGAAGATCGTATACTCTCCACTGTTCACGAGACCACAGCATTTTTGCAGGTCAACGATCTTCGGTCCTACAATGAAAAAGTTGAGCATTATTTGAAAACTCATCTGGATGAAGAGTCCATTTCTAAGCTATACCATAATAAAAAGTTGACATCTGATGATATGCTTGCACTTGAAAAATTGCTCTGGGAAAAATTAGGTAGCAAATCAGACTACCAACATCATTATGAAAATAAGGCAATTCCGAGATTGGTGCGTGAGATTATTGGCTTAGATAGAGAGTCTGCCAATCGTATTTTTTCTAAATTTTTGTCGGATGAGAACCTTAATGCTAGGCAGATTTCATTTGTAAAATTGATTGTAGACTACATTGTAGAAAATGGTTTTTTAGAGACGAAAGTGTTAACGCAAGAGCCGTTTAAATCTTATGGATCGGTTCAACTACTCTTCCAACACCAACTACCAGTACTTCGTAATATTGTTCAAACCATTGAGCTCATCAATAATCGAGCTGGAGAAGCGGCTTAAATTCTAAAGTGATTGCCATGCTGAGACTCATTTAAAATTAAAAAGAGTAGAAATTTATCTTATATATGAGAAGTTTTATTAGGAAGAATGTCATCGTTTTCCTAGAATACAGTATCAGTTTTTAAGTGGCTGATAAATTTCAAAGTAGATACTTGTACCACGATGTTTGTTGATTGAGTTATTATAAAAGAGCTACTTTGATTTTAAAGAAATAGAAAACAAAAAGCTGAGCAAGAATTCAATTGCAGGAGAAAATGAAGTAATACTCAATGAAAATCAAAGAGCAAACTAGGAAACTAGCTGCAGGCTGCTCAAAACACTGTTTTGAGGTTGTAGATGAAACTGACGAAGTCAGCTCAAAACACTGTTTTGAGGTTGTAGATAAGACTGACGAAGTCAGTAACCATACCTACGGCAAGGCGATGTTGACGGGGATTGAAGAGATTTTCGAAGAGTATAAATCTTCCTAGGATAAAGCAAAACGCATAGTATCAAGGGTTTTCAACACTTGATACTATGCGTTTTCTGATGTTAAAGACTTTCTACCAGTTTTTTTAAGCATAATTGTTAGTTGTAGTCATTTATTATTCTTCAAAGAAAAATGGTGGGGCAAATTTTTTCAGTTCTTCAAAGCACTTTTGAGCAGTATCTGCATCTTCACAGATGATAAGGCAAACATCATCACCACAAAGGGTTGCGATAATATCTTGGAAATCAAGAGCATCAATAATTGTAGCGAACGATTGTGCTAGACCAGGAAGAGTTTTGAGTAGGACTTGGTGCTGAATAGGTCGCAACATGATGAGGGCATCTTCCATATAGTTTTCCAAACGTTTTTCCCATTTTGAGATGGAACCATTATTAAGAACATAATAAGCGTTATCTTCTTCGCGGACTTTTGATAGGTTCATATTTTTGATGTCGCGTGAGAGGGTTGCCTGGGTCACTTGAATGTCGTTCTCAGCAAGAAGGGACTGCAATTCAGCCTGTGTATGAATCTTGTTTTTTGCGACAAGAGCGCGTATGAGTTGGTGGCGGTGTTCTGATTTATTCATAATAATGTAACTCCTTTTAGCAAGGTATGGTAAGCGTGGACTGAGTGAGGTCGACAGTCAAGTGGTAGTTGGTATTGTCACGTATGGTGATTTCAAAGTCAGTAGTATAGAGGACTAAACGAAGAGTATCTCCTTCTTTTAACTTGTAAATAGTAGGTTGTAGTTCAAATTGCACATCCATCCATTCATCTGCTGTAATATCCTCTACTAACAGTAGATCAGTTCTATTTTGTAAATTAAGGTAGCCTTTTGTCACGACTCGCTGTGCATCAGGTCTAAATGGCAGTTCACAGAGATTTTCCAACATGTGGTAGCGTCCGTTGTCAATGGTTTTAGCACTTAAAATAGCTGGATAAGGTTGTAGGTATTTCTTTTGTCCAAATTCTAGCAGTTGGGCAGATAAGAGTCCCTTATTTGTACTGGATTTGATACGAAGATTGAGTTGAGCGCGACCGTTCAAGTGAAGATCTTTGGTCACAGGAAGGTCAATAGTAATCTGATTGGCTTTCCCTTGATAGAGTTCTGTATTGAAGGTCTGGTAGGTTTTACCATAACGCTCAAAATCTTTATCTGAGTACTGGTTTTGAATGACTTTCTCTTCTTGACCAAGTGAGAAGGTTTCACAGTTTTCTTGCTCTCCAAAGGTATCAAGTGATAACCAAGTCTGAGGGGTTGTATTGTCCTGCCAGATAACAGTAGGAAGTTGGAAATCTGTATCTTGTCCCAGTAATTTCTTTGTCAACAAAGCATTCATGGACTCACGGAAGTCAATGGACTGCCAGTTGTTCATGTAAACATGGGCACCATTATGGAAAAAGAGATGCTTGTTGATATGTGCAGGAAGAGTGTGGAACATCTGGTAAACATGAAGTGGTTTGACATTCCAATCCTGAGAACCGTGGGTAAAGACAACCTCTGCTTTTACATTATGGGCATTGAGCAGATAGTTACGATCATGCCAAAACTGATTGTAGTCCCCAGTTTTTCGGTCTAGCTGAGCTTTTACTTTTTCTAAGTCAGCTTGGTGAGCTTCATTGCCACGGATATAGTCGCCAGCCAAGAGATTACGAGAATAGGTTAACTCAGCAAGGGAGTCAAAGTCCTCACCTGGATAGCCACCTGGGCTAGTCACCAGACCGTTTTCACGGTAGTAGTTGTACCATGAAGAAATGCCAGCCTCAGCAATGATAACCTCTAAACCATCGACTCCTGTAGTCGCAAGACCATTGGACATTGTACCCAGATAAGAAAGTCCAGTTGTGGCTACTTTTCCATTTGACCAGTCAGCCTTGACTTGACGCTGACGTGTATGGTCGGTAAAGGCACGGCAACGGCCATTAAGCCAATCGATGACATTTTTATAAGCCTCGATTTGCTGGTAGTCCCCATTAGTCATGAAACCAGTAGAGTCTTTGGTACCAACACCTGACACATAGAGATTAGCAAAACCTCGTGGGAGGAAGTAGTCGTTGAGTGTATAGCTAGAGTTGATGTGACTTAGCTTTTCCTCAGCTTCAGCCACAAGCTCAGCTTGGCCTTGAGGTTGGACGAGAATGAGTTGAGGTTCCTCTAGTTCAATCTTATGAGCAGGTTTCACCTCAAGCTCGCCCTCCATCTTGTAGAGAGCCTTATCGCTTGCCTTGTCATTTGTTCCCTGATGATAGGGACTGGCTGTCATGATGGCAGGGATTTGCCCCTCATAACGTGGACGAATAATGCTGACCTTGACTAGGTCTGGTAGTCCTTTTTGGTCAGTATCGACACGAGACTCAACGTAGACCACTTCTCGAATAACATCATGGCTAGAAAAAGTAGCCAAACTCTTGCCGTTAAAGTAGTGGTAGTCATTATCCTCAGGAATAAGACCGTCACTGACAAGTTGGTCGATAAGAGTATTTCCCTTTTTGGTGCGAGTATTGAGTAACTGATAGAGATTTTCAATCAAGTCACCGTATACAATAGGAAATCCAGTCTCTTTACGAAAAGCTTCACTGTCTTCGAAGTCAATCAAATAAGAAAAGCCTAAAAGTTGAAAGGCGATAGTATAAAAAATATCCGCTGTCAAGTCTTTGTCAGATTTGAAAAAAGTTAATATGTTAGTTTCTTTATCTATAGCCAAGCAGGAGAGTGGATAGTCGGTGTTCTCATAAGTGAAAAAGAAACGACGTAAAAAAGTTTCCAGTAATTCCTTGGGATTGGCTGTATTTTGTAAATCAAAGCCACATTTTTTTAGTTCAGATAAGATATTTTCTTTTGGGAAAGTGACATAACTATATTGATTAAAACGCATAGAACCTCCATATAGAATGATAGTTAAGGTTATTATATCAAAAAAAAAGCAGAAAGGGAATTGTTAACTGCAAAAGGAAATAATCCAATAAAAATGAATAAAGTGCTAAATTCAATATAGAGAACAGTGTAATAATAGACATAATAGGTATAATATAAAAATTCTAGGAGATTTATATTGTATGTTTTCTATTTTATATATAATATAGTATAAATATAAAAAAGATGACAAAAATACAAATGAATAGAAAGTAAATTAGTAAGCTGATGAAATTTTTCTCAAGAGCAGCCTTTTATAGGTGAAAATGGTATAATATAGTGAGAAGGATAGAGGAGAAGTGTAAATTGATCGCACAACTAGATACAAAAACAGTCTATAGTTTTATGGAAAGCGTCATTTCGATTGAAAAGTATGTGAGAGCAGCTAAAGAATATGGCTACACTCATTTAGCTATGATGGATATTGACAATCTTTATGGGGCTTTTGACTTTCTAGAGATTACAAAAAAATACGGCATTCATCCTTTGCTAGGGCTTGAGATGACAGTGTTGGTAGATGAGCAGGAAGTAAATTTGCGCTTTTTAGCTCTATCTAGTGTGGGCTATCAGCAGTTGATGAAGCTTTCAACAGCCAAGATGCAGGGGGAGAAAACATGGTCAGTCCTGTCCCAGTACCTAGAGGATATTGCAGTAATTGTGCCTTATTTTGATGGACTGGAGTCGTTAGAACTAGGCTGTGATTATTATATTGGAGTTTATCCAGAAACACTGACAAGCGAATTTCATCATCCTATCTTACCACTTTATCGAGTCAATGCCTTTGAAAGTAGGGATAGAGAAGTTCTGCAAGTGCTAACAGCGATTAAAGAAAACCTACCCCTCAGAGAAGTCCCTTTGCGTTCACGACAAGATGTCTTTATATCAGCAAGTTCTTTAGAGAAATTATTCCTAGAACGTTTTCCGCAAGCCTTGGAAAACTTAGAAAAGCTTATTTTAGGTATCTCTTATGACTTGGATACTAGTTTAAAATTACCTCGTTTTAATCCAGCAAGGCCAGCAGTAGAAGAGTTGAGAGAACGTGCTGAATTGGGGCTTGCTCAGAAGGGATTGTCTAGCAAAGAATATCAAGACCGACTAGACCAAGAATTGGCTGTTATTCATGATATGGGCTTTGATGATTATTTCTTGGTTGTCTGGGATTTGTTGCGTTTTGGACGTTCGAATGGTTATTATATGGGAATGGGACGAGGTTCCGCAGTTGGTAGCTTGGTTTCCTATGCTTTAGACATTACAGGAATTGACCCAGTAGAGAAAAATCTGATTTTTGAACGTTTCCTCAATCGTGAACGCTATACCATGCCTGATATTGATATAGATATTCCTGATATTTATCGTCCAGATTTTATCAGATATGTTGGTAATAAATATGGTAGTAAACATGCGGCACAAATTGTCACTTTTTCTACCTTTGGTGCCAAGCAAGCTCTACGAGATGTCTTGAAACGCTTTGGTGTTCCTGAGTATGAATTATCTGCAATTACCAAGAAAATCAGTTTTCGGGACAATCTTAAGTCGGCCTATGAGGGCAATCTCCAGTTTCGTCAGCAAATCAATAGTAAGTTAGAATACCAAAAAGCCTTTGAGATTGCTTGCAAGATAGAGGGCTATCCAAGACAAACCTCTGTCCATGCGGCTGGTGTTGTGATCAGTGACCAAGACTTGACCAACTACATCCCTCTGAAGCACGGTGATGAAATTCCACTGACTCAATATGATGCTCATGGAGTTGAAGCTAGTGGGCTTTTGAAAATGGACTTTCTGGGACTACGAAATTTGACCTTTGTCCAGAAGATGCAAGAGTTGCTTGCTGAAACAGAAGGTATTCACCTTAAAATTGAAGAAATCGATTTAGAAGATAAAGAAACGCTAGCTTTATTTGCTTCTGGTAATACAAAAGGTATCTTTCAATTTGAGCAACCTGGTGCCATTCGCTTGCTCAAACGTGTGCAACCAGTCTGTTTTGAAGATGTCGTAGCAACTACTTCCCTAAATAGACCAGGTGCTAGTGACTACATCAATAATTTTGTAGCAAGAAAGCATGGGCAGGAAGAAGTGACTGTTCTGGATCCAGTACTGGAGGATATTTTGGCTCCAACTTACGGAATTATGCTCTATCAGGAGCAGGTTATGCAGGTTGCTCAGCGATTTGCCGGATTTAGTCTTGGGAAAGCCGATATTTTGCGCCGAGCTATGGGGAAAAAGGATGCCTCTGCCATGCATGAGATGAGGGCTTCCTTTATTCAGGGGGCATTAAAAGCAGGTCATACTGCGGAAAAGGCAGAGCAGGTCTTTGATGTCATGGAAAAGTTTGCAGGTTATGGTTTTAACAGGTCACACGCCTATGCCTACTCAGCCTTGGCCTTCCAGTTGGCTTATTTCAAAACGCATTATCCAGCTATTTTTTATCAGGTCATGTTGAATTCTGCCAACAGTGATTACTTAATAGATGCACTTGAAGCAGGTTTTGAAGTGGCGCCTCTGTCCATCAATACTATTCCCTATCACGATAAAATTTCCAACAAGTCTATCTATCTAGGTTTGAAATCGATTAAGGGAGTCAGCAATGATTTGGCACTTTGGATTCTTGAAAATAGACCTTATTCTAACATTGAAGATTTTATAGCTAAATTACCTGAAAATTATCTGAAACTTCCTCTGCTAGAACCTTTGGTAAAAGTTGGTCTTTTCGATTTATTTGAAAAAAATCGTCAAAAAGTATTCAATAATTTAGTTAATCTATTTGAATTTGTAAAAGAGTTAGGAAGTTTGTTTGGAGATACTATTTATAGTTGGCAGGAATCGGAAGATTGGACGGAACAAGAAAAATTCTATATGGAACAAGAGCTTTTAGGGATAGGTGTCAGCAAACATCCCCTACAAGCTATTGCGAGTAAGGCTATTTATTCGATTACACCAATCGGAAATTTATCAGAAAATAGCTACGCTATTATTTTGGTTGAAGTTCAGAAGATAAAAGTAATTCGTACCAAAAAGGGTGAAAATATGGCTTTCTTACAGGTGGATGATAGTAAGAAAAAATTGGATGTTACCCTCTTTTCAGACTTATATCGACAGGTTGGGCAGGAAATAAAAGAGGGAGCCTTCTACTATATAAAAGGGAAAATACAATCACGTGATGGCCGTCTGCAAATGATTGCACAAGAAATAAGAGAAGCAGTTGCTGAACGCTTTTGGATACAGGTGAAGAATCATGATTCGGATCAAGAAATTTCACGTATTTTAGACCAATATAAAGGCCAAATCCCAGTCATCATCAGGTATGAAGAAGAACAGAAAACAATCGTTTCCCCTCATCATTTTGTAGCTAAATCCAATGAATTAGAAGCGAAATTGAATGAAATCGTTATGAAAACGATTTATCGCTAAAAATACGGAAAATAGAAGAATTTTAAAATCAAATGTGGTATAATCAAGAAGAATGTTAAAAGAAAAAGGAGCATAAACCAATATGAAACGTATTGCTGTTTTGACTAGTGGTGGAGACGCCCCTGGTATGAACGCTGCTATCCGTGCAGTTGTTCGTCAAGCAATTTCAGAAGGAATGGAAGTGTTTGGTATCTATGACGGATATGCTGGTATGGTTGCCGGTGAAATTCATCCCTTAAATGCGGCTTCAGTAGGAAACATCATTTCTCGTGGTGGTACCTTCCTTCACTCAGCTCGTTACCCAGAGTTCGCTCAACTTGAAGGGCAACTTAAAGGGATTGAGCAATTGAAAAAACACGGCATTGAAGGTGTAGTTGTTATCGGTGGTGACGGATCTTACCACGGTGCTATGCGTTTGACTGAGCATGGTTTCCCAGCTATCGGTCTTCCAGGTACAATTGATAACGATATCGTTGGTACTGACTTCACAATCGGTTTTGACACAGCGGTTACGACTGCTATGGACGCTATCGATAAGATTCGTGATACATCATTAAGTCACCGTCGTACTTTTGTCATCGAAGTTATGGGGCGTAACGCTGGTGATATCGCTCTTTGGGCTGGTATCGCAACTGGTGCTGATGAAATTATCATCCCTGAAGAAGACTTCAAAATTGAAGATATCGTAGCAAGTATCAAAGCTGGCTATGAATGTGGTAAAAGACACAATATCATCGTTTTGGCAGAGGGGGTTATGTCAGCAGATGAATTTGCTCAAAAACTAAAAGAAGCTGGAGATACGACCGATCTTCGTGTGACAGAACTTGGACATATTCAACGTGGTGGTTCTCCAACTGCGCGTGACCGTGTATTGGCGTCACGTATGGGTGCCCATGCTGTTAAACTTCTTAAAAAAGGTATCGGTGGTGTTGCGGTAGGTATTCGTAACGAAAAAATGGTTGAAAATCCAATTCTTGGTACTGCAGAAGAAGGAGCATTGTTTAGTTTGGCAGCAGACGGTAAGATTATTGTAAATAATCCACACAAAGCTGATCTTGACCTGTCACAATTGAACAATTGCTTGTCATAATTCATAATTTAGTTAATAAGACCAAAAGGTCATATATATAAAGGAGTCACAAAAAATCATGAACAAACGTGTAAAAATCGTTGCAACTTTGGGTCCTGCGGTAGAAATCCGTGGTGGTAAAAAATTCGGTGATGACGGATACTGGGGTGAAAAACTTGATGTTGAAGCTTCAGCTAAAAACATTGCTAAATTGATTGAAGCTGGTGCTAACACATTCCGTTTCAACTTCTCACACGGTGACCACCAAGAACAAGGTGAGCGTATGGCAACTGTTAAACTTGCTGAAAAACTTGCAGGTAAAAAAGTTGGTTTCCTTCTTGATACAAAAGGACCAGAAATCCGTACAGAATTGTTCGAAGGTGAAGCTAAAGAGTATTCATATAAAACTGGTGAGAAAATCCGTGTTGCAACTAAACAAGGAATCAAATCAACTCGTGAAGTGATTGCATTGAACGTTGCTGGTGCTCTTGATATCTATGATGATGTTGAAGTTGGTCGTCAAGTTTTGGTTGACGATGGTAAACTTGGTCTTCGTGTGGTTGCTAAAGATGATGCAACTCGTGAGTTTGAAGTTGAAGTTGAAAATGATGGCGTAATTGCTAAACAAAAAGGTGTGAACATTCCTAACACTAAAATTCCTTTCCCAGCTCTTGCTGAACGCGATAACGACGATATCCGTTTCGGTCTTGAACAAGGTATCAACTTCATCGCGATTTCATTCGTACGTACTGCAAAAGACGTGAACGAAGTTCGTGCAATCTGTGAAGAAACTGGAAACGGACACGTTCAATTGTTCGCTAAAATCGAAAACCAACAAGGTATCGACAACTTGGATGAAATCATCGAAGCTGCTGATGGTATCATGATCGCTCGTGGTGACATGGGTATCGAAGTACCGTTCGAAATGGTTCCAGTTTACCAAAAAATGATCATCACTAAAGTGAACGCTGCAGGTAAGGTTGTTATCACTGCAACAAACATGCTTGAAACAATGACTGAAAAACCACGTGCAACTCGTTCAGAAGTATCAGACGTATTTAACGCTGTTATCGACGGTACTGACGCTACAATGCTTTCAGGTGAGTCTGCAAATGGTAAATATCCACTTGAGTCAGTAACTACAATGGCTACAATCGACAAGAACGCTCAAACTCTTCTTAATGAATACGGACGTCTTGATTCAGATTCATTCGAACGTAACTCTAAGACAGAAGTAATGGCTTCTGCTGTTAAAGATGCGACTAACTCAATGGACATTAAATTGGTTGTAACTCTTACTAAGACAGGTCACACTGCACGTTTGATCTCTAAATACCGTCCAAATGCTGACATCTTGGCATTGACATTTGATGAGTTGACAGAACGTGGCTTGATGTTGAACTGGGGTGTTATCCCAATGTTGACAGATGCTCCATCTTCAACTGACGATATGTTCGAAATCGCTGAACGTAAAGCGGTAGAAGCAGGTCTCGTTGAGTCAGGCGATGATATCGTTATCGTTGCTGGTGTACCAGTAGGAGAAGCTGTTCGCACAAACACAATGCGTATCCGCACAGTACGTTAAGAAAGATATAAAAACCTATCATATCCAGCTTTAGAGCTTGTGTGATAGGCTTTTTTTATATAGAGGTTAAGAAAGAGGCAAAACTTTCATAATGGATTGATACTCTTCAAACCACGTCAGCGTCGCCTTGCCGTAGGTATGGTTACTGACTTCGTCAGTTTCATCTACAACCTCAAAACAGTGCTTTGAGCAACCTGCGGCTAGCTTCTTAGTTTGCTCTTTGATTTTCATTGAGTATGAAATAAGATATGCACAAATTGATTAGGAAAGTCAAATGAATTTCTACAAATGTTTTAGCAATCGCAATCTACTTGTCTAGATTCGATCTGATATATTTTCGATTTAATGATATGGTATTTAAAACCTCCAAAGCAGCTTGCTCCATTCTTTTACTTACGTGAGTGTAGATGTTGTTTATTGTTTTAGCGTCTTTGTGTTCTACTCTAATTCTTCTCAGCTAGTGTACTAAGGAGTGTGTGCCTGAAAATATGGGAACTAAGGGTCTGATTTATCGGTTTTGCTAGTTTAGTATTTGCCTTTTGCAAAGTGATCTTAAATGCCTTTCTCTAAATTTACATATCACTATTGTTTAAGAAAATCTAATCTGCTTTAGGTCACTTATTCTTCTTTTGAAATGTAGAATGAACTTTTTCGAATCTTTTAAAATCTGTTTGTTTTATATCGTCATTCTCCCCCTTTTTTAATTCTCCCTATACAGCCTGATAATTTTCCCGATGGTGCGAATATGGTTGCTTTCGTCTAGGCGGATGTCGGGGTATTCGGGATTGAGTTTTTTTGAGGTAGCCTTAGCGGAGTTTTTTGACATAGTTAGCACCGTCTACTTGGAAGATGCCGATGGTATTATAGTCAATCTATGGGGGATTCTTGATAAATAGGTAGTCACCGTTTCTTATCTTTGGATCCATGGACTTGCTGACGACATAAGCGATTGCGTCGTAGTCGTCTGGGATTTCATCCTCATAGAATGGGAACTCCATATCTAAATCGTCGTCCTGCATCGAGCGGCTACCTGCAGAGATAAACTACCTAACACGATAGTAAGTAGTCGTCCAGTCTGATGATTTTTACGATACTTCGTTTATCTTCGTTTTTCTGCTCATACAGTTGCCTCTCGGCATAGGTCAGGATTTTACCTTGTCTGGGTGATGCCCGTTGGTCGTAGATGGATTGGATATCGCTAGGAGAATCCTTTTGAACTGGAGGAAAGAGGGCATCAATCAAGCTACTGAATACTTTAGCTAAGTCAAATATAGTATTTTTCTTAGTAGACCTAACCCTTTTCATAATTTCCAATGGCGTTTTTATTTATACCTATCTTAGTACCCAATTCTTATTGAGTCTAACCATTACTAGTCTATATTGTTTTAGTTTTCGCATGTAACAATCGCAATCTCTTCTTTATCCACGGATGAAATCGTTTTCTATTTTTGTAAGTAAAGCATAACACGAAATCCAAGAAAATGAAAACTTTGTTGTGTTTTCATAAAAAATTTGTTGACAGAGCACGAAACGCCTACTATAATTAAATCAAGCTTAAGGAAATAACAAAAAAAACAAATCGGAGAAAAAGATGAAGAAATCAAGAAAATTAGCCACATTAGGACTCTGTTCAGCCTTGTTTTTAGGCTTGGCTGCTTGTCAACAAGATGCTACAATTTCGAATGGGACGAGTCAAAGGCAAAGTAGTTCAACGAAAGTTCCATGGAAAGCTTCATACACCAACCTAAACAATCAGGTAAGTACAGAAGAGGTCAAATCTCTCTTATCAGCCCATTTGGATCCAAAAAGTGTTGATGCCTTTTTTAATCTCGTTAATGATTACAATACCATTGTTGGCTCAACTGGCTTATCAGGAGATTTCACTTCCTTTACTCACACCGAATACGATGTTGAGAAAATCAGTCATCTCTGGAATCAAAAGAAGGGAGATTTCGTTGGAACCAACTGCCGTATTAACAGTTATGCCCTTTTGAAAAATTCAGTCACCATTCCAAAACTTGATAAGAATGACCAATTGCTTTTCCTAGATAACGATGCGATTGATAAGGGAAAGGTCTTTGATTCTCAAGATAAGGAAGAGTTTGATATTCTATTTTCGAGAGTTCCAACTGAGGCAACTACAGATGTCAAGGTTCACGCTGAAAAGATGGAAACATTCTTCTCACAATTTCAATTCAACGACAAAGCTCGAATGCTGTCTGTAGTCTTGCACGACAATCTGGATGGCGAGTATCTGTTTGTAGGCCACGTTGGAGTCTTAGTACCTGCTGATGACGGTTTCTTATTTGTAGAGAAATTGACTTTCGAAGAGCCCTACCAAGCGATTAAATTTGCCAGCAAGGAAGATTGTTACAAGTATTTAGGTACCAAGTATGCGGATTATACAGGCGAGGGACTGGCTCAGCCTTTTATCATGGATAATGATAAGTGGGTTAATATCTAGAGGTAATCTAACATGGATATAGTATTAGGCATTTTATGTTTATTCTTGATAGGTATATGGGTGAGTACGATAATTAACAGTCGAAAACCAGGAAAAAATGAAAGATTTATAGGTTATATTCAAAGATACGATATTGATGGGGAAGGCTATCAATCAGAAGTATGGGAAGTGACTGAGGAGGAAGATTTATAATTAAAGAACAGAATCTTCTTTACAGTATTGCACCTATTTCCAGACAGTCCATTTGTAGTTTTATCCAGATTGGTATATAATTTAACTTAGAGAAAATAGGAGGACTAATCAGATGGAATTAAAAGATTTTACAGAAAAAGAACAGGAAATGATTAAGAAGGGACTTATGACGTCTAAGATTAGTGACAAGGAAACTGCTGAGAAGATTCTTGCGCTTGTCCCACAAGACTTGATTAAGAGAATCCCATTTTTCGTCAGAAAACATGCTACTACACGTACGATTAAACGCATTTCAGTTGAACACCCTGAGCTTTACGCTGCAGCTCAAACAAGTGGTGAAATCCCAGAAAAAGAACGAGAAGAACTACGTCAGATTATCACAACTATCTTTGAACAAAAGATGAATAAGCATAGTATTAAGTAGAGAATGAAAATATATTTGATTTGTGAATTGTTCACTAGTTATATATCATTTTAAAAATCGCAATTTATATTCTACTATACAATACTCAACAAAAAACGAACAGGCTCTTTTTCTGTTATTCAGAAGAGAACTTGTTCGTTTTTATCTTGATTTTCTTAAAAAGCTCGATACACATAGGGATTCTCTGGTTTATCGACTTTGGTAAAGCTATCGATTTCCAAGGTTGGGAGGTTTTGTTTGAGTTCTTTATGGTAGTGATTGACCAGTTTTCCTTTGGCTGTTATCCAGGTGTTGTTTTCATATTGCCGGGTATTTCCCTTGGTCAACAAACCATAGACACCAGAATCTGCGATACAGTGAATAATGCCGAAGCGGAACAGAAATTGGCTATTGGCATGACTGGGGTCGTTATAGACAAAGCCTGTGAACTGGACTGTCTTACCCTCAAACTCATCTGGATAGTCGTAGATAGCTTCCATGACTTCCATATAGTTTTCGTTAGTAATGTTAATGCTATCTTGGGATAAGTATTTATCCGCCGCCGTTCGCATTTCCTTTTCATAGGCTGATTTTGAAAAATAAGAACTGGTATCTGGTTTCAAATATTGGCTTGTCGTCCCTTCGCTTGTCTGAATGGCTAGATTCGTTCCTTCCGATAGGGGGAAATGATAACCTTTAGCAGAAACAGTCTGAGAATCCAAGCTAACAGTTGGGAAAGTTAAGCCGATGACAAGTGGAATAGCCAGAAGAGAAATACTCGTCATCTTGGCCAATCGACTGTTCAGATGACTGTGGGTTTTGACTCGCTTCATCCAGATATACAATTGAACAATTGCCAAAATAAAGGAAAGCACCATGGAGATATAGGCCAGATAGGAATAGTGCATGTTGATGTACTGGTTTAATTTGCCCGACAGATGGAGGTAAATAGTCAGTTCAAAATAGCCAGCTAAAACTAAAAATCGAATCATAGGATGACTCCAATCAAGAGAGAATAGACTAAGACGACAAGAGTTACAATAGTGATAAAGTGACTGATAAATCGTGCTTTCAAGTAATTTTTCATCATGAGAATATTTTTGATATCCAGCATTGGACCAATGACGAGAAAGGCCAGAACTGGTGCCAAACCGAAACTCGAGAGAAGAGAGGCACCGATAAAGGCATCCGCCTCACTACAGAGCGACAGAAGAAAGGCCAAAAGCATCAAGAGGAGGATGGCAAAAATAGGGGTCGCACTGATAGAGGTCAGAATCCGTGTCGGAACATAGACCTGTATAACAGAGGCGAAGAGACAGCCAAATACCAAATAACGCCCCGTATCAAAAAATTCATCAATTGCTTGCACAAAGACCTGAAAAACTTTCTTTGCAGGGGTTAAGTGAGAAAAATTGTGCTCATGACAGACCAAACGATTTTCTTTTTGAATTGGTTCTTGCCAGAAAAATCCTAGAAAAATTCCTAGTATTACAGCCACAACAATGGAACCCAGAGCTCGTAACAGCGCGATATGGAAGGAGTTGCCAAAGGCAGAATAGGTCGCAAAGAGAACAATGGGATTGATAACAGGTGCTGTCACGAGAAAGGGAACGGCCGTGTAACTGGGAACCTTTTTTTCCAGAAAACGATTGATAATGGGGACGATTCCACATTCACAAGAAGGGAAAAGTATCCCGACGAAGGTGCCAAAAAAGATTCTCCCCCAACGATTTCGAGGGAGAAAATGATAAACCTTGTCAGGTGTGATATAAACCTCAATCAGCCCTGAGACAATACTTCCTATCAGAACGAAGGGTAGGGCTTCAATGATTATAGAGAGAAAAATAGCCCCAGTTTGAAGCACACTAGACGGGAGTTGTTGGAAAGCAGTCATCTAGTTTTTCTTTTCTGTTTTGGCTTTTTTCTCTTTGTCATCAGGGAAAGTAACTTGTTTCAAATCTGGGAGTTTCGCAAACTCTTCAAACATCTTATCCAAGTCGTCTCGTTTTGTAAATTTTACAGCCATAGGTGTACCTCGATTCTAGATTCTACCTCTATTATACTATTATTTTGCGGAAAAGGGAAAAGTTAAAATTGAGTATCTAACGAATAATAGAGCTTTATAAATCCTGATTAAGTCTGGTAGATTGAGAAAGTTTGACAAAAAAGTAGATGGTGCTAGAATAATATTAACGAAAGACATTTGAGGGCAGAAAGGTTCCTGCCGCACCTTGAAAAAGGTATCTGAGATGCTGGGTACACCGACCAGCCAAGTGTCCGTTATTTCAAAGGAGGGGCTTAAATGCTCCTTTTTTATTTAAAATTTCAAAATAGATTACACCCACCGCAGGCTCAGACTTACGGTTTTTTATTTGCACTGAAAATTGATTCGTTAACTTCAACAAATAGCTTTATAAAGCGTTTTGTCAAAAATAAAAAAATGAAATTACTCATAGATTCTTTTGTAAACTATTAGAATTAAATTGCAACCTTCTCAATGAATAGAATATTGAAATGAAGTAAATTTATTTCCCAACTTATGTTTTAAAATTGTAAGAGATAATTTGAATAAGATTAGCTTGTGGTATAATAGATTCATGGATAAAAAATATGAAAAAATCTCTCAGGATTTGGGAGTGACGTTAAAGCAAATTGATACTGTTCTAAGTTTGACAGCTGAAGGGGCGACTATTCCCTTTATCGCGCGTTATCGCAAGGACATGACTGGTAGTCTGGATGAGGTGGCGATTAAGGCCATTATTGACTTGGATAAAAGTCTGACAAACCTCAATGACCGTAAGGAAGCTGTCTTGGCTAAGATTCAAGAGCAAGGCAAGCTGACCAAGGAGTTGGAAGAAGCTATCTTAGCTGCCGAAAAACTAGCAGATGTAGAAGAACTCTATCTTCCTTACAAGGAAAAGCGTCGAACCAAGGCAACCATTGCCCGTGAAGCGGGACTCTTTCCTCTTGCTCGCTTGATTTTGCAGAATGTAGCGGACTTAGAGAAAGAGGCTGAAAAGTTTGTCTGTGAAGGATTTGCGACTGGTAAGGAAGCATTGTCTGGTGCAGTTGATATTTTGGTTGAAGCCTTATCGGAAGATGTGACCTTGCGTTCCATGACTTATCAGGAGGTGCTTAGACACTCTAAACTCACTTCTCAAGTCAAGGATGAAAGTCTTGATGAAAAGCAGGTTTTTCAGATTTATTATGATTTTTCAGAGACGGTTGGAAATATGCAGGGTTATCGTACTTTGGCCCTCAATCGTGGGGAGAAGCTAGGTGTCTTGAAGGTCGGTTTTGAACATGCGACGGACCGCATTCTAGCTTTCTTTGCTGCTCGTTTCAAGGTGAAAAACGCCTATATAGATGAAGTTGTTCAGCAGTCAGTTAAGAAAAAAGTTTTGCCTGCTATCGAGCGCCGTATTCGGACAGAACTAACTGAGAAAGCAGAAGAAGGAGCTATCCAACTCTTTTCGGACAACCTGCGCAATCTGCTCTTAGTTGCTCCGCTGAAAGGGCGCGTGGTTCTAGGATTTGACCCTGCCTTTCGTACAGGTGCCAAGCTAGCTGTCGTGGATGCAACAGGAAAAATGCTGACAACTCAGGTCATTTATCCTGTCAAACCAGCATCGGCTCGTCAAATCGAAGAAGCCAAGAAAGATTTGGCAGATTTGATTGGTCAATACGGTGTAGAGATCATTGCTATCGGAAATGGGACGGCCAGTCGAGAAAGTGAAGCCTTTGTGGCGGAAGTTCTTAAAGATTTCCCTGAAGTCAGCTATGTTATTGTCAATGAAAGTGGCGCTTCGGTCTATTCTACCAGTGAACTTGCTCGTCAGGAGTTTCCAGACTTGACCGTTGAAAAGCGTTCGGCAATTTCTATCGCCCGTCGTTTGCAGGACCCCCTTGCGGAATTGGTCAAAATCGATCCAAAATCAATTGGTGTCGGCCAGTACCAGTACGATGTCAGTCAGAAGAAACTGTCTGAAAGTCTGGACTTTGTCGTGGATACAGTGGTAAACCAAGTTGGTGTCAACGTCAATACAGCCAGCCCAGCTCTTCTTTCCCATGTAGCTGGACTCAATAAAACTATCTCTGAAAATATTGTCAAATACCGTGAGGAAGAAGGGAAAATTACTTCGCGCGCCCAAATCAAGAAAGTTCCTCGTCTGGGAGCTAAGGCCTTTGAGCAGGCAGCTGGTTTCCTCCGTATCCCTGAAAGTAGCAATATCCTTGATAATACAGGAGTTCACCCAGAAAACTATGCTGCCGTTAAGGAACTTTTCAAACGCTTGGATATCAAGGACTTGAATGAAGAAGCCCAAAGTAAACTCAAGTCTCTTTCAGTCAAGGAAATGGCGCAAGAGCTAGACCTTGGTCCAGAAACTCTTAAAGATATCATTGCAGACCTTCTCAAACCAGGTCGAGATTTCCGTGATTCCTTTGACGCACCTGTACTTCGCCAAGATGTCCTAGATATCAAAGACTTAGTGGTTGGTCAGAAGCTGGAAGGTGTGGTGCGTAATGTCGTTGACTTCGGTGCCTTCGTTGATATTGGGATTCACGAGGACGGTCTGATTCATATTTCCCATATGAGTCGCAAATTTATCAAACATCCTAGCCAAGTGGTGTCAGTTGGTGATTTGGTGACCGTTTGGGTCAAGAAAATTGATACTGAACGTGAAAAAGTCAATCTGTCGCTCCTCGCTCCAAATGAAACTGACTGATTACGTCAAGCAGGTTTCACTAAAAGACTTCGGCAGACCTTTTATCCATCAAGCTCAGTGGAATTCTCGTCTACGTTCGACAGGTGGGCGATTTTTCCCCAAAGATGGGCATTTGGATTTTAATCCTAAGGTTTATAAAGAACTGGGTTTAGACGTTTTTAGGAAAATTGTTCGCCATGAACTCTGTCACTATCACCTCTATTTTCAAGGGAAGGGCTATCAACACAAGGATCGGGATTTTAAGGAACTGTTGAAAGCAGTGGATGGATTACGCTTTGTGCCCTCTTTGACAAATAGTAACGCCAAGCCAATCAAGCTCTATCGTTGCCAATCCTGCCAGCAAAGTTATCATCGCAAGCGAAGGATTGATACCAAACGCTATCGCTGTGGACTTTGTCGAGGTAAATTGCTTCTGATAAATCAGCCTGAAGACTGATGAAAGCCGAGCCTACCCGTGATATACTATGTCTAACTTAGCAGAAAGAGGAAATATCATGAACAGTAAATTTTATAAAATGAAACGAAATCGCATGATTTCAGGAGTTCTTGCAGGTCTGTCAGATAAGTGGAACTTTGACGTTACCCTTGTTCGTTTTTTGTTTGCTATTTTCACAGTTGCAAACTTTGGACTTGGCGTGATTATCTATATCATCCTAGCTTCTATCATGCCAACCAAGGAAGAAATCGAAGCAGAAATGTATGGAACAGGCCCACGAAAACGCAAAGAAGCCCAAGCCATTGACGATAACGAAGGATGGTTTTGGTGAGGTTCTACAAAAGATTAAGAATAAGCAAAAAGCTTTAAATCAATAGTCTAAACTGCTTGATTTAAAGCTTTTTTACTTTTAATAATATTTTCCCAGCTTCTTCTACAAACTAAAAATATTATTTTAAACTCAGGTTTTCTAATCTGATTTTTCATGCTGAGACAATACATTTTTTGATAAATAATGGATACTGATAACAACTGATAGCCAGCAAATAGCATAAGCAGTAGCTGTAATTCTTGTACCGATAAAGTATGTCTTTTCAACTAAGAGCTGACCGATGAATGGAGAGAGGAGATAGAGAAGTCCGATGAGTATATGTTCTTTGTGTTTCATTAAAGCGCACCTTCTTTCCTGATACTTAGAACGACTTACAAGTGTTCAATTTAATGGTATGTTATCTAGGTAAGCTTACTCAAATGTTAGTTCCCGCTTCCTCCTTTCCAAAGTAAGCCTTTTCACACTTATATTTTACAATTTTAAAAATAGGAAATCAAATCATTTTCCAAGTAATTTTGCTTACATTTCCCCCAATCTTACAAAAATGTAAGATTAAAGTCTCTTTTGTAAGGTTAGGTTATGGCAAGCGGTCTTTTTTTGATGTAAACTAGACTCATAAAGAACAAAGGAGTAACATCATGAAACAAACCTTACAGAAGAAAACAAGAAAACCAAGCCACAAAGAAATCGAGTGCGTTCAGCTGGGATGCGCTATGATGCAAGCAACATTTCATTTGATGGGATATTAAGAAAGGAGATTCTCATGACACTTTTAGATGTAAAACACGTTCAAAAAATTTATAAAACTCGTTTTCAGGGCAACCAAGTAGAAGCCCTCAAGGATATTCACTTTACCGTCGAAAAGGGTGACTACGTTGCCATCATGGGTGAGTCTGGTTCGGGTAAATCAACTCTTCTCAATATCCTAGCTATGCTGGATAAACCAAGTCGTGGACAGGTTTACTTGAATGGAACAGACACAGCAACTATTAAAAATTCACAGGCTTCTAGTTTCCGTCGTGAAAAATTAGGTTTTGTATTCCAGGACTTTAACTTGCTAGATACTCTGTCTGTTAAGGACAATATCTTACTTCCGCTTGTCTTGTCAAGAAGACCCATTACGGAGATGATGAAGAAATTGGTGGTGACAGCTGAGAATCTAGGCATCAACCAATTGCAAGAGAAGTATCCTTACGAGATTTCTGGTGGGCAGAAACAGCGTGTAGCAGTAGCCCGCGCCATCATCACAGAACCTGAAATTCTCCTTGCGGATGAGCCAACAGGAGCCCTTGATTCCAAGTCCTCTGCAGCCTTACTTGATGTCTTTGATGAAATCAATGAGCGCGGCCAAACTATTCTCATGGTAACCCACTCCACAGCAGCAGCCAGCAGAGCTAAACGTGTGCTCTTTATCAAAGACGGCATTCTTTACAACCAAATCTACCGTGGAGAGAAGACAGAACGTCAGATGTTCCAAGAAATTTCTGATACCTTGACTGTCATGGCAAGCGAGGTGAATTAGTATGTTTCGATTAACCAATAAGTTAGCGGTATCAAACTTGATTAAAAACCGCAAACTCTACTATCCTTTTGCGCTAGCTGTTCTCTTGGCAGTCACTGTCACCTATCTCTTTTACTCTCTAACCTTCAATCCCAAGATTGCGGAAATCCGTGGAGGAACAACCATTCAGGCTACACTTGGATTTGGTATGTTTGTCGTCACACTTGCGTCAGCCATTATCGTCCTCTATGCCAATAGTTTTGTTATGAAAAATCGTTCCAAGGAACTAGGAATTTATGGCATGCTGGGTTTGGAGAAGCGTCATCTAATCAGTATGACCTTTAAGGAGTTAGTGCTATTTGGGATTCTAACTGTTGGAGCGGGTATCGGTATTGGAGCCTTGTTTGACAAGTTAATTTTCGCTTTCTTGCTCAAACTGATGAAATTGAAGGTTGAGCTGGTCGCTACCTTCCAGATGAAAGTTGTCATTACAGTACTTCTTGTCTTTGGTTTGATTTTCCTAGGCCTCATGTTCCTGAATGCCCTTCGAATCGCCCGTATGAATGCCCTCCAGCTCTCGCGTGAGAAAGCAAGCGGAGAGAAAAAAGGTCGTTTCCTACCTCTCCAAACGATTCTTGGTTCGATTAGTTTAGGGATTGGCTATTATCTTGCCCTTACGGTAAAAGATCCTCTTACAGCCTTAACAACCTTCTTCATAGCTGTTTTACTGGTTATCTTTGGTACTTATCTTTTGTTCAATGCAGGAATTACCGTTTTCCTTCAAATCTTAAAGAAAAACAAGAAATACTATTACCAACCTAATAACCTCATATCTGTTTCCAACTTGATTTTCCGTATGAAGAAAAATGCAGTTGGACTAGCAACTATTGCTATTTTGTCAACAATGGTTTTGGTAACCATGTCAGCAGCGACAAGCATTTTCAATTCCGCAGAATCCTTTAAAAAAGTTCTAAATCCTCATGATTTTGGGGTTTCAGGGCAAAATGTTGAAAAAGAAGACTTGGACAAACTCTTGAGCCAGTTTGCAAGTGACAAAGGTTATAAGATTAAAGAAAAAGAAGTGTTTCGTTACACTTACTTCGGTGTTGCGAACCAAGAAGGAAATAAGTTAACCCTTTTTGAAAAAGGACAAAATCGTGTCCAACCCACAACAGTTTTCATGGTATTTGACCAAAAAGATTATGAAAATATGACTGGTCAAAAACTGTCTCTATCAGGAAATGAGGTCGGACTCTTTGCCAAGAATGAGGGAGTTAAAGAACAGAAAACTCTAATTCTGAATGATCATCAATTTTCTGTCAAAGAAGAATTTAATAAAGATTTCATTGTCAACCATGTCCCAAATCAGTTTAATATTTTGACTGCTGATTACAATTATCTTGTTGTACCTGATTTACAAGCCTTTTTGGATCAATTCCCAGATTCGGCTATCTATAATCAGTTTTACGGTGGTATGAATGTAAATGCCAGTGAAGAAGAACAACTCAAGGTCGCTGACGAGTATGATAAATACCTCGATCAATTTAATGCTCAATTAAACACGGAAGGTAGCTATGTTTATGGTAGTAATTTATCAGATGCTAGTTCTCAGATGAGTGCCCTCTTTGGTGGTGTCTTCTTTATCGGTATTTTCCTATCCATTATCTTTATGGTCGGAACCGTTCTTGTCATCTACTACAAACAAATTTCTGAAGGCTACGAAGACCGTGAACGCTTTATTATCTTGCAGAAAGTCGGTTTAGATCAAAAGCAAATCAAGCAAACCATCAACAAACAGGTTTTAACTGTTTTCTTCCTTCCTTTGCTTTTTGCCTTCCTACATCTAGCCTTTGCCTACCATATGCTTAGTCTGATTTTAAAAGTGATTGGTGTACTGGATACGACTATGATGTTGATTGTGACCTTGTCTATCTGCGCTATCTTCCTCATCGCCTATGTGCTGATTTTCATGATTACTTCAAGAAGTTATCGCAAGATTGTGCAAATGTAAAAAAAGATACCTCGACTTCAAAATCGAGGTATTTCTTGTCTTTTATACTCAATGAAAATCAAAAAGCAAACTAGGAAGCTAGCCGCAGGTTGCTCAAAGCACTGCTTTGAGGTTGCAGATAGAACTGACGAAGTCAGCTCAAAACACTGCTTTGAGGTTGCAGATAGAACTGACGAAGTCAGCTCAAAACACTGTTTTGAGGTTGTGGATAGAACTGACGAAGTCAGTAACATATACACGGCAAGGCGAAGCTGACGTGGTTTGAAGAGATTTTCGAAGAGTATTAAATGCTGAAAAGTTGTCCGAGCAAGAAGGTAACTCCCATAGTCAAGAGACCAATAGTGAGGTTTCGAATCATAGCTGTTTTGGTTGGGGCTTTTCCAAGTTTGGCACTAGTGTAACCAGTGAGAAGAAGGGCCACACCGACGATAAGGACAGTAGCAGGGATGCGGTATTCACTTGGGAAAATGGTAATTGAAAGCATTGGTGGTAAGCTACCAAGGAAAAAAGAAATAAAGCTAGAGATAGCAGCATGCCAAGGATTGGTAAATTCTTCATACTCAATCCCATATTTTTCCTCTACCAAAGCCTTGAGCGGATTATTTAAAAAGGCTTTGTTGGTGAGAAGTTGGGCTGATGTTTCACACTCATCATTTTGGATATAAGCAGCATAGAGGGACTTTTTGGCTAACTCTATATCTTGGTCTAGCAAGAGTTGCTCACGCGCAACGGCCGCTTCCTCAGTATCTTTTTGAGTTGAAACGGACACATATTCTCCACCAGCCATTGAAAAGGCACCAGCTAAGATAGCCGCAAAACCTGATAAAAAGATAATCCAGATATTGCTCGTAGCACTAGCAACCCCAATAACCACACCAGCAATGGAAATAATTCCATCGTTGGCACCAAGAACACCTGCACGCAGGATATTTAAACGCCCTGCAAAGTTTGAATCAATTTCGTGATTTGTTTCTGACATACTAATCTCCTTTTTATCCAGTATAAAGGAAAAATATAGGGAAATCAATCTTTTAAAAGTATCTGAAAAAAGTTGCACGATTTTAATGATATAAAAATGTCGACATCTTCTCTGATAGATCAAACACCGAAGGTAAAGAGTATAGAATTTTTAAATTAAATACGATAAACATTTTGTTCACTTTATAATCGTTTACAAGAGAATAATGAGTATTAAATCAAATAAAATCCAAATATTTTGCGAACTTTTTTATATTTTTTTCGTAAAACGCTTTACAAGTTCTTAAAAACATGATATAGTAATAAAGCTTAGAAAATGAGATGATGTTTTCTAGCAAATATAAACCCGAGTAAAAAATGCCTACGGACAGGCAGGGTTGAATGCCGAAGCGTGGTTGAAAAACCACATTATTGATAGGGTTAAAAGCCTACTTTTATAAGTTGATGTTAGGACGTTTGTCCTAATTCATAAATTTTTAGTGTGGTGAAAGCACACGTCATCTTGTGAAACGATCAATAAAGTACGTAATATTTGCTACTAGAGAGTTAGGAAACATCGGGAACAGACATACTCAACAGAAACAAACATAAAAACGTCGGAAGATTGCAGAGCAGGTGAAATCCTGCTCTTTTTTCATGAGTCAACCTTTAGTTCCTTAGTTTTCATAAGGTCCTAAAAATATTGAAAGGAGTATGTCTTGAAAGAGTTAGATCAAAACCAAGCCCCAATTTATGAGGCCTTGGTGAAGTTGCGCAAGAAAAGGATTGTTCCCTTTGATGTTCCAGGTCACAAGCGTGGACGAGGAAATCCAGAACTTGTCGAACTCTTAGGAGAAAAATGTGTAGGCATTGATGTCAATTCGATGAAACCCTTGGATAATTTAGGCCACCCCATTTCGATTATTCGAGATGCAGAGGAGCTGGCTGCAGATGCTTTTGGAGCAGCCCATGCTTTTCTCATGATTGGGGGAACAACTTCATCGGTGCAGACTATGATTCTGTCAACCTGCAAGGCTGGAGATAAGATTATTCTGCCACGAAATGTCCATAAATCTGCCATCAATGCGCTGGTTCTATGTGGTGCCATTCCAATCTATATCGAGATGAGTGTAGATCCTAAGATTGGTATCGCTTTAGGTCTTGAAAATGACCGAGTAGCCCAGGCCATAAAGGAGCATCCAGATGCCAAGGCCATTTTGATTAACAATCCTACTTATTACGGCATCTGTTCAGACCTAAAGGGGTTGACAGAAATGGCTCATGAAGCTGGCATGATGGTTTTAGTAGATGAAGCCCACGGAGCGCATTTGCATTTCACTGATAAACTTCCAATTTCTGCTATGGATGCAGGTGCTGATATGGCAGCAGTCTCCATGCATAAGTCTGGTGGGAGTTTGACCCAAAGTTCGCTTCTTTTAATCGGAGAGCAGATGAATCCTGAGTACGTTCGTCAGATAATCAATCTGACCCAGTCAACATCTGCCTCTTATTTGCTGATGGCTAGTTTGGATATTTCACGTCGTAATCTAGCCCTTCGTGGTAAAGAGTCGTTTGAGAAGGTCATTGAGCTATCCGAGTACGCTCGTCGTGAAATCAATGCCATTGGTGGCTACTATGCCTACTCAAAAGAGTTAATAGATGGTGTGTCGGTCTGTGATTTTGATGTAACCAAGTTGTCAGTTTACACTCAGGGTATTGGCTTAACAGGTATCGAGGTTTATGACCTCCTACGTGATGAATACGACATTCAGATCGAGTTTGGTGATATTGGCAATATCTTGGCCTATATTTCGATTGGTGACCGTATCCAAGACATCGAGCGCTTGGTCGGTGCTTTGGCTGATATCAAGAGACTCTATTCACGAGATGGGAAGGACTTGATAGCTGGAGAATATATCCAGCCCGAGTTGGTGTTATCTCCTCAGGAAGCCTTCTATTCAGAGAGAAAAAGTTTGTCTTTAGACGAATCTGTTGGACAGGTCTGTGGGGAATTTGTCATGTGCTATCCTCCAGGTATTCCTATCTTGGCTCCTGGAGAACGCATTACACGTGAAATTGTAGACTATATCCAATTTGCCAAGGAACGTGGTTGCTCTCTCCAAGGGACAGAAGATCCTGAGGTCAATCACATCAACGTCATTAAGAGAAAGGAGAACTAGATGGATTTATGGTTTTCTGAAGTTCATACTCCAGATGTGAAATTGTCCCTGAGAACAGCCAAGCAACTCTACGCTGGTAAAAGTGAATGGCAGGATATCGAAGTATTGGATACCCCAGCTTTTGGGAAAATACTGATTTTAAATGGGCACGTCTTATTTTCAGATGCGGATGATTTTGTCTACAATGAAATGACCGTTCATGTTCCCATGGCTGTCCACCCAAATCCCAAGAAAGTCTTGGTTATTGGGGGTGGCGACGGTGGTGTTGCCCAAGTATTAACACTCTATCCAGAATTGGAACAAATCGATATTGTGGAACCGGATGAGATGCTAGTTGAGGTTTGTCGTGAGTATTTCCCAGATTTTGCCGCAGGGCTAGATGATCCTCGTGTTACCATTTACTACCAAAATGGACTACGCTTTTTGCGAAACTGCGAAGATGACTATGATATTATTATCAACGATGCGACAGATCCCTTTGGACATACAGAAGGGCTCTTTACCAAGGAATTTTACGGTAACAGTTATAGAGCCTTGAAAGAAGACGGTATCATGATTTACCAGCATGGAAGTCCCTTCTTTGACGAAGATGAGTCAGCTTGTCGTAGCATGCACCGCAAGGTCAATCAAGCCTTTCCAATCAGTCGGGTCTATCAGGCCCATATCCCAACTAGCCCAGCTGGCTATTGGTTGTTTGGATTTGCATCGAAAAAATACCACCCTGTCAAAGATTTTGACAAGGAAGGCTGGAAAAAACGCCAGCTTTTCACTGAATACTACACTGCAAACTTACATGTAGGGGCCTTTATGTTGCCCAAGTATGTTGAGGACATTTTAGAAGAAGAGGAAGGAAAAAAATGAGTCGTTTATTAGTTATTGGATGTGGGGGCGTTGCCCAAGTTGCTATTTCAAAGATTTGTCAAGATAGCGAAACTTTTAAAGAAATTATGATTGCTAGCCGTACCAAGTCAAAATGTGATGACTTGAAAGCTAAATTGGAAGGCAAAACAAGTACAAAGATTGAGACAGCTGCCCTTGATGCTGATAAGGTTGAAGAAGTGATTGCCCTGATTGAAAGCTACAAGCCAGAAGCTGTTTTGAACGTAGCTCTGCCTTATCAAGATTTAACCATCATGGATGCTTGTTTGGCGACTGGAGTTCACTATATCGATACGGCCAACTACGAAGCCGAGGATACAGAAGACCCTGAATGGCGTGCTATTTATGAGAAACGTTGTAAGGAACTTGGATTTACAGCCTACTTTGACTACTCATGGCAGTGGGCTTATCAAGAGAAATTCAAAGAAGCAGGCTTGACTGCTCTTCTTGGTTCTGGTTTTGACCCAGGTGTGACTAGTGTCTTTTCAGCCTATGCCCTCAAACACTATTTTGATGAAATCCATTATATCGACATTTTAGACTGTAATGGTGGTGACCACGGTTATCCATTTGCGACAAACTTTAACCCAGAAATCAATCTACGCGAGGTTTCTGCACCAGGTTCTTACTGGGAAGATGGGAAATGGGTTGAGGTTGAAGCAATGTTTATCAAGCGTGAGTACGATTTCCCACAGGTTGGGCAAAAAGACATGTATCTCCTTCACCACGAAGAAATCGAATCATTGGCTAAGAACATTCCAGGTGTCAAACGTATTCGTTTCTTTATGACTTTTGGTCAATCTTACTTGACGCACATGAAATGTCTTGAAAATGTTGGACTCCTTCGTACGGATACCATTAACTTTAACGGTCAAGAAATCGTTCCAATCCAATTCTTGAAAGCCTTACTTCCAGATCCTGCCAGCCTTGGCCCACGTACTGTAGGTAAAACCAATATTGGATGTATCTTTACAGGTGTTAAAGACGGTGTTGAAAAGACCATCTACATTTACAATGTTTGCGACCATCAGGAATGTTACGCGGAAGTTGGTTCACAAGCTATTTCTTACACGACTGGCGTTCCAGCCATGATTGGAACAAAATTGGTTATGAACGGTACTTGGAAACAAGCTGGAGTGTATAATCTTGAGGAGTTAGATCCAGATCCATTTATGGAAGCTTTGCATGAGTATGGTTTGCCATGGGTTGTGGTTGAAAATCCACAAATGGTGGACTGATGAAGTTAGAACAAGTAGCAACACCAGCTTACGTCATTGACTTGGCAAAGTTAGAAGCCAACTGTCGCATTTTACAATATGTACAAGAAGAAGCTTGCTGCAAGGTTTTGCTTGCCCAGAAGGCTTATTCCCTCTACAAAACCTATCCCTTGATTAGCCAGTATTTATCAGGTACGACAGCCAGTGGACTCTATGAGGCCAAATTAGCAAGGGAAGAATTTCCTGGTGAAGTCCATGTATTTGCGCCAGCTTTCAAGGATGCGGACTTGGAGGAATTGCTGGAGATAACGGACCATATCGTCTTTAACTCGGAGAGACAATTGCGTAAACATGGGCCTCGTTGTCGGGAGGCTGGTGTCAGTGTAGGTTTACGTCTCAATCCTCAATGTTCAACTCAAGGAGATCACGCGCTCTACGACCCCTGCGCACCTGGTTCTCGCTTTGGAGTCACTCTAGACAAGATTCCGAGTGATTTACTAGATTTGGTGGATGGTCTTCATTTTCACACCCTTTGCGAGCAGGGAGCAGATGATTTAGAAACAACTTTGAAAGCAGTAGAAGCGCAGTTTGGTTCTTATTTACATGAAGTAAAATGGCTCAATATGGGTGGCGGACACCACATCACAAGAGAAGGTTACGATGTGGATTTGCTGATTTCAGAAATCAAGCGTATCCGAGAAACTTACAATCTTGAAATCTATATCGAGCCTGGTGAAGCTATTGCGCTCAATGCTGGTTATCTAGCAACTGAAGTATTGGATATTGTAGAAAACGGTATGGAAATCTTGGTTTTAGATGCCTCTGCGACCTGCCATATGCCTGATGTACTTGAGATGCCCTATCGTCCACCTTTGAGAAATGGCTTTGAGGCACAGGAAAAAGACCATACCTACAGGCTTTCTTCCAATACTTGTCTGACGGGCGATGTGATTGGTGATTATAGCTTTGAAAATCCAGTTCAAATCGGTGATAGACTTTATTTTGAAGACATGGCCATTTATTCTTTTGTCAAAAATAATACCTTTAATGGTATTGGATTGCCAAGTCTCTATCTCATGGACGAACAGGAAGACTGCAGCTTGGTCAAAGCTTTCGGATATCAAGACTTTAAAGGGAGATTATCATGATGAACAGTCCAAAAAAATTAGGCTATCGTATGCCAGCAGAGTACGAACCCCATCATGGTACCCTCATGATATGGCCGACTCGACCAGGATCGTGGCCTTTTCAAGGAAAAGCTGCTAAAGCAGCATTTAGCCAGATTATCAAAACCATTGCAGAAGGGGAAAGAGTTTATCTTTTGGTAGAGCAAGACTACTTAGCTGAAGCCCAAGACTACCTTGGAGATAGCGTTGTTTATTTAGACATTCCCACCAATGATGCCTGGGCTAGAGATACAGGACCGACCATTCTCCTCAATGATAAAAGGGAAAAGTTGGCAGTAGACTGGTCTTTCAATGCTTGGGGTGGTGCTGTTGATGGTCTCTACCAAGACTACGAAGCCGATGACCAAGTAGCCAGTCGTTTTGCTGAGGCCTTGGAAATGCCTGTTTATGATGCCAAACCTTTTGTCCTAGAAGGCGGAGCCATTCATAGCGATGGTCAAGGAACCATTCTCGTGACTGAAAGTTGCTTGCTTAGTCCCGGTCGCAATCCTCATCTAAGTAAAGAGGAAATTGAGAATACCTTATTAGAGAGCCTTGGAGCTGAAAAAGTTATTTGGCTTCCTTATGGTATTTATCAAGATGAAACCAATGAACACGTTGACAATGTTTCTGCCTTTGTTGGTCCTGCAGAGCTTGTCTTGGCTTGGACGGACGACGAAAGTGATCCTCAATATGCCATGTCAAAAGCAGATCTCGAACTCTTAGAGCAAGAGACAGATGCAAAAGGACGTAAGTTTATCATTCATAAATTGCCTATCCCTGCAGTTCGTCAAGTTGTGACAGAAGAGGATTTGCCAGGCTACATCTATGAAGAAGGAGAAGAAGAGCGATACGCAGGTGAACGACTAGCAGCTTCCTACGTAAACTTTTATATCGCCAACAAGGCTGTCTTGGTTCCACAGTTTGATGATATAAACGATCAAGTAGCCTTAGATATCCTCAGTAAGTGTTTTCCAGACCGTAAAGTTGTCGGAATTCCAGCCAGAGATATTCTCTTAGGTGGTGGAAATATCCACTGTATCACCCAACAAATCCCAAAATAGGAGAAAAAGATGAGAAATGTAAAAGTTGCAGCCATTCAGATGCAATGCGCTAAGGATGTCGCAACAAATATCCAAACCGCAGAGCGTTTAGTACGTCAGGCTGCAGAACAAGGTGCACAAATTATTCTTTTACCCGAGTTGTTTGAACGTCCCTATTTCTGTCAGGAACGCCAGTATGACTACTACCAGCATGCCCAGTCGGTGACAGACAATACAGCTATTCAACATTTTAAAACCATTGCCAAGGAGCTAAAGGTCGTTTTACCAATCAGTTTCTATGAAAAAGATGGCAATGTCTTGTATAACTCTATTGCCGTTATTGATGCTGATGGGGAAGTGCTGGGCGTTTATCGGAAAACCCATATACCAGATGATCATTATTATCAAGAAAAGTTTTATTTTACGCCTGGCAACACTGGTTTCAAGGTCTGGGATACTCGCTATGCCAAGATTGGGATCGGTATCTGTTGGGATCAATGGTTCCCTGAAACAGCGCGCTGTCTTGCGTTAAATGGTGCTGAATTGCTCTTTTATCCTACAGCCATCGGTTCAGAGCCAATTTTAGATACGGATAGTTGTGGTCATTGGCAACGTACCATGCAAGGACACGCAGCAGCAAATATTGTTCCAGTTATCGCAGCCAATCGTTATGGGTTAGAGGAAGTCACTCCAAGTGAGGAAAATGGTGGACAGAGTTCCAGTCTTGACTTCTACGGTTCATCCTTTATGACGGATGAAACAGGAGCTATTCTAGAGCTAGCTGAAAGACAAGGCGAAGCTGTTCTGTTAACTACTTATGACCTAGACAAGGGAGCAAGCGAACGCCTAAACTGGGGCTTGTTTCGAGATAGAAGACCCGAAATGTATCAACGCATTACGGACTAGTAGGGAAAAAATGAGAAATTCATTCTGCTAGACTAACTTCTTATTAGCAACTATAAGGATACTATGTTGTCTAGCAAGTGGATTTTATATTTTAATCCTCTAAGACTTTCTCGCGCTTTGATGCGAGGAGCTTTTCTGTTTAAGCTTTATCAATAAAACATGCTATAATAGTTTCAGAAAGGTTGGTAGTTATGGCTAGGATATTGGTTATTGAAGACAATAGTGACATTCAAGAGATTTTACGAACACTTCTTACTGAAGAGCATGAGGTGATTCAAGCCTTTTCTGGTACAGAAGGAATCATGCTTTTTGACCAAGGTGGGATTGACCTCGTTTTGCTAGATATCATGCTTCCTGGGAAAAATGGGGATCAGGTTTTAAAAGCTATCAGGGAACAAAGTCAAATTCCAGTCATTATGCTAACGGCTTTGGGCGATAAGAAATTAATCAGTCAATACCTCTTAGACGGTGCCAATGATTACATAGTCAAGCCTTTTGACTTGGATGAAGTCTTTGCAAGAGTTACTGTTCAATTACGTCAAAGTGCAGAAAAACAGCCTATGGAAATAGGAAAAACTGAAAATCTGCCACAAAACTTGAAAAATATCCAGTTTGATGCAGAGAGTTTTGAAATCAAAAATAGTCAGGAAACGATTCGCCTTGCCAAAAAAGAATGCTTGATCCTCCAAACTCTCCTTAAACATCCTAAGAAAATTTTTACCAAAGAAGAACTTTATGAATTGGTCTGGGAGGATAGCTACCTACCTGGAGATAATACCCTCAATACGCATTTGAGTAATCTTCGTAAAAAATTAAACCAGCTTGACCCAAATCAAGAATATATTGAAACCATCTGGGGAGTTGGGGTAAGATTAAAAGGAGACAAGCAATGACCTACATGATAATCTTTGTTCTACTGGTACTCCTAATTGTTTTATCGATTGCATTGATTCGCTACCATCTAGCACTTGAAAGTCTGAGTCAACAGATTGAAGACAAGATTCTCACAGGTAGCATGAAAAGAGTCGGAGTCAGCATTTTTTCCAAACATTTTTTACATCTCTACCAGCAGATTGAGAATCTATTTCAGGAAGTAGAACAATCTCGATTGGTGATGAAAAGGGAAAAGCAGACTCTGGATATGGCCATCAGCAATATCGCCCACGATATTCGGACGCCTTTGACTATCGCTTCAGGCTACACCCAACAATTGATAAAGTCTCCTGAAGACAAAGCAGAAACCTTACAAAAAATAGCCCAGCATCTTGATTTAGTTTCCAAACGTTTGGAGGCTCTCCTAGAATATCGTCGTTTGATGGAAGGAGCTGTCAAACCGAAACTGGAAGAAGTGGATTTTTCAGCTGTTATCACCAAAAAGACTCTGGCTTACTATGATGTTTTTCAGGCGGCAAATATCACGCTTGATTTTAAGGTTGAAGCTGGTTTAAAAATGAGGACTGATGAAGACTTGCTGGATCGAATTTTACAAAATTTGCTTGGAAATGTCCTAAAACATGGCAAGGAAGAAGCGCGGCTATCTTTGCGAAAGGAAAAGGAACAGCTTGTCTTAGAAATTGCAAACCTTGTCAAACAGCCCATCAAAAGAATAGAGAATCTCAGCAATCGTTTTTATTCTGAAAATCTATCAGACACAGAAGAATCCTCTGGTTTAGGCCTTTATATCACTGAGGAATTATGTCATCTTCTCGGTGCAGAGATGAAACTAAGCACAGATGGGCAGTGGTTGTCAGTTTTCATTTATTTTTAACGAAAAGAATCCTCCTCTGTAGGCTAGAGGAGGTCTTTTTTATAGACTTTTCTTTTTGAAAACTATCAGTCCACCTATATTAAAGATTACAATAACAGCTAAGCTAACTATAATGGTGTAGAAAATGGACTCACTATTAGCAGTCATAGCATAGGTAAATTGCAAGGACAAATATGGCAAAATTTTGATATTTGGAAAAATGAGCATTGGCATAGAAAGTAAGATAGAGCTGACAAAATAACCAATAAATACTGCAAGATAAGAATGACTCACATAGAGAATAAAGGAAACAATGGAAAGCCAAGCAAGGAGGCAAAATAATTGAAGGAAAATGGTTATCAGTAGATTTCCAATAAAGCCATCAGGCATAGTTCCAAATCCATTTAAGATAGTTGCTGGAATAAAGGCAATTACAAGACAGATGATCACTTGTAAAAGTGCAATAGAAGTCAATACAAAGGCTTTGGCAAGGAAAAACTCGGTACGAGAAACACCCACTGTTAAATTATTTTTATAGAGTTTGCCGATTAAATCAACTCCAAGAACGAGGCAAGCAAGAATGATGCAGAGAAAAACGAGGTTTGAACCTTGACTAGATGCGTTAATAAGTGCTTGCACACCATTCCAACCTTGGGTTGGAATTTCTGGTTCTTCTGTCTGAATTGCCATCAGATGGCCAGTAGCCCCAAAAATAGCCCCCATTAACATGAGTACAAAGAGAATGAACTCTGTAATCCAGAATCCTTTGGAACGGAAAAGACGGTAAAAGTCTGCTTGAATGGTATGTATCATGATTTTCCTCCTATTGGACCAATTGAGTGAAGTATTCTTCTAGGTTTTGACGGGCATAGTAAATCTCGTCAATGTCAACATCTGCCAAGGTTAATTCCTTAAGAATCTGTTTGACATCTTGTTCCTGACCAAAAATATGGATTTCATTTTCTGGATTAACAACCTTGAACTGGAGCTGGATTTGTTCTTTCAATACTTGACAAGCTTTCTCTTGGTCAGCTGTCTTAAGCACAATATAATCCTCACTTAGTGTTTCAAATTCAGCTTTGCTGATTTCACGGATAACCTTGCCTTGATCTAAAATACCAAAGCGATTAGCTAGGAGATAGAGTTCTGACAAGATATGGCTAGAGATGAGAATAGTGATCCCTTTCTCTTGATTGAGCCGTTGAATCATGAGTCGAAATTCTTTGATACCGATTGGGTCGAGACCGTTGATAGGTTCATCTAAAATCAGGAAGTCTGGTTTGGATAGGAGGGCAATGGCGATGCCAAGTCTTTGCTTCATTCCAAGAGAGAAATCTCGAAAGACTTTTTTACCTGTATCTGCCAAACCTACATAGTCCAGCGTTTCTCGAATGACTTGATCAGCATTTGGAATATGACGAATCATACAGTAATATTTCAGATTTTGATAGGCTGTTAAGTGATTATGAGCTACAGGTGATTCAATCACTGAACCTACTCGAGATAGGGCCTTGGTCCACTCATTTTCCGATTGACTAGAAAAGAGGGAAACAGTCCCTTTATCCGCAAAGAGTAGTTGCGTAATGATTTTTATCAAGGTGGTTTTCCCAGCTCCGTTCTTCCCGATAAGTCCATAAATATCTCCCTCTCTTACCGTTAGATGAAGATCCTGAAGGATAGCTTGTTTGTCAAAGTTTTTGGACAATCCATGAATGTCAAGTACTGTTTTCATGATTCTCTCCTTTTGATTTATTTTGATAACTTTAGTATAAAGCATAGAAATCAAAGAAAACTCAAGGATTTCTAAAGAGTTTCTAAAGTTTTAGGAATTCTTAAATATCAAAACCCAGTTGACACGAACTGGGCTTCTTAATTATAAAATATATTTCTCAATGGCACGCGCAACACCGTCTTCTTCATTGCTTGCTGTAACGGCATCCGCAAGAGATTTGACATAATCGCTGGCATTTCCCATTGCAATTCCAAGCCCTGCAAACTGGAGCATTTCGATATCGTTATTGGCATCGCCCATGGCCAGGATTTCTGAGGAATCAATCTTCAAAATCTCAGCTAGTCGAGAAAGAGCAGTGGCCTTTGTCGTTCCAAGTGGCATAGCTTCATAAATGACAGGCTGCGAACGAACTCCACTAAATCGTTGGCAAAGCTCCTCAGCAAAACGCTCTTCAAAATCGTCTGTTTGCTCCTCTGTACCTAAAAACATACCTTGGAACATGCGATACTTGCCACTAGTCGCTTCCTCAAGAGAAATTTCTGTCAAGTCTGAAAAGACTAGTTCGGCATCATTTTGGATGACTTGATTGGGCTTGCCACCGAGGACAAAATAATGTGTCTCGTCAAAAAGAGTCAACTGAACATCACTTTTTTCAGCTAGGTCATAGAGGTACTCGATGTCTGCTGGACTGAGTTCTTGCCAATCAATCAGACTCCAATCACTTGTCTGGTGAGTTGAACAACCGTTGTTAACAATGACATATTCGTTCTGGAGATCCAGCCCCAGTTTTTTATAGTAGGGGAGGACGCCGAAAAGCGGGCGCCCCGTACAGAGAACTAGTTTGACACCTTTTTCAATGGCTTGGTGAATAGCAGTAATGTGAGCTTGTGGGATTTCCTTGGCTTCATTGAGGAGGGTTCCATCCATATCCAAGGCTAGTAGTTTAATCATAGGTCTTCCTTCTTTATCTTTTGGTATTATTATAGCATATTTTGGAGAAGAAATTGATAGAAAGCTTGGGGCTAATTGATTTTACAGTTTAAGATGTTTTGATAACAATTCATGATTTGAAGAGGATATTTGGCCAAGATATGCTATACTAAACTTGTTATACAGTTAAGTAAACCATTCTATTCAATAAGCTAGCCAAGGAAAACAGAGGATTTAAGATGAAAAAACGAATTATTCAGATTTTACTAGCATTATCCTTAATTTTTTACAACTCAACTTGGTTTTGGGGAGTTTTCAATCATCTCGCAAAGTCCTATCTACCAGCAAGTCGTGAGTTTTTTCAGATTCTACTTTTGCTGGAAAGTGGTGTTCTTTTGTCAGCAGTCATCTATCTACTAGTTTTTGCAGGAAAGAAGACTTTTCATTTCAAGTGGCAGTTGAGGTACTTTATCTACCTTTTACTGGGCTACATCATTTTGCATATGTCGGACTTCTTCTTGTCTTATTTCATATCCCCGCCTTCAAATCAAATTTCTTTGAATGAAACGATAGAAATGATGGGGAGACAGGAATTACCCTATTTTTTGCTCATAGCTTGCTTCATCGGCCCTATTGCTGAGGAATTGATTTATCGCGGTGTGCTTATGACAACCTTTTTCAAAAACTCGCCTTGGTACGGAGATGTCTTGCTTTCTGCTATTATTTTCGGTTATATTCATATCAATTTTGCTTTAACTCTTCTTGCTTTTTTCATTTATGCTAGCGGAGGGCTTATTTTGGCTCTATTGTATCGCATGACTAAAAATCTCTACTATCCAATACTAGTTCATATTTTCATCAATATCACTGCCTTCTGGAATGTATGGTTACTCCTATTTTCAGGAAGTTAGCTTACTAAAACAATGTCGGAACTTTCCGGCATTTTCTTTTTTTCACAAATAGTCAACGTTTTTCTTTTCGATATTGGAGTGGTGTGTATCCAGTTATTTTTTTGAATTGATTTTGAAAATAAGATTGGCTTGAGAAAGGTAGATAGTGAAGATAGTTAAGAAGAATAGGATGTTCTTTTTTCCTTTTTGGAAAACTTCTAAAATATGGTATAATGAAAAGATAAAGAAGTTGGGGGTAGAAGATGAACATTCAACAATTACGCTATGTTGTGGCTATTGCAAATAGCGGTACTTTTCGTGAAGCTGCTGAAAAGATGTATGTTAGTCAGCCGAGTCTGTCTATTTCTGTTCGTGATTTGGAAAAAGAATTGGGTTTTAAGATTTTCCGTCGGACCAGCTCAGGGACTTTCTTGACTCGTCGAGGTATGGAATTCTATGAAAAAGCGCAAGAATTGGTTAAAGGATTTGATATTTTTCAAAATCAGTATGCCAATCCTGAAGAAGAAAAAGATGAATTTTCCATTGCTAGTCAGCACTATGACTTCTTGCCACCGACGATTACGGCTTTTTCAGAGCGCTATCCTGACTATAAGAACTTTCGTATTTTTGAATCAACTACTGTTCAAATCTTAGACGAAGTAGCTCAGGGGCACAGTGAGATTGGGATTATCTACCTCAACAATCAAAATAAAAAAGGGATCATGCAACGGGTTGAAAAGTTAGGCCTTGAAGTCATTGAACTGATTCCCTTCTATACCCATATTTATCTCCGCGAGGGGCATCCTTTGGCTCAGAAAGAGGAACTGGTCATGGAGGATTTAGCGGATTTACCGACAGTTCGTTTTACTCAAGAGAAAGACGAGTACCTTTATTATTCGGAGAACTTTGTCGATACCAGTGCGAGCTCACAGATGTTTAATGTGACAGACCGTGCCACCTTGAATGGTATTTTGGAGCGTACGGATGCCTATGCGACAGGTTCTGGATTTTTAGATAGTGACAGTGTGAATGGCATTACAGTTATTCGTCTCAAGGATAACTTAGATAATCGCATGGTCTATGTTAAACGTGAAGAAGTAGAGCTTAGTCAAGCTGGGACTCTTTTCGTAGAAGTCATGCAAGAATATTTTGATCAAAAGAGGAAATCATGAAAAAAAGAGGAATAGTGGCAGTCATTGTACTGCTTTTGATTGCGCTGGATCAGTTGGTCAAATCCTATATCGTCCAGCAGATTCCACTGGGTGAAGTGCGTTCTTGGATTCCCAATTTCGTTAGCTTGACCTACCTGCAAAATCGAGGGGCAGCCTTTTCTATCTTACAAGATCAGCAGTTCTTATTTGCTATCATTACTCTGGTTGTCGTGGTAGGTGCCATTTGGTATCTACATAAACACATGGAGGAGTCACTCTGGATGGTCTTGGGTTTGACTTTGATCATTGCAGGTGGTCTTGGAAATTTTATTGACAGGGTGAGTCAGGGCTTTGTTGTGGATATGTTTCACTTTGACTTTATCAATTTTGCAATTTTCAATGTGGCAGATAGCTATCTGACTGTTGGAGTGATTATTTTATTGATTGCAATGCTAAAAGAGGAAATAAATGGAAATTAAAATTGAAATTGGTGGTCTGCGCTTAGATAAGGCTTTGTCGGATTTGACAGAATTATCACGCAGTCTCGCGAATGAACAAATCAAATCAGGCCAGGTCTTGGTCAATGGTCAAGTAAAGAAAGCTAAATACACAGTTCAAGAGGGCGATGTCGTCACTTACCATGTACCAGAGCCAGAGGTTTTAGAGTATGTGGCTGAGGATCTTCCACTAGACATCATCTACCAAGATGAGGACGTTGCTGTCGTTAACAAACCTCAGGGAATGGTTGTGCATCCGAGTGCTGGTCATACCAGTGGAACTCTAGTCAATGCCCTTATGTATCATATTAAGGACTTGTCGGGTATCAATGGGGTTCTACGCCCAGGAATTGTTCACCGTATTGATAAGGATACGTCAGGTCTTCTTATGATTGCTAAAAATGATGAGGCGCATCTAGCACTTGCCCAAGAGCTCAAGGATAAAAAGTCTTTACGCAAATATTGGGCGATTGTTCATGGAAATCTGCCCAATGATCGTGGTGTGATTGAAGCGCCGATTGGCCGTAGTGAAAAAGACCGTAAGAAACAGGCTGTGACTGCTAAAGGGAAGCCTGCAGTGACTCGTTTCCACGTTTTGGAACGCTTTGGTGATTATAGCTTAGTGGAGTTGCAACTGGAGACAGGGCGTACCCATCAAATCCGTGTTCACATGGCTTATATTGGCCATCCAGTCGCTGGTGATGAAGTCTATGGTCCTCGCAAGACTTTGAAAGGACATGGACAATTTCTTCATGCTAAGACTTTAGGTTTTACTCATCCGAGAACAGGTGAGATCTTGGAATTTACAGCAGATATCCCAGAAATTTTTAAGGAAACATTAGAGAGATTGAGGAAGTAAGAATGAAGTGTAAAAAGAAGTCCAGTATAATTATGGTAACTGCAATCTTAATTATATATATATATATATATATAATGGGTTAACGCTAGAAAAATATTTTGGCTTTTCCAGTAATAAAATACATTTTGTTAATGTACTGACTGCAGGAAGTGATGCTATTATTTTGGAAAGTAATGGTCATTTTGCCATGATTGATGTAGGAGAAGATTATGATTTTCCTGATGGTAGTAATCCTAAATATCCTTTGAGACCAGGAATCGGTACTTCTTATAAGCATGTAATGACAGATAGAGTATTCCGTCATTTGAAGGAATTGGGTGTCCGAAAACTTGATTTTATTTTGGTGACCCATACCCACAGTGACCATATTGGAAATATGGATGAAATATTAGATAAATACCCTGTTGATCGTATTTATATGAAAAGATATGATGATAGTCGTATAACTGATAAAAATCGTTTGTGGGATAATCTCTACGGATATGATAATGCGATTAAAGCTGCAAATCGTAATGGGGTGAAATTAATTCAAGATATATCGGCAGATAAATCTCATTTTCAGTTTGGAGACATGGATATTCAGCTCTATAATTATGAAAATGAATATGATGAGAATGGAAATCTTAAACCTGTTTGGGACGATAATTCCAATTCCTTGATTAGTGTAGTCAAAGTCAATGGCAAGAAAATTTACCTTGGGGGCGACTTAGATAATGTTCATGGAGCAGAAGACAAGTATGGTCCTCTTATTGGAAAAGTTGATTTGATGAAGTTTAATCATCATAAGGATACCGAAAAATCAAATACAAAAAACTTTATATTAAATCTATCTCCAGAAATCATAGTGCAGACAAGTGATGCTGTTCCAGGTTTTTATGATAGTCCTATTGTAGACAACCCTGAATATATAGCATGGTTAGATAGTTTAGGGATAAAGCGAATAAATGCAGCTAGTACAGAATATGATGCAACTGTTTTTGATATTAGACAAAATGGCATAGTTGATATAAGTAAACAATATAAAAAAATACCATCGTTTGTTTCAGGATGGCATCAGAAATCTAATGGCGATTGGTGGTACCAAGCACCAGATTCTACAGGAAATTATTCTATCGGTTGGAACGAAATTGATGGAAAAAGATATTATTTTAATCAAAAAGGAATTCTAATAGAGCAATAATGAAAAAGAAATTGATTAGTTTAGCACTTGCAGGCGCTTTTTTAGGTTTGTCATGGTATGGGAATGTTCAAGCTCAAGAAAGTTCAGAAAATAAAATCCACTTTATAAATGTTCAAGAAGGTGGCAGTGATGCGATTATTCTTGAAAGCAATGGACATTTTGCCATGGTGGATACAGGAGAAGATTATGATTTCCCAGATGGAAGTGATTCTCGTTATCCATGGAGAGAAGGAATTGAAACGTCTTATAAGCATGTTCTGACAGACCGTGTCTTTCGTCGTTTGAAGGAATTGGGTGTCCAAAAACTTGATTTTATTTTGGTGACCCATACCCACAGTGATCATATTGGAAATGTTGATGAATTACTGTCTACCTATCCAGTTGACCGAGTCTATCTTAAAAAATATAGTGATAATCGTATTACTAATTCTGAACGTTTATGGGATAATTTGTACGGTTATGATAAGGTTTTACAGACTGCCGCCGAAAAAGGTGTTTCAGTTATTCAAAACATCACACAAGGAGATGCTCATTTTCAGTTTGGGGACATGGATATTCAACTCTATAACTATGAAAATGAAACAGATTCATCAGGTGAATTAAAGAAAATTTGGGATGATAATTCTAATTCCTTGATTAGCGTAGTAAAAGTCAATGGTAAGAAAATTTACCTTGGGGGCGACTTAGATAATGTTCATGGAGCAGAAGACAAGTATGGTCCTCTCATTGGAAAAGTTGATTTGATGAAGTTTAACCATCACCGTGATACCAATAAATCAAACACCAAGGATTTCATTAAAAATTTGAGTCCGAGTTTGATTGTTCAAACCTCGGATAGTTTACCTTGGAAAAATGGTGTTGATAGTGAGTATGTCAATTGGCTCAAAGAACGAGGAATTGAAAGAATCAACGCAGCCAGCAAAGACTATGATGCAACAGTTTTTGATATTCGACAAGATGGTTTTGTCAATATTTCAACGTCCTACAAGCCGATTCCAAGTTTTCAAGCTGGTTGGCATAAGAGTGCGTATGGGAACTGGTGGTATCAAGCGCCTGATTCTACAGGAGAGTATGCTGTCGGTTGGAATGAAATCGAAGGTGAATGGTATTACTTTAACCAAACGGGTATCTTGTTACAGAATCAATGGAAAAAATGGAACAATCATTGGTTCTATTTGACAGACTCTGGTGCTTCTGCTAAAAATTGGAAGAAAATTGATGGAATTTGGTATTATTTCAACAAAGAAAATCAGATGGAAATTGGTTGGGTAAATACTGGAGGTCAGTCCTATTATTTATCAAACGATGGCTCTATGAAGACAGGTTGGCTTCAATATAAGGGACAATGGTATTACTTTGCTCAATCAGGGGAAATGAAAACAGGCTGGGTAAAAGATAAAGAAATCTGGTACTATATGGATTCTACTGGCATTATGAAGACAGGTGAGATAGAAGTCGCTGGTCATCATTACTATCTGGAAGATTCAGGAGCTATGAAGCAAGGTTGGCTTAAAAAGGCAAATGCTTGGTACTTCTACAAGACAGACGGTTCACGAGCTGTTGGTTGGATCAAAGACAATGATAAATGGTACTTCTTGAAAGAAAATGGTCAATTACTTGTGAATGGTAAGACACCGGAAGGCTATACTGTTGATTCAAGTGGTGCTTGGTTAGTGGATGTTCCGATCGAGAAATCTGCTACAACTAGAGATACAAGTAACTCAGAAATAAAAGAATTCAAAGAAGTAGTGAAAAAAGATCTTGAAAATAAAGAAACGAGTCAACATGAAAGTGTTACAAGTTCTTCAACTAGTCAAGATTTGACTTCTTCAACTTCACAAAGCTCTGAAATGAGTGCAAACAAATCGAAATCAGAACAGTAGTAAAAAAGAAGGTTTTAGGGCCTTCTTTTTCCTATCAACTCTTTTCTATTTCCTACCATTCATGTTATAATGGATAGATATGAAGAATCGGAGTGAGACTATGAAATACAAACGGATTGTCTTTAAGGTGGGGACTTCTTCTCTGACAAATGAGGATGGAAGTTTATCACGTAGTAAGGTAAAGGCTATTACCCAGCAGTTGGCTATGTTGCACGAGACTGGTCATGAATTGATTTTGGTGTCGTCAGGTGCCATTGCAGCTGGTTTTGGGGCCTTAGGATTTAAAAAGCGTCCGACTAAGATTGCTGATAAACAGGCTTCAGCAGCGGTAGGGCAAGGGCTTTTGTTAGAAGAATACACAACTAATCTTCTCTTACGTCAAATCGTTTCTGCCCAAATTTTGCTGACCCAGGACGATTTTGTGGATAAGCGTCGTTATAAAAATGCCCATCAGGCTTTGTCAGTTCTACTTAGCCGTGGTGCGATTCCTATTATCAACGAGAATGACAGTGTCGTTATTGATGAGCTCAAGGTCGGGGATAATGATACTCTGAGTGCACAGGTGGCGGCCATGGTCCAAGCAGACCTTTTGGTTCTCTTGACAGACGTCGACGGTCTTTATACTGGAAATCCTAATTCAGACCCAAGAGCCAAACGCTTGGAGCGAATCGAGACCATCAATCGTGAGATTATTGATATGGCCGGTGGAGCAGGTTCGTCTAATGGTACAGGTGGCATGTTAACCAAAATCAAAGCTGCAACTATCGCGACGGAATCAGGAGTTCCTGTTTATATCTGCTCATCCTTGAAGTCAGATGCCATGATTGAGGCTGCTGAGGAGACCAAGGATGGTTCCTACTTTGTTGCTCAAGAGAAGGGGCTTCGTACCCAGAAACAATGGCTGGCCTTCTATGCTCAGAGTCAAGGTTCTATTTGGGTTGATAAAGGGGCTGCGGAAGCTCTCTCCCAACATGGAAAGAGTCTTCTCTTATCTGGTATTGTTGAAGCAGAAGGCGCCTTTTCTTACGGCGATATTGTGACAGTATTTGACAAGGAAAGTGGAAAATCACTTGGAAAAGGGCGTGTGCAATTTGGTGCATCTGCTTTGGAGGATATGTTGCGTTCTAACAAAGCCAAGGGTGTCCTGATTCACCGTGATGACTGGATTTCCATTACTCCTGAAATCCAACTACTCTTTACAGAATTTTAGAGGTAAACTATGGTAAGTACACAAGAACAATTTGAACAGGTGCAGGCTGTTAAAAAATCAATCAACACAGCTAGTGAAGAGGTAAAAAACCAAGCCTTGCTAGCCATGGCTGATTACTTATTAGCAGCTACTGAGGAAATTTTAGCAGCCAATGCCCTTGATATGGAAGCTGCTAAGGGTAAAATCTCAGATGTGATGCTGGATCGTCTTTATTTGGATGCAGGTCGTATAGAAGCAATGGCAACTGGGATTCGTGAAGTGGTTGCTTTACCAGATCCAATCGGTGAAGTTTTAGAAACCAATCATCTTGAAAATGGCTTGGTTATCACCAAAAAACGTGTGGCCATGGGTGTTATTGGTATTATCTATGAAAGCCGTCCAAATGTGACGTCTGACGCGGCTGCTCTGGCTCTCAAGAGTGGGAATGCGGTTGTTCTTCGTAGTGGTAAGGATGCCTATCAAACTGCCCATGCTATTGTTAAAGCCTTGAAAAAAGGCTTGGAGACAACGACCATTCATCCCGATGTGATTCAACTTGTGGAAGATACTAGCCGTGAAAGTAGCTATGCTATGATGAAGGCCAAGGGATATCTAGACCTTCTTATTCCTCGTGGAGGAGCCGGTTTGATCAATGCAGTGGTTGAGAATGCTATCGTACCTGTTATCGAGACAGGAACTGGGATTGTCCATGTCTATGTGGATAAGGATGCAGATGAAGACAAGGCTCTGTCTATCATCAACAATGCCAAAACCAGTCGTCCTTCTGTCTGCAATGCCATGGAGGTTCTACTGGTTCATGAAGACAAGGCAGCAAGCTTCCTTCCTCGCTTGGAGCAAGTTCTAGTTGCAGAGCGTAAAGAAGCTGGGGTGGAACCAATTCAATTCCGCTTGGATAGTAAAGCAAGTCAGTTTGTTTCAGGTTACGCAGCTGAGGCCCAAGACTTTGACACCGAGTTTTTAGACTATGTCCTAGCTGTTAAGGTTGTGAGCAGTTTAGAAGAAGCGGTCGCGCATATTGAAGCCCACAGTACCCATCATTCGGATGCCATTGTGACTGAAAATGCTGAAGCTGCGGCTTACTTTACAGATCAAGTGGACTCGGCAGCTGTCTATGTCAATGCTTCAACTCGTTTCACAGATGGAGGTCAATTTGGTCTTGGATGTGAAATGGGGATTTCAACTCAGAAACTGCACGCGCGTGGTCCAATGGGCTTAAAAGAATTGACGAGCTACAAGTATGTGGTCACTGGTGACGGACAAATAAGGGAGTAAGAGATGAAGATTGGATTTATCGGTTTGGGGAATATGGGAGCTAGCTTGGCCAAGTCTGTCTTGCAGGCTAGACCGTCAGATAAGATTCTCCTTGCTAATCGTAGTCAAGCTAAGGTGGATGCTTTCATCGCTAACTTTGGTGGTCAGATTTCTAGCAATGAAGAAATTTTCGCAGAAGCAGATGTGATTTTTCTAGGAGTGAAGCCAGCTCAGTTTTCTGAGTTACTTGCTCAATACCAGTCTATCCTTGAAAAAAGAGAAAGTCTTCTTTTAATCTCCATGGCAGCTGGATTGACTTTAGAAAAACTAGCAAGTCTTATCCCAAGTCAACACCGAATTATTCGTATGATGCCAAATACCCCTGCTTCTATTGGGCAAGGAGTGATTAGTTATGCCTTGTCTCCTAATTGCAGGGCTGAGGACAGTGAGCTCTTTTATCAGCTTTTAGCCAAGTCTGGTCTCTTGGTTGAACTAGGAGAAAGTTTAATCGATGCAGCGACAGGTCTTGCAGGTTGTGGACCAGCCTTTGTCTATCTCTTTATTGAGGCCTTGGCAGATGCGGGTGTTCAGACGGGATTGCCAAGAGAAACGGCATTGAAAATGGCGGCTCAAACTGTGGTAGGAGCTGGTCAATTGGTCCTTGAAAGTCAGCAACATCCTGGGGTCTTGAAAGACCAAGTTTGTAGCCCAGGCGGTTCGACTATCGCTGGTGTAGCAAGCCTAGAAGCGCATGCTTTTCGAGGAACGGTCATGGATGCAGTTCATCAAGCCTATAAACGAACACAAGAACTAGGTAAATAAGAGGTGGCTTTGTCTGCCTCTTTTATGGTGGTTGATACTCTTCGAAAATCTCTTCAAACTGCGTCAGCTTCCATCTGCAACCTCAAAACAGTGTTTTGAGCAACCTGCGGCTAGCTTCCTAGTTTGCTCTTTGATTTTCATTGAGTATGAAATGAGAAGCAAAAAGATTGTCACAAACCCCTATTTTTTTGATAGAATAGAAGTAGTAAAAAAGAAATGAGTTAGACATGTCAAAAGGATTTTTAGTCTCTCTTGAGGGACCAGAGGGAGCAGGAAAGACCAGTGTTTTAGAGGCTCTGCTCCCAATTTTAGAGGAAAAAGGGGTAGAGGTGCTGACGACTCGTGAACCTGGCGGAGTCTTGATAGGAGAGAAGATTCGGGAAGTAATTTTGGACCCAAGTCATACTCAGATGGATTCTAAAACAGAGCTCCTTCTCTATATTGCCAGTCGCAGGCAGCACTTGGTGGAAAAAGTTCTTCCAGCACTTGAAGCTGGTAAGTTGGTTATTATGGACCGTTTCATCGATAGTTCTCTTGCCTATCAGGGATTTGGCCGTGGCTTAGATATCGAGGCCATTGACTGGCTCAATCAGTTTGCTACAGATGGCCTTAAACCCGATTTGACACTCTATTTTGACATCGAGGTGGAAGAAGGACTGGCTCGCATTGCTGCTAATAGCAATCGCGAGGTCAATCGTTTGGATTTGGAAGGGTTGGACTTGCATAAAAAAGTCCGTAAAGGCTATCTTTCTCTTCTGGACAAAGAAGGAAATCGCATAGTCAAGATTGATGCTAGTCTCCCTTTGGAGCAAGTTGTGGAAACTACCAAGGCTGTCTTGTTTGATAGAATGGGATTAACTAAATGAAACAAGATCAACTAAAGTCTTGGCAGCCAGACCAGTTTGACCGCTTTGTTCGTATCCTAGAACAAGAGCAGCTCAATCATGCCTACCTCTTTTCAGGTTTCTTTGGAAGCTTGGAAATGGCGCAATTTTTAGCTAAAAGTCTCTTTTGTACGGATAAAGTAGGCGTTTTACCATGTGAGAAATGCCGAAATTGTAAGCTGATTGAACAGGGAGAGTTTCCCGATGTCACCTTGATTAAGCCAGTCAATCAGGTTATTAAGACAGAACGCATTCGAGAATTGGTGGGTCAGTTTTCCCAAGCAGGGATTGAAAGTCAGCAACAGGTCTTTATCATTGAACAAGCGGAAAAGATGCATCCCAATGCAGCTAATTCTCTGCTCAAGGTCATCGAAGAACCCCAGAGTGAGGTTTATATTTTCTTCTTGACTAGCGATGAGGAAAAGATGTTGCCGACAATCCGAAGTCGGACCCAGATTTTCCACTTTAAAAAACAAGAAGAGAAACTCATCTTACTCTTAGAACAAATGGGGTTGGTTAAGAAAAAAGCGACTCTTTTAGCCCAGTTTAGTCAATCACGAGCTGAAGCAGAAAAGTTGGCTAATCAGGTAAGTTTTTGGACCTTAGTCGATGAAAGTGAACGCCTGCTGACTTGGTTATTAGCTAAGAAAAAAGAAAGTTATTTGCAAGTTGCTAAACTAGCTAGCTTGGCAGATGACAAGGAAAAACAAGATCAGGTTTTACGGATTCTTGAAGTCCTCTGTGGGCAAGATATCCTACAAGCAAGAGTAAGAGTGATTCTACAAGATTTGCTAGAAGCTAGAAAAATGTGGCAAGCTAATGTCAGCTTTCAAAATGCTATGGAATATCTGGTCTTGAAAGAAATATAAACTCAAAAATGAATGATAAAGAAAGGAAAGGGCTGTTTTATGGACAAAAAAGAATTATTTGACGCACTGGATGATTTTTCCCAACAGTTATTGGTAACCTTGGCCGATGTGGAAGCCATCAAGAAAAATCTCAAGAGCCTGGTAGAGGAAAATACAGCTCTTCGTTTGGAAAATAGTAAGTTGCGCGAACGCTTGGGTGAGGTGGAAGCAGATGCTCCCGTCAAGGCTAAACATGTTCGCGAAAGTGTCCGTCGCATTTATAAAGATGGTTTTCACGTATGTAATGATTTTTATGGACAACGTCGAGAGCAGGACGAGGAATGTATGTTCTGTGACGAGTTGTTGTACAGGGAGTAGGCATGCAAATTCAAAAAAGTTTTAAGGGGCAGTCTCCCTACGGCAAGCTGTATCTAGTGGCAACGCCGATTGGCAATCTAGATGATATGACCTTTCGAGCTATTCAGACCTTGAAAGAAGTGGACTGGATTGCTGCTGAGGACACGCGCAATACAGGTCTTCTGCTCAAGCATTTTGATATTTCTACTAAGCAGATTAGTTTTCATGAGCACAATGCCAAGGAAAAAATTCCTGATTTGATTGGTTTCTTGAAAGCAGGGCAAAGTATTGCTCAGGTTTCTGATGCGGGTCTGCCTAGCATCTCAGACCCTGGTCATGATTTAGTTAAGACAGCCATTGGGGAAGAAATTGCGGTTGTGACTGTTCCAGGTGCCTCTGCAGGAATTTCTGCCTTGATTGCCAGTGGTTTAGCGCCACAGCCACATATCTTTTATGGTTTTTTACCGAGAAAATCAGGCCAGCAGAAGCAATTTTTTGACTCAAAAAAAGACTATCCTGAAACTCAGATTTTCTATGAATCGCCCCATCGTGTGGCAGATACGTTGGAAAATATGCTAGAAGTCTACGGCGACCGATTGGTCGTCTTGGTCAGAGAATTGACCAAAATCTATGAAGAATACCAACGCGGTATCATTTCTGAGTTATTAGAAAGCATTGCTGAAACGCCACTCAAGGGTGAATGCCTTCTCATCGTTGAAGGTGCCAGCCAGGATGTGGAGGAAAAGGACGAGGAAGACTTATTTTTAGAAATCCAAGCTAGTATCCAGAAAGGCATGAAGAAAAACCAAGTTATCAAGGAAGTCGCTAAGATTTACCAGTGGAATAAGAGCCAGCTCTACGCTGCCTATCACGACTGGGAAGAAAACCAAGAAAATGACTAAACAGGGAAGTTTGCCTTCTTCCCTTTTTTTGTTATACTAGTAGAAGAAAAAAATAGAAAGATTTGTGGGAGTGAAAAAGTCCGGGGGACTTTTTCAGCCTGAGCCAAGAAACTCGAGAGCGAAGTAAGTCCTGTGGACTTTTTCAGCCTGAGCCAAGAAATTCGAAAACTCTTAAGTTTGATTGGCTTTTTCAATGTGAACCTTGTCTTCACACTCCCAAAGAGGTATTAGTGTCGTGTCTCAATCTTATATCAATGTTATCGGTGCTGGTTTGGCAGGTTCTGAAGCAGCCTACCAAATTGCAGAACGTGGTATTCCAGTTAAACTCTATGAAATGCGTGGTGTCAAGTCAACACCCCAGCACAAAACAGACAATTTTGCAGAGTTAGTTTGTTCCAATTCTCTTCGTGGAGATGCTCTGACAAATGCAGTTGGTCTTCTCAAGGAAGAAATGCGTCGCTTGGGTTCTGTTATTTTGGAATCTGCTGAGGCTACACGGGTTCCTGCGGGTGGTGCCCTTGCGGTGGACCGTGATGGTTTCTCCCAAATGGTGACCGAAAAAGTGGCCAACCACCCCTTGATTGAAGTGGTGCGTGATGAAATTACAGAATTGCCGACAGATGTTATTACGGTTGTCGCTACTGGTCCTTTGACCAGCGATGCCCTAGCTAAAAAGATTCATGCCCTTAATGATGGCGATGGTTTCTATTTCTACGATGCGGCAGCGCCGATTATCGACGTCAACACCATTGATATGAGCAAGATCTATCTCAAGTCTCGTTATGATAAGGGAGAAGCCGCTTATCTCAACGCTCCCATGACCAAGCAAGAGTTTATGGATTTCCATGAAGCCTTGGTCAATGCTGAAGAAGCACCGCTTAATTCTTTTGAAAAAGAAAAGTATTTTGAAGGATGCATGCCAATCGAAGTCATGGCTAAACGTGGTATTAAAACCATGCTTTATGGCCCTATGAAACCAGTCGGTCTTGAGTATCCGGATGACTACACAGGACCTCGTGATGGAGAATTTAAAACACCTTATGCGGTGGTTCAGCTTCGTCAGGACAATGCAGCTGGTAGCCTATACAATATTGTTGGTTTCCAGACCCACCTCAAATGGGGAGAACAAAAGCGTGTTTTCCAAATGATTCCAGGTCTTGAAAATGCCGAGTTTGTCCGTTATGGTGTTATGCATCGCAATTCTTACATGGATTCACCAAATCTTCTTGAGCAGACCTACCGTTCTAAGAAACAACCAAATCTCTTCTTTGCTGGGCAGATGACGGGTGTGGAAGGCTATGTTGAATCAGCAGCTTCAGGTTTAGTAGCTGGTATTAACGCCGCTCGTCTTTTCAAGGGAGAAAGCGAGGCTATTTTCCCAGAGACAACAGCGATTGGAAGCCTAGCTCATTACATCACCCATGCCGATAGCAAACATTTCCAACCAATGAATGTCAACTTTGGGATTATCAAGGAGTTGGAAGGCGAGCGTATTCGTGATAAGAAGGCTCGTTATGAAAAAATTGCAGAGCGTGCCCTTGCCGACTTAGAGGAATTTTTAACGTTCTAATTTTTTTCAAAGAATTACTCATGATACTATAAAAATCTTAGAAATTGTGATAAAATAGGTAGGATAAAAGAAGGAGAGTGAAAATGGCGAATCCCAAGTATAAACGTATTTTAATCAAGTTATCAGGTGAAGCCCTTGCCGGAGAACGTGGCGTAGGGATTGATATCCAAACAGTTCAAACAATCGCAAGAGAGATTCAAGAAGTTCATAGCTTAGGTATCGAAATTGCCCTTGTTATTGGTGGAGGAAATCTCTGGCGTGGTGAACCTGCTGCAGAAGCAGGAATGGACCGCGTTCAGGCAGATTACACAGGAATGCTTGGGACTGTTATGAATGCTCTTGTGATGGCAGATTCATTGCAACAAGTTGGGGTTGATACGCGTGTACAAACAGCGATTGCCATGCAACAAGTGGCAGAGCCCTATGTACGTGGACGTGCCCTTCGTCACCTTGAAAAAGGCCGTATCGTTATCTTTGGTGCCGGAATTGGTTCACCTTACTTCTCAACCGATACAACAGCGGCCCTTCGTGCAGCTGAAATCGAAGCGGATGCTATCCTTATGGCCAAAAATGGCGTTGACGGTGTGTACAATGCCGATCCTAAGAAAGACAAGACAGCCGTTAAGTTTGAAGAATTGACCCACCGTGACGTTATCAATAAAGGTCTTCGTATCATGGACTCAACAGCTTCAACCCTCTCAATGGACAACGACATTGACTTGGTTGTCTTCAACATGAACCAACCAGGCAACATCAAACGTGTCGTATTTGGTGAAAATATCGGAACAACTGTTTCAAATAATATTGAAGAAAAGGAATAAGAAAGATTATGGCTAACGCAATTATTGAAAAAGCTAAAGAGAGAATGACCCAGTCTCACCAATCACTTGCTCGTGAATTTGGTGGTATCCGTGCAGGTCGTGCCAATGCAAGTTTGCTGGACCGTGTACATGTAGAATACTATGGAGTAGAAACTCCTCTTAACCAAATCGCTTCAATTACGATTCCAGAAGCGCGTGTTTTGTTAGTAACACCATTTGACAAGTCTTCATTGAAAGACATCGAACGTGCCTTGAACGCTTCTGATCTTGGTATCACACCAGCTAATGACGGTTCTGTTATTCGTTTGGTTATCCCTGCTCTTACAGAAGAAACTCGTCGTGACCTTGCTAAAGAAGTGAAGAAGGTCGGCGAAAATGCTAAAGTGGCTGTCCGCAATATCCGTCGTGATGCTATGGACGAAGCTAAGAAACAAGAAAAAGCAAAAGAAATCACTGAAGACGAATTGAAGACTCTTGAAAAAGACATTCAAAAAGTAACAGACGATGCTGTTAAACACATCGACGACATGACTGCCAACAAAGAGAAAGAACTCTTGGAAGTCTAAAAATAAACAGAAAAACTCAGTTGGCATTGCTGGCTGAGTTTTATTCGAAAGAAGGAAATATGAATACAAATCTTGCAAGTTTTATCGTTGGACTCATCATCGATGAAAATGACCGTTTTTACTTTGTGCAAAAGGATGGTCAAACCTATGCTCTTGCTAAGGAAGAAGGTCAACATACAGTAGGGGATACGGTCAAAGGTTTTGCCTACACGGATATGAAGCAAAAACTCCGCCTGACCACTCTAGAAGTGACCGCCACTCAGGACCAATTTGGTTGGGGAACTGTAACAGAAGTTCGTAAAGACTTGGGTGTCTTTGTGGATACAGGTCTTCCTGACAAGGAAATCGTAGTGTCACTCGATATTCTCCCTGAACTTAAGGAACTCTGGCCTAAGAAGGGTGACCAACTCTACATCCGTCTTGAAGTGGATAAGAAAGACCGTATCTGGGGACTCTTAGCTTATCAGGAAGATTTCCAACGTCTAGCTCGTCCTGCCTACAACAACATGCAGAACCAAAACTGGCCAGCCATTGTTTACCGCCTCAAGCTGTCAGGAACGTTTGTTTACCTGCCAGAAAATAACATGCTCGGCTTTATCCATCCTAGCGAGCGTTACGCAGAGCCACGTTTGGGGCAAGTATTAGATGCGCGTGTCATTGGTTTCCGCGAAGTGGACCGCACTCTGAACCTCTCCCTCAAACCACGTTCTTTTGAAATGTTGGAAAATGATGCTCAGATGATTTTGACTTATTTGGAAAGCAATGGCGGTTTCATGACCTTAAATGATAAGTCATCTCCAGATGACATCAAGGCAACCTTTGGCATTTCTAAAGGTCAGTTCAAGAAAGCTTTAGGTGGTCTTATGAAGGCTGGTAAAATCAAGCAAGACCAGTTTGGGACAGAATTGATCTAGGGTGACATATGAGAAAATCATTTTACACTTGGCTCATGACTGAGCGCAATCCTAAAAGTAATAGTCCTAAGGCTATCTTGGCAGATCTAGCTTTTGAAGAGTCTTCCTTCCCAAAACACACCGATGATTTTGATGAGGTGAGTCGCTTTTTGGAGGAGCACGCTAGTTTCTCTTTCAACCTAGGAGACTTTGACGCTATCTGGCAAGAATACTTAGAACACTAGCATGATTCACTGGGTTTGGGCTAGTAATTTCTCCGCCCCTTTGCTATAATAAAAAGAAATAAAAGGATTAGAGAGGTTCTTTATTTGAAGGAACATTCAATAGACATTCAACTGAGTCATCCAGATGACCTGTTTCATCTTTTTGGTTCCAATGAACGCCATCTTCGTTTGATGGAAGAAGAACTGGATGTGGTGATTCATGCCCGTACGGAGATTGTTCAGGTTTTGGGAGAAGAGACTGCCTGTGAGGAAGCCCGTCAAGTTATTCAAGCTCTCATGGTCTTGGTGAACCGTGGGATGACCGTTGGTACGCCAGATGTGGTGACTGCAATTAGCATGGTCAAAAACGATGAAATCGACAAGTTTGTCGCCCTTTACGAAGAAGAAATCATCAAGGATAATACAGGGAAACCTATCCGTGTCAAAACACTGGGTCAAAAACTTTATGTGGACAGTGTTAAACAGCACGATGTGACCTTTGGAATCGGACCTGCAGGGACAGGGAAGACCTTCCTTGCAGTGACCTTGGCAGTGACTGCCCTTAAACGTGGGCAGGTCAAGCGAATTATCCTAACTCGTCCAGCAGTGGAAGCAGGAGAGAGTCTAGGTTTTCTTCCGGGTGATCTTAAGGAGAAAGTGGATCCTTACCTTCGACCTGTTTATGATGCCTTGTATCAGATTCTGGGAAAAGACCAGACAACTCGTCTCATGGAGCGTGAAATTATCGAAATTGCGCCCCTTGCCTACATGCGTGGACGGACCTTGGATAATGCCTTTGTCATTCTCGATGAGGCACAAAATACGACCATCATGCAGATGAAGATGTTTTTGACTCGTTTAGGCTTTAATTCTAAGATGATTGTCAATGGAGATATCAGCCAGATTGACCTGCCACGTAATGTCAAGTCCGGTTTGATTGATGCCCAAGAGAAACTCAAGAACATCCATCAGATTGACTTTGTTCATTTTTCAGCCAAGGATGTGGTTCGCCATCCTGTTGTCGCTCAGATTATCCGAGCTTATGAACCAGCACCGGTTAAAAAAGAAGAGAGTGAAGAATTAGATCCTCAACCTATATCTGAAGGATAGTTATTTTGTACTTAAAGTTATCTCAATACTAAGTATAAATTTGCTTTTTAAATGTTTCATTCAATATCCTTGTATTAGATTAGAAAGGTTTCAAGTAGAAGAAATATATGGAATCAATTTTTGTAAAATTTGCCCAGTATCCGTATATAGAAACGGAGCATTTATTGCTTAGACCTGTAACTTTGGATGATGCGGAAGAAATGTTTGCCTATGCCTCGGACAGAGAAAATACGCGTTACACTTTTCCAACCAATCAAAGCTTGGACGAAACCAAGAATAACATTGGTCAGTTCTACTTGGCCAATCCCTTGGGACGCTGGGGAATAGAACTAAAAAGCAATGGCAAATTTATCGGAACCATTGATTTGCACAAGATTGATCCTGCTCTTAAGAAGGCAGCTATTGGCTACATTATCAATAAAAAGTATTGGAATCAAGGATTGACGACAGAAGCCAACCGTGCCGTGATTGAGCTAGCTTTTGAGAAGATAGGGATGAATAAGTTGACTGCCATTCACGATAAGGCTAATCCCGCGTCAGGAAAGGTCATGGAGAAATCAGGCATGCATTTTTCCCACGAAGAAGCTTATGCTTGTATGGATCAGCATGAAAAAGGCCGAATCGTGACAAGAGTTCATTATGTCTTGACCAAGCAAGACTATTTTGCAAATAAATAAGCAGTTGAAAAGAAATTTTTCGACTGTTTTTTCTTCCTCTTACGAATAATCTAAGAGAGGAGAAAATATGGAAGCAATTATCGAAAAAATCAAAGAGTATAAAATCATTGTCATCTGTACTGGTCTGGGCTTGCTTGTGGGAGGATTTTTCCTGCTAAAGCCAGCTCCACAAACACCTGTCAAGGAAACGAATTTGCAGGCAGAAGTTGCAACTGTTTCCAAGGATTCATCGACTGAAAAGGAAGTGAACAAGGAAGAAAAGGAAGAACCCCTTGAACAAGATCTAATCACAGTAGATGTCAAAGGTGCTGTTAAAGCACCTGGAATTTATGATTTGCCGGTAGGTAGTCGAGTCAATGATGCTGTTCATAAGGCTGGTGGCTTGACAGAACAAGCAGACAGCAAGTCGCTCAATCTAGCTCAGAGAGTCAGTGATGAGGCTCTGGTTTACGTTCCAACTAAGGGAGAAGAAGTAGCTGGTCAACAGGCAGGTTCTGGAGCGCCTTCTTCAACAAGCAAGGACAAGAAGGTCAATCTCAACAAGGCCAGTCTGGAAGAACTCAAGCAAGTCAAGGGTCTGGGAGGAAAACGAGCCCAGGATATTATCGACCATCGTGAATCAAATGGAAAATTCAAGTCGGTTGATGAACTCAAGAAGGTCTCTGGCATTGGTGCCAAGACCATAGAAAAGCTAAAAGATTATGTTACAGTGGATTAAGAATTTCCCTATTCCCTTAATTTACCTGAGTTTTCTATTACTCTGGCTTTACTATGCTATTTTCTCAGCATCCTATCTTGCTTTGTTGGGTTTTGTTTTTCTGCTAGTCTGTCTCTTTTTCCAATTTTCGTGGAAATCAGCTAGTAAAGTTCTATTGCTTTGTGGAATCTTTGCCTTCTGGTTTCTGTTTCAAAATTGGCAACAGAGTCAAGCTGGTCAAAACCTAGCGGATTCTGTTGAAAGGGTACGGATTCTGCCCGACACTGTTAAGATCAATGGTGATAGTCTATCCTTTCGTGGCAAGTTTGATGGACGCATTTTTCAAGTCTATTATAAACTCCAGTCAGAGAATGAAAAAGAGCAATTTCAAACCTTAACAAACCTTCATGAGATAGAACTAGAAGGAAAACTTTCGGAGCCAGAAGGGCAGAGAAATTTTGGTGGCTTTGACTACCAAGCCTATCTGAAGACTCAGGGAATTTACCAGACTCTCAATATCAAAAGAATCCAGTCGCTTCAAAAAGTTGGCAGTTGGGATATAGGAGAAAATCTGTCCAGTTTACGCCGTAAGGCTGTAGTTTGGATTAAGACGCACTTTCCAGACCCTATGCGCAATTACATGACAGGTCTCTTGTTAGGGCATCTGGACACAGATTTTGAGGAGATGAATGAGCTTTATTCCAGTCTAGGAATTATCCACCTTTTTGCCTTGTCTGGTATGCAGGTAGGATTTTTCATGGATGGCTTTAAGAAACTTCTCTTACGTTTGGGCTTGACCCAAGAAAAGTTGAAGTGGCTGACTTATCCCTTTTCCCTTATCTATGCAGGACTGACAGGATTTTCAGCTTCGGTTATTCGCAGTCTCTTGCAGAAGCTACTGGCTCAACATGGTGTTAAGGGCTTGGATAATTTTGCCTTGACGGTCCTTATCCTCTTTATTGTCATGCCTAACTTTTTCCTGACGGCGGGAGGTGTTTTGTCATGTGCTTATGCTTTTATCTTGACCATGACCAGCAAAGAAGGGGAGGGACTCAAGGCTGTTGCTAGAGAAAGTCTAGTCATCTCCTTGGGCATATTGCCCATTCTATCCTTCTATTTTGCGGAATTTCAACCTTGGTCCATCCTTTTGACCTTTGTCTTTTCCTTTCTTTTTGACTTGGTCTTCTTACCGCTCTTGTCTATCTTATTTGCCCTTTCCTTTCTCTATCCAGTCATTCAGCTGAATTTTATTTTTGAATGGTTGGAGGGGATGATTCGCTTGGTATCACATGCGGCAAGTAGGCCTCTAGTCTTTGGACAACCCAATGCATGGCTTTTAATCTTATTGTTAATTTCCTTGGCTTTGGTCTATGATTTGAGGAAAAACATTAAAAGGCTAGCAGTGTTGAGCTTATTGATTACAGGTCTCTTTTTCCTTACCAAGTATCCACTGGAAAATGAAATTACCATGCTGGATGTGGGGCAAGGCGAAAGTATTTTCCTACGGGATGTAACTGGTAAGACCATTCTCATAGATGTAGGTGGCAAGGCAGAATCTGATAAGAAAATTGAAAAATGGCAAGAAAAGGCGACGACCAGCAATGCCCAGCGAACCTTGATACCCTATCTTAAAAGTCGTGGAGTGGCCAAGATTGACCAGCTGATTTTGACAAATACAGACAAGGAACGTGTTGGAGATTTGTTGGAGGTGACCAAGGCTTTCCATGTAGGGGAGATCTTAGTATCAAAAGGCAGTCTGAAACAGAAGGAATTTGTGGTAGAACTACAGGCGACTCAAACCAAAGTACGCAGTGTGACAATGGGAGAGAATTTGCCAATTTTCGGAAGTCAGTTAGAAGTCCTATCTCCAAGGAAAATTGGAGACGGAGGTCATGAAGATTCCCTGGTTCTGTATGGAAAACTTTTGGATAAGCACTTTCTCTTCACTGGAAATTTGGAGGAGAAAGGAGAGAAGGACTTGCTGAAGCACTATCCTGACCTAGAGGTGGATGTTTTGAAAGCTAGCCAACATGGCTCTAAAAAATCATCAAGTTCAGCCTTTCTAGAACAGCTCAAACCAGAGTTTACTCTCATTTCAGTTGGAAAGAACAATCGAACGAAATTACCCCATCAGGAAACCTTGACCCGACTGGAAGATATCAATAGCAAAGTTTATCGAACTGACCAGCAAGGAGCTATACGCTTTAAAGGTTGGAATAGTTGGAAAATTGAAACGGTTGGTTAATGAGCAGAAACTTTTCAAAAAAATAACTTTTTATCTTGACAAGAGCTAGAAAACTTGGTATCATATAAAAGTTGAGAAAAGCAGAAGTGAGAGCTTCTCGCCTTGTGACATTAAGTTGCCTGGCCCTACGGATGAAAAGTTTCTAAGAAACGCTATCATAACGTGCGGGCTTGTATATTTACGAGTCCGCTATTGTTTTTCTCTAATAAAACAAAAGAGGTGAAAACCATAGCAAAGCAAGACTTATTCATCAATGATGAGATTCGTGTACGTGAAGTTCGCTTGATTGGTCTTGAAGGAGAACAGCTAGGGATCAAGCCACTCAGTGAAGCGCAAGCTTTGGCTGATAACGCTAATGTTGACCTAGTATTGATTCAACCCCAAGCCAAACCGCCTGTTGCAAAAATTATGGACTACGGTAAGTTCAAATTTGAGTACCAGAAGAAGCAAAAAGAACAACGTAAAAAACAAAGCGTTGTTACTGTGAAAGAAGTTCGTCTAAGTCCAACGATTGACAAGGGTGACTTTGATACAAAACTTCGTAATGCACGTAAGTTCCTTGAAAAAGGAAATAAAGTTAAGGTATCTATTCGCTTTAAGGGTCGTATGATTACCCATAAAGAGATTGGTGCAAAAGTTTTAGCCGAGTTTGCTGAAGCAACTCAAGATATTGCCATCATCGAACAACGTGCTAAAATGGATGGACGTCAAATGTTCATGCAATTGGCGCCAGCGACTGACAAAAAATAATTGTCAGAAAGTTAAATAAAGGAGAAAAAATCATGCCAAAACAAAAAACACACCGCGCATCAGCTAAACGTTTCAAACGTACAGGTTCTGGTGGACTTAAACGTTTCCGTGCTTACACTTCTCACCGTTTCCACGGAAAAACTAAAAAACAACGTCGTCATCTTCGTAAAGCATCTATGGTGCATTCAGGAGATTACAAACGTATCAAAGCAATGCTTACTCGCTTGAAATAATAGCCTAACAGTAAGTAAACAATTCTAGGAAATATTTGGAGGAAATAAAACATGGCACGTGTTAAAGGTGGCGTTGTATCACGCAAACGTCGTAAACGTATTCTTAAATTAGCAAAAGGTTACTATGGAGCTAAACACATCTTGTTCCGTACTGCAAAAGAACAAGTAATGAACTCTTACTACTATGCATACCGTGACCGTCGTCAGAAAAAACGTGACTTCCGCAAATTGTGGATCACTCGTATCAACGCGGCAGCTCGTATGAACGGACTTTCATACTCACAATTGATGCATGGTTTGAAATTGGCTGAAATCGAAGTTAACCGTAAAATGCTTGCTGACTTAGCTGTTAACGATGCAGCAGCTTTCACAGCTCTTGCAGATGCAGCTAAAGCAAAACTTGGTAAATAATAACAGATAAGACTGGAACAGGATTGTCCCAGTCTTTTTAAAAATAAAGGAGAAAAATATGGCTTCAAAAATGCTACACACTTGCTTGCGAGTAGAAAACCTTGAAAAATCAATCGCATTTTATCAAGATGCTTTTGGTTTTAAAGAATTGCGTCGCAGAGATTTTCCAGATCATGCCTTCACGATTGTCTATCTAGGTCTTGAGGGTGACGACTATGAGTTGGAATTGACTTATAACTACGATCACGGTCCTTATGTGGTTGGAGATGGATTTGCCCATATCGCCCTCAGTACACCTGATCTTGAGGCGCTTCATCAAGAGCATAGTGCCAAAGGCTATGAAGTGACTGAGCCAAATGGTCTACCAGGAACTACGCCTAACTATTACTTTGTCAAAGACCCTGATGGATATAAGGTCGAAGTCATTCGTGAAAAATAATCACGTGAAGTCAAGTAGAATGTTCGTTTTCTACTTGACTTTTTTTAGCTGAAAGAGTATACTAATAAAAATTTAACCTTTAAGGGGAGTCCAGAGAGACTCACAAGGTGTCAGATAAAAGAATAGTGCAATTTTCTAGAGGAGACTTTTTGAGTGTGCTCTCTTGTGTTGTACGATTTTAACTGAGGCCTTGCACTAGCAAGGTCTTTTCTTTGTCTGGTTCCCTTAAAATTTAAGGAGGAAAAGTCATGAATCCCACATGTAAGAAACGTTTGGGTGCCATTCGTTTGGAAACCATGAAGGTGGTAGCACAGGAGGAAATCGCACCAGCAATTTTTGAATTAGTCCTAGAAGGAGAAATGGTTGAAGCTATGCGAGCAGGCCAATTTCTTCATCTGCGTGTGCCTGATGACGCCCATCTTTTGCGTCGCCCTATTTCGATTTCGTCTATTGATAAGGCTAACAAGCAGTGCCATCTCATTTATCGGATTGAAGGGGCTGGGACAGCTATTTTCTCAACCTTAAGTCAGGGAGATACTCTTGATGTGATGGGTCCTCAGGGAAATGGTTTTAACTTGTCTGACCTTGATGAGCAGAGTCAGGTTCTCCTTGTTGGTGGGGGGATTGGTGTACCTCCCTTGCTTGAGGTGGCCAAGGAATTGCATGGACGTGGAGTGAAAGTAGTGACAGTTCTCGGTTTTTCCACTAAGGATGCTGTTATTTTAGAGACGGAATTGGCCCAATATGGTCAGGTCTTTGTAACGACAGATGATGGTTCTTATGGTATCAAGGGAAATGTTTCTGTTGTCATCAATGACTTAGATAGTCAGTTTGATGCTGTTTACTCATGTGGGGCTCCAGGAATGATGAAGTATATCAATCAAACCTTTTATGACCACCCAAGAGCCTATCTATCTCTGGAATCTCGTATGGCTTGTGGGATGGGAGCTTGTTATGCCTGCGTCCTAAAAGTGCCAGAAAGCGAGACGGTCAGCCAACGTGTCTGTGAAGATGGCCCTGTTTTCCGCACAGGAACAGTTGTATTATAAGGAGAAAATTATGACTACAAATCGTTTACAAGTTTCTCTACCTGGTTTGGATTTGAAAAATCCGATTATTCCAGCATCAGGCTGTTTTGGTTTTGGCCAAGAGTATGCCAAGTACTATGATTTAGACCTTTTGGGTTCTATTATGATCAAGGCGACAACCCTTGAACCACGATTTGGCAATCCAACTCCAAGAGTAGCAGAGACGCCTGCTGGTATGCTCAATGCAATTGGCTTGCAAAATCCTGGTTTGGAAGTTGTTTTGGCTGAAAAGTTACCTTGGCTGGAAAGAGAATATCCAAATCTTCCTATTATTGCTAATGTAGCTGGTTTTTCAAAACAAGAGTATGCAGCTGTTTCTCATGGGATTTCCAAGGCAGCTAATGTAAAGGCTATCGAGCTCAATATTTCTTGCCCCAATGTTGACCACTGTAATCACGGACTTTTGATTGGTCAAGATCCAGATTTGGCTTATGATGTGGTGAAAGCAGCTGTAGAGGCTTCTGATGTACCAGTTTATGTCAAATTAACCCCTAGTGTGACCGATATTGTTACTGTCGCAAAAGCTGCAGAAGATGCAGGGGCAAGTGGTTTAACCATGATCAATACTCTAGTTGGAATGCGCTTTGACCTCAAAACCAGAAAACCAATCTTGGCCAATGGAACAGGTGGAATGTCTGGTCCAGCAGTCTTTCCAGTAGCCCTCAAACTCATCCGCCAAGTCGCCCAAACCACAGACCTGCCCATCATTGGAATGGGGGGAGTGGATTCGGCAGAAGCAGCCCTAGAAATGTATCTAGCTGGAGCATCTGCAATCGGAGTTGGAACAGCCAACTTTACCAATCCATATGCCTGTCCTGACATCATTGAAAATCTACCAAAGGTTATGGATAAATATGGCATCAGCAGTCTGGAAAATCTCCGCAAGGAAGTAAAAGAGTCTCTGAGGTAAACTGCAATCAATCTGTTCTTGATTTTTTATTAGTTTGTAATATGAATTTAGGAGAATTTTGGTACAATAAAATAAATAAGAACAGAGGAAGAAGGTTAATGAAGAAAGTAAGATTTATTTTTTTAGCCCTGCTATTTTTCTTAGCTAGTCCAGAGGCTGTAATGGCCAGTGATGGTACTTGGCAAGGAAAACAATACCTGAAAGCAGACGGCAGTCAAGCAGCGAATGAATGGGTTTTTGATGCTCACTATCAATCTTGGTTTTATATAAAAGCAGATGCCAACTATGCTGAAAATGAATGGCTGAAACAAGGTGACGACTATTTTTATCTCAAATCTGGTGGCTATATGGCAAAATCAGAATGGGTAGAAGATAAGGGAGCCTTCTATTATTTTGACCAAAATGGAAAGATGAAAAGAAATGCTTGGGTAGGAGCTTCCTATGTCGGTGCTACAGGTGCCAAGGTAATAGAAGACTGGGTCTATGATTCTCAATATGATGCTTGGTTTTATATCAAAGCAGATGGCCAGTACGCAGAGAAAGAATGGCTCCAAATTAAAGGGAAGGACTATTATTTCAAATCCGGTGGTTATTTACTGACAAGTCAGTGGATTGAGCAGGCTTATGTGAATGCTAGTGGTGCCAAAGTACAGCAAGGTTGGCTTTTTGACAAACAATACCAATCTTGGTTTTACATCAAAGCAAATGGAAATCATGCTGATAAAGAATGGATTTTCGAAAATGGTCACTATTATTATTTCAAATCCGGTGGCTATATGGCAGCCAATGAATGGATTTGGGATAAGGAATCTTGGTTTTATATAAAATCTGATGGAAAAATGGCTGATAAAGAATGGTTATACGATTCTAAAAATCAAGCCTGGTACTACTTCAAATCCGGTGGCTACATGGCGAAAAATGAGACAGTAGATGATTATCAGCTTGGAAGTGATGGTAAATGGCTTGGAGGAAAAGCTACAAATGAAAATGCTGCTTACTATCAAGTAGTGCCTGTCACAGCCAATGTTTATAATGCAGATGGTGAAAAGCTCTCCTATATATCACAAGGTAGTGTTGTCTGGCTAGATAAGGATAGAAAAAGCGATGACAAGCGCCTAGCTATTACTGTTTCTGGTTTGTCAGGCTATATGAAAACAGAAGATTTACAAGCACTAGATGCTAGTAAGGACTTTATCCCTTATTATGAGAGTGATGGCCACCGTTTTTATCACTATGTGGCTCAGAATGCTAGTATCCCAGTAGCTTCTCATCTTTCTGATATGGAAGTAGGCAAGAAATATTATTCGGCAGATGGGCTGCATTTTGATGGTTTTAAGCTTGAGAATCCCTTCCTTTTCAAAGATTTGACAGAGGCTACAAACTACAGTGCTGAAGACTTGGATAAGGTATTTAGTCTGTTAAATATTGACAATAGTCTCTTGGAAAACAAGGGAGCTACTTTTAAGGAAGCCGAAGAACATTACCATATCAATGCCCTTTACCTCCTTGCCCATAGTGCCTTAGAAAGTGACTGGGGACGAAGTAAGATTGCCAAAGATAAGAATAATTTCTTTGGAATTACAGCCTATGATACGACCCCTTACCTTTCTGCCAAGACATTTGATGATGTGGATAAGGGAATTTTAGGTGCAAGCAAGTGGATTAAGGAAAATTATATCGATAGGGGCAGAATTTTCCTTGGAAACAAGGCATCTGGTATGAATGTGGAATATGCTTCAGACCCTTATTGGGGCGAGAAAATTGCTAGTGTGATGATGAAAATCAATGAAAAACTAGGTGGCAAAGATTAGTCCTATAATTGGATATGATTTTCGAAGAGTATAAGCTAAAAATCCTGATTTCAAGTCGAATCAGGATTTTTTCATGGATGCGATTTTTTCTGGGTCAGGTGTTACACGGAGGGTCTTTTGTCCTGTGTAAGTGACAAAGCCTGGTTTTCCACCAGTTGGTTTATTGAGTTTCTTGACTTCAATCATATCTACCTGCACCAGATTTGACAGGCGTCCTTGAGAGAAGTAGGCGGCCAGCTCTGCTGCGTCTGTCTTGACTTCATCAGATGGGTCAAGATTGCCTGAGATGACAACGTGGCTTCCAGGAATGTCCTTGGCATGGAACCAAAGTTCCTCCTTGCGTGCCATTTTAAAGGTTAGTTCCTCATTTTGCAGGTTATTGCGGCCGACATAGATGATGGTTTTGCCATCGCTTGCTAGATACTGTTCTGGTTTTTTACGTTTCTGAATTTTTTCTCTCTGTCTTCTGCGGATAAAACCTGTTTGAATCAATTCTTCACGGATTTCAGCGATTTCTTCTAGTCCAGCTTGGTTGAGGACGGTCTCGACACTTTCCAGATAGAGAATGGTTACCTTGGTTTCTTCAATCAGATCAGTCAAGTATTTGACAGCTTCTTTGAGTTTCTGATAGCGTTTGAAATAGCGTTGGGCATTCTGGTTGGGAGTCAAGGCCTTATTAAGCGCAATCGTAATCGGTTGGTTAGTGTAGTAGTTGTCTAGGATAACCTGGTCTTGGTCGTTAGGCACTTGGTGGAGGAAAGTTGTCAGCAATTCTCCTTTTTGGCGAAATTCTTCAGCATTGTCTGTCGCCAGTAACTCTTTTTCTTGTTTTTTCAGCTTATGGCGATTTTTTTGAAGTTCATTTTCAACACGACGAATGAGTTCACTGGCTTGCTGTTTTACCCGGTCGCGTTCAGCCTTATCCTTATAGTAGGTGTCCAGCAAATCAGAAAGACTGGTAAAAGGCTCTCCCACTTGATTTGCAAAAGGAATTGGACTGAAAGAAGTCTCTGTCAAGCAAGGCTTGGTTTCTTGACTGAAAAAGTTACGGAAAGTGGAAAGTTTATCACTAACCAGAATGTTTTCCAATTCATTTGCCGTGTCGCGTCCTAGACCTTGAAAGAGATTTTGAAGATTTTTAGCTGTCGTTTCCTGTGTTTGCAGGATTTCAAAGAGTTTCTCGTCCTTGACAGTGAAAGGATTGAGAGATTCCGTGCTTGGCGGAGCGATATAGGTAGACCCAGGCAGCAAGGTGCGGTAGCTATTTTGTGAAAAACCGACGTGTTTAATGACTTCGAGGATTTTGTGGCTGCTTTTATCAACCAGTAGAATATTACTGTGTTTCCCCATAATTTCGATAATCAAGGTAGCCTGTATATGGTCTCCAATCTCGTTTTTATTGGAAACTGTCATTTCCACAATACGGTCATTTTCCACTTGCTCGATCGACTCAATCAGGGCACCCTGCAAATATTTTCTCAAAACCATGATAAAGGTAGAAGGCTGGGCTGGGTTTTCAAAAGTTGTTTGGGTCAGCTGAATGCGTCCAAAAACTGGATGGGCAGAAAGGAGCAGGCGATGACTTTGGCGATTGCTACGGATTTGCAAGACTAATTCTTGTTCAAAAGGCTGATTGATTTTCTGAATGCGACCATTCACTAACTCTCTTCGCAATTCCTCAACCATGTGGTGTAAAAAAAATCCGTCAAATGACATCGTTCTCTCCTTGTGATAGTATTCCATAGTATTATATCAAAAAGGTAGAATAAAATCATGGAAATGTGGTATAATAAAGCCAAGTAAAGAGAAACGAGAAGCACATGTATATTGAAATGGTAGATGAAACTGGTCAAGTTTCAAAAGAAATGTTGCAACAAACCCAAGAAATTTTGGAATTTGCAGCCCAAAAATTAGGAAAAGAAGACAAGGAAATGGCAGTCACTTTTGTGACCAACGAGCGTAGCCATGAACTCAATCTAGAGTACCGTGACACCGACCGTCCGACAGATGTTATCAGCCTTGAGTATAAACCAGAGTTGGAAATTGCCTTTGATGAGGAAGATTTGCTTGAAAATCCGGAATTGGCAGAGATGATGTCTGAGTTTGATGCCTATATTGGGGAACTGTTCATCTCTATTGATAAGGCTCATGAGCAAGCCGAGGAATACGGTCACAGCTTTGAGCGTGAGATGGGCTTCTTGGCAGTACACGGCTTTTTACATATCAACGGCTATGATCACTACACTCCGGAAGAAGAAGCAGAGATGTTCGGTTTACAAGAAGAAATTTTGACAGCCTATGGACTCACAAGACAATAAACGAAAATGGAAAAATCGTGACCTGATATCCAGTTTAGAATTTGCTCTCACAGGAATTTTTACTGCTATCAAGGAAGAACGCAATATGCGAAAACATGCAGTAACGGCTCTTGTAGTCATTCTTGCAGGTTTTGTTTTTCAGGTGTCACGAATCGAATGGCTCTTTCTCCTATTGAGCATTTTCTTGGTAGTAGCCTTTGAAATTATCAATTCTGCTATCGAAAATGTGGTAGATTTGGCCAGTCACTATCACTTTTCCATGCTGGCTAAAAATGCCAAGGATATGGCGGCTGGCGCGGTATTAGTGGTCTCTCTTTTCGCAGCCTTAACAGGCGCATTGATTTTTCTCCCACGGATCTGGGATTTATTATTTTAAACAGTAAGAGGAAATTATGACTTTTAAATCAGGCTTTGTAGCCATTTTAGGACGCCCTAATGTTGGGAAGTCAACTTTTTTAAACCACGTCATGGGGCAAAAGATTGCCATCATGAGTGACAAGGCGCAGACAACGCGCAATAAAATCATGGGAATTTACACGACTGATAAGGAACAAATTGTCTTTATCGACACACCAGGGATTCACAAGCCTAAAACAGCCCTTGGAGATTTCATGGTTGAGTCTGCCTACAGTACCCTTCGTGAAGTGGATACTGTCCTATTCATGGTGCCTGCTGATGAAGCGCGTGGCAAAGGGGACGATATGATTATCGAACGCCTCAAGGCTGCCAAGGTTCCTGTGATTTTGGTTGTGAACAAGATCGATAAGGTTCACCCAGACCAGCTTTTGTCTCAGATTGATGATTTCCGTAACCAAATGGACTTTAAGGAAATTGTCCCAATCTCAGCTCTTCAGGGCAATAACGTGTCTCGTCTAGTGGATATTTTGAGTGAAAATTTGGACGAAGGTTTCCAGTATTTCCCGTCTGATCAAATTACAGACCATCCAGAACGTTTCTTGGTATCAGAAATGGTTCGCGAGAAAGTCTTGCACCTAACTCGTGAAGAGATTCCGCATTCTGTTGCAGTAGTAGTGGATTCTATGAAACGAGATGAAGAGACAGACAAGGTGCATATCCGTGCAACCATCATGGTCGAGCGCGATAGCCAAAAAGGGATTATCATCGGTAAAGGTGGCGCTATGCTTAAGAAAATTGGTAGCATGGCCCGTCGTGATATCGAACTCATGCTAGGAGACAAGGTCTTCCTAGAAACCTGGGTCAAGGTCAAGAAAAACTGGCGCGATAAAAAGCTAGATTTGGCTGACTTTGGCTATAATGAAAAAGAATACTAAGTAGAGGTGGGCTCATGCCTGCTTCTTGTTTTTACAGAAGGAGGACTTATGCCTGAATTACCTGAGGTTGAAACCGTTCGACGTGGCCTAGAAAAATTGATTGTGGGTAAGAAGATTTCGAGTGTAGAAATTCGTTATCCCAAGATGATTAAGACGGATTTGGACGAGTTTCGAAAGGAAGTGTCTGGTCAGATTATTGAGTCAATGGGACGTCGGGGCAAATATTTGCTTTTTTACTTGACAGACACGGTCTTGATTTCCCATCTGCGGATGGAGGGCAAGTATTTTTACTATCCGGACCAGGTTCCTGAACGCAAGCATGCCCATGTTTTCTTTCAGTTTGAAGATGGTGGCACGCTTGTTTATGAGGATGTTCGCAAGTTTGGTACTATGGAACTCTTGGCTCCTGACCTTTTGGATGCCTACTTTATTTCTAAAAAACTAGGTCCCGAACCAAGCGAGCAAGACTTTGATGTGCAGGTCTTTCAAGCTGCTCTAACTAAATCTAAAAAGCCTATCAAATCCCATCTCCTAGACCAGACTTTGGTAGCTGGACTTGGCAATATCTATGTGGATGAGGTTCTCTGGCGAGCTCAGGTTCATCCGGCTAGATCTTCCCAGACTTTAACAGTAGAAGAAGCGACAGCTATTCATGACCAGACCATTGCTGTTTTGGGACAGGCTGTTGAAAAAGGTGGTTCCACCATTCGGACCTATACCAATGCCTTTGGGGAAGATGGAACCATGCAGGATTTTCATCAAGTCTATGACAAGGCTGGTCAAGAATGTTCACGTTGTGGCACCATTATTGAGAAAATCCAACTAGGTGGACGAGGAACTCACTTTTGTCCAAACTGTCAAAGGAGGGGCTGATGGAAAAAATCATTGGAATCACAGGAGGAATTGCCTCTGGTAAGTCAACTGTGACAAATTTTCTAAGAAAGCAAGGTTTTCAAGTAGTGGATGCCGATGCAGTCGTCCACCAACTACAGAAACCTGGTGGTCGTCTGTTTGAAGCTCTAGTCCAGCACTTTGGGCAAGAAATCATCCTTGAAAACGGAGAACTCAATCGCCCTCTCCTAGCTAGTCTTATCTTTTCAAATCCTGAAGAACGGGAATGGTCTAAGCAAATTCAAGGGGAGATTATCCGTGAGGAACTGGCTACTTTGAGAGACCAGTTGGCTCAGACAGAAGAGATTTTCTTTATGGATATTCCCCTACTTTTTGAGCAGGACTACGTCTCTTGGTTTGATGAGACTTGGTTGGTCTATGTGGACCGGGATGTCCAAGTAGAACGCTTAATGAAAAGGGACCAGTTATCCAAAGATGAAGCTGAGTTTCGTCTGGCAGCCCAGTGGCCTTTAGAGAAAAAGAAAGATTTGGCCAGCCAAATTCTTGATAATAATGGGAATCAGGTCCAGCTTCTTACTCAGGTGTTCTCCCTTCTTGAGGGAGGTAAGCAAGATGACAGAGATTAACTGGAAGGATAATCTGCGCATTGCTTGGTTTGGTAATTTTTTGACAGGAGCCAGTATTTCTTTGGTTGTGCCTTTTATGCCCATCTTTGTGGAAAATCTGGGTGTAAGAAGTGAGCAAGTCGCTTTTTATGCAGGCTTAGCTATTTCTGTCTCTGCCATTTCTGCAGCACTTTTCTCTCCTATCTGGGGCATCCTTGCTGACAAATACGGTCGAAAGCCCATGATGATTCGGGCTGGTCTGGCCATGACTATCACTATGGGGGGATTGGCTTTTGTGCCAAATATCTATTGGTTAATCTTTCTTCGTTTACTGAATGGTGTATTTGCAGGTTTTGTTCCCAATGCAACGGCCTTGATAGCCAGTCAGGTTCCCAAGGAGAAATCAGGCTCTGCCTTAGGTACTTTGTCTACAGGCGTAGTTGCAGGTACTCTAACGGGTCCCTTTATTGGTGGCTTTATTGCAGAATTATTTGGCATCCGTACTGTTTTCTTACTGGTTGGTAGTTTCCTATTCTTAGCTGCTATTTTAACTATTTGCTTTATCAAGGAAGATTTTCAACCAGTAGCCAAGGAAAAGGCCATCCCAACCAAGGAATTATTTACATCAGTTAAATATCCCTATCTTTTGGTCAACCTCTTTCTGACCAGTTTTGTCATCCAATTTTCAGCCCAATCAATCGGTCCTATTTTGGCTCTTTATGTACGCGACTTAGGGCAGACAGAGAATCTTCTTTTTGTCTCTGGTTTGATTGTATCCAGTATGGGCTTTTCCAGTATGATGAGTGCAGGAGTCATGGGAAAGCTAGGTGACAAGGTGGGCAACCATCGTCTCTTGGTTGTAGCTCAGTTTTATTCAGTTATCATCTATCTCCTCTGTGCCAATGCCTCTAGTCCGCTTCAACTAGGACTCTATCGATTCCTCTTTGGCTTGGGAACCGGTGCGCTGATACCTGGGGTCAATGCCCTACTCAGCAAAATGACTCCCAAAGCCGGCATTTCGAGGGTCTTTGCCTTCAATCAGGTATTCTTTTATCTGGGAGGTGTTGTTGGTCCTATGGCAGGTTCTGCAGTAGCAGGTCAATTTGGCTACCATGCTGTCTTTTATGCGACAAGCCTTTGTGTTGCCTTTAGTTGTCTCTTTAACCTGATTCAATTTCGAACATTATTAAAAGTAAAGGAAATCTAGTGCGAGTAAAAATCAATCTCAAATGCTCCTCTTGTGGCAGTATCAATTACCTAACCAGTAAAAATTCAAAAACCCATCCAGACAAGATCGAGGTTTTAAAGTATTGTCCCAAGGAAAGAAAAGTAACCCTACATCTTGAATCTGAGTAGATTTTATGGTAAAATAATAGGGATTTTAAGGAGTTTGATATGTATAACCTATTATTAACCATTTTATTAGTATTATCTGTTGTGATTGTGATTGCGATTTTCATGCAACCAACCAAAAACCAATCCAGCAATGTATTTGATGCCAGCTCAGGTGATTTGTTTGAACGCAGTAAAGCACGCGGTTTCGAAGCTGTAATGCAGCGTTTGACAGGGATTTTAGTCTTTTTCTGGCTAGCCATTGCCTTAGCATTGACGGTATTATCAAGTAGATAAGAAAATAATGGGCAGGACTAGGTCTTTGCCTCTTTTTATTTTTAAAGGATATTTGAGAAGGTTTTACAGTAAAAGAAAATAAAAAATCTAGAAAGAAAATATGAAAGATAGAATAAAAGAATATTTACAAGATAAGGGAAAGGTAACTGTCAATGACTTGGCTCAGGCTTTGGGAAAAGACGGTTCCAAGGATTTTCGTGAGTTGATTAAAACCTTGTCCCTAATGGAAAGAAAGCATCAGATTCGCTTTGAAGAAGATGGAACTTTGACTTTGGAAGTCAAGAAAAAACACGAGATTACTCTCAAGGGGATTTTTCATGCCCATAAAAATGGATTTGGCTTTGTTAGTCTGGAAGGCGAGGAGGACGACCTTTTTGTAGGAAAAAACGATGTCAACTATGCTATTGATGGTGATACCGTTGAGGTCGTCATCAAAAAAGTCGCTGACCGCAACAAGGGAACAGCTGCCGAAGCCAAAATTATTGATATCCTAGAACACAGTCTGACAACTGTTGTCGGCCAAATCGTTCTAGATCAGGAAAAGCCTAAGTATGCTGGCTACATCCGTTCGAAAAATCAGAAAATCAGTCAACCGATCTATGTTAAGAAACCAGCCCTTAAACTCGAGGGAACCGAAGTTCTCAAGGTCTTTATCGATAAATACCCAAGCAAGAAACATGATTTCTTTGTCGCGAGTGTTCTCGATGTGGTGGGACACTCAACAGATGTCGGAATTGATGTCCTTGAGGTTTTGGAGTCTATGGACATTGTCTCAGAATTTCCAGAGGCTGTTGTCAAGGAGGCAGAAAGTGTGCCTGATGCTCCATCACAAAAGGATATGGAAGGCCGTCTGGATCTAAGAGATGAGATTATCTTTACCATTGATGGTGCGGACGCCAAGGACTTGGACGATGCGGTGCATATCAAGGCATTGAAAAATGGCAATCTGGAACTTGGAGTTCACATCGCGGATGTTTCCTACTATGTGACCGAGGGTTCTGCCCTGGACAAGGAAGCCCTTAACCGCGCGACTTCAGTCTATGTGACAGACCGAGTGGTGCCAATGCTTCCAGAGCGTTTGTCAAATGGCATCTGCTCCCTCAATCCTCAAGTTGACCGCTTGACCCAGTCTGCCATTATGGAGATTGATAAACATGGTCGTGTAGTCAACTACACCATCACACAAACGGTTATCAAGACAAGCTTCCGTATGACCTATAGCGATGTCAATGACATCTTAGCAGGCGATGAGGAGAAGAGACAAGAATATCAGAAAATTGTTCCAAGTATTGAACTCATGGCCAAGCTCCATGAAATTTTAGAAAACATGCGTGTGAAACGTGGAGCCCTCAATTTCGATACCAATGAAGCCAAGATTTTAGTGGATAAACAAGGTAAGCCTGTTGATATCGTTCTTCGTCAGCGTGGTGTTGCCGAGCGCATGATTGAGTCCTTTATGCTGATGGCCAATGAAACAGTTGCTGAGCATTTTAGTAAGCTGGATTTGCCTTTTATTTATCGAATCCACGAGGAGCCCAAGGCTGAAAAGGTTCAGAAGTTTATTGATTATGCTTCGAGCTTTGGCTTGCGCATTTATGGAACTGCTAGTGAGATTAGCCAGGAGGCCCTCCAAGACATCATGCGTACTGTTGAGGGAGAACCTTATGCGGATGTATTGTCTATGATGCTTCTCCGTTCCATGCAGCAGGCTCGCTATTCGGAGCATAATCACGGCCACTATGGACTAGCGGCTGACTATTACACTCACTTTACCAGTCCGATTCGTCGTTATCCAGACCTTCTTGTTCACCGTATGATTCGTGATTACGGCCGTTCTAAGGAAATAGCAGAGCATTTTGAGCAAGTGATTCCAGAGATTGCAACCCAGTCTTCCAACCGTGAACGTCGTGCCATTGAGGCTGAGCGTGAAGTCGAAGCCATGAAAAAGGCTGAGTATATGGAAGAATACGTGGGTGACGAGTACGATGCTGTTGTATCAAGTATTGTTAAATTCGGTCTCTTTGTCGAATTGCCAAACACAGTTGAAGGATTGATTCACATCACAAATCTACCTGAATTTTATCATTTCAATGAGCGGGATTTGACCCTTCGTGGAGAGAAATCAGGTATTACCTTCCGTGTCGGGCAGCAGATTCGTATTCGAGTTGAAAGAGCGGATAAAATGACTGGAGAGATTGATTTTTCATTCGTACCTAGTGAGTTTGATGTGATTGAAAAAGGCTTGAAACAGTCTAGTCGTAATGAAAGAGGACGTGGTTCAAATCGTCGTTCAGATAAGAAGGAAGACAAAAGAAAATCAGGACGCTCAAATGATAAGCGCAAGCATTCACAAAAAGACAAGAAGAAAAAAGGGAAGAAACCTTTTTACAAGGAAGTAGCTAAGAAAGGAGCCAAGCATGGCAAAGGGCGAGGGAAAGGTCGTCGCACAAAATAAAAAGGCGCGCCACGACTATACAATCGTAGATACGCTAGAGGCAGGGATGGTCCTGACTGGGACTGAAATCAAGAGTGTGCGAGCTGCTCGAATCAATCTCAAGGATGGCTTTGCCCAAGTAAAAAATGGAGAAGTCTGGTTGAGCAATGTTCATATCGCTCCTTACGAAGAGGGCAATATCTGGAACCAAGAACCAGAACGTCGTCGTAAACTCCTGCTCCATAAGAAACAAATTCAAAAATTGGAACAAGAGACTAAGGGAACAGGTATGACCCTGGTTCCCCTTAAAGTCTATATTAAAGATGGTTATGCTAAACTCCTTTTAGGACTTGCTAAAGGGAAGCATGACTATGACAAACGGGAGTCTATCAAACGACGTGAGCAGAATCGCGATATTGCGCGCGTGATGAAAGCTGTTAATCAGCGATAAAAAGAGGAAATGAAAATGGAAAAACTAGTTGCCTATAAACGTATGCCTTTGTGGACTAAAGAAACCATGCCAGAGGCTGTTCAGCAGAAACACAATACCAAGGTTGGGACTTGGGGCAAGATTACTGTTTTAAAAGGAACTCTCAAGTTTATTGAATTGACAGAGGATGGTGAGGTTTTAGCTGAACACCTCTTTGAAGCAGGGGCAGACAATCCAATGGCCCAACCTCAAGCCTGGCATCGAGTAGAGGCTGCTACAGACGATGTGGAATGGTACTTGGAATTTTATTGTAAACCTGAGGATTACTTCCCAAAGAAATACAATACCAATCCTGTCCATTCAGAGGTTCTAGAGACCATGCAGACAGTAAAACCAGGGAAAGCCTTGGATTTGGGCTGTGGTCAGGGCCGTAACTCTCTCTTTCTTGCACAGAATGGTTTTGATGTGACAGCTGTGGATCAAAATGAACTGGCCCTTGAAATCTTGCAAAGCATTGTGGAGCAAGAAGACCTGAACATGCCTGTTGGTCTTTACGATATCAATTCAGCCAGCATTGGGCAAGAATATGATTTTATCGTTTCAACAGTTGTTTTGATGTTTTTGCAAGCGAACCGCATTCCTGCAATTATCAAAAATATGCAGGAGCATACCACGGTCGGTGGCTATAATCTTATCGTTTGTGCTATGGATACGGAAGATTACCCTTGCTCTGTGAACTTCCCATTTACCTTTAAAGAAAGGGAATTGGCAGACTATTACAAGGACTGGGAATTGGTCAAGTACAATGAAAATCCTGGCCATCTTCACCGTCGCGATGAGAATGACAATCGCATTCAACTACGCTTTGCGACCATGCTAGCTAAAAAAATTAAATAATCATGAATGAAGATTGGGAATTTCCTGATCTTTTTTCTTTTTTTACGAATAATATAGAAAAGGAGGGAAATCATGTTTGTTGCGAGAGATGCTAGGGGAGAATTGGTAAATGTGTTAGAGGATAAGCTTGAGAAGGAAGAATACACCTGCCCAGCTTGTGGAGGTCAGCTCCGTTTGCGTCAAGGACCAAGTGTCCGAACCCATTTTGCCCATAAATCTTTAAAAGACTGTGATTTTTCATTTGAAAATGAAAGTCCAGAACACCTAGCCAATAAGGAATCCCTCTATCACTGGTTAAAAAAAGAGACAGAAGTTCAATTAGAATACCCCCTTCCAGAGCTTAAACAGATTGCAGATGTGTTTGTAAATGGCAATCTAGCTTTAGAAGTTCAGTGTAGTCCCTTGCCTCAAAAAATTCTTAAAGAGCGTAGTGAGGGCTATCGTAGTCAGGGTTACCAAGTACTGTGGTTGCTGGGTCAAAAACTTTGGCTCAAGGAGCGTTTGACTCGTCTGCAACAAGGTTTTCTATACTTCAGTCACAACATGGGATTTTATGTTTGGGAATTAGACAGTGAAAAACAAGTTTTAAGACTCAAATACCTCATTCACCAGGATCTCCGTGGCAAACTCCATTATCAAATCAAGGAATTTCCCTATGGTCAAAGTAGTCTACTGGAGATATTACGTCTTCCCTATAAGAAACAAAAAACATCTCATTTTACAGTTTTTCAAGATAAGGACATCTGTCGCTATATCCGACAGCAGCTTTATTATCAAAATCCCATTTGGATGAAAGAACAAGCAGAAGCCTATCAGAAGGGAGAAAATCTCATGACTTATGGACTAAAAGAATGGTATCCACAAATTCGACCACTAGTAGGTGATTTTTGCCAAATTGAGAAGGATTTGACCAGCTATTATCAGTATTTTCAAATCTATTACCAAGAAAATCCTCAAAATGATTGGCAAAAGCTCTATCCACCAGCCTTTTATCAGCAATATTTCTTGAAAAATATGGTAGAATAGAAAGGATGGAGGAATCTAATGGTATTACAAAGAAATGAAATAAATGAAAAAGATACATGGGATCTATCAACGATCTACCCAACTGACCAGGCTTGGGAAGAAGCCTTAAAAGATTTAACAGAACAATTGGAGACAGTAGCCCAGTATGAAGGTCATCTCTTGGATAGTGCGGATAGCCTACTCGAAATTACTGAATTTTCTCTTGAAATGGAACGCCAAATTGAGAAGCTTTACGTTTATGCACATATGAAGAATGACCAGGACACACGTGAAGCCAAGTACCAAGAGTACTATGCCAAGGCCATGACACTCTACAGCCAGCTAGACCAAGCCTTTTCATTCTATGAACCTGAATTTATGGAAATCAGTGAAAAGCAGTATGCTGACTTTTTAGAAGCTCAGCCAAAATTGCAGGTTTATCAACACTATTTTGATAAGCTTTTGCAAGGCAAGGAACACGTTCTTTCACAACGTGAAGAAGAATTATTGGCTGGCGCTGGAGAAATCTTTGGTTCGGCAAGTGAAACCTTCGCTATCTTGGACAATGCGGATATTGTGTTCCCTTATGTTCTTGACGATGATGGTAAGGAAGTTCAACTCTCTCATGGGACTTACACACGTTTGATGGAGTCTAAAAATCGTGAGGTTCGCCGTGGGGCCTATCAAGCTCTTTATGCGACTTATGAACAATTCCAACATACCTATGCCAAAACCTTGCAAACCAATGTTAAGGTCCAAAACTATCGTGCCAAGGTACGCAACTACAAGAGTGCTCGTCATGCAGCCCTAGCGGCTAATTTTGTTCCAGAAAGTGTTTATGACAATTTGGTAGCAGCAGTTCGCAAGCATTTGCCACTCTTGCATCGTTACCTTGAACTTCGTTCAAAGATTTTGGGGATTTCAGACCTCAAGATGTACGATGTCTACACGCCGCTTTCATCTGTTGAATATAGTTTTACCTACCAAGAAGCCTTGAAAAAAGCAGAAGATGCCTTGGCAGTCTTGGGTGAGGATTACTTGAGCCGTGTTAAACGTGCCTTCAGCGAGCGTTGGATTGATGTTTACGAAAATCAAGGCAAGCGTTCAGGTGCCTACTCTGGTGGTTCTTACGATACCAATGCCTTTATGCTTCTCAACTGGCAGGACAATCTGGACAATCTCTTTACTCTTGTTCATGAAACAGGTCACAGTATGCATTCAAGCTATACTCGTGAAACGCAACCTTATGTTTACGGAGATTACTCTATCTTCTTGGCTGAGATTGCCTCAACGACCAATGAAAATATCTTGACGGAGAAATTATTGGAAGAAGTGGAAGACGACGCAACGCGCTTTGCGATTCTCAATAACTTCCTAGATGGTTTCCGTGGAACAGTTTTCCGCCAAACTCAATTTGCTGAGTTTGAACACGCGATTCACCAAGCGGACCAAAATGGTGAAGTCTTGACAAGCGATTTCCTAAATAAACTCTACGCAGACTTGAACCAAGAGTATTATGGTTTGAGTAAGGAAGACAATCCTGAAATCCAATACGAGTGGGCTCGGATTCCACACTTCTACTATAACTACTATGTATATCAATATTCAACAGGCTTTGCGGCGGCCTCAGCCTTGGCTGAAAAGATTGTCCATGGTAGTCAAGAAGACCGTGACCGCTATATCGACTACCTCAAGGCAGGTAAATCTGACTACCCACTCAATGTCATGAGAAAGGCTGGTGTTGATATGGAGAAGGAAGACTACCTCAACGATGCCTTTGCAGTCTTTGAACGTCGTTTGAATGAGTTTGAAGCCCTTGTTGAAAAATTGGGATTGGCATAAGATGGTTGAATCGTATAGTAAAAATGCCAACCATAACATGCGTCGCCCTGTCGTCAAGGAAGAAATTGTGGACTTGATGCGTCAGCGCCAAAAGCAAGTCACAGGTTCCTTGAAAGAATTGGAAGACTTTGCCCGCAAGGAAAATATTCCTATTATTCCCCATGAAACGGTAGCTTATTTCCGTTTTCTCATGGAAACCATGCAACCTAAAAACATTCTGGAAATTGGGACGGCTATCGGTTTTTCTGCCCTCTTGATGGCAGAACATGCGCCAAATGCCAAGATTACAACTATTGATCGCAATCCAGAAATGATTGGTTTTGCCAAGGAAAATTTTGCCCAGTTTGACATTCGCAAGCAAATCACACTCCTAGAAGGAGATGCGGTAGATGTCTTATCTACCTTGACAGAGTCTTATGATTTCGTCTTTATGGACTCTGCCAAGTCTAAATACATCGTTTTTCTGCCAGAAATCCTCAAACATTTGGAAGTTGGAGGTGTGGTTGTCTTGGATGATATTTTTCAAGGTGGTGATGTTGCCAAGGACATTATGGAAGTTCGGCGTGGTCAGCGAACTATTTACAGAGGACTTCAAAGACTATTTGATGCAACCTTAGACAATCCAGGCCTCACCGCAACATTAGTACCTCTGGGTGACGGCATTCTCATGCTTCGTAAAAATGTAGCAGATGTTCAATTGCCTGACAGCGAATGATTTTCAGAAAAATTTAAGAAAATATAGTAAAATAGATAGAGTAACACTTATCTCAAAGGAGTAGACATGAAGAAAAAACTATTGGCAGGTGCCATTACACTATTATCAGTAGCAACTTTAGTAGCTTGTTCGAAAGGTTCAGAAGGGGCAGACCTTATCAGCATGAAAGGGGATGTCATCACAGAACATCAATTTTATGAGCAAGTGAAAAGCAACCCTTCAGCCCAACAAGTCTTGTTAAATATGACCATCCAAAAAGTTTTTGAAAAACAATATGGCTCAGAGCTTGATGATAAAGAGGTTGATGATACTATTGCCGAAGAAGAAAAACAATATGGCGAAAACTACCAACGTGTCTTGTCACAAGCAGGTATGACTCTTGAAACACGTAAAGCTCAAATTCGTACAAGTAAATTAGTTGAGTTGGCAGTTAAGAAGGCAGCAGAAGCTGAATTGACAGATGATGCTTATAAGAAGGCCTTTGACGAATACACTCCAGATGTAACGGTTCAAATCATCCGTCTTGATAATGAAGATAAGGCTAAAGAAGTTCTCGAAAAAGCCAAGGCAGAAGGTGCTGATTTTGCTCAATTAGCCAAAGATAACTCAACTGATGAGAAAACTAAAGCAAATGGTGGAGAAATCACCTTTGATTCTGCTTCAACGGAAGTACCTGAGCAAGTCAAGAAAGCCGCTTTCGCTTTAGATGTAAATGGCATTTCTGATGTGATTACAGCAACTGGAACACAAGCTTACAGTAGCCAATATTACATTGTAAAACTCATTAAGAAAACAGAAAAATCATCTAATATTGATGACTACAAAGAAAAATTAAAAACTGTTATCTTGACTCAAAAACAAAATGATTCAACATTTGTTCAAAGCATTATCGGAAAAGAATTGCAAGCAGCCAATATCAAGGTTAAAGACCAAGCCTTCCAAAATATCTTTACACAATATATCGGTGGCGGAGATTCAAGCTCAAGCAGTTCATCAAAAGAATAGTCCAAATCAATAAGTCAGGGAAAAAACTCGACTTCAGGAAAAAATGAAGTAAATCTTCCCACAATAAAACGCATAGTACAAGGTTTTCAATACCTGATATTATGCGTTTTTTGATTTTAAAGACTTTTTGACTAGCCCCATTTTTTAACTTAATACTCAGTGAAAAGCAAAGATTAAACTAGGAAGCTAGCTGTAGGCTGCTCAAAGAACAGCTTTGAGGTTGCAGATAAGACTTATGAGGTCACCAACATATATAATGTGAAGCTGACGTGGTTTGAATAGATTTTAGAAGAGTATGAGTCTGGAAGTTTTAATGGATAATGCAAGATTCCATAGAATGGGTAAGCTAGAGTTCTTATGTGAAGAGTTTGGGCATAAACTTTTACCTCTTCCTCCCTACTCATCTTATACTCAATGAAAATTAAAGAGCAAACTAGGAAACTAGCCGCAGGCTGTACTTGAGTACAGCAAGGCGACGTTGACGCGGTTTGAAGAGATTTTCGAAGAGTATTAGTATAGAAAAGTGAATCTGAACTAGTACATCACTGCTTCTAAAACATTCTTATAAATTGATTTAAATTCTCAAATCACATTATTCAGTTCTTATTTCATTTTGCTCTACAATCCTGTTGAGAAGACACGTTTTCATAGTAAAAAGGTATTGGCAAGTTGCAATACCTTTTTACGAGGCTCTTTTGTCTTATTTTTGTTTCAACTGACTATATCTCCTATTGTTCTAGTTCAGAAGGCTAGGCTATAATTATGATTGATAGGAAGTATCATTCCAAGTATCGAGAGTAAATGTTTCAAAATCATGGGTTTCTATAATGGTTAGGCTGGCATTTGCTAGACCGCCATCTTTACGAAGAAGTGGTTCTTTATAACCTAGAAGAGTACGAAGACTGGCAGTAAGATTGGCGCCGTGTCCGACAATTAGAATACGCTCAGCTGGACTATCTTTTAATGATTTGATAAATTGGATAGTTCGTTGTGTTGTGCTATAGAGGGATTCGGCTCCAAACATTTGAGTGTCAAATTGAGCAAGATTTGAACGAAAAGCCTGGATTTGTTGTGGATAAATAGCTTCCAAGGTTGCAATTTTCAAACCTTCTAATTTACCCAGCTGCCATTCACGGAGATTCGGAACACTTTCTAAAGGACAGGGGGTCCTGAGTTGACTTTGGATAATCTCAGCAGATTTGACCGCTCGAGGTAAATCACTTGAATAAATCTGATTAAAAGGAACATCCTTGAGATACTGGCCAAGTTGTTTTAGGGTTTCAATGGATTCAGGAAGAAGGGGAGAATCTCCACTAGCACCTTGAAAACGCCCTTCTTGGTTCCAGACGGTACGACCGTGGCGGACAAAGTAGAGTTTCATTACTTGCTGTCCTCCAAAATATCGGCAAAGTCTGCCTTTACAAAGCTAGCCAAGTCTTGTGGCGCGACGATAATGCTGTGACCAACTTCCCCAGCAGAGACAATCATTTGATCCAAGTCTAGGGCAATTTTATCGATAAAAATGGGATAATTGTGTTTCTGACGAATGCCGACAGGATTATTGGCTCCATGAATGTAGCCAGTTGTTTTTTCCAAGTCCTTTTGCGGAATCATGCTCACTTTTTTATTGCCAGAAATTTTAGCTAGTTTCTTTTCAGACAAGTGCTGAGTGATAGGTACAATTCCGATAATCGGTCCTGTCTTGTCTCCCAAAAGAGCCAAGGTTTTGAAAATCTGGTCTCGCTCATAACCTTGAGGAAGCTCTCCTTCCAGAGCATTGATTTGAATCCCTTGATGTGGGATACCTGCTTTAGACAGGATTTGTTCTACTAATGTTTTTTTGACTTTTACTTTTTTTGCCATTATTTATACTTATCCTCCAATTGACTCATCCAAATACCAAGCCAGATTCCCAAGGCAAAGAAGAAGGCGATGATGACATAGCCAACAAGTGAAAGGCCTGTGTATTGGATGCTTTCAGAGTTTCCTGCATTTGGAATCAAGATCAAAAGAGTACTTGATAGGACGATACCGATGATGAAATGATAGACGCGTGAGTAGTAGTTATTTAAGGCATAATCCATCATTTTTGAAAAAACGATGAGAGTGGCACCTGCCCCGATTCCAATCGGGAAGAAGGTTCCCAAAAGGTCAAAGGTTTTGAAACCAGTCAACATAGGAGCATAGAGGCCCAAAATCAAAAGTAGATTTGATGGACTGAGGCCAGGCACCAATACGCCAAGAGCCAGCAGTGCACCTGCTAGGACCAAATTAAGAAAGCTAGCACTTAAGGTTCCAACGACAAAATTTAAGGCATAGAGTCCTAATCCAGAAATGATAAAGGTTATCCAGAACCAAGCTAAATCAATCTTGTCTCGGTCAGATTCTCGAGTTGATTCCTTGAGGAGGCTAGGAACCGTACCAATGATGGCACCCGCAAAGCTCCATAAGACAAAGACCTGATAATTTTCAAGCAGGTATTCAATCGGGTAAGAAAATAAGCCGATTCCCAGAAGCATACCAATCGCAACTGGAATAAAGTACAAAACATTTTCTTTAAAGTCTTTAAAGGGATGGGCCAGAAAGCCAATCATCCGTTCGTAAATTCCTAAGATTGCTGCTAGAACCCCTCCGGAAATTCCCGGTAAGATAAATCCAAGAGCAATCACAATCCCTTTAATAAGGCGTGCTAACCATGAGAGCATATAGTTCCTCCAACTATTTCTATTTCAAAAAATCCTTACTATATTGTATCACAATCAAACACAAAAAGAAAAAGCAAATGCTAAACAAATGCTTTTAAGGTTTTAAAAAGAGTTTTCTAAAGGTTTCTTCTTTGTTTTTTAAGGGAGAGATGACGTTGATATCCAAATTGTGGTCAAAGCCGGCAATTTTCCCTTTAGATGTGTATTGGTGGATGTCATAATCTAAATCAGTTTTAGGACTGCTCTCCAAAAATCCTGAGTTTGAGCCGTAGGACGGAATCCAAACAGAGGTAAACTTGCCTGTATCAATACTGTGTTCTTCCATGAAGTAGACCCCAACGTAGATTCCGATGTTTTTAGCACCTAGTGATGCTAGTTTTGCTCGAAAGGCTTCAACACCCTCGTTCATATTGGACATGGTTTTGTCTTCTACGTCTAGCCAATAGTAACTAGGGCTGTAAGGAGAGGCAGCATTGTAGAAAACTTCAGCGGCTTTTTCCATTTCTTGGACACTTTTTCCAGCTACATAAGCGTAGACCCCAACGGGGACATTCCGCTTTTGAAGTTCAGTGATATGACTCTTATAGGCCTTGTCTATTCCATTGATAAAGGAAGCATCATTTTCTTTTGTCGTTTGAGCACCGCTGTGAACACGAACAATAGCGCCTGAAATATTTTGTGAGAGGGCGTCATAGTTGATTTCCTCAGGACGCTGCCAGCCAGAGAGGTCAATAATCGGTTTGTCTAAGTGTTTCAAAGCCTGTGCTTCAATCTGCGCTATGTTGGATTTTGTTTTAAACGATTGGTTGTCATTAAGTGGGCGATTGATGATTAAAATGAAAATTATGATCCCAAAAAAACCAAATAAAATAAGTGGATGAATTTGTTTTCTCATATCTTATAATTCTACCCTAAAAATCAAAAAAAATCAAAAAAATGGGTTAAGGAAAGGACTTTGGAGCATTTTTTCATTCAAGGGCGCGGAATGATTTGAAATATGGTATAATAAAAGGGAATTTCTACAGAAAAGAGAAGATTATGTCAAATTTTGCCATTATTTTAGCAGCGGGTAAAGGGACTCGCATGAAATCTGATTTGCCAAAAGTGTTGCACAAGGTTGCGGGTATTTCTATGTTGGAACATGTTTTCCGTAGTGTGGGAGCTATCCAACCTGAAAAGACAGTAACAGTTGTGGGACACAAGGCAGAATTGGTTGAACAGGTCTTGGCTGGACAGACAGAATTTGTGACTCAATCTGAACAATTGGGTACAGGTCATGCGGTTATGATGACAGAGCCTATCTTAGAAGGTTTGTCAGGGCACACCTTGGTCATCGCAGGAGATACTCCTTTAATCACTGGTGAAAGCTTGAAAAACTTGATTGATTTCCACATCAATCATAAAAATGTGGCCACTATCTTGACTGCTGAAACGGATAATCCTTTTGGCTATGGACGAATTGTTCGTAATGACAATGCTGAGGTTCTTCGCATTGTGGAGCAGAAAGATGCCACAGATTTTGAAAAGCAAATCAAGGAAATCAACACTGGAACATATGTCTTTGACAACGAGCGTTTGTTTGAGGCTTTGAAAAATATCAATACCAATAATGCTCAAGGAGAATACTATATCACAGATGTCATTGGCATTTTCCGTGAAGCTGGTGAAAAAGTTGGCGCTTATACTTTGAAAGATTTTGATGAAAGTCTTGGTGTAAATGACCGTGTGGCTCTTGCGACAGCTGAGTCAGTTATGCGTCGCCGCATCAATCACCAACACATGGTCAATGGGGTTAGCTTTGTCAACCCAGAAGCAACTTATATCGATATTGATGTTGAGATTGCTCCTGAAGTTCAAATCGAAGCCAATGTTACCTTGAAGGGGCAAACGAAAATTGGTGCTGAGACTGTTTTGACAAACGGTACTTATGTAGTGGACAGCACTGTCGGAGCAGGAGCGATCATTACCAATTCTATGATTGAGGAAAGTAGTGTTGCGGACGGTGTAACAGTCGGTCCTTACGCCCACATTCGTCCAGGTTCAAGTCTGGGTGCCCAAGTTCATATTGGAAACTTTGTTGAGGTGAAAGGTTCTTCAATTGGCGAGAATACCAAGGCTGGTCATTTGACTTATATCGGAAACTGTGAAGTGGGTAGCAAGGTTAATTTTGGTGCAGGAACCATTACAGTCAACTATGACGGTAAAAACAAATACAAGACAGTCATCGGTAACAATGTCTTCGTTGGTTCAAATTCAACCATTATTGCGCCAGTTGAGTTAGGTGACAATTCCCTCGTTGGAGCTGGTTCAACTATTACTAAAGACGTGCCAGCAGATGCGATTGCGATTGGTCGCGGTCGTCAGGTCAATAAAGACGAATATGCAACACGCCTTCCTCATCATCCTAAGAATCAGTAGGAGCCTATCATGGAATTTGAAGAAAAAACGCTTAGCCGAAAAGAAATCTATCAAGGACCAATATTTAAACTGGTTCAAGATCAGGTTGAATTACCAGAAGGTAAAGGAACTGCTCAACGGGATTTGATTTTCCACAATGGAGCTGTCTGTGTTTTAGCTGTAACCGATGAGCAAAAACTCATCTTGGTCAAGCAGTACCGTAAGGCTATCGAGGCTGTCTCTTACGAAATTCCAGCTGGAAAATTGGAAGTAGGAGAAAATACAGACCCTGTAGCAGCAGCTCTTCGTGAATTAGAGGAAGAAACAGCCTATACAGGGAAATTAGAACTCTTGTACGATTTTTATTCAGCTATTGGCTTTTGTAATGAGAAGTTAAAACTATACCTAGCTAGCGATTTGAAAAAGGTGGAAAATCCACGTCCGCAGGATGAAGATGAGACCTTGGAAGTCCTTGAAGTGAGCTTAGAAGAAGCCAAGGAATTGATCCAATCAGGTCATATTTGTGATGCCAAGACAATTATGGCTGTTCAGTATTGGGAATTGCACAAAAAATAGAGGAGGTCAGTATGGGTAAACCTTTATTAACGGATGAAATGATTGAAAGAGCTAATAGAGGCGAAAAAATTTCAGGTTCCCCTTTGCTAGATGATGAGGAGACTAAGATTTTACCAACCTCTTCTTCCCGTTTTGGTTATGCCAATCCTAAGAATCATGGTTTTAGCCAGGAAACCTTGAAGATTCAGGTCGAACCGTCTATTCATAAAAGCCGTCGCATTGAAAATACCAAGAGAAATGTCTTCAATTCTAAGTTAAATAAGATTTTATTTGTAGTCATCTTTCTCTTGATTTTGCTTGTGTTAGCTGTAAAATATTGGCGATAGAAAAGGAATTGAAATGAAAATAGGAATTATTGCAGCTATGCCAGAAGAACTGGCTTATTTGGTCCAGCATTTAGAAAATGCCCAAGAGCAAGTTGTTTTGGGGAATACCTATCATATAGGAAACCTTGCCTCGCATGAAGTCGTTCTTGTAGAAAGTGGAATTGGTAAGGTCATGTCTGCTATGAGTGTGGCGATTTTGGCTGATCATTTCCAAGTGGATGCTTTGATTAACACGGGATCTGCTGGTGCAGTAGCAGAGGGTATTGCGGTTGGGGATGTTGTGATTGCTGACAAATTAGCCTATCATGACGTGGATGTCACAGCTTTTGGTTATGCTTATGGACAAATGGCGCAACAACCGCTTTATTTCGAATCAGATAAAACCTTTGTTGCCAAAATCCAAGAGAGTTTATCTCAATTGGATCAAAACTGGCATCTTGGTTTGATTGCTACAGGAGATAGTTTTGTTGCAGGAAATGACAAGATAGAAGCGATTAAGTCCCATTTCCCAGATGTTTTAGCTGTTGAGATGGAGGGGGCAGCGATTGCTCAGGCAGCGCATGCTCTTAATCTTCCAGTCTTAGTCATCCGAGCTATGAGTGACAATGCCAACCATGAAGCAAACATCTCTTTTGATGAGTTTATTATCGAAGCTGGACGTCGCTCTGCTCAAGTCTTATTAGCCTTTTTGAAGGCCTTAAATTAAGCGAAAATTTGACAGTTTTTCTAGCTTATGATAAGATTTAAGTAAAGAAAAGCTAGAAAACGTTTCAGAGGATATTATGAGTATTGAAATGACCGTCAGTGAGATTGCAGAGGTCTTAGGATTATCTCGCCAAGCAATCAATAACCGTGTCAAAGAATTACCAGAAGAAGACACAGATAAAAATGACAAAGGGGTAACAGTCGTTACCAGAAGTGGCTTGATTAAGCTAGAAGAAATCTATAAAAAAACGATTTTTGAAGATGAGCCTGTCAGTGAAGATGTCAAGCAACGTGAACTGATGGAGATTCTGGTTGATGAGAAGAATGCAGAAATTCTTCGTCTCTATGAACAATTAAAAGCCAAGGATCGTCAGTTATCAGAAAAAGACGAGCAGATGCGTATCAAAGACCGTCAGATTGCTGAGAAAGACAAACAACTCGATCAGCAGCAACAATTGACCCTTCAAGCTATGAAGGATCAAGAAAATCTCAAGCTAGAGCTGGACCAAGCAAAAGAAGAAGTCCAATCCACTAAGAAAGGCTTTTTTGCTCGTTTATTTGGAGGATAATCAAGGAGCTGTTTAGGTTAAATGCTAACCTGATGGCTTCTTTTATTTCTAAATAGTATAGTTGCTCAAGTAATACTCAATGAAAATTAAAGAGCAAACTAGGAAGCTAGCCGCAGGCTGCTCAAAGCACTGCTTTGAGGTTGTAGATAAGACTGACGAAGTCAGCTCAAAACATGTTTTTGAGGTTGCGGATAAAACTGACGAAGTCAGTAACTATATCTACGGCAAGGCGAAGCTGACGCGGTTTGAAGAGATTTTCGAAGAGTATAAAATAACAGTATAGGAGAGGTAGAAAATGGAACGATTAGAAGATTATATTGCTTTCGATTTAGAATTTAATCAGCATGAAGGGCAAACACACTTGATTCAAGTATCGGCAGTGCGTTTTAGAGATGGTCAGGAAATCGATGCCTATGATTCCTATGTTCATACCAGTGTGCCTCTAAAGAGTTTTATCAATGGATTGACGGGGATTACAGCTGAGACCTTAAAAGATGCTCCCCCAGTGGAGGAAGTCATAAAAGAATTCCAAGAGTTTGTGGGTTCTTTGCCGATGATAGGCTACAATGCTGTTAAAAGTGATTTGCCTATTCTAGCAGAGCATGGTTTAGATTATAGCCAGCAGTACAAGGTGGATCTGTATGATGAAGCTTTTGAACGTCGCAGTTCGGATTTACATGGTATTGCCAATCTCAAATTGCAAACTGTTGCCTCATTTCTTGGATTTCAAGGTCAGTCCCATAATAGTCTGGAGGATGCTCGTATGACGGCGCGTGTTTACGAATCCTTCTTAGAGTCAGATCAAGCTAGGGAATTGTTAGAGACAGAAAGTAGCTTATCAAACAATCCTTTTGGTGGCTTGGACTTGTCTCAATTATTTGACTAGGAGTGCCTATGAAACCTGAAAAACCTAAAAAATTGGGTTTTAAACAGATTTATCTCAATCTTGATAAAATCCTCTTTCTCTTTTTCTTGATTTTTATGATAGTGGAGTATTTGTGGGTCCCATTCAATTCATGGTTGGCTAGCTTCTTATTAGATCAGACAGGTTATCTTTTTATTTCCTATAACAATGTCTTAGCCATCCTCACTCATTCTCCATTGATTAGTCTAGCTTTTTTAGCCTTGATTATCATTAACCTTCTGGTTGCTTATTTTCAAATAGGACTCCTCTTTATTGGTGCTCGTCATCTTCTCTATCATGAAAAGCGAAGGCTAATTGAGTATATCCGCAAGGTTTTCCATGAAAGTTTTGGATTTATGAAAAAGCTAACTTGCGCCAAAGCCTTGTTTATCTTTTTCTATATAGCTATGCTTTTTCCTTTTATACGGAAAATGCTGAAGATTTATTATCTCAATAAAATCGTCATTCCAGAGTTTATTCAAGATTATTTAGAAGATAAATATTGGATGTGGTGGCTGAGCATCCTACTTCTATCTCTTATTTTTCTCTATGTCTCTGTCAGATTGATGTTTGCCCTTCCGAAGATTGTATATGATCAGCTGACTGTTCGAGAAGCAGTGATGTTTAGTTTGGAGAAAACCAAGAAAAGAGTTGCTTTTTATGCTTGGAATTTATTTTATATCTTGCTCAAGGCAAATTTATTATTTTATCTTCCTTTGATTCCTTTGTTATTGGCTCAAACTTTGGTAGATGACATCACTCAGAGAGAGTCTCTGATTCTTGGTATTTTGAATTTTGTCGTGATTAAAAATCTTTATTATATGGCTCTGACTTACTTTTTGGTTAAATTTGTTTCATTTTTGACAGGAAAGGAGCTGGATATGCTTCCTAGGAGAGAAAAAGATCACATCATGCGATGGGGAGTCATGACTTGTGCTAGTCTTTTCTTTGCCTTAGAAGGTTATATTTATCTGGAGGCTCCCATGGTTCATCTACCTCAGCTTATTTCTCACCGAGGGGTTTCCAATGCAAATGGGATTCAAAATACAGTAGAGTCCTTGGAAACTACAGCACAGCTCAAACCAGACTTGGTGGAGACGGACGTGCAGGAGACAAAAGATGGGCAGTTTGTCATGATGCATGATGCTAACTTGAAAAATCTAGCAGGTATCAATAAAAGTCCTCAAGACTTAAACTTGGAGGAGCTTAAAGGGATTGATATTTTTGAAAATGGCTACCAGACTAAAATTTCAAGCTTTGAAGATTATCTCAGTCGAGCCAACGAACTTGGTCAAAAATTACTAATTGAAATCAAAACTAGTAAAAAAGATAGTCCAGACATGATGGACCGCTTTTTAGCCCGTTATGCTGCAAAGCTCAAGATTTATGGGCATCAAATCCAGTCTTTAGACTACCATGTTGTTGAAAAAGTAAGACAGTATGATGCCGAACTGCCAGTTTATTTTATCATGCCCTACAATTCTGTCTTTCCTAAAACAAGGGCGACAGGATATACTATGGAGTACTCGACCTTGGATGAATATTTTGTAAGCAAACTATGGACAACGGATCAGAAACTTTATGTCTGGACTGTCAATGATTCAGAAGCTATCAACAAATCGCTTCACTTAGGAGTAGATGGAGTGATTACAGATGATTTGGAAAAAGTTCAGTGGGAAATAGAAGTAGCCCAAGAAGATCCAGAATATACGGATTTGCTCTTGAAAAAAGCTCTGGAATTCTTTGAATTTTAGTCATAAAAAAGAGGAACAACTATTCCTTCCATGATAGGTAAGTATTCTTGTGAATGCTTGCTTTTTTGTGATTGCAATACGGTTTACGAGAAATGTATGTCTTGTTTTTATTTCAATCAACTTGATAGTAATTTGAGATTGGAATAGTACATTACAACTTCTAAAATGGTACTAAAAATTGGGAAAATTCCTTTATTCTATATATTCATCAGAAAGAATTGATTAAAAATTAGGAGACTTTTAATTTCTTTTCCGAATAAATAGATAGAAGCATCAAATCTAGTAAATTAGATTAAAAAATGTGCTATAATGAAAGGAGAAGAAATATGACTGTACGTCATCCGGGCATCAGCCCAACTAACGATTTGGTTGCTAAGAAAATCTTTAGTAATCCAGAAATCACTTGTCAATTTATTCGCGATATGCTGGATTTACCAGCAAAAAACGTGACCATTTTGGAGGGAAGTAACATTCACGTCTTACCTTCCCTGCCGTACTCGGCACAAGATTTCTATACCAGTATAGACGTTTTAGCTGAACTAGACAATGGCACTCAAGTTATCATTGAGATTCAAGTCCATCATCAGAATTTTTTCATCAATCGCCTGTGGGCTTATCTGTGCAGTCAGGTCAATCAAAATCTTGAAAAAATTCGCCAACGTGAAGGTGATACCCACCAGAGTTACAAACACATCGCCCCCGTTTATGCCATTGCAATTGTGGACAGCAACTATTTCTCAGATGACTTGGCTTTCCACAGTTTCAGCATGCGCGAAGACACGACTGGTGAAGTCTTAACCATCACAAGTAACGGTCAAGAAAACCATCTGGTCAAGATGGCGTTCTTAGAACTAAAAAAATACAGAGAAACCAGCAAAGACGAGGTTCGCAAACCCTGGTTGGAGTTTTTTGGGAATAAACCCTTTACCCAACAACCAGAGCGAGCTATCAGCCAAGCAGATCAACTGCTGGACTATAAAAGCTGGTCCGAGGAGGACAGGAAAATGTTTAGTCAACTACGTATGCGCGAAGAACAAGCCTTGTTAGCGCAGGACTATGCCTTGGAACAAGCTGAGGAAAAAGGCTTAGAACGTGGTCGTGCAGAGGGTCGTGAACAAGGACGAGAAGAAGGCATTGAAGAGGGATTAAAAGTAGGTTTAGTAAATCTAGTACGCCAAGGTCTCCTGACTTCTGAGGTTGCCAGTGAGCAATTAGGCATGACCGTCGCTGAGTTTGAAGCGTTGTTGGCAAGACATGAGTGAGAAATCTGTAAATATTATACGATATGAAAACAATTAAAAAGAATAGCTAAATTTCTTGATGGAAAAGAGATTAGCTATCTTTTTTGTTAGGAAAGTTTGAACTTTTCACTTTCTTTTCCGAATAAATAGATAGAAGCAGAGAATCTAGTAAATTAGATTAAAAAATGTGCTATAATGAAAGGAGAGGAAATATGATTCTCAGACATCCGGGCATTAGCCCGACTAATGACTTGGTTGCTAAGAAAATCTTTAGCAATCCAGAGATCACTTGTCAATTTATTCGCGATATGCTGGATTTACCAGCCAAAAATGTGACGATTTTGGAGGGAAGTAATATTCATGTCTTGCCTTCTCTACCCTACTCGGCTCAGGACTTCTATACCAGTATAGACGTCTTGGCGGAGTTGGATAATGGAACGCAAGTTATCATTGAGATTCAAGTTCATCATCAGAATTTTTTCATCAATCGCCTGTGGGCTTATCTGTGTAGTCAGGTTAATCAAAACCTAGAAAAAATTCGCCAACGAGAAGGTGATACACACCAGAGTTACAAACACATCGCACCAGTATACGCTATCGCAATCGTGGACAGCAATTACTTTTCAGATGACTTAGCTTTTCATAGCTTTAGTATGCGCGAGGACACGACGGGTGAGGTCTTAACTATCACCAATAACGGTCAAGAAAACCATCTGGTCAAGATGGCATTCTTGGAATTAAAAAAATACAGAGAAACCAGCAAAGACAAGGTTCGCAAACCCTGGTTGGAGTTTTTCGGCAACAAGCCCTTTACCCAACACCCCGAGCGAGCCATCAGCCAAGCAGACCAACTGCTGGACTATAAAAGCTGGTCCGAGGAGGACAGGAAAATGTTTAGTCAATTACGTATGCGTGAAGAACAAGCCTTGTTAGCTCAGGACTATGCCTTGGAACAAGCAGAGGAAAAGGGCTTAGAACTTGGACTTGAACGTGGTCGTGCAGAGGGGATTGAACAAGGCATCGAAAAAGGTTTAGCACAAGGACTTGAACGTGGACGAGCTGAAGGCATCGAACAGGGATTAAAAGTAGGTTTAGTAAATCTAGTACGTCAAGGTCTTCTAACACCTGAGGTTGCCAGCCGGCAGTTAGGCATGACCGTGGCTGAGTTTGAAGCATTGTTGTAAGAATAGCAATAATGGTCAAGCACGCCATCTAGCCAAGGTGTGCTTTTTGTACTAAAAAGACAGGCAAGCGTTTTTGCTTTAGTCTCTTTATCCTTTATCTCTCCTTTGGCTTCTAAGGTATTTGCAGGAATTTTGGAGGGACTTTGGGTATGATTTTGCTATCGGCCTTTCTCTTTGCTTCTTTCCTATATTTATCTGGGCTTTTATGAGTCTGGCTATGGCTGATTTTTATCATGGTTAGTCTACCTCTGCTACTCGACAAAGCTGGGAGAGCCTACATCAAGTGATTTGGGATAGGAGTTATATCAAATAATATCTCAGGATTTCTGATTTTTCGGAGAGCCTGTTTTTTTATTTGCTGAGTCTAGGATAGGTCTTTCTGGCGATAGATAGCAAGACGAGCAGTTCCGTTTGAATGTCATATAAATTTAAAATTTCTGAAAATAATGAAAAATATACTAAATTTACAAATAAGGAGCCTCTAAATCCTTTAAAATAAGCAACATGCATATATATATATTATCGATTTTCAAACAGGAGGTTGAAAAGGAACTAAGTGATATATTGGTTATAACAGTGTTGTCAAATGGCTTTTTCATTTGCTTGATGCCTGCATGAACATGGCTAGAGGAGCAAAGACAGGGTAGAAAGAAAGGAAAAACTATGAAACAGTTTAAAATGAATGAGCGCCAACGCTTTTCTATACGCAAGTTTTCAATCGGAGCAGCCTCAGTCTTGCTAGGGTCTGTCTTTTTTGTAGCTAATCCAGCAACAGAAGTGCAGGCGGCAGAATCAAGTACAGAAGTGGTCGCTCAGGATAGGGATGTCAAGCCTGACAATTCATCTGCCCTAAGCTCATCAGAGACAAGCAGTCAAAATCCAAGCGTAGGACAAGCAGGAACTGAAGCAGAAACTCAAGGAAGAGAGAAAAAAGAGCCAGGAACTTCATCTAAAGATGGTGAAGCAAAAGCTAAGGTTGAGGAAAGGAGTACTGAAGGCAACTCTAAATTAGAATTAAATAAAGAGATAGCAGAAAAACAAGATCAACCGAAAACAGATATTGAACTTAGTAGACAACTAAATACTCAGAACTTAGAATCGCTATTAAGTGAAATTGATACCATAAAAACAGAAAACTACACAAAAGAATCAGTAGCAGCCTTAAAAGCAAAAGCCGAAGAAGCGAGACAAGTCCTTGCAACGGCGCAAAATCAAACAGAAGTAGATGCAGCCTTTAGAACATTAGTAAGTTATAAAAATACTGGCTTAAAACGTGTTAAGAAGAATGTAGAGCCTAAGGCTCCTAAACTTGATACAACAAACGGTAAAGCAACAGTCGGTCTAAAGGCAGAAAATACAGAACCAAACGGTACCAATATCGCAGGGCATAATCACAGCTTAAATGGAACTACTTTTACAGAAGGTAGTGGGTTTAGGGCGACGCCAGAAGAGTCTTCTGGTATAGAGTTTGGGATATCGAATAATCAAACAAATGGAAATTACAGTAGTATCGATAAATATTTTTATGAAATACTTTCGAATCAAGTTAAGACTATAATTAAATTTGTATCTAAAACTGGAGAGATTCAAAATGTAACTGTAACCACTAACACAGGAAGAAATGTAACTCTGGAAAAAATGACTAATTTTCCAAACAATGCAACGACATATTTTGCGAGAGCAATAACAGATGTTAATGGTAAAAACGATGCTGTTTTAACTTTCACTGTAAAAACTGCAGGAGGAGAGAAGAAGGTTCAAATTGGGGCTTTGCGTTCTCTCGGTAAGCCAACTATTAAAGTTCCGACAGGTCAAAAGGAATCTACTGTAGATGAGTATTTAAAAGGGAAGGATGGTACTAAACCAAAAATTGATGTAGAAATCCCCCCTGTCCCAAGTCTCCCATCATATGCAAAAATGAAAGTATATTTAGTTGCTGATAATGATCGTGACAAAACGAAATATGATGGTGATGAATTTGCAACGAATGGTAATCCAAGACCAACTAGATTAACAGCAAAAGCAGATGTTTCAACGGGAGTAGTTGATCCAGTAACGAAGAAAACGACTGTAACTATTACAGAAAGTGATTATCTAAAACCTCTATCAGGAGGAAAACTTCTTGCATTGACAGTTATTGAAATCGACGATAAAACAAATGGGAATCCTGGGATAAGAGCTTCAAGTTACAGTGATGCAGCGACAGTAGCGCCGAAAGTTAATTTGGAGGAATTGAAAACTAAGGCAAAAGCATCTATAGCCACAGCTGCAACGCAAGAGACTGGTGAAATCAACAACGATAACAGTTTAACGCGCACTCAGAAAACTGAGAAACTTAAATTAGTTGAGACAGCGAAAACTAACGCTGAAACAGCTATTACAAATGCAAGCGATGCTGATGCAGTAGAAACAGCTAGAACGACTGGCGTAACCAACATAGGTAACGTTCATACTCAAGGAAACTTAGATGAAGTTAAACGTCAGGCAAAAGCATCTATAGCCACAGCTGCAACGCAAGAGACTGGTGAAATCAACAACGATAACAGTTTAACGCGCACTCAGAAAACTGAGAAACTTAAATTAGTTGAGACAGCGAAAACTAACGCTGAAACAGCTATTACAAATGCAAGCGATGCTGATGCAGTAGAAACAGCTAGAACGACTGGCGTAACCAACATAGGTAACGTTCATACTCAAGGAAACTTAGATGAAGTTAAACGTCAGGCAAAAGCATCTATAGCCACAGCTGCAACGCAAGAGACTGGTGAAATCAACAACGATAACAGTTTAACGCGCACTCAGAAAACTGAGAAACTTAAATTAGTTGAGACAGCGAAAACTAACGCTGAAACAGCTATTACAAATGCAAGCGATGCTGATGCAGTAGAAACAGCTAGAACGACTGGCGTAACCAACATAGGTAACGTTCATACTCAAGGAAACTTAGATGAAGTTAAACGTCAGGCAAAAGCATCTATAGCCACAGCTGCAACGCAAGAGACTGGTGAAATCAACAACGATAACAGTTTAACGCGCACTCAGAAAACTGAGAAACTTAAATTAGTTGAGACAGCGAAAACTAACGCTGAAACAGCTATTACAAATGCAAGCGATGCTGATGCAGTAGAAACAGCTAGAACGACTGGCGTAACCAACATAGGTAACGTTCATACTCAAGGAAACTTAGATGAAGTTAAACGTCAGGCAAAAGCATCTATAGCCACAGCTGCAACGCAAGAGACTGGTGAAATCAACAACGATAACAGTTTAACGCGCACTCAGAAAACTGAGAAACTTAAATTAGTTGAGACAGCGAAAACTAACGCTGAAACAGCTATTACAAATGCAAGCGATGCTGATGCAGTAGAAACAGCTAGAACGACTGGCGTAACCAACATAGGTAACGTTCATACTCAAGGAAACTTAGATGAAGTTAAACGTCAGGCAAAAGCATCTATAGCCACAGCTGCAACGCAAGAGACTGGTGAAATCAACAACGATAACAGTTTAACGCGCACTCAGAAAACTGAGAAACTTAAATTAGTTGAGACAGCGAAAACTAACGCTGAAACAGCTATTACAAATGCAAGCGATGCTGATGCAGTAGAAACAGCTAGAACGACTGGCGTAACCAACATAGGTAACGTTCATACTCAAGGAAACTTAGATGAAGTTAAACGTCAGGCAAAAGCATCTATAGCCACAGCTGCAACGCAAGAGACTGGTGAAATCAACAACGATAACAGTTTAACGCGCACTCAGAAAACTGAGAAACTTAAATTAGTTGAGACAGCGAAAACTAACGCTGAAACAGCTATTACAAATGCAAGCGATGCTGATGCAGTAGAAACAGCTAGAACGACTGGCGTAACCAACATAGGTAACGTTCATACTCAAGGAAACTTAGATGAAGTTAAACGTCAGGCAAAAGCATCTATAGCCACAGCTGCAACGCAAGAGACTGGTGAAATCAACAACGATAACAGTTTAACGCGCACTCAGAAAACTGAGAAACTTAAATTAGTTGAGACAGCGAAAACTAACGCTGAAACAGCTATTACAAATGCAAGCGATGCTGATGCAGTAGAAACAGCTAGAACGACTGGCGTAACCAACATAGGTAACGTTCATACTCAAGGAAACTTAGATGAAGTTAAACGTCAGGCAAAAGCATCTATAGCCACAGCTGCAACGCAAGAGACTGGTGAAATCAACAACGATAACAGTTTAACGCGCACTCAGAAAACTGAGAAACTTAAATTAGTTGAGACAGCGAAAACTAACGCTGAAACAGCTATTACAAATGCAAGCGATGCTGATGCAGTAGAAACAGCTAGAACGACTGGCGTAACCAACATAGGTAACGTTCATACTCAAGGAAACTTAGATGAAGTTAAACGTCAGGCAAAAGCATCTATAGCCACAGCTGCAACGCAAGAGACTGGTGAAATCAACAACGATAACAGTTTAACGCGCACTCAGAAAACTGAGAAACTTAAATTAGTTGAGACAGCGAAAACTAACGCTGAAACAGCTATTACAAATGCAAGCGATGCTGATGCAGTAGAAACAGCTAGAACGACTGGCGTAACCAACATAGGTAACGTTCATACTCAAGGAAACTTAGATGAAGTTAAACGTCAGGCAAAAGCATCTATAGCCACAGCTGCAACGCAAGAGACTGGTGAAATCAACAACGATAACAGTTTAACGCGCACTCAGAAAACTGAGAAACTTAAATTAGTTGAGACAGCGAAAACTAACGCTGAAACAGCTATTACAAATGCAAGCGATGCTGATGCAGTAGAAACAGCTAGAACGACTGGCGTAACCAACATAGGTAACGTTCATACTCAAGGAAACTTAGATGAAGTTAAACGTCAGGCAAAAGCATCTATAGCCACAGCTGCAACGCAAGAGACTGGTGAAATCAACAACGATAACAGTTTAACGCGCACTCAGAAAACTGAGAAACTTAAATTAGTTGAGACAGCGAAAACTAACGCTGAAACAGCTATTACAAATGCAAGCGATGCTGATGCAGTAGAAACAGCTAGAACGACTGGCGTAACCAACATAGGTAACGTTCATACTCAAGGAAACTTAGATGAAGTTAAACGTCAGGCAAAAGCATCTATAGCCACAGCTGCAACGCAAGAGACTGGTGAAATCAACAACGATAACAGTTTAACGCGCACTCAGAAAACTGAGAAACTTAAATTAGTTGAGACAGCGAAAACTAACGCTGAAACAGCTATTACAAATGCAAGCGATGCTGATGCAGTAGAAACAGCTAGAACGACTGGCGTAACCAACATAGGTAACGTTCATACTCAAGGAAACTTAGATGAAGTTAAACGTCAGGCAAAAGCATCTATAGCCACAGCTGCAACGCAAGAGACTGGTGAAATCAACAACGATAACAGTTTAACGCGCACTCAGAAAACTGAGAAACTTAAATTAGTTGAGACAGCGAAAACTAACGCTGAAACAGCTATTACAAATGCAAGCGATGCTGATGCAGTAGAAACAGCTAGAACGACTGGCGTAACCAACATAGGTAACGTTCATACTCAAGGAAACTTAGATGAAGTTAAACGTCAGGCAAAAGCATCTATAGCCACAGCTGCAACGCAAGAGACTGGTGAAATCAACAACGATAACAGTTTAACGCGCACTCAGAAAACTGAGAAACTTAAATTAGTTGAGACAGCGAAAACTAACGCTGAAACAGCTATTACAAATGCAAGCGATGCTGATGCAGTAGAAACAGCTAGAACGACTGGCGTAACCAACATAGGTAACGTTCATACTCAAGGAAACTTAGATGAAGTTAAACGTCAGGCAAAAGCATCTATAGCCACAGCTGCAACGCAAGAGACTGGTGAAATCAACAACGATAACAGTTTAACGCGCACTCAGAAAACTGAGAAACTTAAATTAGTTGAGACAGCGAAAACTAACGCTGAAACAGCTATTACAAATGCAAGCGATGCTGATGCAGTAGAAACAGCTAGAACGACTGGCGTAACCAACATAGGTAACGTTCATACTCAAGGAAACTTAGATGAAGTTAAACGTCAGGCAAAAGCATCTATAGCCACAGCTGCAACGCAAGAGACTGGTGAAATCAACAACGATAACAGTTTAACGCGCACTCAGAAAACTGAGAAACTTAAATTAGTTGAGACAGCGAAAACTAACGCTGAAACAGCTATTACAAATGCAAGCGATGCTGATGCAGTAGAAACAGCTAGAACGACTGGCGTAACCAACATAGGTAACGTTCATACTCAAGGAAACTTAGATGAAGTTAAACGTCAGGCAAAAGCATCTATAGCCACAGCTGCAACGCAAGAGACTGGTGAAATCAACAACGATAACAGTTTAACGCGCACTCAGAAAACTGAGAAACTTAAATTAGTTGAGACAGCGAAAACTAACGCTGAAACAGCTATTACAAATGCAAGCGATGCTGATGCAGTAGAAACAGCTAGAACGACTGGCGTAACCAACATAGGTAACGTTCATACTCAAGGAAACTTAGATGAAGTTAAACGTCAGGCAAAAGCATCTATAGCCACAGCTGCAACGCAAGAGACTGGTGAAATCAACAACGATAACAGTTTAACGCGCACTCAGAAAACTGAGAAACTTAAATTAGTTGAGACAGCGAAAACTAACGCTGAAACAGCTATTACAAATGCAAGCGATGCTGATGCAGTAGAAACAGCTAGAACGACTGGCGTAACCAACATAGGTAACGTTCATACTCAAGGAAACTTAGATGAAGTTAAACGTCAGGCAAAAGCATCTATAGCCACAGCTGCAACGCAAGAGACTGGTGAAATCAACAACGATAACAGTTTAACGCGCACTCAGAAAACTGAGAAACTTAAATTAGTTGAGACAGCGAAAACTAACGCTGAAACAGCTATTACAAATGCAAGCGATGCTGATGCAGTAGAAACAGCTAGAACGACTGGCGTAACCAACATAGGTAACGTTCATACTCAAGGAAACTTAGATGAAGTTAAACGTCAGGCAAAAGCATCTATAGCCACAGCTGCAACGCAAGAGACTGGTGAAATCAACAACGATAACAGTTTAACGCGCACTCAGAAAACTGAGAAACTTAAATTAGTTGAGACAGCGAAAACTAACGCTGAAACAGCTATTACAAATGCAAGCGATGCTGATGCAGTAGAAACAGCTAGAACGACTGGCGTAACCAACATAGGTAACGTTCATACTCAAGGAAACTTAGATGAAGTTAAACGTCAGGCAAAAGCATCTATAGCCACAGCTGCAACGCAAGAGACTGGTGAAATCAACAACGATAACAGTTTAACGCGCACTCAGAAAACTGAGAAACTTAAATTAGTTGAGACAGCGAAAACTAACGCTGAAACAGCTATTACAAATGCAAGCGATGCTGATGCAGTAGAAACAGCTAGAACGACTGGCGTAACCAACATAGGTAACGTTCATACTCAAGGAAACTTAGATGAAGTTAAACGTCAGGCAAAAGCATCTATAGCCACAGCTGCAACGCAAGAGACTGGTGAAATCAACAACGATAACAGTTTAACGCGCACTCAGAAAACTGAGAAACTTAAATTAGTTGAGACAGCGAAAACTAACGCTGAAACAGCTATTACAAATGCAAGCGATGCTGATGCAGTAGAAACAGCTAGAACGACTGGCGTAACCAACATAGGTAACGTTCATACTCAAGGAAACTTAGATGAAGTTAAACGTCAGGCAAAAGCATCTATAGCCACAGCTGCAACGCAAGAGACTGGTGAAATCAACAACGATAACAGTTTAACGCGCACTCAGAAAACTGAGAAACTTAAATTAGTTGAGACAGCGAAAACTAACGCTGAAACAGCTATTACAAATGCAAGCGATGCTGATGCAGTAGAAACAGCTAGAACGACTGGCGTAACCAACATAGGTAACGTTCATACTCAAGGAAACTTAGATGAAGTTAAACGTCAGGCAAAAGCATCTATAGCCACAGCTGCAACGCAAGAGACTGGTGAAATCAACAACGATAACAGTTTAACGCGCACTCAGAAAACTGAGAAACTTAAATTAGTTGAGACAGCGAAAACTAACGCTGAAACAGCTATTACAAATGCAAGCGATGCTGATGCAGTAGAAACAGCTAGAACGACTGGCGTAACCAACATAGGTAACGTTCATACTCAAGGAAACTTAGATGAAGTTAAACGTCAGGCAAAAGCATCTATAGCCACAGCTGCAACGCAAGAGACTGGTGAAATCAACAACGATAACAGTTTAACGCGCACTCAGAAAACTGAGAAACTTAAATTAGTTGAGACAGCGAAAACTAACGCTGAAACAGCTATTACAAATGCAAGCGATGCTGATGCAGTAGAAACAGCTAGAACGACTGGCGTAACCAACATAGGTAACGTTCATACTCAAGGAAACTTAGATGAAGTTAAACGTCAGGCAAAAGCATCTATAGCCACAGCTGCAACGCAAGAGACTGGTGAAATCAACAACGATAACAGTTTAACGCGCACTCAGAAAACTGAGAAACTTAAATTAGTTGAGACAGCGAAAACTAACGCTGAAACAGCTATTACAAATGCAAGCGATGCTGATGCAGTAGAAACAGCTAGAACGACTGGCGTAACCAACATAGGTAACGTTCATACTCAAGGAAACTTAGATGAAGTTAAACGTCAGGCAAAAGCATCTATAGCCACAGCTGCAACGCAAGAGACTGGTGAAATCAACAACGATAACAGTTTAACGCGCACTCAGAAAACTGAGAAACTTAAATTAGTTGAGACAGCGAAAACTAACGCTGAAACAGCTATTACAAATGCAAGCGATGCTGATGCAGTAGAAACAGCTAGAACGACTGGCGTAACCAACATAGGTAACGTTCATACTCAAGGAAACTTAGATGAAGTTAAACGTCAGGCAAAAGCATCTATAGCCACAGCTGCAACGCAAGAGACTGGTGAAATCAACAACGATAACAGTTTAACGCGCACTCAGAAAACTGAGAAACTTAAATTAGTTGAGACAGCGAAAACTAACGCTGAAACAGCTATTACAAATGCAAGCGATGCTGATGCAGTAGAAACAGCTAGAACGACTGGCGTAACAGCAATCAAAGCGGTGCATACAGCAGGCGATTTAAATGCCGTTAAGAGAACTGCGATAGCGGAAATCTTAGATCTATTACATCTAAAAACTGCGAATGTAGATTCAAATAACGATTTAACTACAGAAGAAAAAGCGAATGTCAAGAATCAGTATAAAAACGTGGCGGATACTGCTAATAATAGCATAAATAAATCAGAAGATGCTGATAAGGTACTTGATAATAAAGAACAAGGCATTAACGCGATTAACGCTGTAGCAATTCCAACAGGCGAAGCTACAGAAAAAGGCAAAGCGATTAAGGCAATTGATGCAGCTGCATTTGCTAAGAAAACAGAAATTTCGAATCGTTTTGATTTGGCAACTGAGGACAAGTCAAGAGCATTGCAACAGGTGGATCAAGAAGCGAAGGATGCTAAGAGTGCTGTGGACAAGGGTGTAACAAATAAGGATGTAGAAGAGGCAAAAGTGGCAGGAATCGATGCTATCAATAACATCAATCCACAACCAACTCCACGTCCGCTTCCTACGCCTCAACCTCAACCTTCTACTCCTACTCAGCCAGACCAAGGAGCTACTGAGACTCCAACAGCTCCATCTGAGCCAGCTCCACAACCGTCTCAACCAACTGCTCCGGGTCAACCTGTAAGTCCTGCTCCAGCTCCAAGTTCAGCTCCGACTCAAGCTCCTAGAGTAGCAGCAAGTCCTTCAGCTAGCTCAACGAGCACGCAAGCTCCAGCTCAAGAGCAAGTTGATAAGTCTGAACTTCGTGCCTTGACTCAAGAGTTAGACCAACGCTTGAAAGCTTTGGCAACAGTATCTGATCCGAAAATCGATGCAGCCAAAGCTGTCCTCCTAGATGCTCAAAAAGCTCTGGAAGATAGTGCCTTGACTGAGCAAGGTCTACGTACTGCAGTAGAGTCTGTGAAGGCTGCCTTGGACTCTCTCAAAGATGTGAAAGCAAATGCTAGCGACAGCAAGCCTGCACAGGACAAGAAGGATGCCAAACAAGGAACGGAAGATAGTAAGGATTCAGATAAGATGACTGAAACAAACTCAGTTCCAGCAGGAGTGATTGTAGTCGGTCTACTTGCCCTTCTAGGTGTGATTGCCTTCTGGTTGGTTCGCCGTAAGAAAGAGTCAGAAATCCAGCAATTAAGCACGGAATTGACAAAAGTTCTTGGACAGCTAGATGCAGAAAAAGCGGATAAAAAAGTCCTTGCCAAAGCCAAAAAACTTCTCCAAGAAACCCTTGATTTCGTGAAAGAGGAAAATGGCTCAGCAGAGACAGAAGCTAAACTAGTAGAGGAGCTTAAAGCAATCCTTGCCAAACTCAAGTAAAACATGAGTTATGAAATGTCAGACCTAAAAGACATTTCCGTTCACAAAAGCAGCGACGAGTAACCCTTGTCGTTGCTTTTTGGCTATTTTGTAGGATAAGATCCGCCTTGACTAGCAAAAGAAAAGATCAGTCTAATAGTGCCCGATACGATTTTGCGTAGCAGAAAGCATACAAATTAAATTGAATATAGTAAAATAGGATTAGAAATCTTAAGAAAGTTGGTTCTTTATTGGAAACGATAATATTTTCAATCTCCGTTTTTTTAGCAGGGGTCTTGTCCTTCTTTTCTCCCTGTATTTTTCCTCTTTTGCCAGTCTATGCTGGGATTTTATTGGATGATCAGGAAAGTGCAAAAAGTTTTTCCTTATTTGGGAGAAAGGTTCTTTGGTCCGGTTTGATTCGAACACTTTGCTTTATCGCAGGTATCTCTCTCATTTTCTTTATTCTAGGCTTTGGTGCTGGCTACTTTGGTCATATTCTCTATGCCAATTGGTTTCGATATGTCATGGGAGCTATTATTATCATTTTGGGTCTTCACCAGATGGAAATTTTTCATTTTAAGAAATTAGAGGTTCAAAAAAGCTTTACTTTTAAGAAATCAGAAGCCAATCGTTATTGGTCGGCCTTTTTACTCGGTATTACCTTTAGTTTTGGTTGGACGCCTTGTATTGGTCCAGTTTTGAGTTCTGTTTTAGCGCTTGCGGCTTCTGGAGGCAATGGTGCTTGGCAAGGAGCGATTTATACCTTGATTTACACTCTAGGGATGGCTATTCCTTTCTTGGTTTTGGCTCTAGCTTCAGGTGTAGTGATGCCTTATTTTAGTAAAATCAAACGCCATATGATGTTACTGAAGAAAATTGGTGGTTTCCTCATTATTTTAATGGGAATTTTATTACTATTAGGACAAGTAAATGTTCTAGCTGGAATTTTTGAATAAAGGAGAAAAAGATGAAAAAAGTAATGTTTGCTGGCTTAAGCCTTTTGTCATTAGTTGTATTGATGGCCTGTGGTGAGGAAGAGACTAAAAAGACTCAAGCCCCACAACAGCCAAAACAAGAAACGACTGTACAACAAATCGCTGTTGGAAAAGAGGCTCCAGACTTCACCTTACAATCCATGGATGGCAAAGAAGTCAAGTTATCTGATTATAAGGGTAAAAAAGTCTATTTGAAGTTTTGGGCTTCATGGTGTGGTCCATGTAAGAAAAGCATGCCTGAGTTGATGGAACTAGCGGCGAAACCAGATCGTGATTTCGAAATTCTTAGTGTCATTGCACCAGGAATTCAAGGTGAAAAAACTGTTGAGCAATTCCCACAATGGTTCCAAGATCAAGGGTATAAGGATATCCCAGTTCTTTATGATACCAAGGCCACAACCTTCCAAGCTTATCAAATTCGAAGCATTCCTACAGAATACCTAATTGATAGTCAAGGAAAGATTGGGAAGATTCAATTTGGTGTTATCAGCAACGCGGATGCAGAAGCAGCCTTTAAAGAAATGAACTAGAATCGATAAAATCTGATTACAAGATGTAGTCAGATTTTTTTAGAAAAACATTTTATAAATATTCACAAATGTCCTATATTTATGGTAAAATAGAATCATCAGTTTATTTTGGAGTCAAAGATGAATATATTTAGAACAAAAAATGTCAGTTTGGATAAAACGGAGATGCACAGGCATTTGAAGTTATGGGATTTGATTTTGCTGGGTATCGGTGCTATGGTAGGGACAGGCGTCTTTACAATTACAGGTACTGCAGCCGCAACTCTTGCTGGTCCAGCCCTAGTGATTTCAATCGTCATTTCTGCCTTGTGCGTGGGATTATCAGCCCTCTTTTTTGCAGAATTTGCTTCACGAGTACCTGCTACAGGTGGTGCCTACAGTTATCTCTATGCTATTTTAGGAGAATTTCCAGCCTGGTTGGCTGGCTGGTTAACCATGATGGAATTCATGACAGCCATATCTGGTGTGGCTTCGGGTTGGGCGGCTTATTTTAAAGGCTTGCTCTCTCAATACGGGATAGCCCTTCCTCAGGCTTTAAATGGTACCTTTAATCCTCAAGCAGGGACATTTGTTGATTTATTGCCTATTCTTGTCTTGGTCTTGGTGACTTCGCTTGTTTTACTAAATGCCAAGGCAGCCTTACGCTTTAATTCGATTCTAGTCATTTTGAAATTTTCCGCTTTAGCTCTCTTTGTTTTAGTAGGAATTTGGCATATCAAACTTGATAACTGGAGTAATTTTGCTCCTTATGGTTTTGGACAAATCTATGGCGCTAGTACTGGTATTATGGCTGGTGCGTCCTTGATGTTCTTTGGATTTTTGGGATTTGAATCCATCTCTATGGCTGTAGATGAGGTCAAGACTCCCCAAAAAAATATTCCTAGAGGGATTGTCTTATCGCTTTCTATCGTAACTATTCTCTATGCCTTGGTGACCCTTGTTTTGACTGGTGTGGTTCACTATAGTCATCTAAATGTTGATGATGCCGTTGCCTTTGCCCTTCGTAGTGTTGGGATTAGTTGGGCAGCCAACTATGTGTCATTGGTGGCTATCTTAACCTTGATTACAGTTTGTATTTCGATGACTTATGCCCTATCGCGTATGATTTACAGTTTAGCGCGCGATGGCTTAATGCCTGCCGCCTTTAAGGAACTGACGAAGACAAGTAAGGTACCCAAAAATGCGACTATCTTGACAGGTCTAGCTTCAGCAGTAGCAGCAGGAATGTTCCCTCTTGCTAGTATCGCAGCCTTCTTAAATATTTGTACCTTAGCCTACTTGATTATGCTTGCTTACGGCCTGATTCGCTTACGGAAAGAAAAAGGAATGCCCAAAGCTGGGGAATTTAAAACACCACTGGTACCTCTGTTACCAATTTTATCAATCATCATTTGTTTATCCTTCATGTTACAGTATAATATGGAAACTTGGATTGTTTTCCTGATTGCCTTGTTGATAGGAAGTATTATTTATTTCACTTATGGTTATAAGCATTCTACCATAGAAGAATAAAGTTAGAATCTGTTGAGTTGTTGAAACTCAGCAGATTTTTATATGTGAAAGAAATTTCAATTTTTTTCTAAAAATATCTTGACAGATTAAATTTTTAGGAGTAGAATGTTTACTAGTTAATTAAATGGTTAAGGAGTTGTTCATGAAGAAACAAAATTTATTTTTAGTCTTGTTAAGTGTTTTTCTTTTATTGCTAGGAGCCTGTAGTCAAAAGGAAAGCCAGACAGGAAAGGGGATGAAAATTGTGACCAGTTTTTATCCTATCTACGCTATGGTTAAGGAAGTGTCAGGTGACTTGAATGATGTTCGGATGATTCAGTCAAGTAGTGGGATTCACTCCTTTGAGCCTTCGGCAAATGACATCGCGGCCATCTATGATGCAGATGTCTTTGTTTACCATTCGCATACGCTCGAATCTTGGGCAGGAAGTTTAGATCCCAATCTAAAAAAATCTAAAGTGAAGGTCTTAGAGGCTTCAGAGGGAATGACTTTAGACCGCGTCCCAGGGCTAGAAGATGTGGAAGCAGGGGATGGAGTTGATGAAAAAACGCTCTATGATCCTCACACTTGGCTAGATCCTGAAAAAGCTGGCGAAGAAGCTCAGATTATCGCTGATAAACTTTCAGAGGTGGATAGTGAGCATAAAGAAACTTACCAGAAAAATGCGCAAGCCTTTATCAAAAAAGCTCAAGAACTAACTAAGAAATTCCAGCCTAAATTTGAAAAAGCGAGTCAGAAAACCTTTGTAACACAACATACAGCCTTTTCTTATTTAGCGAAGCGATTTGGACTTCATCAACTTGGTATTGCAGGCATCTCTCCTGAACAAGAACCAAGTCCACGACAACTAACAGAAATTCAGGAATTTGTTAAAACCTATAAGGTTAAAACGATTTTTACAGAAAGTAATGCTTCTTCAAAAGTAGCTGAAACTCTTGTTAAATCAACAGGTGTAGGTCTTAAAACTCTGAATCCTTTAGAGGCAGACCCACAAAATGACAAGACTTATTTAGAAAATCTTGAAGAAAATATAAGTGTTTTAGCAGAAGAATTAAAGTGAGGAAAGAATGAAAATCAATAAAAAATATGTAGCAGGTTCAGTGGCAGTTCTTGCCCTAAGTGTTTGTTCCTATGAACTTGGTCGTTACCAAGCTGGTCAGGCTAAGAAAGAGTCTAATCGAGTTGCTTATATAGACGGTGATCAGGCTGGTCAAAAGGCAGAAAATTTGACACCAGATGAAGTCAGTAAGAGAGAGGGAATCAACGCCGAACAAATTGTTATCAAGATTACGGATCAAGGTTATGTGACCTCTCATGGAGACCATTATCATTACTATAATGGGAAGGTTCCTTATGATGCTATCATCAGTGAAGAATTGCTGATGAAAGATCCGAATTATCAGTTGAAGGATTCAGACATTGTCAATGAAATCAAGGGTGGCTATGTCATTAAGGTAGACGGGAAATACTATGTTTACCTCAAGGATGCCGCCCATGCTGACAATATTCGGACAAAAGAAGAGATTAAACGTCAGAAGCAGGAACATAGTCATAATCATAATGCAAGCACAGATAATGCTGTTGCTGTAGCCAGAGCTCAAGGGCGCTATACAACGGATGATGGTTATATCTTTAATGCCTCTGATATTATAGAAGATACAGGTGATGCCTATATCGTTCCTCATGGTAATCACTTCCATTATATTCCTAAGAGTGACTTGTCTGCTAGTGAATTAGCGGCAGCCCAAGCCTTCTTATCTGGAAAAGGTGGCCAATTAAGTACGGTTGAATACCGTTCAAGTAGGGGAGAAACAAGATCTAGTGTGAGAACGAGTCAATCTGAGACACCTCAAAATCCTGCAACAGATTCTGAAAGTCAAAGTGAGGACTTAGCTAGTCTCCTTCAAGAATTGTATGCTTTGCCACTTAGCCAACGTCATGTGGAGTCTGATGGATTGGTATTTGACCCAGCACAAATTATAAAACGTACTGCAAATGGGGTCGCAGTTCCTCATGGGGATCATTTCCATTTCATTCCGTATTCACAAATGTCTGCTTTGGAAGAAAAATTGGCTCGAAATCTACCAATTGGAGGTCAGCCAGTTCAAAAGCATTCTGATAATACGAAACCAAGCAGTACAGATAAACTAAGTTCAACCATTAAACCAAACTTTAATCTCAATACGCAAGCATCAAATCGAGGAACTGGAGGCGCCTATACAACGGATGATGGGTATGTCTTTAGTCCGTCAGATGTGATTGAAGATACAGGAGACGCTTTTATTGTACCGCATGGAAATCATTTCCACTATATACCAAAAGGCGCTTTGTCTGCAGGGGAATTAGCTGCAGCCCAAGCCTATTGGAATGGGAAGCAGGGGTCTCGTCCTTCTTCAAGTTTTAGTCATAATGCAAATCCAGCTCAACCAAGCTTGTCAGAGAACCACAATCTAACTGTCACTCCAACTTATCATCAGAATCAAGGGGAAGATATTTCAAGCCTTTTACGTGAATTGTATGCCAAACCTTTGTCAGAACGACATGTGGAATCGGATGGCTTGGTATTCGACCCAGCACAAATAACAGATCGTACAGCAAATGGTGTTGCTGTGCCTCACGGAAATCATTATCACTTTATCCCTTATTCACAAATGTCTGATTTAGAGCAGAAGATTGCAAGAATGATTCTGTTAAAAGGGCAAAATGGTGCAGTCGTGCCAGGAATGCATTATTTGAAACCAGCACCAAAACCGCAAGCTCAACCGTCAACTGAGAAAAAACAAACTAATTTTGCAGTAGAACAGGTTGTTAGAAAAGTTGGAAAAGGATATGTTGTGGAAATTGCTGGTGTCAGTCACTATGTTTTTGCTAAAGACTTGGCTAAGGATAAGATTGATGCTATTGAAAATCTCTTGTCTAAGAAAACTCAAGAGACACATGCTCTAGTTGCGAAGAAAGAAAACGTCTCTTCTCGTGACAAAGAATTTTATGATAAAGCTTATAATCTGTTAACCCAGGCTCATAAAGCCTTGTCTGAAAATAAGGGGCGTGCTGTTGATTTTCAAGCCTTAGACAAATTAGCAGAACGCTTGAATAATGAATCTTCTAATAATAAAGTAAAATTGGTAGATGATTTATTGGCATTTCTAGCACCAATTACCCACCCAGAACGCCTTGGCAAACCAAATGCTCAAATTGCCTATACAAACGATGAAATTAAATTAGCGAAATTAGCAGGTAAATATACAACCTCAGATGGCTACATTTTTGACGAACATGATATTGAAAGTGATGCAGGAAATGCCTACGTCACTCCACACTTGAACCATAGCCACTGGATTAAAAAAGACAGCTTATCTGAAGCTGAAAGGGCAGCAGCTCAGGCTTATGCTAAAGAAAAAGGCTTACAAGCTCCAAATTCTACTGAAGCAAAACCAGAGGCAACAGGGACAGAAGCTATCTATAACCGCGTAACAGCTGAGAACAAGGTACCATTAGAAAAAATACCAAATCATTTACAGTATACTGTAGCTGTACAGAATGGTTACTTTATAATTCCTCACTTTGATCACTATCATAATCTTAAGTTTGCATGGTTTGACGAAGGACTCTATAAGGCACCTGAGGGTTATACCTTAGAAGATTTATTTGCGACTGTAAAATACTACGTTGAACATCCGGACCAACGTCCTCATTCAGATAATGGTTGGGGTAATGCTAGCGACCATGTTCGTAAAAATAAGGCAGACCAAGACGGTAAACCTGATGAAAATAAGGAACATGATGAAGTAAGTGAGCCAACTCGCTCTGAATCTGATGAAAAAGAGAATCACGCTGGTTTAAATCCTTCAGCAGATAATCTTTATAAACCGAGCACTGATGAAGACGAGACAGAGGAAGAAGCTGAAGATACTACAGAAGAGCCAGAAGTCCATCAAGTAGAGACTGCAAAAGTAGAAGCTAAACTCAAAGAAGTAGAAGCTTTACTTGATAAAGTAACGGATGCTAGTCTGAAAGCTACTGCGACTGAAACCCTGGCTAGTTTACGAGGTAACTTGAGCCTGCAAACCATGGATAATAATGACATCATGACAGAGGCAGAAAAATTACTTGCTTTGTTAAAAGGTAGTGAGTCAATTGAGACGAAGCCAGAAGCATAAGTTTATCTTGCTAAATGAAAATGATGTAAGAGTCAGTAGTAATACTGGCTTTTATTTTTTTAAATGATATAAAAATCTTGACAGATAAACTTAAAAAAGGTAAACTATTTACTGGTTAATTAAATGGTTAAATAACCGGTTTAGAAAAACTGTTTAACCGAGAAAAAGAAGTTAAGAAAAAGCTTCATCATTTATTGAAATGAGGGATTTATGAAATTCAGTAAAAAATATATAGCAGCTGGATCAGCTGTTATCGTATCCTTGAGTCTATGTGCATATGCACTGAACCAGTATCGCTCGCAGGAAAATAAGGACAATAATCGTGTCTCTTATGTGGATGGCAGCCAGTCAAGTCAGAAAACTGAAAACCTGACACCAGACCAAGTCAGCCAGAAAGAAGGAATTCAGGCTGAGCAAATTGTTATCAAGATCACAGATCAGGGCTATGTGACGTCACACGGTGATCACTATCATTACTACAATGGGAAAGTTCCTTATGATGCCCTCTTTAGTGAAGAACTTTTGATGAAGGATCCAAACTACCAACTTAAGGATGGAGATATTGTCAATGAGGTCAAGGGTGGCTATATCATCAAGGTCGATGGAAAATATTATGTCTACCTGAAAGATGCAGCTCATGCTGATAATGTTCGAACCAAGGATGAAATCAATCGTCAAAAACAAGAACATGTCAAAGATAATGAGAAGGTCAGCTCTGATGTTGCTGTAGCAAGGTCTCAGGGACGCTATACGACAGATGATGGCTATGTCTTTAATCCAGCTGATATTATCGAAGATACGGGTGATGCCTATATCGTTCCCCACGGAGGTCACTATCACTACATTCCAAAAAGTGATTTGTCTGCTAGTGAATTAGCAGCAGCAAAAGCTTATCTGGCTGGGAAAAATACGCAACCAAGTCAGCTAAGCTATTCTTCAACAGCTAGTGACAATAACACGCAATCTGTAGCACAAGGCTCAACTAGCAAGCCAGCAAATAAAGCTGAAAATCTCCAAAGTCTATTGAAAGAACTCTATGATTTACCTAGCGACCAACGTTACAGTGAATCAGATGGCTTGGTCTTTGACCCTGCTAAGATTATCAGTCGTACGGCAAATGGAGTTGCGATTCCGCATGGCGACCATTACCACTTTATTCCTTACAGCAAGCTCTCTCCTTTAGAAGAAAAGATTGCTAGAATGGTGCCTATCGATGGAACTGGTTCTACAGTTTCTACAAATGTAAAACCTAATGAAGTAGCGTCTAGTCTAGGAAGTCTTTCAAGTAGTCCATCTACTTTGAATCATGCCTCATTACTTACAAATAAGCCTATCTCTTCAACATCTGATGGTTATATCTTTAATCCTAAAGATATTGTCGAAGAAACTGCTACAGCTTATATTGTAAGACATGGTGATCATTTCCATTACATTCCTAAGTCGAATCAAATTGGACAACCGACTCTTCCAAGTAATAGTCTAACAACACCTTCGCCATCTCTTCCAATCAATCCAGGAACTTCACATGAGGAACATGAAGAAGATGGGCACGGCTTTGATGCTAATCGTATTATTGCTGAAGATGCGGCAGGCTTTGTCATGACTCATGGTAACCACAATCATTACTTCTTCAAGAAGGACTTGTCAGCAGAGCAAATTAAGGCAGCGCAGGATCATTTGAGAGGTAAAACGCCAGCAACACCAAGTCCAGCCCATGATGATCACGATGATGATGAGCACGACCACCATCATGGGGAAGACCATGATCACGGTTTTGATGCCGATCGTGTCATCAGTGAGGATGAACAAGGCTTTGTCATGAGTCATGGTGACCACAATCATTACTTCTTCAAGAAAGATTTGACAGCGGAGCAAATTAAGGCCGCACAGGATCATCTGAAAACACATCATGATGCAGAGCCTATAAAACCTCTTGCTAAAACGGTAGAGTCTTTCTCAAGAGATGCTAGTGATGAAGAAAAGATTGCTTACATTTCTAAGACCTATGGTGTTCCACTTGAAGCGATTAGAATTTCAAACGGATTCTTTGTTTTTGGAAATCCAGACCAAGCCTACGATCCAACTCATATCCACCCATATGCTGTTCGTAAGGAACATGTTCGACTTCCACTCCAAACTGGCAATCCAGAGCTTGATTTCCTAAATGAACTCTATACGACTGCCTTACGTGATGGTGTATCTCCTTATAGTTTGCAGGTAGAAAATGGTAGTTTTGTGATTCCTCATGGTGACCACAATCACTACATTAAGGTGCAAACTAAGGGCTATGAAGTAGCATTGAAAAACAAGATTCCAGCTCTTCAATCTAACTACCAACCTGGAGCTTTTGATGAGAAAACAGTCTTAGCAAAAGTAGAACAACTTCTAGCTGACAGTAGAAGCATCTACAAAGACAAGCCTATCGAACAAAGACAGATTGAGTTAGCCTTGGGTCAGTTTACTGAAAATATGAAGAAACTAGCAACTAACTCTACAGCAGGTTATCTTGCGACACTTGATCTCTTTGATAAGCAATATATCCATATTGATGAAAGTGTCAAACCTGTTGAAACAAGTGCTTTAGATAAGAAATATCAATCCTTGATTGATAAAATCAATACGCTAGATACTGACTCTTATGGACTTCCTAAAAAAGACCTTCTTGTTCGACTCCAAGAAGCTAAGTTAGCTAAAGATGAGGCTGGTTTAGCAGCGGTTGAATCACAACTTCAAGCTCTTCAAGACTTTAATGATCGTACTGGTGATACAAGTGTTGAATACATCAAGTACTTCTATGAGCATGTACAGGATGGTCGTTTAAGTGATGAACTTCGCAATAAAGTAGCCAATTTGACTTTGACTTTATATCAATCCCAATCCTTCCGTAAGGCTGTGGACTTGAATAAACTGTTCCCAAGCATTTATCAAACAAAACAAGAAGTAGAAGAGGCTTTGAAAAATCAGCCAGCTACTGCAAAAGTAAATGAAACAGTTTTAGATAAAGAAAAAGTTGATAACCAATCTGCTAAGCAAGCGATTTATGAATTTTTGAAAGATCTTTATCCTGATCTTAAAAAAGAAGAGCATGTCAATCATGTTAGCAAGGAAGAAGTAGAAAGTCTTTTGAGCAAGGCAAATCAACTCTTGGAACAACTCCAAGAAGAAGGAATCAGACAATCCTTGGCAGAAGAAGTAGAAAATCTCAAAGCTGCCACAAACAAGGCTGATGCAGATTTGGATGAAGTAAACAGTCAGGTAAAAGATGTCTTGACTCGTATCGCTAGCGCCCTTCAACAAGAAAAGGAAAATGCTGAGCAAGATCCTCAGACACTTGTACTCTATCAAAAACTCTACGATATTCTCATATCGCTTCACTCTTATTTAGAAAGTAATAATGGTTCTGATGAGGACTTTGATAAAGTGGATGCATTACTAGATCAACTTTCTGCTAAGAGTAAAGACAAAGCAGCTTTACTTGAATTGACCAAAGCTATTCTAGTTTTGAATCACCAAATCCAGTCAAAAGCTAGCTCAAGTGAAGAAACAAGTCCAGCAAGAAATGCTGAAGCAAATGGTGATAACACCAGTGCTGAGAATCAACCAAACGCAACTGCAGAATCTAACAGTGAAACTGCTAGCGACAAAAACAAACCGAGCAACACAAGAGATTCTAAACCTGCTGAATCAGCTTCAGAAAAGGAAACACCAGAATCTTCTACAACTACTGGAAATCAAGAAAAACCAGCAGAATAAAAAGAAAGGCGAAGTAGCTGAGCTACCTCGTCTTTTTAGTCTTTATAAGCTACGATGCCAATGATGGTATCAACTGCACGTTCCATAGTCTGAAGGCTGACGTATTCAAAACGTCCGTGCATATTTTCGCCGCCCGCAAAGATGTTCGGAGTTGGGATTCCCATAAAGGAAATCTTAGAGCCGTCTGTCCCTCCACGGATTGGTTCGATAATAGGAGTGATACCTAGATCTTCCATAACGGCTTTAGCAATGGTAATTGGAGTCATATCTTTTTCAATGACTTCTTTCATATTGTAGTACTGGTCTGTCAAGTTTAGAGTGACACGGTCGCTACCAAGTTCTTGATTCATTTTATCAGCGATAGACTGCATAGCTGCTTTACGCGCTTCAAAGGCATCTTTTTCAAAATCGCGAATGATGTAGCTTGCACGCGCCTCCTCAACGCTTCCAGCCACATCCATAAGATGATAGAATCCTTGGTAACCATCCGTTAACTCAGGTCGGTCATTTTCTGGAAGTTGATTGTGAAAATCAATTGCTAGCTGAAGGGCGTTGACCATTTGCCCTTTGGCAGTACCAGGGTGGACATTGCGTCCTTGGAAATGCAATTCAGCCCCAGCTGCTGAGAAGGTCTCGTACTGAAGCTCACCTAGTGGGCCGCCATCAACAGTGTAGGCAAAATCCACATCAAAATCTTCTGCATCAAATTGATTGGCACCAACGCCGATTTCTTCATCTGGACCAAAACCAACACGGATCTCACAGTGTTTGATTTCAGGATGGGCAGTCAGATATTCAATAGCAGTCATAATTTCAGCAATTCCTGACTTATCATCAGCACCTAGTAAGGTTGTTCCATCGGTTGTGATGAGCGTTTGTCCTGGATATTTCTCAAGACTCTTAAAGTCAGCTGGATCGAGTTTGAAACCAGAATTTCCAAGTTCAATCACACCACCATCGTAGTTTTCAATCACCTGAGGATTGACTCCTTCGGCATTAAAATCAGCAGTATCCATGTGGGAGATGAAGCCAATTTTTCGTGTTAAAGACGGATCGTTGGCTGGCAAGGTACCAATCGCAAAACCATTTGGAAGGTAGTAGACGTTTTGCAGTCCAACACGTTTCATTTCAGGAATTAGGACATTGGTTGCAAAGTCAACCTGACTCTGCGTACTTGGAGTAGTAGTAGAGTGTTCATCAGAGCGCGTGTTGACCTTAACGTAGGTTAAGAAGCGGTCCAAGAGATTGGGGTAAGTCATAAAAAACTCCTTTTGAATTCATTTTTTCCATTGTATCATAGAAAGAAGAGAAAAACAAAAGACAGAAGTTAGGGAAATTCGCTATGTTGGCGTTTACTTATTAATGGATAAATGATAAAATAAACTTGATAAAAATATCACAAGGAAGCAGTTATGAAAAAAGCAATTTTAATGATGACTTTCGGTTCGCCAGAAGAGATTACCTTTGAAGGTGTGGCTGATTTTTTCACAAATATTCGTCGTGGAGTGAGACCTCAAGACCACGAGATTCAAACACTCTATGATAATTATGTACTTATTGGAGGTACGCCTCTGCAAAGAATTACCCGTGAAGAGGTGGCCTTAGTAGAAGCTAGACTGGGGAATGAGTATAGTGTTTATTTTGCCAATAAATTTTCCAGTCCCTTTATTCCAGATGTGATCGGTCAGATGGAAGCAGACGGCATTGAACAGTGTATTTGCCTGATTTTGGAGCCTCATTATTCTTTTTACTCTGTCATGGGTTATGAGAAGTTTTTAGAAAGCAAGCAAATTCAATTTTTAGTCATTAAGGACTGGTATCAGGAAGAAGCGCTCTTAAACTATTGGGCAGATGAAATTGCTAAGATTTTAAAAGAAGAAGTAAAGCAAGATAGCTTTAAAGTCATCTTTTCAGCCCATAGTGTGCCTATTTTTGCCTTGGATTTTGGTGACCCATATATTGACCAAATTTTCGAAAATAGCAAGCTAGTCGCTGAAAAACTAGGACTGAGTTCAGAACAATATACCAACACTTGGCAGAGTGAAAGTGATATCGGGATTCCATGGATTAAGCCAGATGTTTTGGAGTATCTCAGAGAACAGAAAGAACATCCAGACCATTATATTTTTGTTCCTATCAGCTTCATTAGCGAGCATATTGAAGTCTTGTTTGACAATGATGTGGAATGTTATGACTTGTGTCAAGAATTGGGTGTGAACTACCATCGACCACCAATGCCCAATACGGATTCTCGCTTGATTGATGCCTTGGTCAATACAGTCAGAGCCAATGAACATCAAGAGTTTAAGGAATTTCTCCCAGAAGAAGAAACCTTTGATGAGTTAGTTCCTTCAGATGAGACGAAAAATATTTTGGCTGAATCTCAAGATTTACAAATGCCGGAATTTGTAAAAAAACTGATTGAGAAAAAAGGTCGGGAAAATGTTAAGATGCCTTATCTTATTAAGAAAATGCTTGAGAAAGCAGGCAAGTTACCCAAAGAGTAAAGAAAAAAGGATTTAGCTTTGCGCTAGATCCTTTTAATCGATTATTTTTTCTCAAGAAGCGCTTTGATTTCTTGAAGTACTTCCAATTCGGTTGGTTTTTTTTCGTCAGTTTTTTCTTCCTTTATGCCAGTCAGCTTCTGTGCTTTTTCAATACCTTTGATAATAAAGAAGAGGGCGGTACCGACAAAGATAAAATTGATAATAGCGCTTAAAAAGTTACCATAGCCGACTCCATGCCAAGAAAGTTGAGCGATACGTTCGACTTTAGCAGCTTTCAAAGCGGGATTTAAAATAAGAGGAGTGATAATGTCGTTTACAAGTGAAGTAACGATAGCACCAAAAGCAGAGGCAATGACAACACCGACAGCAAGGTCAATAACATTTCCTCGAAGCAAGAATGATTTTAGATTTTTTAACATACTGTTTTCCTTTCAACGTTTCGTGTTTCATTGTATCCTAAATCATTATAGAAGGCAATTAAAAGGCTCATAAATGGAATATTATTTTCTAAAAATATAGACCTTGCTCAAGATATAATTGATGATAATAATGAGTATTTGTGCAATTATTGTTTCAATTGCATTTACCTTATCAGGATTTTCATTTACAAATTGCCCTATGATGTTAGGAAAATGAGTTACAAAGAGAAAAGTTAAAAACAAGTCTAACAGAAAAGTGGAAAGGCGGGCAAGAAAAAATTTCAATAAACGGATAAGTCGCTTCTTCCTTGCTTGCTTAAACACAATCGTATCATTTGTGATAAAGGCAAATAGGATACCAATAATATTTGCTAAGGCAGTAGCAAGAAGTTCCTGATGACTTAGTTGATAAATGACTAGTCGTGAGAGAATCGAAACTAGAGTTGTTGCAAGGCCAAAAAAGAGATAGGCTAAGATTTCATTGTTAAAAAATTTTTGAATAGGTTTTTTCATGCTTTAAGTATAGCATAAAGCAGGCTATTGTGCTATACTAGTAAGGTTGAATAAAGCAACCCTTGGTGCTTAGCTTCTTTCACCAAGCATATTACACGCGGATAACCGCCAAAGGAGAAAAGATGAAAAAATTAACTATTCGTGATGTTGCAGATATTGCAATCGTTGCTGCTATCTATGTCGTTTTGACTGTCACACCGCCCCTAAATGCAATCAGCTATGGTGCTTATCAGTTCCGTATTTCAGAAATGATGAACTTTATGGCTTTTTACAATCCCAAGTACATCATCGGAGTTACTATCGGTTGTATGATTGCTAATTTCTTTAGCTTCGGACTCCTAGATGTCTTTGTTGGTGGTGGATCAACCTTGGTATTCCTCAGTTTAGGTGTTTGGCTTTTTGCAAAATACAGCAAGGATTACCTCTTTAACGGATTGATTCGAAAAGATCATTTCTTCTTTTCAATCCTCTTTTCAATTTCCATGTTTACCATCGCTGCAGAGTTGAATATCGTAGCGCAATTACCATTTTTCCTTACTTGGTTCACAACAGGGATCGGTGAATTTGCCTCATTGATTATTGGAGCGATTATCATTGGTAAAATTGGTCGTCGAATCGATTTAAGTAAATAGAAGAAGACAAGCTAGGTAGCCTTTACCTGGCTTTTTCTTATGGAAAATGTCTAAGGAAACTTGACAAGTTTTTCTGATTATAGTATACTTTTTAAGTAAGCTGATTTAGCTCAGTTGGCAGAGCGCATCCATGGTAAGGATGAGGTCGCCGGTTCAATCCCGGCAATTAGCATGATATTTACAGGGAAACTCTTGAATGCAAGAGTTTTTTCTTATGCTCGCGAGAAAAAATTCTGACTTTTGTATAATAAAAGTCAGACTGCAAAAATTTATTATTGACAAAACCAATTATCTCTAGTAATATAATAGATGCGATGAGTCGATAGGTAGTCTTCGGACTACTATTGAGCATAAGGAGGTCATAACGCAGGAGCGGACCTTGATGAGTTGTGTGAACCTGCTCATCACATGAAGATGCCTCTTAGTCCTTGGTCTAGTGACTGGGGATTTTTATTTTTCAAAAAATGATGAAAAAGCTTTGCAATTCATGGAAAAAGTAGTATAATACTTCTATTATAGAAATTTTTAGAAAATTCCGAAAGAGGTTATTTATGGGATATACAGTTGCTGTAGTCGGCGCGACAGGTGCTGTCGGTGCTCAGATGATAAAAATGTTGGAAGAATCAACACTTCCAATCGATAAAATTCGTTTACTTGCTTCTGCACGTTCAGCAGGCAAGACTTTGAAATTTAAAGACCAAGATATTACGATTGAAGAAACGACTGAAACTGCTTTTGAAGGAGTTGATATTGCTCTCTTTTCAGCAGGTGGTTCTACATCAGCTAAGTATGCACCATACGCAGTGAAAGCTGGCGCAGTAGTAGTAGATAATACATCTTACTTCCGTCAAAATCCAGATGTTCCTTTGGTTGTTCCAGAGGTCAATGCTCACGCACTTGATGCCCACAACGGGATTATTGCTTGCCCTAACTGTTCAACAATCCAAATGATGGTGGCTCTTGAGCCAGTTCGCCAAAAATGGGGCTTGGACCGTATCATTGTTTCAACTTATCAAGCCGTTTCAGGTGCTGGTATGGGAGCAATTCTTGAGACACAACGTGAGCTTCGTGAGGTCTTGAATGACGGAGTGAAACCACGTGATTTGCATGCCGAAATCTTGCCTTCAGGTGGGGACAAGAAACACTATCCTATCGCCTTTAACGCTCTTCCACAAATCGATGTCTTCACTGACAATGATTACACATACGAAGAGATGAAGATGACCAAGGAAACTAAGAAAATCATGGAAGATGATAGCATTGCAGTATCTGCAACATGTGTGCGTATTCCAGTCTTGTCAGCTCACTCTGAGTCTGTTTACATCGAAACAAAAGAAGTGGCTCCAATAGAAGAAGTCAAAGCAGCTATCGCAGCCTTCCCAGGCGCTGTTCTTGAAGATGATGTAGCTCATCAAATCTATCCGCAAGCCATCAATGCAGTTGGTTCACGTGATACCTTTGTTGGTCGTATCCGTAAAGACTTGGATGCAGAAAAAGGAATTCACATGTGGGTTGTTTCAGATAACCTTCTCAAAGGTGCTGCTTGGAACTCAGTTCAGATTGCTGAAACTTTGCACGAACGTGGATTGGTTCGTCCAACAGCTGAATTGAAATTTGAATTAAAATAGTCATATAATTTAGGAGTTCAGATGAACTCCTTCTTTGAAATAGAGAGGTGTTTTCATGTCTTATAAAGATTTAAAAGAGTGTAAAATCATCACAGCCTTTATTACCCCCTTTCACGAGGATGGTTCCATCAACTTTGATGCTATTCCAACCTTGATTGAGCATTTGTTGGCGCATCATACAGACGGAATTCTTCTCGCAGGGACCACTGCTGAGAGTCCAACCTTGACCCACGATGAGGAGTTGGAACTCTTTGCGGCTGTACAAAAGATTGTCAATGGACGCGTTCCTTTGATTGCGGGTGTAGGTACTAATGATACGCGTGACTCTATTGAGTTTGTCAAAGAAGTAGCGGAATTTGGCGGTTTTGCTGCTGGACTTGCTATTGTACCTTACTATAACAAACCTTCTCAAGAAGGGATGTATCAGCACTTTAAGGCTATTGCAGATGCTTCTGACCTACCTATTATTATCTATAACATTCCGGGGCGTGTAGTTGTCGAGTTGACTCCAGAAACCATGCTTCGCTTGGCTGACCATCCAAATATCATTGGCGTAAAAGAATGTACTAGTTTAGCAAATATGGCTTACTTGATTGAGCACAAGCCTGAAGAGTTCTTGATTTATACAGGTGAGGATGGAGATGCTTTCCATGCCATGAATCTTGGTGCGGATGGGGTTATTTCTGTTGCCTCTCATACAAATGGGGATGAAATGCACGAGATGTTTACTGCCATTGCAGAAAGCGATATGAAGAAGGCTGCAGCTATTCAACGTAAATTCATTCCTAAGGTCAATGCCCTCTTCTCTTATCCAAGTCCTGCTCCTGTTAAGGCCGTTCTTAACTATATGGGATTTGAAGCTGGCCCAACTCGTCTACCTCTTGTTCCAGCACCAGAAGAAGATGCTAAACGCATTATCAAGGTTGTCGTAGATGGCGACTACGAAGCGACTAAGGCAACTGTAACTGGTGTTTTAAGACCAGATTACTAATAAAGACAATAAAATCCATGACCGAATGAAGGATCATGGATTTTTCTTATTTTCCTAAACAGAATTGGCTAAAGAGCTGGGTAATGAGTTCATCAGGAGCAGCATCTCCAGTGATTTCTCCGAGGATTTCCCAAGTACGGGTCAAGTCAACTTGAAGCAAATCAACTGGCATCCCCAGTTCCAGACCTTGGTTAACAGCTTGTAGGCTTTCAACGGCCTTCTCAATCAAGGAAATGTGACGGGCATTTGACAAGTAGGTAGCATCTTGTTCAACCAAACCAGCATTTTCGAAGAAGAGGTTGTTAATTCTCTCTTCAATCTTATCGATGTTTTGGTTTTTAAGGACTGAAATACGAATAACGTCTTCAGGTAGTTCCGAAGCTTCAATAGCTTCTGGCAGGTCGGTTTTATTAAGAAGAATAATACGGTTTGTATCTTGGCTAATCTCAAGAAGTTGTTGGTCTTGGGCAATTAGTGGTTCACTGGCATTTAGCACCAGTAGAACCAAGTCGGCTTCCTTGAGGGCTTTTTTCGAACGCTCAACACCTATTTGTTCCACGATGTCATCCGTTTCACGGATACCGGCTGTATCAATCAATTTGAGAGGGACACCGTTGATGTTGACGTATTCTTCAATGACATCTCGAGTAGTACCAGCAATATCTGTAACGATAGCCTTGTCCTCACGCAAGAGGTTGTTGAGGAGGCTAGATTTCCCAACGTTTGGGCGTCCGATAATAGCAGTGGAAATTCCTTCACGGAGGATTTTACCGCGGCGGGCTGTCTTAAGGAGATTGGTTAGCAATTGCTCAAACTCCATAGTCTTCTCTCGGACAACAGCAGTAGTGGCTTCCTCAACATCGTCATACTCAGGATAGTCGATATTAACCTCAACTTGGGCGAGTGTATTTAGGATTTCTTGGCGGGTATTATTGATAAGATCAGAAAGGGAACCATCTAGTTGTTTGATCGCAATATTCATGGCCTTGTCAGTTTTTGCACGGATGATATCCATCACCGCCTCGGCCTGTGTCAAATCCACACGACCGTTTAGAAAGGCACGTTTGGTAAATTCACCAGGTTCTGCTAACCGAGCTCCTTCACGGATAGCTAGTTGGAGAATTTCATTGGTCACGGCAATCCCGCCGTGAGTGTTAATCTCGATAATATCCTCACGAGTGAAGGTCTTTGGAGATTTCATAGCCCCAACCATAACCTCGTCCATGACTTTACCAGTCAGAGGATCAACGATGTGACCGTAGTTGAGAGTGTGGCTAGCAACCTTGCTCAAGTCTTTTCCTTTAAAAATCTTTTGCGCAATAGCAAAACTGTCTGTTCCGCTCAGGCGGACAATACCAATAGCCCCTTCACCTAGTGGAGTAGAGATAGCAGCGATGGTATCAAATTCACGTGTAATCATATTGTTTCCTTTAATAAATAGCTCTTTTCTTGGAAATTTTTCCAAGTCTCTTTTCAAATTGTAACAAATTTGAACTATTTCTTCAATGGATGCTACTTGGAGATTGAAAAAGCCTAAGCAATTCTGCTTAAGCTAGCTTATTTGGTGCGCATTTCCCCTTGTGGGAAATAAGTTCCTTCTGGCATGTCGTTGATGATGACATGGACAGCAGATTGAGGAGCTCCAGTGTTGCGAACAACCGCTTCCGTTACTTCCTTAGCAAGAGCTTTCTTTTGCTCGAGCGTGCGTCCTTCAAATAAATCGATGCGTACAAATGGCATAATAGCTTCCTCCACTAGTTTTTGATTTCTTCTATTTTACCACATTTTGCCGTTTAAAGCTTCAGAAAATTATGATATACTAGAATGTAGCAAAAATTTAGAAATGGACGTGAAGCAAGAAACATGGCACAGTTGTATTATCGTTATGGGACCATGAACTCCGGTAAGACGATTGAGATTCTCAAGGTGGCCTATAACTATGAGGAGCAAGGAAAAGGTGTTGTGATTATGACCTCGGCTCTGGATACGCGTGACGGTGTTGGCTATGTGTCGAGTCGAATCGGTATGAAACGCCCTGCTCTTGCAATTGAGGAGACGACGGATATCTTTGGCTATATCCGAGACCTACCAGAAAAGCCTTACTGTGTTTTGGTCGATGAAGCCCAGTTTCTCAAACGTCATCATGTTTACGACCTAGCTCGTGTTGTGGACGAGTTAGATATACCCGTCATGACTTTTGGTTTGAAAAATGATTTTCGCAATGAACTGTTCGAAGGTTCCAAATATCTCTTGCTCTTAGCAGACAAGATTGATGAAATCAAGACCATCTGTCAGTATTGTAAGAAAAAGGCGACTATGGTTTTGCGAACACAGGATGGACTGCCCGTTTACGATGGTGAGCAGATTCAGATTGGTGGTAATGAAAACTATATCTCGGTTTGCCGTAAACATTATTTTGCCCCTGAAATCAATAAGGAGAATGAAGAAAAATGAACATCTATGATCAACTACAAGCAGTAGAAGACCGTTATGAAGAACTAGGTGAATTACTCAGTGACCCGGATGTCGTTTCAGACACCAAACGTTTTATGGAGCTTTCAAAAGAAGAGGCTTCAAGTCGTGATACGGTGACAGCCTACCGTGAGTACAAACAAGTCCTTCAAAACATCGTTGACGCAGAGGAAATGATTAAAGAATCAGGTGGAGACGCTGACTTGGAAGAAATGGCCAAGCAAGAGCTCAAAGATGCCAAGGCTGAAAAAGAAGAATACGAAGAAAAACTGAAAATTTTGCTCCTTCCAAAGGATCCAAACGATGACAAGAACATCATCCTTGAAATCCGAGGAGCCGCAGGTGGAGACGAAGCTGCACTTTTCGCTGGTGATTTGCTAACCATGTACCAAAAGTATGCGGAAGCCCAAGGTTGGCGCTTTGAAGTCATGGAAGCCTCTATGAATGGTGTCGGTGGTTTTAAAGAAGTGGTTGCTATGGTTTCTGGTCAGTCAGTTTACTCTAAACTCAAGTACGAATCAGGTGCCCATCGTGTGCAACGTGTCCCTGTGACAGAAAGCCAAGGCCGTGTTCATACTTCCACAGCGACAGTTCTTGTCATGCCTGAAGTTGAAGAGGTTGAATACGACATTGATCCAAAAGACCTTCGTGTTGACATCTACCACGCCTCTGGTGCTGGTGGACAGAACGTCAATAAGGTTGCGACTGCCGTTCGTATCGTTCACTTGCCAACCAATATCAAGGTCGAAATGCAGGAAGAACGTACCCAGCAGAAGAACCGTGAGAAAGCCATGAAAATCATCCGTGCGCGTGTTGCTGACCACTTTGCTCAGATTGCTCAGGATGAACAAGACGCTGAGCGTAAGTCAACAATCGGTACTGGTGACCGTTCAGAACGGATTCGTACTTATAACTTCCCACAAAACCGTGTCACAGACCACCGTATCGGCTTAACTCTCCAAAAACTAGATACCATCTTGTCTGGTAAATTGGACGAAGTTGTGGATGCCTTGGTGCTCTATGACCAAACACAAAAATTAGAAGAATTAAACAAATAATGAAATTAGCTCAATTATTTTCAGATTTTGAAGAAGAATTGATAAGACAAGGAGAGGAAGCTGAAAGCCTCTCTTTTGTCTATCGTAGTCTGAAAGACCTCACGTTTACAGACTTTGTTTTTGCCCTCCAGCAGGAGGTGACAACAGAGGAAGAAGTATTTGTAAAAGGAATTTTCCAACAGTTAGCAGCTCATAAACCGGCCCAGTATATCATTGGACAGGCAGATTTTTATGGAATGCAGTTAAAAGTGGATGAGCGGGTTTTGATTCCTCGTCCAGAGACAGAGGAGTTGGTGGAGCTTATTCTGGCTGAAAATCCTGATACGAATCTTTCAGTTCTGGATATTGGAACAGGTAGTGGAGCTATTGCTCTCGCTCTAGCAAAAAATAGACCAGACTGGTCAGTGACGGCAGCAGATATTTCCCAAGATGCCTTAGATTTAGCTAACGAAAATGCTAAAAATCAAAATCTTCAAATATTTTTAAAAAAATCTGACTGTTTTACAGAAATTTCTGAAAAATATGATATAATTGTTTCCAATCCACCCTATATCTCTCGTGAAGATGAGTCAGAGGTCGGCTTGAATGTTTTGCATTCGGAGCCTCATCTAGCTCTCTTTGCAGACGAAAATGGCCTAGCTATTTACCGTAGAATTGTGGAAGATGCAAAAGACTATCTCAAAGATGGTGGTAAGATTTACCTTGAAATTGGATACAAGCAAGGTCAAAGTGTTCCTGAACTTTTTAGGAAGCATCTTCCTGAAAAACGTGTAAGAACGCTTAAGGATCAATTTGGTCAAGATAGGATGGTTGTGGTTGATGATGGACAGGATTAGACAAGAGTTGGAAAATGGTAGAGCTGTCGTTCTACCTACAGAGACTGTTTATGGTCTTTTTGCTAAGGCATTAGATGAAAAAGCAGTTGACCATGTTTACCAACTCAAACGTCGTCCTAGGGATAAGGCACTCAACCTCAATATCGATTCTCTCGAGGACATCTTGTACTTTTCAAAGAATCAGCCAGCTTATCTACAAAAACTTGTAGAGACCTTTTTGCCAGGTCCCTTGACCCTTATTCTCGAAGCCAATGACCGAGTTCCTTATTGGGTCAATTCTGGTCTAGCAACGGTGGGATTTCGGATGCCCAGTCACCCTATCACACTTGATTTGATTAGAGAGACGGGGCCCTTGATTGGACCGTCTGCCAATATCTCAGGTCAGGCAAGTGGTGTAACCTTTGAACAAATTCTGAAGGGTTTTGATCAAGAGGTCCTGGGACTGGAAGACGATGCTTTTCTAACTGGACAAGATTCGACTATTATGGATTTGTCTGGAGACAAGGTGAAAATCTTACGCCAAGGGGCCATTAAGCGAGAAGATATTCTTGCTCAGTTGCCAGAGATTTCTTTTGAGGAGGAATGAGATGCTAAGAGATTTACAAGAAACAGATGTGAAAGCCATATGTGACATCAACCAAGAGGCTTTGGGCTATTCTTTTAGTCTAGAGGACACGGCTAGTCAACTAGCTAGACTATCTCAGGATTCCCATCATTTCCTACTTGGCTATGAGGATGCAGCTAGTCATGCCTTTCTTGGATATGTCCACGCTGAGGTCTATGAATCACTTTATTCTAAAGCAGGATTTAATATTTTAGCCTTAGCAGTTTCACCTCAAGCGCAAGGTCAAGGTATTGGTAAAAGCTTATTACAAGGGTTGGAGCAAGAAGCAAAAAGACGTAGTTATGGGTTTATCCGCTTAAACTCTGCCGATCATCGTCTGGGAGCTCATGCATTTTATGAAAAAGTTGGTTATACTTGTGATAAAATGCAGAAACGGTTTATTCGCATCTTTTAGTTTGATTTTCTAATAAGAAAATTAAACTAATGGACTAGTCACACAATAAAGGAGAAGACCTATGATTTTTGACAAAGATGATTTTAAAGCATATGATGCTGATCTATGGAATGCTATTGCCAAAGAAGAAGAACGACAACAAAACAACATTGAGTTGATTGCTTCGGAAAACGTAGTTTCCAAGGCTGTTATGGCAGCTCAAGGGTCTATCTTGACGAATAAATACGCCGAAGGTTACCCAGGACGCCGTTATTATGGTGGAACGGATGTGGTAGACGTGGTAGAATCTCTAGCTATTGAGCGTGCAAAAGAAATTTTCGGCGCTAAATTTGCCAATGTCCAACCACACTCAGGAAGCCAAGCCAACTGTGCGTCTTACATGGCCTTAATTGAGCCAGGTGATACCGTTATGGGGATGGATTTGGCAGCAGGTGGACACTTGACCCACGGAGCTCCAGTTAGCTTTTCTGGTCAAACCTACAACTTTGTTTCTTATAGTGTAGATCCTGAAACGGAACTCTTGGATTTTGATGCTATCTTGAAACAAGCCCAAGAAGTCAAACCAAAATTGATCGTAGCAGGTGCTTCAGCCTATTCTCAAATTATCGACTTTTCAAAATTCCGTGAAATTGCGGACGCTGTTGGGGCTAAACTTATGGTAGATATGGCTCATATCGCTGGTTTGGTTGCAGCTGGTCTACATCCTAGCCCAGTGCCATACGCTCACATCACAACAACCACAACCCACAAAACCCTTCGTGGCCCTCGTGGTGGTTTGATTTTGACCAATGATGAAGACTTAGCTAAGAAAATCAATTCAGCTATTTTCCCTGGTATTCAGGGCGGCCCTTTGGAGCATGTTGTGGCGGCTAAAGCTGTTTCCTTCAAAGAAGTCTTAGATCCAGCTTTCAAGGAATATGCTGCTAATGTTATCAAGAACAGCAAGGCTATGGCAGATGTCTTCTTGCAAGACCCTGATTTCCGTATTATTTCTGGCGGGACTGAAAATCACCTCTTCCTAGTGGATGTGACTAAAGTTGTAGAAAACGGAAAAGTTGCCCAAAACTTGCTGGATGAAGTCAATATTACCCTAAATAAAAACTCAATTCCTTACGAAACCTTGTCACCATTCAAGACAAGTGGTATTCGTATCGGAGCAGCAGCCATTACTGCACGTGGATTTGGTGAAGAAGAAAGTCGCAAAGTGGCTGAGCTCATCATTAAAACCCTTAAAAATGCAGAAAATGAAGCTGTCTTAGAAGAAGTGAGAAGTGCAGTCAAAGAATTGACAGATGCCTTCCCACTATACGAGGACTAAAACTTTTATGGACATTTATATTAAGAAAGCTATTATCCATCAGTTCAGCCCAGATGATACCGAGCTGTTCTTAGCGGATAAGCTTCTCAATATTACTCCAAAAATCGAAGAATACCTGCGTAAAAAAATTGAACGTGTGTATTCAGATGAAGCCAAGACTGGGATTTTCGAGGAAGAAAATCCCTTCTTCAATCACATCACAGACGATTTATTGGAGACATCAGTAACACTGGCTAATCTCTGGAAAGAGGAGTTTAGCATTTCTGAAAATCTCAAGACCAATGACTTGATTTTTGTGCAATTTTCTAAAGAAGGTGTGGAACATTTCGCTTTCTTGAGAATTGCCCTGCGTGAGACCTTGACTCACCTCGGAGGAGAAGTTGATAATCCAATCAAGCTGACTCAGAATAACTTGCCTGGATTTGGAACAGGGGCTGATGAGGCCTTGGTGGTCAATCTTCAGAGTCGCAAGTACCATCTGATTGAAAAACGAATCAAGTACAATGGGACTTTTTTAAACTATTTTTCAGATAATCTTCTTGCTGTCGCCCCTAAAATTTCACCCAAGAAATCTATCAAAGAACTGGAAAAAACGGCCCAGAGAATTGCTGAAACCTTTAACACAGACGATTTTCAATTTCAATCCAAGGTCAAATCAGCGATTTTCAACAACCTAGAAGAAAGCAATGAATTGTCACCTGAAAAATTGGCCAATGACCTTTTCGACAATAATCTGACAGCTCGTTTGAGCTTTATTGATCAAGTTAAAGAAACTGTACCAGAACCAGTTCAATTTGATGAAATTGATGCCAGTCGCCAATTAAAGAAATTTGAAAACCAAAAACTTTCCTTGTCAAATGGAATTGAGCTCATCGTTCCCAATAACGTCTATCAAGACGCCGAGTCTGTTGAGTTTATCCAAAACGACAATGGAACCTACTCTATCTTAATCAAAAATATCGAGGATATCCAAAGTAAATAATGTTTAAACGAATTCGAAGAGTGCTTGTACTAGCAGTCTTCCTTTTTGCTGGCTATAAAGCTTACCGCGTTCACCAAGATGTCAAGCAAGTCATGACCTATCAACCTATGGTGCGAGAAATCTTGAGTGAAAAAGACACCCCAGCAAACGAAGAGCTTGTGCTCGCTATGATTTATACCGAAACAAAAGGAAAAGAAGGCGATGTTATGCAGTCTAGTGAGTCTGCAAGTGGTTCAACCAATACCATCAATGATAACGCCTCTAGCATTCGGCAAGGCGTTCAAACTCTGACAGATAATCTCTATCTGGCCCAGAAGAAGGGGGTAGATGTCTGGACGGCTGTTCAAGCCTATAATTTTGGACCTGCCTATATCGATTTTATCGTCCAAAATGGTAAGGAAAACACCCTAGCACTGGCTAAACAGTATTCTCGTGAGACTGTTGCTCCCTTGCTGGGTAATACGACTGGAAAGACTTATAGTTATATTCACCCCATTTCCGTTTTTCACGGTGCCGAACTCTATGTAAATGGAGGAAACTATTACTATTCTAGGCAGGTTCATCTTAACCTTTACATCATCAAATGTTTCACTCTCTTTTCAACATCTGGCTAATCCAGGTGTTTTTGTTATAAGTTTTCTTTAAGATAGATATATTACTCTAAAAAGGTAAAGGAGGGAATTCCCTATGAGAAAGAAACTCTTTCTGACCAGTGCTGCGGTCTTGTGGGCAGTAACAGCTATGAATAGCGCCCGTGCAGCAACAGATGTGCAAAAAGTCATCGATGAAACATATGTCCAACCTGAATATGTCCTAGGTTCTTCACTATCTGACGACCAAAAAAATCAAACCCTAAAAAAACTAGGCTACAATGCCTCCACAGACACCAAAGAACTCAAGACCATGACACCTGATGTCTATTCTAAGATTATGAATGTGGCCAATGACTCTAGCTTACAGTTGTATTCATCAGCCAAGATTCAAAAACTAGGTGACAAATCACCACTTGAGGTAAAGATTGAAACACCAGAAAACATTACTAAGGTGACGCAGGATATGTACCGCAATGCAGCCGTAACTTTAGGAGTAGAACACGCCAAAATCACTGTAGCAGCCCCTATCCCAGTTACAGGTGAGAGCGCCCTAGCAGGGATTTATTATTCGCTAGAGGCTAATGGAGCCAAGGTGCCACAAGCCAATAAAGACTTGGCTCAAGAAGAGCTAAAGGCTTTGTCCGATATCAATGCTGAAAATAAGGACAAGTCAGGCTATGATGCTAATAAATTAAACGTTGCTCTAGCCGATATCAAGTCAGCACTCGCCAAAGCTAAAGAAAGCAAGGGAAATCTGACAGAAGAAGATGTCCGCAAAATCGTTGAAGATACCTTAAAAAATTACAAACTTGATCAGGTGATAACAGGAAACCAGATCAATATCATCATCAATTTTGCTTTGAATCTCTCAAAAAGTGATATCCTCAGCAATGCAGACTTCACTAAAACCTTGAATGACCTTAAACAAAGTATTGTTTCACAAGCTGGCGACAGTTTTAAAAATATCAACCTTAACTTTGATGCTGATAAGGTGATAGAGGACGGCGGGAACTTTTTAAGCTCCCTCTGGCAAGCCATTGTCAACTTCTTCAAGAGTTTTGGTTCTTAAGAAATTTCATGGTATAATAGATGGTAACCGTAACGTTGCCGTCTTTTTTGTCGGCCAATAGAAAGAGAAGAGAATGTTAAAGAAAAATGATATTGTAGAAGTTGAAATTGTTGATTTGACCCATGAAGGAGCAGGAGTGGCCAAGGTAGATGGTTTGGTATTTTTTGTCGAAAATGCTTTACCGAGTGAAAAAATTCTCATGCGTATCCTCAAGGTCAATAAAAAGATTGGTTTTGGGAAAGTTGAAGAATACCTTGTCCAATCACCACACCGTAATCAAGATCTAGATTTGGCTTACCTGCGTTCAGGAATCGCTGATTTAGGTCATCTTGCATATCCAGAACAGCTTAAGTTTAAAACCAAGCAAGTCAAGGATAGTCTATACAAGATTGCTGGGATTGCTGATGTAGAGGTTGCTGAAACTTTGAGTATGAAAAATCCAGTCAAGTACCGCAATAAGGCGCAGGTTCCTGTTCGTAGAGTGAATGGTATCTTGGAAACAGGATTTTTCCGTAAGAATTCCCACGACCTCATGCCACTGGAAGATTTCTTTATTCAAGATCCTGTGATTGATGAGGTAGTAGTAGCCCTACGCGATTTGCTTCGTCGTTATGATTTGAAACCTTATGATGAAAAGGAACAAGCTGGCTTGATTCGAAACCTTGTGGTGCGTCGCGGACACTATTCAGGTCAAATTATGGTTATTTTGGTAACCACTCGTCCGAAGATTTTCCGTGTGGAGCAATTGATTGAACAACTAATCAAACAGTTCCCAGAGATTGTGTCTGTTATGCAAAATATCAATGACCAAAACACTAATGCTATTCTTGGTAAGGAATGGCGCACACTTTATGGACAAGACTCTATCACTGACCAGATGTTGGGAAATGACTACCAAATCGCTGGACCTGCTTTTTACCAAGTCAATACTGAAATGGCTGAAAAACTTTATCAAACAGCCATTGACTTTGCAGCATTAAAATCAGATGATGTGGCCATTGATGCCTATTCTGGTATCGGGACGATTGGCCTCTCTGTTGCGAAACACGTCAAGGAAGTTTATGGTGTTGAGGTAATTCCAGAAGCGGTTGAGAATAGCAAGAAGAATGCCCAACTGAACCATATTTCAAACGCCCACTATGTCTGTGCTACAGCTGAAAATGCTATGAAAAATTGGCTTAAAGATGGGATTCAACCAACCGTTATTTTGGTTGATCCTCCACGCAAGGGCTTGACCGAAAGCTTTATCAAAGCAAGTAGCCAAACAGGAGCTGATCGCATTGCCTATATCTCATGTAATGTCGCGACTATGGCGCGTGATATCAAACTCTACCGAGAATTGGGATATGAATTGAAGAAAGTCCAGCCGGTGGATCTTTTTCCGCAAACGCATCATGTTGAGGCAGTATCACTGCTTGTACGAGCTGAGGCATCAGCGAAGTAGAAGTAGATGATCTGCCCATGGGATAGGACTCGTAGAATGAGGAGGGAAACCGACGAAATGATAAGGCAAGTCCGAACCGCTGAGTGTGTAGTGTTGCTTGAAAAAGCGTAAAAACCTTGGAACGAAATTTATAATGAAAAGCCTTGAATGTAAGGCTTTTTTCTTTGTGGATGAGAAGTATCAGAGTGAGAATACAAGTTGAGTATCTTGATGTGATAGCCTGATAGGCTGTCAATCTATTTCCATAAAACCTAGAGGGTACGGAGTTGTTACCATAGATAAGGAGTTTGTGGGAATAGAAATGTACCCACCTTGTTTGAATCAAGTGAAGTGTAGTTGAAGGAAATCTGTTGAAAGCAATACTTCATTTTACCGAATAAGTAATAATTTAGGCAACTTCAAATCGATTAAAAAAAACTATTTTAAAGGTTAAGAGTAGACAAAAATTGTCCACTCTTTTTTGCAAACTCAATTTATCAATAAATGAAATGAGGGAATGTAAAATGAAATATTTTGAGGTTGAGTTAGAAAATCCTGATGAATTTTTAAAACTACAAACAGAAGATTTTGTGAAAGCTAATCGCTTGCTACTAAGGAAGATAATCCAGAGCGTTACAGTCTATGAAGAAAACTTCGTCATATCCTTTAAATCTGGCATCGAATTGGAAGTATGAGTCTCATTCCATAACTTTTATATTGAACATATCATCTTTTTGTGTTATACTATAAATTGATATAAACAAAGATGTAGGAGGAACCGAAACTATGACAGCCTCAATGCGTTTAAGATAAGCTGGCAATAAAAAAAGCAGAATCTATACCCGATGATAGGCTTTTTTGTTGTGCTTATTTATACGATATTGAGCATTCATTAGTTACGGTGAGGATATTGGTTATTTAACTATACCTTTATTTAACTATGTCTTTAATATGAATGTTTCCAAATTGTATGTATGCAGACCAAAAGCCACATTGTGGGGTTTGGCCTGCATTTTTTATTGCCTAGAATGCTATTCAAAATAGAAATTCAAGCAAAATAATATGCAGGAGATAATATAAATGGAAAAATACAACAATTGGAAACGAAAATTTTATGCAATATGGGCAGGGCAAGCAGTATCATTAATCACTAGTGCCATCCTGCAAATGGCGATTATTTTTTACCTTACAGAAAAAACAGGATCTGCGATGGTCTTGTCTATGGCTTCATTAGTAGGTTTTTTACCCTATGCGATTTTGGGACCTGCCATTGGTGTGCTAGTGGATCGTCATGATAGGAAGAAGATAATGATTGGTGCCGATTTAATTATCGCAGCAGCTGGTGCAGTGCTTGCTATTGTTGCATTCTGTATGGAGCTACCTGTCTGGATGATTATGATAGTATTGTTTATCCGTAGCATTGGAACAGCTTTTCATACCCCAGCACTCAATGCGGTTACACCACTTTTAGTACCAGAAGAACAGCTAACGAAATGCGCAGGCTATAGTCAGTCTTTGCAGTCTATAAGCTATATTGTTAGTCCGGCAGTTGCAGCACTCTTATACTCCGTTTGGGATTTAAATGCTATTATTGCCATCGACGTATTGGGTGCTGTGATTGCATCTATTACGGTAGCAATTGTACGTATACCTAAGCTGGGTAATCAAGTGCAAAGTTTAGAACCAAATTTCATAAGGGAGATGAAAGAAGGAGTTGTGGTTCTGAGACAAAACAAAGGATTGTTTGCCTTATTACTCTTAGGAACACTATATACTTTTGTTTATATGCCAATCAATGCACTATTTCCTTTAATAAGCATGGAACACTTTAATGGAACGCCTGTGCATATTTCTATTACGGAAATTTCCTTTGCATTTGGGATGCTAGCAGGAGGCTTATTATTAGGAAGATTAGGGGGCTTCGAAAAGCATGTATTACTAATAACAAGTTCATTTTTTATAATGGGGACCAGTTTAGCCGTTTCGGGAATACTTCCTCCAAATGGATTTGTAATATTCGTAGTTTGCTGTGCAATAATGGGGCTTTCGGTGCCATTTTATAGCGGTGTGCAAACAGCTCTTTTTCAGGAGAAAATTAAGCCTGAATATTTAGGACGTGTATTTTCTTTGATCGGAAGTATCATGTCACTTGCTATGCCAATTGGGTTAATTCTTTCTGGATTCTTTGCTGATAAAATCGGTGTAAATCATTGGTTTTTACTATCAGGTATTTTAATTATTGGCATTGCTATAGTTTGCCAAATGATAACTGAGGTTAGAAAATTAGATTTAAAATAAACAATATTGGAGGAATATTTATGTATCTTATTTTCATGTAACTCTTCCTGCTAAAATCGCAGGGTTTTCCCTGCATACAAGCAAATGAAAGCATGCGATTATAGACAGGAGGAAATGTTATGGAATTAATATTAAAAGCAAAAGACATTCGTGTGGAATTCAAAGGACGCGATGTTTTAGATATAAATGAATTAGAAGTATATGATTATGACCGTATTGGTTTAGTAGGAGCAAATGGTGCTGGAAAAAGCACTTTACTCAGGGTACTTTTAGGAGAATTAACTCCCCCAGGATGTAAAATGAATCGTCTGGGTGAACTTGCCTATATTCCCCAGTTGGACGAAGTAACTCTGCAGGAGGAAAAAGATTTTGCACTTGTAGGCAAGCTAGGTGTTGAGCAATTAAATATACAGACTATGAGCGGTGGTGAAGAAACAAGGCTTAAAATAGCACAGGCCTTATCGGCACAGGTTCATGGTATTTTAGCGGATGAACCTACGAGCCATTTAGACCGTGAAGGAATTGATTTTCTAATAGGACAGCTAAAATATTTTACAGGTGCACTGTTAGTTATTAGCCATGACCGCTATTTTCTTGATGAAATAGTAGATAAAATATGGGAACTGAAAGATGGCAAAATCACTGAGTATTGGGGAAACTATTCTGATTATCTTCGTCAGAAAGAGGAAGAACGTAAGAGCCAAGCTGCAGAATACGAACAATTTATTGCGGAACGTGCCCGATTGGAAAGGGCTGCGGAGAAAAAGCGAAAACAGGCTCGTAAAATAGAACAGAAGGCAAAAGGTTCTTCAAAGAAAAAAAGTACTGAAGACGGAGGGCGTTTAGCTCATCAAAAATCAATAGGAAGTAAGGAAAAAAAGATGTATAATGCTGCTAAAACCCTAGAGCACAGGATTGCGGCCTTAGGAAAAGTAGAAGCTCCGGAAGGCATTCGCAGAATTCGTTTCAGGCAAAGTAAAGCATTGGAGCTCCATAATCCATACCCTATAGTCGGTGCAGAAATTAATAAAGTATTTGGGGATAAGGCTCTGTTTGAAAATGCATCTTTTCAAATTCCGTTAGGAGCAAAAGTGGCGTTAACTGGTGGTAATGGAATCGGAAAAACAACTTTAATCCAAATGATCTTAAACCATGAAGAAGGAATTTCTATTTCGCCTAAGGCAAAAATAGGTTACTTTGCACAGAATGGTTACAAGTACAACAGTAATCAGAATGTTATGGAGTTTATGCAGAAGGATTGTGACTACAATATATCAGAAATTCGTTCAGTGCTAGCATCTATGGGGTTCAAACAGAACGATATTGGAAAAAGTTTATCTGTTTTAAGCGGTGGAGAAATTATAAAATTGTTGCTTGCTAAAATGCTCATGGGTAGATATAACATCCTAATAATGGATGAACCCAGTAACTTCCTTGACATACCAAGTTTAGAGGCTTTGGAAATACTAATGAAGGAGTACACCGGAACTATCGTGTTTATCACCCACGATAAACGATTACTCGAAAATGTAGCAGATGTAGTTTATGAAATTAGAGATAAGAAAATAAATCTGAAACATTAAATTTAAGGTAGTCGCTGGTCAGTATAGTCTGTTCTGGTTGGCGACTCCATTGTTAAAGAGTATAAAGACTTTAGATTTTATGAATATTAAAAATAGGAACAGTCAATTGAACTGCTCCTATTTTTCTGCTAAATATATTGTAGTTTTCTTATATGTATAATGATAGATTAGCGGATTCTCATCTACGGTACTTACTTCAAATATGAAGAAGTGATCGCGGTTATCTCTGGACTTTTCCTTATTGAGGACAAAGTAATTCTTACGTGAAGTCGCCATTGTTTTTAGGATATCATCAGTTAGGAAGGTCAATGGAATATTCATGTTAGAGTAGCGGTAGAAGTCACGTTCAAAATCTTGGTAGCTCTCGCTATAATAGTCCATTTGTAGGTGATTACGCTGAAACTCAAGCTGATTCATAGAGCACCTCCTCGACAAGTTCAATACTAATAATGTCTTTTAATTTCAAATTGATGTGACCTGTTGTAGTTTTTATCAAAATGAAATCTTTGGTCAGACTTGGTATTGTTCCAGTGTAGGAAACACGCTTGTTTTTTTCAATCACTTGAATGCGTGTGCGTAGCTGCCCGGCGTATACTTGACTGAGGAGTAATAATTTCTTCTCTAGTGATAAGTCAGACATGTACGTTACTTTGTTTGTATCATCAGAGAGTGCTGATGCATGTTCAGATAGGAAAAAGCCCATCCATTTTTGCATCTTTGTATCCTGGTACTCTCTTGCTGATTGAAATGGTAAATATGAACGGTCAATCATATCAAATCCTTTCTATGCAGAGGCAAGGGTATTTTTATCAAATTGAATCGTAAAACCTTGAATTCCCCCACCTGTGTAACATTCTTTAAAGCGATTGATTACCTCAGTATAGATTATCACAGATGAGCTTGTTGGCTTAATGCTAAATGTAAATTCCAATGGTAATCGGTTTTCAGATTTAGCATGTACTAGTCGTATCGATATTTCAGTTGTTTTGAGTTTTCTCTGACGAAGTTTTGAAGTTGCTGTTTCAACGATTCCATGTAAAAATCTTTCAAGCATTTCAATATCATTACATCCTTTGCTACGGATTTCTGAAAATTGTACTGTATTTTTTTCTTGTTTCATTTTAATCCCTCCAATCCACCCGCGGAATGACCACCGATAAGTTTACTGCGTTCAATATTTCTGGAACCTTCAGTTAGGACGGTTCCTTTTTGTATGGCTAAAAAACCAAACTGTTCTCTGACAACATCAATAGCTGTCTGAAGTCTATTATCTTTTTCAATTTGTTCTACATCATCAAAGAGTGATAGTAGAGTATAGCTTTCATCTACGAAGCCACTATAAGATACACCAATTTGTCTCACTGCACCAGAGGTGTATTTTTTCGGAATAATACAAGTACATGACTCACCATTGTTTTGGGGAGATTTGCGGGTTCAATTTTATTCTGAGCATTTATAGATTTTTTCATCTCAGTCCTAGAATAGCCAATATGAATAGAAACGACAGTAGTCAATACTAGGGCTACTGTTCCGTTCCACAGTATCATTTAAAAATCATTTTCACACCCTTTCGTCTATTAGTATAGAAGAAAGCTCTCAGCACATGTGGAGGTTGTAGCTTTGCTGGTAAAAGCCTAGAAACCTTGTAACGAAAGGAATTATGAAAAGCCTTGTAGGTAAGGCCTTTTCTTGTTTAGTGGGGAAGTATTTGAGTAAGATCCTCAATTGTACTTCTTGATGTGATTGCTTGATAAGAGGTAATTTATTTCCAAAAACCCTTGGGGGACGGAGCTGTTTCCATAGATAAGGGGGATGAGGGAATGAAAGCACTCCACTATTTTAGAGTCTCGAAATATGATATAATTATCTTAGAAAAATTTTGGAGCTAAAAATGACTCAATCTGATTTAACAAATTTTAAAAATGGGATTTTCGCACTCAATACAAGACGTTTTGGTTTTATTGCTGAGATAATGATAAAGCAAATTTTTGGTTGCGTTTTTTCTAAGGATAAACCTTCTGATGCGTCTAAAACTAAAGTAGGTGAAAATAAAAAAAATTTTGATTTATATAGCGAGGAGTTCGGAAATATCGAGGTCAAGTTTTCTAGGGTATTAGAATCAGAACCAGTAATTAGTGAACTTTCAGCTTTTGATGTTATTTTGAATTCAAAATCGAATATAGACAGAATACTAAAAAGTAGCAACGAAAAAAATTTTGATTGTAATATTCAACAAGTGAAACCTAAATTTTTTCATACGCTATTCTATGGTTTGTTTTTTGAGGATAAAATAAAAATCTATAGTATTTCAGACGTAAAATATCTACAGAAAATTACTGATCCTAAATTTTCAGGTTCTGATAAACAACACAGTGGGAACGATGGTGAGGGGCAATTTCACATAAAACAATCAAACATAGAAATTCATAATGAATTTTTTAATAAAGAGTATTCATACGAGGACTTATTTGATTTATTTCAGAATACTAAAAATAAGATAATCAACGAAATAGAAGAATTTCTTATTGATGATATAAACTGTAAGGATTTCAATACTAATTCTATTCATAAGTTTCTTTTCCCAAAAGGTAAATTAACAAAAAGATTCGATAGTCATATAGAGAAAATTAGGGATTTTTCTGCCAAGTATGATCAATATAAGGAGCTAGGTGAATACAAGCTAGATTATTTGTTTGCTGAATTAACTAAATTTAGAGAGCAATCATTAACTAGAAAGAAAGAAATCCTACTGAGATTTGTCAAATATTATTCTAAATCAAGTGGGATTGGTGTGAAATCTACTGAACTTGATAGATTAAAAAATACAATCGAACAATTAAATCCTAGTAGTGATATAGAGAGATTGTATAACTCATTAAAAGGTGAATTAAATAAGTTAGGAGAAATATAAATGAATATTCAAGAATTCAAAGAGGGAATCTTTTCTTTACGTACAAGACGATTTGGAACAGTTGCAGAGTACATGATAAAAGCACTCGTCAGTGTGGAAATGTCTGGAACTTTAGCGTATGACTTAACAGATTCTGAAATGAATCGTATTGAAGTGAAGTTTTCAACTGTGATGAAGAAAAATGAATCAACGATTACTGAACAAAATGTTATTCAACAGATCCTCGATTCTACTGTTGACCACAGAATGATGGATAGCAATGATATTTATGCTTCAAAATTTGATTGTAATATTCAGCAAGTAAAAACTGCCGAATTTGATGTTCTCTATTATGGATTATTCTTTCAAGATAGAATTGCAATTTTTAAGGTAGATAGTCAGGATGTATTTTCACTGCCTAATTATTCCAACAAGCAACACCGTGGTAATGAAGGTGAGGGGCAGTTTCATTTAAATAATAAAACAATCCAGTATCACCTTGATAATCAGTTATATCGATGGGTTAGTTATGAAGAACTTTATGAATTATTTATCGTATTAGGTAATAACTAAAATACTTGATAATAAAATTAACTTGAGGTAATATAATGACAATTGAAAGGAGGAAAATGGAAAATATAATTTCAGATGCGACACGGCGAAATTGGGATAGACTATCAGTAAATACAGATGGTAAATTAAAGAGTCGTGCTAATAAGCAAAAGTCATTAAAAAAAATAATACCAGTTGAGTACCTACAAGATACTGATAAGATTAACCTTATTGAAAAAATAAGTGAAACCTATACAGGTACTGTAACTGAGGTTATCTACAATATTGCGGTGAGTCTGCTACAAATAGAGGGGATATATGAGAGGCCCTCAGTTCAAGAGATATTATTGGATTTTCAAAGAGAAAATAATATTGACTTAATGCCGATTAGCGAGATAATTCCTCGATTCAATCGTACAGATGATTTTCTTGGAGCATTATACCAAAGTTTATTAACTGAGGGAGATAAAAATAAGAATGGTTCTTATTATACACCAAGACAAATTGTAAATGATATGTTGTACGAATTTGATTTAACAGAGGGAACAAATTTTCTAGACCCTTGCTGTGGGAGTGGTGCATTTTTGATGGGCGTACGCACAAATAATCCTTCAAATTTATTTGGTATTGAAAAGGATCCAATTGCAGCCTTTATTGCAAAAGTGAACTTAGTCCTTTCTTATAAAGATGTCGACTTTGTACCAAATATTCTATGTGGAGATTTTTTACAAGATGATGAATTCTTTAGCTCAAATGACAGATTTGATTTTATTGCAACAAATCCTCCTTGGGGTAGTAAGAAAAAAATAGTTTCTAATTTGATTGATTCAAAAGAATCTTTTGTACATTTTTTTGTAAAATCATACAATCTATTGAAAAAAGGAGGAAAAACCAATTTTCTGTTTCCAGAGTCTATTCTCAATGTTAAATCGCACAAAGTGATTCGTGAGTTTATAATATCAAATCAGGATTTAAATGAAATACATCAATATAGTTCTTCGTTTACGGGAGTTGTAACTAATTTTATTAGTATGAAATTTACTAAGGGTGTTAAGACTAATAAAATAAAAGTTCGTAATAAAAATGAAGAATTTTATGTTGGATACACTGCTTTTGGACATACAGAGAATAAGGTGTTTTCATTATTGAAACCACAGGAAGAGCAAATCATTGAAAAAGTTTTAATGAAATCAGTATACTCATTATCAAGTAGCCAATGGGCATTGGGGATTGTTACAGGAAACAATAAGGAAAAATTAAAGTCTATTGATGGTCCTAATCTAGAGAAAATTTACACTGGAAAGGAAATTGATAAATTTAAACTCAGAGAAGCTAAACATTATATCTACTATGATAGAGCTTCTTTCCAGCAAGTGGCTAAAGATGAAATATACAGAGCTAAAGAAAAGCTAGTTTATAAATTTGTATCAAATAAACTGATGTTTGCGTATGATGACTCCTCTAGTCTATTCTTAAATAGTGCAAATATTTTGATACCGAATATTCCCGGAATGTCGACTAAGACAGTATTAGCTTTTCTAAACTCAAGTTTATATCAATTTTTGTACGAAAAGCTTTTTGGAGAATTAAAAGTTCTTAAAGGGAATCTTTCAGAATTACCATTCCCAAAAATTGATCCTAAAACTAATAATGAATTAACCAATTTGGTTGATGAAATTATTTATAAGGGGAAAAATAATCAAGAAGAAATTGATAAGATAGTTTATAGGTTATTTGGATTGGATAAAGAAATGATAGTTGGATATTAACTATATAAGAGGCTAGGACAAAAAGATTTTGATTTTAGTAATTCTTTATTATAAATTTTTAAAATCGATAGATTAGAAAAAAGCGAACAAAACAGAATTCTGAGTGTCAGATAACTCGTTTTGTTCGCTTTTTATATTTAAGGGTAGACTTTTGTCGCAGACTCTATTGTGATTTATGAAGTGTAGTGAATATGGTATAATAAGATTAAGCAGAAAGAAGTTTGATAAATTTAGAGTGACCTAAGGTCAAGAAGGTATTTGGAACATTTAGTTATATACATTCCTATTTGTCGCGATAATGCATTGTACTGGCTATACCAAAAAGATGTACAGGAAGCAGTAGATAATAGAATAAAGATGGAAAGAATATAAAAAATAATATGAGGTGATTATATGGCTGAAATTAGATTTAAAAATCTACCTAAGTTGTTAAGTAGTATGGAGGAAAAAGAATGGATTATTGATAGCTTTTCATTCAATTACAAAAATGAGGATTATGTTGTAATATTAAAGTTATATAGTGATACAGAAAGAAAGCCATCTGAATATGCTAAGGTAAAATTAGAATTCATTAGGGCTAATAATATTAATGAATCTATACAGGCGTATGCGAATTTTTACGAGGTTTACTTCAATTCTTTAGATGAATTTGCGAATTTTTTTAATATAAATAGAGGTAGTGCAAATAGAAATTTATTTGTAGATTTCTCTGAAATTTTTTCAAAATTTATACCAGATAAAAAGTATGAGGAAAAGCAAGGTTTAATTAAACAGCTCCAAGGTTCAAGATGTGAGGGAAACAATCCTAATGCAATATACTGTTATGATGTAAGAAGAAATGGAGAGATTGATGGAAAAAAGAATACCAGATCAAAGGCGAATAGTAATAAGGCGTATACTCTAAGAAGAAGTTTGTATGAAAAATATAAAGAGGATAAAAATCTTAGTTTCTTCTTTTCTGATAAATTAGAAGATGAAAGAACTGATGAGGAAATAATAAAGCAAGTTGCTGCTAGACACTGATTTGTTATATATGGATTAAACCTTTTAACGATAACATTATGCTATCGTTAAAAAGTATGTGGATATGTTCCCAAATACGAATGCAACTACTTGGCATACTTGGCGTTCACTCGTTTCATGTCGAATGTGTAAGCTTGTTGAAGAAACGCAGTTAATCCTCAAAAGGTTATCCAAACCTTTTGAGTTCCGCAGACACATCTGAACAAATTGCGGCTGATTTTGGCATTCACGAAAGAAACTTAATCCATCGGAGTCAATGGGGTGAAGCAACTCTTATTCAAAATGGTTTTACGATTTCAAATTCTGCCTTAATTCTGTAAAAACAGTAAAATTCGAAGGATTGTAAGGTAAGAGTTTTTTTCTTTCTGAAAAAATGGTATAATAGCAATCAAAACTAGAAAATAAAACGGAATTTGGAACAGATTTGTCTGTATCCTAGTAGAGTGGTGATACTATGAAGATTAGTAAGAGGCACTTATTAAATTATTCCATCTTGATTCCCTACTTGCTTTTATCTATTTTGGGCTTGATTGTGGTCTATTCGACCACCAGCGCTATTTTAATTGAAGAAGGCAAGAGCGCCTTGCAATTGGTTAGAAACCAAGGAATCTTTTGGATTGTTAGTTTGATACTGATTGCCTTAATTTATAAATTGAGACTAGATTTTTTGAGAAATGAGCGACTAATCATTTTAGTTATATTGATAGAAATGCTTTTATTGTTCTTGGCTCGTTTTATTGGTATTTCCGTAAACGGGGCATACGGTTGGATTTCGGTTGCAGGAGTAACTATTCAGCCAGCTGAGTACTTAAAAATCATTATTATTTGGTATTTGGCTCACCGATTCTCCAAACAGCAAGAAGAAATAGCTATTTATGATTTTCAAGTTTTGACTCAAAATCAATGGCTTCCTCGTGCTTTTAATGATTGGCGATTCGTTCTCCTAGTTCTGATTGGAAGTTTGGGAATTTTCCCTGATTTAGGGAATGCGACTATTTTAGTCTTGGTTTCCTTGATTATGTATACAGTTAGTGGAATCGCTTATCGCTGGTTTTCAACCATTCTGGCGCTCGTATCTGCCGCTTCTGTCTTTTTCTTGACCACTATCAGCCTAATCGGTGTTGAGACCTTTTCAAAAATTCCAGTATTTGGCTATGTAGCCAAGCGCTTTAGTGCCTTTTTTAATCCTTTTGCCGATCGTGCTGATGCGGGTCACCAGTTATCTAATTCTTATTTTGCCATGGTCAATGGCGGTTGGTTTGGTCTAGGTCTTGGAAACTCGATTGAAAAACGAGGTTATTTACCAGAAGCTCACACAGACTTTGTCTTTTCTATCGTGATTGAAGAATTTGGCTTTGTTGGTGCCAGTCTTATTTTAGCTCTCTTGTTTTTCATGATTCTGAGGATTATCTTGGTCGGTATCCGAGCGGAGAATCCTTTCAATGCCATGGTTGCACTCGGTGTCGGAGGGATGATGTTGGTTCAGGTATTTGTCAATATCGGAGGGATTTCGGGCTTGATTCCATCTACAGGAGTAACCTTCCCCTTCTTGTCCCAGGGGGGGAATAGTCTTCTAGTCTTATCAGTGGCAGTGGCCTTTGTCTTGAATATTGATGCCAGTGAAAAACGCGCTAAGTTGTACCGAGAATTGGAAAATCAACCAATGAACCTTCTGTGAAGTAGAATAAAGAAAGGATAGTCTATGTCTCTTCAAAAATTAGAAAATTATAGTAATAAAAGTGTTGTGCAAGAAGAAGTATTGATTCTAACAGAATTGCTGGAAGATATTACTAAAAACATGCTTGCTCCAGAGACCTTTGAAAAAATCATGCAGTTGAAAGAATTATCAACGCAAGAAGATTATCAAGGTCTAAACCGTCTAGTGACTAGCTTATCAAATGATGAAATGGTCTATATTTCACGCTATTTTTCAATCTTACCTCTTTTGATTAATATTTCAGAGGATGTGGATTTAGCTTATGAAATCAATCATCAAAATAATATTGATCAGGACTACTTAGGTAAATTATCTACAACGATCAAAATGGTTGCTGAAAAAGAAAATGCCGTTGAAATTCTTGAACACTTGAATGTTGTCCCTGTTTTGACAGCCCATCCAACACAAGTGCAACGCAAAAGTATGTTGGATTTAACAAATCATATTCATAGTCTTTTGCGTAAATACCGTGATGTTAAGTTGGGGTTGATCAATAAAGAAAAATGGCACAATGATTTGCGCCGTTACATCGAAATTATCATGCAGACAGACATGATTCGTGAGAAAAAATTAAAAGTGACTAACGAAATCACGAATGCTATGGAATATTACAACAGCTCCTTTTTGAAAGCTGTACCTCACTTGACGACGGAGTATAAGCGCTTAGCGCAAGCGCATGGGTTGAATTTAAAACAGGCTAAGCCAATCACCATGGGTATGTGGATAGGTGGAGACCGTGATGGGAATCCTTTTGTTACAGCAGATACCTTGAAACAATCTGCTATGACTCAGTGTGAAGTCATCATGAATTACTATGATGAAAAGATCTACCAACTTTATCGTGAATTTTCTCTCTCAACCAGTATAGTCAATGTGAGCAAGCAAGTCAGAGAAATGGCTCGTCAATCCAAGGATAACTCGATTTATCGTGAAAAAGAACTTTACCGCCGTGCCTTATTTGATATTCAATCAAAAATCCAAGCAACAAAAACCTATCTGATTGAGGATAAGGAAGTTGGGGCTCGCTATGAAACAGCTAATGATTTTTATAAGGATTTAATTACTATTCGTGATTCCCTTTTGGAAAATAAGGGCGAAGCACTGATTTCTGGTGATTTTGTTGAGTTAATTCAGGCAGTTGAAATTTTTGGTTTCTATTTGGCATCTATTGACATGCGTCAAGATTCTAGTGTTCATGAAGCTTGTGTAGCCGAACTCTTGAAATCAGCTGGTATTCATTCGCATTATAGTGAATTAAGTGAAGAAGAAAAATGCCAGCTTCTCTTGAAAGAATTAGAAGAAGATCCACGTATTCTTTCTGCCACTCATGTTGAAAAATCAGAGTTACTTGAAAAAGAATTAGCAATCTTTAAGGCTGCTCGTAAGTTGAAAGATAAGTTGGGAGATGATGTCATTCGTCAGACAATTATTTCACATGCAACTAGCGTATCTGACATGTTGGAATTGGCTATCTTGCTAAAAGAAGTAGGGTTAGTTGATAAAGAAAGAGCCCGTGTTCAAATTGTACCTCTCTTTGAAACAATCGAGGACTTGGACCATTCAGAAGAAACCATGAGAGAATATCTTTCTCTTCCTCTTGCCAAGAAATGGATTGCTTCACGCAATAACTATCAAGAAATCATGTTGGGCTACTCTGACAGTAATAAAGATGGTGGTTACCTATCATCATGTTGGACCCTCTACAAGGCTCAACAACAATTGACTGCTATTGGAGATGAATTTGGCGTTAAGGTTACCTTCTTCCACGGCCGTGGTGGTACTGTCGGTCGTGGTGGTGGACCAACCTATGAAGCCATCACCTCTCAACCGCTCAAGTCTATTAAGGATCGTATCCGCTTGACGGAGCAGGGTGAAGTAATTGGGAATAAATACGGTAATAAAGACGCAGCTTACTATAACCTTGAAATGCTAGTATCCGCAGCCATTAACCGTATGATTACTCAGAAGAAGAGCGATACCAACACCTCAAATCGTTATGAAGCTATTATGGACCAAGTGGTGGACCGTAGTTACGATATCTACCGTGATTTGGTCTTTGGTAATGATCATTTCTATGATTATTTCTTCGAGTCAAGTCCAATCAAGGCTATTTCAAGCTTTAATATTGGTTCTCGTCCAGCCGCTCGTAAGACTATTACTGAAATCGGTGGTTTGCGAGCTATCCCTTGGGTATTCTCATGGTCGCAAAGTCGCGTCATGTTCCCTGGATGGTATGGAGTTGGTTCAAGCTTCAAGGAATTTATCGATAAAAATCCAGAGAATATTGCTATCTTACGAGATATGTACCAAAATTGGCCTTTCTTCCAATCGCTTCTTTCAAATGTTGATATGGTTTTGTCAAAATCAAATATGAATATTGCTTTTGAATATGCTAAACTTTGTGAAGACGAGCAAGTTAAGGCCATCTATGAGACTATTTTAAATGAATGGCAAGTTACTAAGAACGTTATCTTGGCTATTGAAGGACATGACGAACTCTTAGCTGACAATCCATATCTAAAAGCTAGTCTGGATTACCGTATGCCTTACTTTAATATTCTCAACTATATTCAGTTAGAGTTGATTAAACGCCAACGTCGTGGAGAATTGTCCAGTGATCAAGAACGATTGATTCATATCACCATCAACGGAATTGCGACAGGATTGCGTAATTCAGGTTGATAATTTTCAAGAGTGAATATCAAAAAAATTCTAATAGACTATTGACAAGTAGTTTAAAAATGATATAATTTAACCATTCAGAAAAGTAATCGTACAAACTTTCAAGAGAGTCTGTGGTAGCTGAAAACAGATAAGTGATGATGATGAAAATTGGGCTGAATGTTATTTAGAATTTGAAATCATAAAAATTCGGTGAGCACACCTTACAGTGCATCTCGTTATTGCGAGACAGAGCGATAGGGAAATTCCCTATAATTGAGGTGGTACCGCGCATCGACGTCCTCACACAAGTTTTTTGTGTGAGGACTTTTTTGATGGAGGTTAGTATGGAAAGAAAACGATGGCGTCGCTTGTTTATACTCAATGAAAATCAAAAAGCAAACTAGGAAGCTAGCCGCAAGCTGCTCAAAACACTGTTTTGAGGTTGTGGATAGAACTGACAGAGTCAGTATCATATATCTACGGTAAGGCGACGCTGACGTGGTTTGAAGAGATTTTCGAAGAGTATTAGATAAGTGAAGTATTTTAAAGGAATAAAAGGGGAAATAGAATGAAAAATAAACGTTTAATTGGAATTATCGCTGCATTAGCAGTCTTAGTAGCAGGAAGCTTAATTTATTCTTCAATGAATAAATCAGAAGCTCAGAATAATAAGGATGAGAAGAAAATAGCCAAGATTGGTGTGCTTCAATTTGTGAGCCATCCATCCCTTGACTTGATTTATAAAGGGATCCAAGATGGACTTGCAGAAGAAGGATATAAAGATGATCAAGTTAAAATCGATTTTATGAACTCAGAAGGTGACCAAAGTAAGGTTGCGACAATGAGTAAACAATTGGTTGCAAATGGGAATGACCTTGTGGTTGGTATCGCAACACCAGCAGCCCAAGGTTTGGCTAGTGCCACAAAAGACCTACCTGTTATCATGGCCGCTATTACAGACCCAATTGGTGCTAACTTGGTTAAAGATTTGAAAAGACCAGGTGGCAACGTTACAGGGGTATCTGACCACAATCCAGCTCAACAACAAGTTGAACTCATCAAAGCTCTGACACCGAATGTGAAAACAATCGGAGCTCTTTACTCAAGTAGCGAAGACAATTCAAAAACACAGGTCGAAGAATTTAAGGCTTATGCTGAAAAAGCAGGTCTGACAGTGGAAACATTTGCAGTTCCTTCAACAAATGAAATTGCCTCAACTGTCACTGTTATGACTAGCAAGGTAGATGCTATTTGGGTTCCGATTGATAACACCATTGCATCAGGATTTCCAACGGTTGTCTCTAGCAATCAAAGTTCTAAGAAACCAATTTATCCAAGTGCGACAGCTATGGTAGAAGTAGGTGGTTTGGCATCTGTTGTAGTTGACCAACATGACCTTGGTGTGGCAACTGGAAAAATGATTGCGCAAGTCTTGAAAGGTGCAAAACCAGCCGATACCCCAGTCAATGTCTTTTCAACTGGTAAGTCAGTCATCAATAAAAAAATAGCACAAGAACTAGGTATTACGATTCCTGAGTCTGTTCTCAAAGAAGCAGGACAAGTCATCGAATAAATAAGGTAGGGAGGAGGAGACTCTTCCCATTTTTTAAAAAGATGAATATAGAAAGGATTAAATAAAATATGATTGTTTCCATTATTTCTCAAGGATTTGTCTGGGCTATTTTAGGCCTGGGAATCTTTATGACATTTAGGATTTTGAACTTTCCAGATATGACGACAGAAGGTTCCTTCCCTCTTGGGGGAGCTGTTGCTGTCACTCTGATAACCAAAGGCGTGAACCCTTTTTTAGCGACACTGCTTGCTGTAGGAGCAGGTTGTTTGGCTGGAATGGTAGCAGGACTTCTTTATACAAAAGGGAAGATTCCAACCTTGCTATCAGGGATTTTGGTGATGACTTCTTGTCACTCTATCATGCTCTTGATTATGGGACGTGCAAATTTAGGTTTGCTTGGAACCAAGCAAATTCAGGATGTTCTACCTTTTGATTCAGACTTGAATCAACTTTTGACAGGTCTTATCTTTGTCAGTCTTGTTATTGCTCTCATGCTCTTTTTCTTGGATACCAAACTCGGACAAGCCTATATTGCTACAGGTGACAATCCTGATATGGCTAGAAGTTTCGGGATTCATACTGGGCGCATGGAGCTCATGGGTTTGGTCTTATCAAATGGTGTGATCGCCCTTGCAGGCGCTCTCATTGCCCAGCAAGAAGGTTATGCTGATGTATCTCGAGGAATCGGGGTTATCGTTGTGGGGCTTGCAAGTTTGATTATTGGGGAAGTTATTTTTAAGAGTTTGAGCTTGGCAGAGCGTCTGGTTGCCATCGTTGTAGGTTCTATCGCTTATCAATTCTTAGTGTGGGCAGTTATTGCGCTTGGCTTTAATACAAGTTACCTTCGTTTGTACAGCGCCGTGATTTTAGCAGTCTGCCTCATGATTCCAACATTTAAGCAAACAATCTTGAAAGGAGCCAAGTTAAGCAAATGACAGCCATTGTAGAATTAAAAAATGCAACCAAAGTCGTTAAAAATGGCTTTGATGAAGAAAAGATTATTTTAAATGATGTTTCCTTAGAAATTTTTGAACAGGATTTTATCACGATTTTGGGTGGAAATGGTGCTGGTAAATCAACCCTCTTTAACACTATTGCAGGAACCTTATCACTAACCAGTGGAACTATCCGTATTTTAGGTGAGGATGTTACCAAGTTTTCACCAGAAAAGCGCGCTAAGTATCTGTCTCGTGTCTTCCAAGATCCAAAGATGGGGACAGCTCCTCGTATGACAGTGGCAGAGAATCTCTTGATTGCCAAGTTTCGTGGTGAAAAGCGTGGATTGTTACCACGACGCTTGACTAGTTATAAGGATGAATTTCAAGCGACCATTGAAAAAGTAGGAAATGGTCTTGAGAAACACTTGAATACGCCAATTGAGTTCTTATCAGGTGGGCAAAGACAGGCCTTGAGTCTCTTGATGGCAACCTTGAAGCGACCTGGATTACTCTTGCTAGACGAGCATACTGCAGCTCTTGATCCAAAGACCAGTGTTTCCCTTATGGAATTGACAGATGAATTTGTCAAGAAAGATCAGCTGACAGCGCTTATGATTACCCATCATATGGAAGACGCTCTTAAATATGGCAATCGTTTGATTGTCATGAAAGAAGGACGGATTATCCAAGATTTGAAACAAGAAGAAAAAGCAAAAATGAAAATCTCTGATTATTATCAACTCTTTGAATAAAGTAGGGAAAATGAGTGAAATGGTTTACTTTTTTTCTGAAATAAAGTATACTATATAAAGTAAACTATGATAACATGGAGGTATTGTGTATGGTTGACAAACAAGTCATTAAAGAAATCAAAAACAATGCCAACATTGTGGAAGTCATAGGAGATGTGATTTCTTTACAAAAGGCAGGACGGAACTATCTAGGGCTCTGTCCTTTTCATGGTGAAAAAACACCTTCTTTCAACGTTGTAGAGGACAAGCAGTTTTACCACTGTTTTGGCTGTGGTCGCTCTGGTGATGTCTTTAAATTTATCGAGGAGTACCAAGGTGTTCCCTTTATGGAGGCTGTCCAAATCTTAGGTCAGCGTGTTGGGATAGAGGTGGAAAAACCGCTTTATAGTGAGCAGAAGCCAGCCTCACCTCACCAAGCTCTTTATGATATGCACGAAGATGCTGCCAAATTTTATCATGCTATTCTCATGACAACGACCATGGGGGAAGAGGCTAGAAACTACCTTTATCAGCGTGGTTTGACAGATGAAGTGCTCAAGCATTTTCGGATTGGTTTAGCACCTCCAGAACGAAACTATCTCTATCAACGTTTGGCTGGTCAGTATCGTGATGAGGATTTTCTAGATTCAGGACTGTTTTACCTCTCAGATGCCAATCAATTTGTAGACACTTTTCACAATCGCATTATGTTTCCCCTGACAAATGACCAGGGAAAGGTCATTGCCTTCTCAGGTCGTATCTGGCAGAAAACGGATTCACAAACTTCTAAGTATAAAAATAGCCGATCGACTGCAATTTTTAACAAAAGTTACGAATTATATCATATGGATAGGGCTAAAAAATCTTCTGGTAAAGCCAGTGAGATTTATCTGATGGAAGGATTCATGGATGTTATCGCAGCCTATCGGGCTGGAATCGAAAATGCTGTGGCGTCCATGGGAACAGCCTTGAGTCGCGAGCATGTTGAGCATCTAAAAAGGTTAACCAAGAAGTTGGTTCTTGTTTACGATGGCGATAAGGCTGGGCAAGCTGCGACATTGAAAGCGCTGGACGAAATTGGTGATATACCTGTGCAAATTGTCAGCATGCCTGATAACTTGGATCCAGATGAATATCTACAAAAAAATGGTCCAGAAGACTTGGCCTATCTATTAACGAAAACTCGTATTAGTCCGATTGAGTTCTACATTCACCAGTACAAGCCTGAAAATAGTGAAAATCTGCAGGCTCAGATTGAGTTTATTGAAAAAATAGCTCCCTTAATTGTTCAAGAAAAGTCTATCACTGCTCAAAACAGTTATATTCATATTTTAGCTGACAGTCTGTCGTCCTTTGATTATGCCCAGATTGAGCAGATTGTTAATGAAAGTCGTCAGGCGCAAAGGCAGAATCGCATGGAAGGGGTTTCCAGACCGACGCCAATCACCATGCCTGTCACCAAGCAGTTATCGGCTATTATGAGGGCAGAAGCCCATCTACTTTATCGAATGATGGAATCTCCTCTTGTTTTGAACGATTACCGCTTGCGAGAAGACTTTGCATTTGATACACCTGAATTTCAGGTCTTATATGACTTGCTTGGTCAGTATGGCAATCTTCCTCCAGAAGTTCTAGCAGAACAGACAGAGGAAGTTGAAAGAGCTTGGTACCAAGTCTTAGCTCAGGATTTGCCTGCTGAGATGTCACCGCAGGAACTAAGTGAAGTAGAAATGACTCGAAACAAGGCTCTCTTGAATCAGGACAATATGAGAATCAAAAAGAAGGTGCAGGAAGCTAGCCATGTAGGAGATACAGATACAGCCCTAGAAGAATTGGAACGTTTAATTTCCCAAAAGAGAAGAATGGAGTAATAATGGTAACAAAACAAAAAGAAGTAACAACATTTGACGTACAAGTAGCAGAATTTATCCGTAATCATAAGCAAAAAGGGACAGCAACAGATGATGAAATCAATGCTAGTCTAGTCCTTCCTTTTACCTTGGACGCTGATGGGATTGAAGATCTCTTGCAACGGATTCAGGATGCAGGAATTTCGATCACAGATAACGAAGGAAATCCAAGTGCGCGTGTTCTTAGCACTGAAGAAGAGCCAGAACTCAGTGACGAGGACTTGATTGGGTCAACTTCGGCTAAGGTTAATGACCCTGTCCGTATGTACTTGAAAGAAATCGGGGTCGTTCCTCTCTTGACCAATGAAGAGGAAAAAGAATTGGCACTAGCAGTTGAAGCTGGTGACATCGAAGCCAAACAACGTCTTGCGGAAGCTAACCTTCGTTTGGTTGTTTCTATTGCTAAACGTTATGTCGGCCGTGGTATGCAGTTCCTTGACTTGATTCAAGAAGGGAACATGGGCTTGATGAAGGCGGTTGACAAGTTTGACTATTCTAAAGGGTTCAAGTTTTCAACTTACGCAACTTGGTGGATTCGTCAGGCTATCACTCGTGCTATTGCGGACCAAGCTCGTACCATCCGTATCCCAGTTCACATGGTTGAAACCATCAATAAATTGGTTCGTGAACAGCGGAATCTCCTTCAAGAATTGGGACAAGATCCGACACCAGAACAGATCGCTGAACGTATGGATATGACACCTGATAAGGTTCGTGAAATCTTGAAGATTGCTCAAGAACCGGTATCCCTTGAAACACCGATCGGTGAAGAGGATGATAGCCACCTTGGGGACTTTATCGAAGATGAAGTGATTGAAAATCCAGTGGACTACACAACTCGTATCGTTTTGCGTGAGCAGTTGGATGAGGTTTTGGATACTCTTACAGACCGTGAAGAAAATGTTCTGCGTCTACGTTTTGGACTAGATGATGGAAAAATGCGCACCCTTGAAGATGTGGGTAAAGTCTTTAACGTGACTCGTGAGCGTATCCGTCAGATTGAAGCTAAGGCTTTGAGAAAATTACGCCAACCAAGTCGCAGCAAACCGCTTCGTGATTTTATTGAAGACTAAGAGTGAGGATAAATATGGCTTATACAGAAGAGCAAATTGAAAACATCAAAACACGGATTTTAACAGCCTTGGAAGAAGTTATTGACCCTGAGTTGGGAATCGATATTGTCAATCTTGGTTTGATTTATGAGATTCGTTTTGACGGCGACACAGGGCAAACAGAGATTGATATGACGTTGACAACTATGGGTTGTCCCCTAGCTGACCTTTTGACGGACCAGATTTATGATGCCATGACAGAGGTGCCAGAAGTAACGGATACTGAGGTTAAATTAGTCTGGTATCCAGCTTGGACAGTTGAAAAAATGAGTCGCTATGCCCGCATTGCCCTAGGCATTAAGTAAACAGATAAAAGCATGTGAGAGACCATTGGAAAAGTGAGGAAATTTCCCATCTTTTCCTCTAGTCTCTCCTTTCTTTTGCTGATTTTATTCAAAGAAAATGATATAATAGTAGTTATGGAAAAAAAGAAATTACGCATCAATATGTTGAGTTCAAGTGAGAAAGTAGCAGGACAAGGAGTTTCAGGTGCTTACCGTGAATTAGTTCGTCTTCTTCACCGTGATGCCAAGGACCAATTGATTGTTACAGAAAATCTTCCAATAGAGGCAGATGTGACTCACTTTCATACAATTGATTTCCCCTATTATTTATCAACATTTCAAAAGAAACGCTCAGGAAGGAAAATTGGCTATGTGCATTTCTTACCTGATACACTTGAGGGGAGTTTGAAAATTCCATTTTTCTTAAAGGGAATTGTGAAACGCTATGTATTTTCTTTTTACAACCGGATGGAGCATTTGGTGGTGGTCAATCCTATGTTTATTGAGGATTTGGTGGCAGCGGGTATTCCACGTGAAAAAGTGACCTATATTCCTAATTTTGTCAATAAGGAAAAATGGCATCCTCTTCCGCAAGAAGAGGTGATGAGACTACGAACAGATTTAGGTCTTAGTGACAAACAGTTTATCGTAGTAGGTGCTGGGCAAGTTCAGAAACGTAAAGGGATTGATGACTTTATCCGTCTGGCTGAGGAATTGCCTCAGATTACCTTTATCTGGGCCGGTGGTTTCTCTTTTGGTGGCATGACAGATGGTTATGAACGCTACAAGAAAATCATGGAAAATCCCCCTAAAAATTTGATTTTTCCAGGTATTGTATCGCCAGAGCGGATGCGCGAGTTGTATGCCCTAGCGGATCTTTTCTTGTTGCCTAGTTATAATGAGCTCTTTCCGATGACGATTTTAGAGGCTGCCAGTTGTGAAGCTCCGATTATGTTGCGTGATTTGGATCTTTATAAGGTAATTTTGGAGGGAAATTATCGGGCGACAGCAGACAGAGAAGAGATGAAAGAAGCTATTTTGGAATATCAAGCGAATCCTGTTGCTTTAAAAGATTTGAAAGAAAAAGCTAAGAATATTTCTAGAGAATATTCAGAAGAGCATCTGTTACAAATCTGGTTGGATTTTTATGATAAACAAGCCGCTTTAGGGAGAAAGTAAAAAGTGAGGTAATCTATGCGAATTGGTTTATTTACAGATACCTATTTTCCTCAGGTTTCAGGTGTTGCGACCAGTATTCGAACCTTGAAAACAGAACTTGAAAAGCAGGGGCATGCTGTTTTTATCTTTACGACGACAGATAAGGATGTCAATCGTTATGAAGATTGGCAAATTATCCGCATTCCAAGTGTTCCTTTCTTTGCTTTTAAGGATCGCCGCTTTGCCTATCGAGGATTCAGCAAAGCACTGGAAATTGCTAAACAGTATCAGCTGGATATCATCCATACTCAGACAGAATTTTCTCTTGGCTTGTTGGGGATTTGGATTGCGCGTGAATTGAAGATTCCAGTCATCCATACCTATCACACACAATACGAAGACTATGTCCACTATATTGCGAAGGGGATGTTGATTCGTCCTAGTATGGTAAAGTACTTAGTAAGAGGTTTCCTGCATGATGTGGATGGAGTCATTTGCCCGAGTGAGATTGTCCATGACTTGCTATCTGACTATAAGGTCAAGGTTGAAAAACGAGTCATTCCAACAGGGATTGAATTAGCTAAGTTTGAGCGTCCGGAAATCAAGCAGGAAAATTTGAAAGAACTACGTAGTAAACTAGGGATTCAAGATGATGAACAGATGTTGCTGAGCCTTTCCAGAATTTCCTATGAAAAAAATATTCAAGCAGTTTTAGCAGCTTTTGCAGATGTTCTGAAAGAAGAAGACAAGGTTAAACTGGTGGTAGCTGGCGATGGCCCTTATCTGGATGATCTCAAAGAGCAAACCCAGAAACTAGAGATTCAAGACTCCGTCATCTTTACAGGCATGATTGCTCCTAGTGAGACGGCTCTCTATTATAAGGCGGCGGATTTCTTCATCTCGGCATCGACAAGTGAAACCCAAGGCTTGACCTACTTGGAAAGCTTAGCCAGTGGAACGCCTGTCATTGCTCATGGAAATCCTTATCTGGACAATCTTATCAGTGATAAAATGTTTGGAACCTTGTACTATGGAGAACATGACTTGGCTGGTGCTATTTTGGAAGCCCTGATTGCAACACCAGACATGAATGAGCATAGCTTATCAGAGAAATTGTATGAGATTTCAGCTGAGAACTTTGGGAAACGAGTGCATGAGTTTTATCTGGATGCCATCATTTCAAATAACTTCCAGAAAGATTTGGCTAAAGATGATACGGTTAGTCAGCGTATCTTTAAGACAGTTTTGTATCTACCGCAAAAGGTGGTCGCTGTACCGGTAAAAGGCTCTAGACGCATGCTGAAGGCTTCAAAAACACAGTTAATCAGCATCAGAGATTATTGGAAAGACCATGAAGAATAGAAAGAGGAATAGCTATGAAAAAACAATTGATGAGAAGTGGTAGTGATCAAAAAATTGCTGGTGTTTGTGCTGGGGTAGCCCATTATTTTGATATGGATCCGACTATTGTTCGTGTAATATGGGGTGTTCTTGCTTGCTGTTACGGAGCGGGAATTGTAGCTTATATCATTTTATGGATTATCGCACCAGTAGCAAGTGACTATTGAAAACTAGCTCAATTCATGCTAAGATAATAGAAAATAGAATGTAACGAAGGAGAGAAAAATGGCATTTGGAGATAATGGAAATCGTAAAAAAACGATGTTTGAGAAAATAACCTTGTTTATCGTGATTATCATGCTAGTAGCAAGTTTATTGGGAATTTTTGCAACTGCAATTGGTGCCCTCAGTAATCTATAAAATAGATTCAAGAAAATTTAGTGACTGGGATTTCCCAGCCCTTTTTTAAAGTGAGAAGAAAAAATGAGTATGTTTTTAGATACAGCTAAGATCAAGGTCAAGGCTGGTAATGGTGGCGATGGTATGGTTGCCTTTCGCCGTGAAAAATATGTCCCTAATGGTGGTCCTTGGGGTGGTGATGGTGGTCGTGGAGGCAATGTCGTCTTCGTTGTAGACGAAGGTTTGCGTACTTTGATGGATTTCCGCTACAATCGTCATTTCAAGGCTGATTCTGGTGAGAAAGGAATGACCAAAGGGATGCATGGCCGTGGTGCTGAGGATCTTAGAGTTCGAGTGCCGCAAGGTACGACTGTCCGTGATGCAGAGACTGGCAAAGTTTTAACAGATTTGATTGAACATGGGCAAGAATTTATTGTAGCCCACGGTGGTCGTGGTGGACGTGGAAATATTCGTTTCGCGACACCAAAAAATCCTGCACCGGAAATCTCTGAAAATGGAGAACCAGGTCAGGAACGTGAGTTACAATTGGAACTAAAAATCTTGGCAGATGTCGGTTTAGTGGGTTTCCCATCAGTAGGGAAATCAACCCTTTTAAGTGTTATTACCTCAGCTAAACCTAAAATCGGCGCCTACCACTTTACGACCATTGTGCCAAATCTAGGTATGGTTCGTACCCAATCAGGTGAATCCTTTGCAGTAGCTGATTTACCAGGTTTGATTGAAGGGGCTAGTCAAGGTGTTGGTTTGGGAACTCAGTTCCTCCGTCACATTGAGCGTACACGTGTCATCCTTCACATCATTGATATGTCAGCTAGCGAAGGCCGTGATCCTTATGAGGACTACTTAGCTATCAATAAGGAGTTAGAGTCTTATAACCTCCGTCTCATGGAACGTCCACAGATTATCGTAGCCAATAAGATGGATATGCCTGAGAGTCAAGAAAATCTTAAAGAATTTAAGAAAAAATTGGCTGAACACTACGATGAATTTGAAGAGTTACCAGCTATCTTCCCAATTTCTGGTTTGACTAAGCAAGGTCTGGCTAAGCTTTTGGATGCTACAGCTGAATTGTTAGATAAGACACCAGAATTCTTGCTCTATGACGAGTCTGATATGGAAGAAGAAGCCTACTACGGCTTTGACGAGGAAGAGAAAGCCTTTGAAATTAGCCGTGATGACGATGCGACATGGGTACTTTCTGGTGAAAAACTCATGAAACTCTTTAATATGACCAACTTTGATCGTGATGAATCTGTCATGAAATTTGCCCGCCAACTTCGTGGTATGGGGGTTGATGAAGCCCTTCGTGCGCGTGGTGCTAAAGATGGTGACTTGGTCCGAATTGGTAAATTTGAGTTTGAATTTGTAGACTAGGAGACTGGTATGGGAGATAAACCGATATCTTTCCGAGATGCGGATGGTAATTTTGTTTCCGCCGCAGACGTTTGGAATGAAAAGAAATTGGAAGAACTATTTAATCGTCTCAATCCAAATCGTGCTCTGAGATTGGCACGAACTAAAAAAGAAAATCCATCTCAGTAAAGAACATAACAAAATTCCGTGCCATATCAGACACGGAATTTTGTGGTACGACGGGATGTATATCAAACTGAATCTGGAATAGCACAGCATATCTTCTAAAATATTGTTATAAATTGATTTGAATTTCAAAATTAAATTGTTTAATTCTTTTTTCACTTTGTTATAGTATATCTGATGTCAAAGTTATCGGCGAGTCAAATAGCGATTCCCGAGCCTGACTATCGTGAGGTAGCGGATTAAAACGGTCTGGGGATAGACCGTTTTAAGTCTGATGCTGGAAATAAGAATCGTCAGAGGAAGGGAGAGCGAAATCGTGGCTCTACGAACAGAAATGTGATAGTAAGGCGTATATAGCGGATAAGGGGGCGCGAAACTCCGAAGTCCAAAAAGTAGTCGTAACCTATATGCGTAAAGCACGAAAGTAATTGAATTTGGACTAAGATTTTTTATTTTCACTGTAACCTTTTAACGTCCTCGTATCTTATATACACGAGGAAAGATATACGACTTATCCCGTGAGATCTATCACTATAAAGAGAAAACGACAGATAAAAGTGATCCTGAGTCACGGTTATCTTTAAAATAGATTGTCTGATAGGATGCTAGCCTGAAAACGTCTTGTTCATGAAATATAGGACGGTATGTATCAAACGCTTCTGTGAACTGAGAGAAGGGGGAGAAGTTCTTGTTAAAATTTAGTTGAACAGCCGTATTCCGATACTTAGATAAGGGAGCTAGTCTTAGCTCCTACTTGGTTTCAGGGGACAAAAAAGGGCAATAGCGATTCGAGAAAGATTAGTAATTCATACTCTTCGAAAATCTTTTCAAATCACGTCAATATCGCCTTGCCGTAGGTATAGGTAACTGACTTCGTCAGTTCTATCCACAACCTCAAAACAGTGTTTTGAGCTGACTTCGTCAGTTCTATCTACAACCTCAAAACAGTGTTTTGAGCAGCCTGCGGCTAGTTTCCTAGTTTGCTCTTTGATTTTCATTGAGTATTAAGTAATTCAGTTACTAACTCGTCAACTCTGATTTATCCAATAAAATTGAAAAGGATGGAAAAAAGGTTGCATTTATGATATAATTTATTTTAAAGACCTTATTAGAAATCTTGAAAGAGTATTAAAAACTTAGAATGAGAAAAATTGTTATCAATGGTGGATTACCACTACAAGGTGAAATCACTATTAGTGGTGCTAAAAATAGTGTTGTGGCCTTAATTCCGGCTATTATCTTGGCTGATGATGTGGTGACTTTGGATTGTGTTCCAGATATTTCGGATGTAGCAAGTCTTGTCGAAATCATGGAATTGATGGGAGCTACTGTTAAACGTTATGACGATGTCTTGGAGATTGATCCAAGAGGTGTTCAAAATATTCCAATGCCTTATGGTAAAATTAACAGTCTTCGTGCATCTTACTATTTTTATGGGAGCCTCTTAGGCCGTTTTGGTGAAGCGACAGTTGGTTTACCGGGAGGATGTGATCTTGGTCCTCGTCCGATTGACTTACACCTTAAGGCGTTTGAAGCTATGGGTGCCACTGTTAGCTACGAGGGAGATAACATGAAGTTATCTGCTAAAGATACAGGACTCCATGGCGCAAGTATTTACATGGATACGGTTAGTGTAGGGGCAACGATCAATACGATGATTGCTGCGGTTAAAGCGAATGGTCGTACTATTATTGAAAATGCAGCCCGTGAACCTGAGATTATTGATGTAGCTACCCTCTTGAATAATATGGGTGCCCATATCCGTGGGGCAGGAACTAATATCATCATTATTGATGGTGTTGAAAGATTACATGGAACCCGTCATCAGGTGATTCCAGATCGTATTGAAGCTGGAACATATATTTCTTTAGCTGCTGCAGTTGGTAAAGGAATTCGTATCAATAATGTTCTTTACGAACACCTAGAAGGATTTATTGCTAAGTTGGAAGAAATGGGAGTGAGAATGACTGTATCTGAAGACAGCATTTTTGTCGAAGAGCAGTCTAATTTGAAAGCAATCAATATTAAGACAGCTCCTTACCCAGGCTTTGCAACTGATTTGCAACAACCGCTTACCCCTCTTTTACTAACAGCTAATGGTCGTGGTACAATTGTCGATACGATTTACGAAAAACGTGTAAATCATGTTTTTGAACTAGCAAAGATGGATGCGGACATTTCGACAACAAATGGTCATATTTTGTACACGGGTGGACGTAATTTGCGTGGGGCAAGTGTTAAAGCGACTGACTTAAGAGCTGGTGCAGCTTTGGTTATTGCTGGTTTGATGGCCGAGGGACAAACTGAAATTACCAATATCGAGTTTATCTTACGTGGTTATTCTGATATTATCGAAAAATTACGTAATCTAGGAGCGGATATTACACTTGTTGAGGATTAAACCGTAGAGGTGTTTATGAATATTTGGACCAAATTAGCAATGTTTTCTTTTTTTGAAACGGATCGCTTGTATTTGCGTCCTTTCTTTTTTAGTGATAGTCATGACTTCCATGAGATAGCTTCGAATCCAGAAAATCTTCAATTTATTTTCCCGACTCAGGCAAGTCTGGAAGAGAGCCAATATGCGTTGGCCAATTACTTTATGAAGTCCCCTTTGGGAGTATGGGCTATTTGTGACAAGAAAACTGAAAAAATGATTGGTTCTGTTAAGTTTGAAAAGTTAGATGAAATCAAAAAAGAAGCAGAACTTGGCTATTTTTTGAGAAAAGATGCTTGGTCGCAAGGATTTATGACAGAGGTTGTTAGAAAAATTTGTCAACTTTCTTTTGAAGAATTTGGCTTAAAACAATTATCCATCATTACCCACCTTGAAAATGAAGCTAGTCAACGGGTTGCCCTTAAGTCTGGATTTCGATTGATTCGTCAGTTTAAAGGAAGTGATCGCTATACAAGGAAAATGCGAGATTATCTTGAGTTTCGCTTTGTAAAGGGAGAAGTTAATGAGTAAACACCAAGAAATTCTAAGCTATTTGGAAGAATTACCCGTTGGTAAAAGGGTCAGTGTTCGTAGTATTTCAAATCATCTGGGAGTCAGTGATGGAACTGCCTATCGCGCTATCAAGGAAGCTGAAAATCGTGGAATTGTGGAGACTCGACCAAGAAGTGGTACTATCCGCGTTAAATCACAGAAAGTTGCTATCGAAAGATTAACTTTTGCTGAAATTGCAGAAGTGACTTCTTCTGAGGTTCTGGCTGGGCAAGAAGGTTTAGAAAGAGAATTTAGTAAGTTCTCAATCGGTGCTATGACTGAACAAAATATCTTGTCTTACCTTCATGATGGGGGACTCTTGATTGTCGGAGACCGGACTCGTATTCAATTATTAGCGCTTGAAAATGAAAATGCAGTCTTGGTTACAGGTGGTTTTCATGTTCATGATGATGTTCTTAAACTGGCCAATCAAAAAGGAATTCCAGTTCTAAGAAGCAAGCATGACACTTTCACCGTCGCGACTATGATCAATAAAGCCTTGTCAAATGTCCAAATCAAGACTGATATTTTGACAGTTGAGAAACTTTATCGTCCAAGTCATGAATATGGTTTTCTGAGAGAGACTGACACAGTCAAAGATTATTTGGACTTAGTTCGTAAGAATCGTAGCAGTCGTTTCCCTGTTATCAATCAACATCAGGTCGTTGTTGGGGTTGTTACTATGAGAGATGCGGGTGATAAGTCACCAAGTACCACAATTGATAAAGTCATGTCTCGTAGTCTATTTTTAGTTGGATTATCAACAAATATTGCCAATGTGAGTCAACGGATGATCGCAGAAGACTTTGAAATGGTACCGGTTGTTCGGAATAATCAAACCTTGCTTGGAGTTGTGACACGACGGGATGTCATGGAGAAGATGAGTCGTTCCCAAGTTTCGGCTCTACCGACTTTTTCTGAGCAGATTGGTCAAAAACTTTCTTATCACCATGATGAAGTAGTCATTACAGTGGAACCCTTTATGCTAGAGAAAAATGGTGTTTTGGCTAATGGTGTATTGGCAGAAATTTTGACCCATATGACTCAAGATTTAGTTGTGAATAGTGGTCGCAATCTCATTATCGAGCAGATGCTAATCTACTTTTTGCAGGCTGTGCAGATAGATGATATATTGCGCATTCAAGCACGCATCATCCACCATACGAGACGGTCAGCTATTATTGATTACGATATTTATCATGGTCACCAGATTGTTTCAAAGGCAAATGTGACCGTTAAAATTAATTAGAAACTAGGAGAAAAAATGATAACATTAAAATCAGCTCGTGAAATCGAAGCTATGGACAAGGCTGGTGATTTTCTAGCAAGTATTCATATAGGCTTACGTGATTTGATTAAGCCTGGCGTAGATATGTGGGAAGTTGAAGAGTATGTCCGCCGTCGTTGCAAGGAAGAAAATTTCCTTCCGCTTCAGATTGGGGTTGATGGTGCCATGATGGACTATCCTTATGCTACCTGCTGCTCTCTTAATGATGAAGTGGCTCACGCTTTCCCTCGTCACTATACCTTGAAAGATGGTGATTTGCTCAAGGTTGACATGGTTTTGGGAGGTCCCATTGCTAAATCTGACCTAAATGTCTCAAAATTAAACTTCAACAATGTTGAGCAAATGAAAAAATACACCCAGAGTTACTCTGGTGGTCTTGCAGACTCTTGTTGGGCTTATGCTGTTGGTACACCGTCCGAAGAAGTCAAAAACTTGATGGATGTAACCAAAGAAGCCATGTACAAGGGTATTGAGCAAGCTGTTGTTGGAAATCGTATCGGTGATATTGGTGCAGCCATTCAAGAATACGCTGAAAGTCGTGGTTACGGTGTAGTGCGTGATTTGGTTGGTCATGGTGTTGGTCCAACCATGCACGAAGAACCAATGGTTCCTAACTATGGTATTGCAGGTCGAGGACTCCGTCTTCGTGAAGGAATGGTCTTAACTATTGAACCGATGATCAATACAGGTGACTGGGAAATTGATACAGATATGAAGACTGGTTGGGCCCATAAGACCATTGACGGTGGATTGTCATGTCAGTATGAACACCAATTTGTCATTACGAAAGATGGACCTGTTATCTTGACTAGCCAAGGTGAAGAAGGAACTTATTAATAAAAAGTGAAAAGACTACTGGAAGTTTATTTTGATAAAAAATCCAGTAGATCTTTTTATAATAAAACGCATTGTATCAAGTGTTAGAGGCTGATATCATGCGTTTTTCTGATTTTAAGATTTTTTCAACTCTGTTTGTAACCACATCATAACAGAGGATCTAGGATTCAGGGCTCTCCTCCTATATACTATTAGTAAAGCAAAACTAGGGGAGAATATTTTAGTGTCGCAATCTATTGTTTCTGTAGAGGTTACACAATATTATCGTTTTGATTCTAAAAAGAGAAATGGAATTCTGTTTAACGTTCGTATTGCCAATCTTAAATTTACTTTTTTATATTGAGGTATTGGAGCTAGTTCATGAAAAAATTGAGTGAAAGAATCGAGTGTTTTAGAAACCCACAGTGTAGTATTCTAGTTTCAATCCACTGGTAAATTCCCAAACTAAGTTCCACTGCTAATCCAAGTGGAAGTTAGTCTGATAAAAATCCTAAAAACCAGTGGAAATCCGTGTCAAGGTAAGTTCCACTGGTTTTACTCATGCTTGATTTCATCGCTTTTGTAACCAAAATGAATCGAAAAAAAGAGCGCACAAAATCCCCTCATCTGAAAGCGTTTCAGATTAAGTTCCGCTATGGTGGAAGTTAGTGTGAGACGTTTAAATGGGGTTAAAGGTTAGTTTTTAGATTTTATGTTGGAGTAATTTAGAAGACTGGCAGACGTCTTCTGCAGGTATTTTAGAAATGCCGAGAAGCTTAGGAATCTCTTCTCCATAGGTAAAGGCAAAGAGTTCATAAGCTGACTTTCCATTTAAAGCAGCGCGTTTGACGCTGTTGACATGAGAACAAACGAGATTGATGTCCTCTTGAGTTAAGTTGTCAAAAGAAGTTCCTTTAGGTAGAATGTCGCGAATCAGCGTGTGATTTTTCTCAATTCTGCCTTTCTGGTCAGAGCGATTAGGGTCACAAAAGAAGAGTTTACTCTCTCCTCGCACATCCATTTCGATATCATCGACCCTGGCAAACTCTCCACCATTATCGGTGAGAATGACAGGGAAGAGTTGGAAGAAATCTTTGTCAGCTTGGTGAAGAGTGTTCTTGATGTCATAGAGGTGTTTGGTAACCTCAAGGGCAGTTTTATTATCCAGAAGTCTAGCGAAGATAAAGTTACAGAAAGAGAGATTGAAGGTGAGTAGGAGTTTACCTCCCATCCTGCCCATAACTGTATCCATTTCCAGCCAAGAGTCTAGTTGATTCAGTGCTAAATAGTTTTGGAAATCCTCATAGGAGCGGCCTTTTTTAGCTTCTTTAGGGATGGAAGGTAGCTTACTTTTCCTTCTTTCTTTGAATTTAACGGCTCTGGCTAGGTCAATCGGAGCTATAGACAGGTACCCTTTTCGGATGTGCCGATAGACAGTTGAGGAGCTGACATCAAGGTTGTGAGTTTTGAGGATATGATAGATGTGTTGCCCCTTTTTAACCCCATCAGAGATGACTTTGTCCATGTCCCAGAAGGTCTTGGAATTGAGGGGAGTTCCTTCACGAGCTTCTACAAGAGTTTGTTCGTATTGTTTTTGAGCTTGTTTAGCGAGGTAGAAGATCTTCTTATAGCCACAATTCTGTCTTCTTTTAGGGCAACCATTACAGACAAAGGGAGCTTTGTCGAGTAGAGGGCAAGGAAGGTTGTTAGAGGTAGAGTCTCTAATTTGTTTATTTCGTTTGACTTCTTTAGAAACAGTGGTTGGGTCTTTTAGAATAAGTTGCCCGATAGCTTTGAAGGTTTCGCCGCGCTCTAAGCCTAATTGGATATCATTACGGTCTGAAAGGGTAAGATGTTTATGTTTTGTCATAGTAGACCTCATTTCTAACTCAAACGTCTCACACTTAATTCCACCATAAAAATCCGTTTTAGACTAATTTCCACTTTGGTCAGGCAAGTGGAAGTTACTTTGAGAAGTTAGCGTTTCAATCCACTATATTTTGCTACTCCCCGTAAAGTTTCTATTTTCCCTGATTTCTGATATAATAGAAATATTGACTTCAAGAGTAAGGAAGAGAAGATGAACGCATTATTAAATGGAATGAATGACCGTCAGGCTGAGGCGGTGCAAACGACAGAAGGTCCCTTGTTGATCATGGCGGGGGCTGGTTCTGGAAAGACCCGAGTTTTGACCCACCGTATCGCTTATTTGATTGATGAAAAGCTGGTCAATCCTTGGAATATCTTGGCTATTACCTTTACCAACAAGGCTGCGCGTGAGATGAAGGAGCGTGCTTATAGCCTCAATCCAGCCACTCAGGACTGTCTGATTGCTACCTTCCACTCCATGTGTGTTCGTATTTTGCGTCGGGATGCGGACCATATTGGCTACAACCGCAATTTCACTATTGTAGATCCTGGTGAACAGCGAACGCTCATGAAACGCATTCTCAGGCAGTTGAACTTGGATCCGAAAAAATGGAATGAACGGAGCATCTTAGGAACTATTTCCAATGCTAAGAATGATTTGATTGATGATGTGGCTTATGCAGCTCAAGCTGGAGATATGTACACGCAAATCGTGTCCCAATGTTACACGGCTTACCAAAAAGAACTGCGTCAGTCGGAGTCGGTTGACTTTGATGATTTGATTATGCTGACCCTGCGTCTCTTTGATCAAAATCCTGATGTTTTGACTTATTACCAGCAGAAGTTTCAATACATCCACGTTGATGAGTACCAAGATACTAACCATGCCCAGTACCAATTGGTCAAACTCTTGGCTTCACGCTTTAAAAATATTTGTGTGGTTGGGGATGCGGACCAGTCTATCTACGGTTGGCGTGGTGCTGATATGCAGAATATTTTGGATTTTGAAAAGGATTATCCCCAAGCCAAGGTTGTTTTGTTGGAGGAGAATTATCGCTCAACTAAAACTATTCTCCAAGCGGCCAACGAGGTCATTAAAAACAATAAAAACCGCCGTCCTAAGAATCTCTGGACTCAAAACGCTGATGGAGAACAAATCGTTTACTATCGTGCCAATGATGAGCTAGATGAGGCTGTATTTGTGGCTAAAACTATTGATGAACTTGGTCGCAGTCAAAACTTCCTTCACAAGGATTTTGCAGTTCTCTATCGTACAAATGCGCAGTCCCGTACTATTGAGGAAGCCTTGCTCAAGTCAAACATTCCTTATACCATGGTTGGAGGGACCAAGTTCTACAGCCGTAAGGAAATTCGCGATATTATCGCTTACCTCAACCTCATTGCTAATTTGAGTGACAATATCAGTTTTGAGCGTATTATCAACGAGCCTAAACGTGGAATTGGGCCAGGTACAGTTGAGAAAATCCGTGACTTTGCGAATATGCAAGACATGTCCATGCTAGATGCTTCAGCAAACATCATGTTGTCTGGCATCAAAGGAAAAGCAGCTCAGTCTATCTGGGATTTTGCAAATATGATTCTGGATTTACGAGAGCAGCTAGACCGCTTAACTATTACAGAGTTGGTTGAGGCTATTCTAGAAAAAACAGGTTACATTGATATTCTTAATGCTCAAGCGACCTTAGAAAGCAAGGCTAGGGTTGAAAATATCGAAGAGTTCCTTTCTGTAACGAAAAACTTTGATGACACCTCTGATGGGCCAGAAGAGGAAACTGGTTTGGACAAGTTGAGTCGTTTCTTAAATGACTTGGCTTTGATTGCAGACACAGATTCAGGTAGTCAGGAGACATCAGAAGTGACCCTGATGACCCTACACGCTGCCAAAGGTCTCGAGTTTCCAGTTGTCTTTTTGATTGGGATGGAAGAAAATGTCTTTCCACTTAGTCGTGCGGCTGAAGATCAAGATGAATTAGAAGAAGAACGCCGTCTGGCCTACGTAGGAATTACGCGTGCAGAGAAAATCCTCTATCTGACAAATGCCAACTCACGCCTGCTTTTTGGTCGTACCAACTACAACCGTCCGACTCGTTTTATTAACGAAATCAGTTCAGACTTGCTTGAGTATCAAGGATTGGCGCGTCCAGCAAATTCAAGCTTTAAAGCATCTTATAGCAGTGGTGGACTTGCCTTCGGTCAAGGAATGAGTTTGGCTCAGGCTCTTCAAGACCGTAAACGCAGTTCGGCCCCAAAAACTATCCAGTCAAGCGGTCTCCCATTTGGTCAATTTACAGCTGGAGCAAAACCAGCGTCTAGTGAAGCAAATTGGTCCATTGGTGACATTGCTCTCCACAAGAAATGGGGAGAGGGAACTGTTCTGGAAGTTTCAGGTAGTGGTGCTACGCAGGAGTTGAAAATCAATTTCCCAGAGGTTGGCCTGAAAAAACTTTTAGCTAGTGTAGCCCCAATTGAGAAAAAAATCTAACTTTTCATCCTTCTCACGAATAATAAAGTGAGGAGGATTTTTATGTACAGTATTTCATTCCAAGAAGATTCACTATTGCCAAGAGAAAGACTGGCCAAGGAAGGAGTGGAAGCGCTCAGTAATCAAGAGTTGCTAGCTATTTTACTTAGGACTGGAACACGTCAAGCCAGCGTTTTTGAAATTGCCCAGAAAGTCTTGAGCAATCTTTCAAGTCTAACGGATTTAAAAAAAATGACCCTGCAGGAATTGCAGAGTCTGTCAGGTATTGGACGTGTTAAGGCCGTAGAATTACAAGCTATGATTGAACTGGGCCGTCGTATTCACAAGCACGAAACCCTTGAGATGGAAAGTATTCTCAGCAGCCAAAAGTTGGCCAAGAAGATGCAACAGGAATTAGGGGACAAAAAACAAGAGCACCTGGTGGCGCTCTATCTCAATACTCAAAATCAAATCATCCATCAACAGACCATTTTTATCGGTTCTGCAACTCGCAGTATAGCTGAACCTAGGGAGATTCTTCATTATGCTATTAAGCATATGGCGACTTCTCTCATCTTGGTTCATAATCATCCCTCAGGAGCGGTAGCCCCTAGCCGAAATGATGATCATGTCACTAAACTTGTTAAAGAAGCCTGCGATCTGATGGGAATTGTCCTCTTGGACCATTTGATTGTCTCACAATCTAGTTACTTTAGTTACCGTGAAAAGACGGATTTAATCTAAAGTTCATTAACGATATAGTCAAAGAGGTTTTTATCTTTGGGACGATTTTCAAAAAGAAACTCTGGATGCCATTGGACACCGAGAAAGGCAACATCATCCGTACTCATGACAGCTTCAATGATACCATCTTTAGGATCATGAGCCGCAATCTTTAAATTTGGTGCTAAATCCTTGATGCTCTGATGGTGGAAGGAGTTGATATGGGAAATTTCTCCATAGATTTCTCGAAGAACTGTATCAGGCTCTGTCACCAAGCGTTGAGTTGTGTACTCGGCAGAACAATCTTGCCAGTGGTCTTCAATATCTTGATACAAAGTTCCACCCATGGCAACGTTAAAGAGTTGAGTCCCGCGACAGACAGAGAAAATAGGCTTTTTCTGGTTAATAGCTTCCTTGATGAGGGCTAGTTCGAAGATATCTCTTTGAAGGTGGTAGTCATCGCTATCAATGGTTTTTGGTTCACCATAGAATTTTGGATCAACATTTTGCCCACCTGTCAAGATGAGCTTGTCAATCATACTGATATAGTGGCAGGCCATTTCTTGATTACCAATCGGTAGGATGATGGGAATCCCTCCAGCGTCTTTAACGCTTTCAACAAATCCTTTTGCTGCGTAGCTCATCATGATGTCATCATCTGGATGGTTTTTTTCATTTCCTGTAATCCCTATAACTGGTTTTTTCATAAAATGATTTTCGCTTTCTAATCCTCTTTTCGCATGAAGTAGAGGAGGGTTTGGAGTTCACTTGTCAAATCGACATACTGAACGACCACGTCTTTGGGTAAATGCAGATGGACTGGTGAAAAACTGAGAATTCCTTTCACGCCAGCATCCACCAAGAGATTAGCAACCTCTTGCGACTTGACGCTGGGAACTGTCAGGATAGCAGTTTTGACATCAGCATCCTTGATTTTATCCTTGATTTGAGAAATTCCGTAAATGGGAATTCCATCAGGAGTTTGGCTACCGACTTCAGGATGGTCATCAAGGTCAAAGGCCATGATAATCTTCATCTTGTTACGCTCATGGAAGCGGTAGTGGAGAAGGGCATGGCCCATATTTCCAATACCAACCAGCATGACATTGGTAATAGAGTTATCATTGAGCAAATCGGCAAAAAATGTCATCAGTTTTTTGACATCATAGCCAAAACCACGACGACCTAGTTCACCAAAATAGGAAAAATCACGACGAACTGTCGCTGAATCAATACCGATGGCCTCTGCAATTTGTTTAGAGTTGGCACGTTCAATCTTTTCTGCATGAAATCTCTTAAAAATTCGATAGTAGAGGGAGAGTCTTTTTGCTGTAGCTTTTGGAATAGCGGACTGTTTATCTTTCACAAAATCACAACCTTTCTATTCTTCTATTTTATAGAAACATTGTGAAAAAATCAACAAAAACAAGAAAAAACTAAGAAAAATCTTAGTTGGTAACTTCTCAAAGTAACTTCCACTTGCCTGACCAAAGTGGAAATTAGTCTAAAACGGATTTTTATGGTGGAATTAAGTGTGAGACGTTTGAGTTAGAAATGAGGTCTACTATGACAAAACATAAACATCTTACCCTTTCAGACCGTAATGATATCCAATTAGGCTTAGAGCGCGGCGAAACCTTCAAAGCTATCGGGCAACTTATTCTAAAAGACCCAACCACTGTTTCTAAAGAAGTCAAACGAAATAAACAAATTAGAGACTCTACCTCTAACAACCTTCCTTGCCCTCTACTCGACAAAGCTCCCTTTGTCTGTAATGGTTGCCCTAAAAGAAGACAGAATTGTGGCTATAAGAAGATCTTCTACCTCGCTAAACAAGCTCAAAAACAATACGAACAAACTCTTGTAGAAGCTCGTGAAGGAACTCCCCTCAATTCCAAGACCTTCTGGGACATGGACAAAGTCATCTCTGATGGGGTTAAAAAGGGGCAACACATCTATCATATCCTCAAAACTCACAACCTTGATGTCAGCTCCTCAACTGTCTATCGGCACATCCGAAAAGGGTACCTGTCTATAGCTCCGATTGACCTAGCCAGAGCCGTTAAATTCAAAGAAAGAAGGAAAAGTAAGCTACCTTCCATCCCTAAAGAAGCTAAAAAAGGCCGCTCCTATGAGGATTTCCAAAACTATTTAGCACTGAATCAACTAGACTCTTGGCTGGAAATGGATACAGTTATGGGCAGGATGGGAGGTAAACTCCTACTCACCTTCAATCTCTCTTTCTGTAACTTTATCTTCGCTAGACTTCTGGATAATAAAACTGCCCTTGAGGTTACCAAACACCTCTATGACATCAAGAACACTCTTCACCAAGCTGACAAAGATTTCTTCCAACTCTTCCCTGTCATTCTCACCGATAATGGTGGAGAGTTTGCCAGGGTCGATGATATCGAAATGGATGTGCGAGGAGAGAGTAAACTCTTCTTTTGTGACACTAATCGCTCTGACCAGAAAGGCAGAATTGAGAAAAATCACACGCTGATTCGCGACATTCTACCTAAAGGAACTTCTTTTGACAACTTAACTCAAGAGGACATCAATCTCGTTTGTTCTCATGTCAACAGCGTCAAACGCGCTGCTTTAAATGGAAAGTCAGCTTATGAACTCTTTACCTTTACCTATGGAGAAGAGATTCCTAAGCTTCTCGGCATTTCTAAAATACCTGCAGAAGACGTCTGCCAGTCTTCTAAATTACTCCAACATAAAATCTAAAAACTAACCTTTAACCCCATTTAAACGTCTCACACTAACTTCCACCATAGCGGAACTTAATCTGAAACGCTTTCAGATGAGGGGATTTTGTGCGCTCTTTTTTTCGATTCATTTTGGCTACAAAAGCGATGAAATCAAGTATGATTAAAACCAGTGGAACTTACCCTGACACGGATTTGCACTGGTTTTTACAATTTTTATCAGACTAACTTCCACTTGGATTAACGGTGGAACTTAGTTTGGGAATTTACCGAAAAATCTTAGTTTTGATGTAAAAAATCTGCATGTGATAGAAAACGGTAGAGGTCTCCGATCAGACCCTGGTAAACTTTCTGGCCCTTAAAAGTCAGAGAAGTCACATAAAGTGTATCTGGTAGGGTCACACAGCCTGACAAAGCCAGCATGAGTTCCTCATAATCTTCGTACTTGAGAGTCCGCTCTACATGATAGCTGTCTTTATAGGTCAGTTCAAACATATGGGACCTATCTTTCAGATTTTGTAAAGACACCACGTTCTACTAAGCTATCCATGAGGAAGTAGAATTTTTCCTGATGAATGTGGTGGTCTTCTGATTTGAAAATATCAACTAGGCGTAGCCCAAACTTGTCAGTGATATTGATTTTAGCACCTGTAAGTTCCTTGTTAATGATGATTTTGAGTTGGAAGCCTTCACCGCTGTTCGGAACTTTTTCCAAAAGGCGAGTCAATTCATAGTTACCAACGTTTGTTTCAAAAAAAGTGTTGTCCTTGAGGGTAAATTTTTTAACAGAAGGGCTAAGAGTGTAGTCGTAACGACAATTTTTTAACTGAATGGTTTTTTCAAATGCCATATGGCTAACCTCCGATAATTTCTTTTAAGGTTTTTGCGAGGGTATGTAGGTCTTCAACAGTATTTTGTGGCGACAAACTGATACGAACGGATTCCTTCAAGCGTTCTGAATTTGCCCCGTACATGGCTTCAAGAACATGGCTGGATTGTACAATGCCCGCAGTGCAGGCTGAGCCAGTAGAGATTGAAATTCCAGCCAAATCCAGACGAAGGAGTAAGAGGTCATTTTTCTGGCCAGGAAATCCAATATTGAGAACATAAGGGAGATGGTGTTCGCCTCTATTCAGGTAATACTGAACTCCCTCTAGCTCTGCCAGAAAGGCAGTTTCTAAATTTTGTACATGTTGAAAATGTTCTTCTTGTTTTTCTAGGTCTTCTTTTAGAGCTGCAAGCATGCCTACGATGGCAGCCAGATTTTCAGTCCCTGCACGTTTTTTCTGTTCTTGGTCTCCGCCATGGAGATAGGAATCAAAGTCCATGCTTGATGCGTAGAGAAAACCAATTCCCTTAGGACCATGGAACTTGTGGGCAGAAGCAGTGAGAAAATCAATGCCCAATTCTTCTGGGTGTATAGGGATTTTACCAATAGCCTGAACTGCATCGACATGATAGGCGGCTGGGTGTTGCTTGAGTATTTGGCCAATTTCAGCAATGGGCAGTAGGTTTCCAGTCTCATTATTGGCAAACATGGTAGAAACCAAAATCGTATCGTCACGTAAGGCCTCTTGAATTTGCTGGGCGGTGATTTCTTGATTTTCTGGCTGGATAATGGTTGCTTCAAACCCAAAGTGTTGAACCAAGTAATCAATTGTTTCAAGGACAGCATGGTGCTCAATAGCAGTTGTGATAATATGTTTTCCTTGTTCTTGGTGACGAAGGCAGTAGCCAATGATGGCAGTATTGTTTCCTTCAGTCCCACCAGAAGTGAAAAAGATATGTTGAGGTTTTGTCCTCAGTAACTGAGCTAGTTCCTGACGGGCTTCTCGCAAGAGTTTGCCAGCTTGACGACCATGCCCATGAATACTAGAAGGATTTCCATGGGTTTCTTGCATCACCTTGGTCATAGCTGAAATAGCAACTGCTGACATAGGAGTCGTCGCAGCATTGTCCAAATAAATCAAAGAATCACCTTATTTCTTTTTGTTGTAAGCAAAGAGTGGGCTGACTGGTTTTCTTTCGTGGATACGGACGATGGCATCACCAATTAACTCACTAGCAGTGATGTAGCATACGTTTTTAGGAGTTTTTTCTTTTGTTGCTACTGAATCAGTCACAAGAATTTCGTTAATCTTAGTATTGTCAAGAAGTTCAGCAGCACCTTCAACGAAGAGACCGTGGCTAGAAACAGCATAAATTTCTGTAGCCCCTTCACGTTCAACGATTTTAGCAGCTTCAGAGAAGGTACGTCCTGTATTAAGAATATCGTCAATCAAGATGGCTTTCTTACCTTCAACATCACCAATAATATAACCTTCGTTACGAGTTGCATCGTCTTGAGGGTAGTCGATAATGGCGATAGGAGCATCAAGATACTCAGCCAAGCTACGAGCACGTTTCACACCTGAATTTTTAGGGCTAACAACAACAATATCTGAGCCAAGGAGGCCCTTATCGCAGTAATGTTTTGCGAATAGGGGAACAGTGAAAAGATTATCCACTGGAATATCAAAGAAACCTTGAACTTGAACGGCATGCAAATCAAGAGTCAGGATACGATCAACCCCAGCCTTAACCAGCATATTGGCAACTAGTTTCGCTGTAAGTGGTTCACGTGGTGAAGCAATGCGGTCTTGACGTGCATAGCCGAAATATGGAAGGACAACGTTGATACTGTGGGCACTTGCACGAACACAAGCATCAACCATGATCAACAATTCCATTAGGTGGTTGTTGACAGGGAAACTTGTTGATTGGATGATGTAAACATCATAGCCACGGACACTTTCTTCGATATTTACTTGGATTTCTCCGTCTGAAAATTGACGTGATGATAGTTTTCCAAGTGGGACACCAACAGCTTGAGCAATTTTCTGTGCAATCTCTTGGTTAGAGTTGAGTGCGAAAAGTTTCATGTTTTTTCTATCTGACATTATAGACCGTCCTCTGTAAACTTTTTAAATCCTAGTGATATTTGCCTTACATATATGAACTGGGATTCGTGTATTTTTATCTTTTCTATTTTACCAAAAAATGGAGATTATTTCAGCTATTTTTCATGCTTTTGACAAATCGAACCAATTTTGAAGGAGCTTTTTGATAAGAAATCTGATTTTCCTCTAAAAATTGCTGGAAATCCTGTTTCCCTTGCTCGTGATTTTCCACTTCAAGCTCCAATTCGTAATCTGTCATATCAAAGTACTGACTTTCATCCAGTGCCATGAGGCCAATAGCTGTCTTCATTTCATAGCGAAGTGTTGTGAGACAACCAAGAACCTGCCATTCACTAGTTTGGATACCATGTTTAGCTAATTCATCAAGAACCAGCCCCTGAGGAAGTTCTTTCTTGATCAGATAGTTTTCAGCATCTTTTAGTTGCAATTTTTGATTGTATTCCATGTTTCCGACACTTTGTGGGACTTTGAGTGTCAACTCAGCCCAGTCTTCAAAGGTTCGAATGCGCATAGCGACTTTCTTTTCTCGCAGTTCAAAATCAGGCGTGTCGATGTAGTAATTTTTTTGAAGAACAGGAGTGACACCTGTGAACTGGTCTTTTAGACGGTTATATTCATCTTTTTTCAAGAGTGTTTTCAATTCAATTTCTAAATGTTTCATTTTTCTTACCTTTTCTTTATCGTTGAAAGCGGATTTATGGTATAATAAGCATTGTATTTATTGTATATGAATCTGGAGAAAAAATCAAAGATATTTTTGACGGATAATATGAGAACAAGGGAGAATATATGACCTTAGAATGGGAAGAATTTCTAGATCCTTACATTCAAGCTGTTGGTGAGTTAAAGATTAAACTACGTGGTATTCGTAAGCAATATCGTAAGCAAAATAAGCATTCTCCGATTGAGTTTGTGACTGGTCGAGTCAAGCCAATTGAGAGCATCAAAGAAAAAATGGCTCGTCGTGGCATTACTTATGCGACCTTGGAACACGATTTGCAGGATATTGCTGGCTTACGTGTGATGGTTCAGTTTGTAGATGACGTCAAGGAAGTAGTGGAGATTTTGCATAAGCGTCAGGATATGCGAATCATACAGGAGCGAGATTACATTACTCATAGAAAAGCATCAGGCTATCGTTCCTATCATTTGGTAGTAGAATATACGGTTGATACCATCAATGGAGCTAAGACTATTTTGGCGGAAATTCAAATTCGTACCTTGGCCATGAATTTTTGGGCAACGATAGAACATTCTCTCAACTACAAGTACCAAGGGGATTTCCCAGAAGAGATTAAGAAGAGACTGGAAATTACTGCCAAAATTGCCCATCAGTTGGATGAAGAAATGGGTAAAATTCGAGATGATATCCAGGAAGCCCAGGCACTTTTTGATCCCTTGAGTAGAAAATTAAATGACGGTGTAGGAAACAGTGACGATACAGATGAAGAATACAGGTAAACGAATTGATCTGATAGCCAATAGAAAACCGCAGAGTCAAAAGGTTTTGTATGAATTGCGAGATCGTTTGAAGAGAAATCAGTTTATACTCAATGATAGCAGTCCGGACATTGTCATTTCCATTGGTGGAGATGGCATGCTCTTGTCGGCCTTTCATAAGTACGAAGACCAACTTGATAAGGTACGCTTTATCGGTCTTCATACAGGACATCTGGGCTTTTATACCGATTATCGTGATTTTGAGTTGGATAAGTTAATGACCAATTTGCAGCTAGATACCGGAGCAAGGGTTTCTTACCCTGTTCTAAATGTGAAGGTTTTTCTTGGAAATGGAGAGGTCAAGATTTTTCGTGCCCTAAACGAAGCCAGCATTCGCAGGTCTGATCGAACCATGGTGGCAGATATTGTCATCAATGGTGTTCCCTTTGAGCGTTTTCGTGGAGACGGGCTAACAGTTTCGACACCGACTGGTAGTACTGCCTATAACAAGTCTCTTGGCGGTGCTGTTTTACACCCTACCATTGAAGCTTTGCAATTAACGGAGATTGCCAGCCTTAATAATCGTGTCTATCGAACGCTGGGCTCTTCTATTATTGTGCCTAAGAAGGATAAGATTGAACTCATTCCAACAAGAAACGATTACCATACCATTTCGGTTGACAATAGTGTCTATTCTTTTCGTAGTATCGAGCGAATCGAGTATCAAATTGATCATCATAAGATTCACTTTGTCGCGACTCCTAGCCATACCAGTTTCTGGAACCGCGTTAAGGATGCCTTTATCGGCGAGGTGGACGAATGAGGTTTGAATTTATCGCAGATGAGCATGTCAAGGTTAAGACCTTCTTAAAAAAGCACGAGGTTTCTAAGGGGCTTCTGGCCAAGATTAAGTTTCGAGGTGGGGCTATTCTGGTCAATGACCAACCACAAAATGCAACCTATCTATTGGATCTTGGGGACCGCGTTACTATCGATATTCCCGCTGAGGAAGGCTTTGAAACTCTGGAAGCTATCGAGCGCCCACTGGATATTCTCTATGAGGATGACCACTTTCTAGTCTTGAATAAACCCTATGGAGTTGCCTCTATTCCTAGTGTTAACCACTCCAATACCATTGCCAATTTTATCAAGGGTTACTACGTCAAGCAAAATTACGAAAATCAGCAAGTTCACATTGTGACCAGGCTTGATAGGGATACTTCTGGCTTGATGCTCTTTGCCAAGCACGGCTATGCCCATGCACGATTGGACAAGCAGTTGCAGAAAAAGTCCATTGAAAAACGCTACTTTGCTTTGGTTAAAGGTGATGGATACTTGGAGCCAGAGGGGGAAATTATTGCTCCGATTGCGCGTGATGAAGACTCTATTATCACCAGACGAGTGGCAAAAGGAGGAAAGTATGCCCATACTTCCTACAAGATTGTAGCTTCTTATGGAAATATTCATTTAGTTGATATTCACCTGCATACTGGTCGAACCCACCAAATCCGAGTCCATTTTTCTCATATTGGTTTTCCTTTGCTGGGAGATGATTTGTATGGTGGTAGTCTGGACGACGGCATCCAACGGCAGGCTCTGCATTGCCATTACCTATCTTTTTATCATCCATTTTTAGAGCAAGATTTGCAGTTAGAAAGTCCCTTGCCGGATGATTTCAGTAACCTTATTAAACAGTTATCAACTAATACTCAATAAAACATATTAGAGTATAATTTATTATTTTAAAGGAGAAAACTCATGGAAGTTTTTGAAAGTCTAAGAGCCAACCTAGTTGGTAAAAATGTTCGCATCGTTCTACCTGAAGGAAAAGAACCTCGTATTCTTCAAGCTACGAAACGCTTGGTAAAAGAAACAGATGTTATTCCAGTCTTGCTTGGTAAACCAGAAAAAATTAAAATTTACCTTGAAATTGAAGGGATTCACGAGGGTTATGAAGTCATCGACCCTGACCACTACGCTAAGTTTGACGAAATGGTTGCTGCGCTCGTTGAACGTCGAAACGGTAAGATATCAGAAGAAGAAGCTGCTAGACTCTTACGTGAAGACGTTAACTACTTTGGTGTGATGCTAGTATATATGGGCTTGGTTGACGGTATGGTTTCAGGTGCACTTCACTCAACTGCTGCAACAGTTCGTCCAGCCCTTCAAATCATTAAAACTCGTCCTAATGTTACTCGTACTTCAGGTGCCTTCCTAATGACTCGTGGTTCAGAACGTTATCTATTTGGTGACTGTGCTATCAATATCAATCCTGATGCAGATGCCTTGGCTGAAATTGCAATTAACTCAGCAATCACTGCGAAAATGTTTGGTATAGAACCAAAAATTGCTATGTTGAGCTATTCAAGTAAAGGTTCTGGTTTTGGTGAGAACGTTGATAAGGTAGTAGTAGCTACACAACGTGCGCACGAACTACGCCCAGACCTTGAAATAGATGGGGAATTGCAATTTGACGCTGCCTTCCACCCTGAAACAGCAGCTTTAAAAGCTCCAGGAAGTAAAGTGGCTGGACAAGCAACTGTATTCATCTTCCCAAGTATCGAAGCTGGAAATATCGGTTACAAGATTGCAGAACGTCTCGGTGGTTTCTCTGCTGTAGGACCTGTTTTACAAGGTTTGAATAAGCCAGTTAATGACCTTTCACGTGGATGTAGTGCAGAAGATGTTTACAATTTAACCCTTATCACAGCAGCTCAAGCTGTTCATCAATAGTGAAAACTATAAAGCGATATACTATGCTATACTGTAGTTATGAAACTATGTACGAAAAGCACTGCCATTAACTCCTGAGAACTAAATTACTGATTGGTGTCAAAAAGGACAACTTCCAAGCGATAATATCCTGTCTATATACGACCTATAGACATCTGTAATATACATGTCCGTAAAACGATAAATTCCCTTTTTGATTTTAAATGAGTATGAAAAGAGAATTTTTTCATGAGAAAACGCATAATATTGAGTGCTTTGACACCTGCTATTATGCGTTTTTTATAATTTTTGCACCTTTCTTAGCCTTTGTTATCGACAAGTATTGTTCTAGCTCCTTGTTTTTAGAATGGCAATTTCCCAGCGAAAGCACCCAGTTTTTTCTTGGTAGTTTCATCGATTTGTTCAAGAGCAGAGTTGATGGCTTGAACGGTCATATCAGAAAGAGTTTCAAGGTCCTCTGGATCAACGACAGCTGGATTGAAATCAATGCTGACAACTTTCTTATCTCCAGTTAAGGTCGCTTGGACAAGGTCTTGAGCAGATTTGCCAACAAATTGCATGGCAGCAAGTTCGGCCTGGCTTTGTTCCATTTGTTTTTGAAGTTTTTGTGCTTGACGCATCATGTTTTGCATGTTCATCATAAGATTTCTAAAGTTCCTTTCATCTCAAGGGGATAATCCCTGTTGTTAACAAGTGCCTGATTTTCTCTCCTAATTGTTATTAGTAGCATAGCCATCAAGCCCAAGTATTGATTTTATTATACCATTTTTTTAAGACATAGTCTTTTATTGGTGAGAGTTATTTATGTCAAGGAGTAATTAGAAATAAATTAAAATAATGATTTTTGCTAATCGGGGCTCCATTCTAGTTTCATGGAAATGATTTTACTAAAGGTTCGTATGCTTTGTTTACAAAACATGTTACCTCTATCTATTTTTGGATAAATAGTTGTCTATTATTATTTTTATGCTAATAGTAAAATCTAAATGGTAGTCTACGATTTTTTAGAAAGAAAATGGTACAATATTTCTAAGAGAAAATACAATGGGAGGTAAAATGAGGTTATTACCTATAAGAAAAATATCACGTCAGTCTAAAAGGTTAGCACTTTTTTTGACCTTTTGTGCTGGATATGTGGATGCTTACACTTTTATTGTTCGCGGGAATACCCTTGTAGCTGGACAAACTGGAAATGTTGTCTTTCTTTCGGTAGAGCTAATACAGAATAATGTTTCGGATGTTAGGGATAAGCTTTTAACTTTAATAGCATTTATGCTGGGAGTTTTTTTACTAACCATTTATAAGGAAAAATTGAGAATTGTAAAAAAACCGATTCTGTCACTGATTCCTTTGGCAATCTTATCAATAATTATTGGTTTTGTTCCGCAGACTGTAGATAATATCTATCTAGTGCCGCCCTTGGCCTTCTGTATGGGACTGGTGACAACTGCTTTTGGAGAAGTATCGGGTATTGCCTACAATAACGCTTTTATGACAGGGAATATCAAACGGACCATGCTGGCTTTTGGAGATTATTTCCGAACCAAGCACACACCTTTTTTGCGTGAAGGATTTATATTTGTTAGCCTGCTTAGTAGTTTTGTCCTTGGCGTTGTCTTTTCAGCCTATTTGACGATTTTCTATCATGAAAAGACCATTCTTGGTGTTCCTATTATGATGAGCATTTTTTACCTTAGCATGCTTTTTGCCTCGTGGCAGAAAAAAGTAAAAGAAAAAGCTTGATTTTAGGTGTTATTACTTGTAAGAAAATAGGAGTTATGCTATACTTAGAGAGTTGACTATGCACGTTCCTGTGCAACCGCACGAACATCGTTGCTTGATTATTCAAGTTTAAGTGGTTCGTCCCACGATGCTAGGCGAGTCTTCACAAAAAATTCGGGGAAACCCATAAAAATCATAGGAGGTGCATAATGAGCACATACGCAATTATCAAAACTGGCGGAAAACAAGTTAAAGTTGAAGTTGGTCAAGCAGTTTACGTTGAAAAATTGAACGTTGAAGCTGGTCAAGAAGTTACTTTTAACGAAGTTGTTCTTGTTGGTGGTGAAAACACTGTTGTCGGAACTCCACTTGTTGCTGGAGCTACTGTAGTTGGAATTGTTGAAAAACAAGGAAAACAAAAGAAAGTTGTTACTTACAAGTACAAACCTAAAAAAGGTAGCCACCGTAAACAAGGTCACCGTCAACCATATACTAAAGTTGTCATCAACGCAATCAACGCTTAATTTTAAGGAGAACACATGATACAGGCAGTCTTTGAGAGAGCCGAAGATGGCGAGCTGAGGAGTGCGGAAATTACTGGACACGCCGAGAGTGGCGAATACGGCTTAGATGTCGTGTGTGCATCGGTTTCTACGCTTGCCATTAACTTTATCAATTCTATTGAGAAATTTGCAGGCTATGAACCAATCCTAGAATTAAACGAAGATGAAGGTGGCTATCTGATGGTTGAAATTCCAAAAGATCTTCCTTCACACCAAAGAGAAATGACCCAGTTATTCTTTGAATCATTTTTCTTAGGTATGGCAAACTTATCGGAGAACTCTTCTGAGTTCGTCCAAACCAGAGTTATCACAGAAAACTAACACGGAGGAAAACATTATGTTAAAAATGACTCTTAACAACTTGCAACTTTTCGCCCACAAAAAAGGTGGAGGTTCTACATCAAACGGACGTGATTCACAAGCAAAACGTCTTGGAGCTAAAGCAGCTGACGGACAAACTGTAACAGGTGGATCAATCCTTTACCGTCAACGTGGTACACACATCTACCCAGGTGTAAACGTTGGTCGTGGCGGAGACGATACTTTGTTCGCTAAAGTTGAAGGCGTAGTACGCTTTGAACGTAAAGGACGCGATAAAAAACAAGTTTCTGTTTACCCAATCGCTAAATAAAAAGGTTCAGTGAACCTTTTTATCCCGAGCCTTGAATTGTAAAGGTGAGGAAGCTAGAAGTAGCATAAAAACAGGCTTTCCGAGTTTTCGGAGAGCCTATTTTTTTGTTTTGGTACCCATACTTTTTAATATGTATAGTGGATTGAATCTGGAATAGAACACTGTTAAAAATTGATTTGAGTTTCCTACTCGATTTCTTCAGATTTTATTTCAATTGACTATAAGAACTGGTATCTGGTTTCAAATACTGGCTTGTCGTCCCTTCACTTGTCTGAATGGCTTGATTCGTTCCTTCTGATAAGGGAAAATGATATTCTTTAGCTGAAACTGTCTGAGAATCCAAGCTAACAGATGGAAAGAAAAATAGCTCCAATCTGAATCACACTGGATGGGAGTTGTTGAAAAGCAGTTATCTAGTTTTTCTTTTCTACTTTGGCTTTTTTTCTTTGTCATCAGGGAAAGTGACTTGCTTCAAATCAGGGAGTTTAGGAAACTCTTCAAACATCTTGTTCAAGTTGTCTAGTTTTGTAAATTTTGCAGCCATAGGTGTACCTCGATTCTAAATTCTACCTTTTCGACACCAATTAGTAATTTAAAGTTCTCAGGAGTTAGTTTCATTGCTTTTTCATACATAAGGATAGTATGACATTTTATGGTTATTGAACAAGTCTAATCACTCCTTTCAAACTTTTGAAGATGTCCTACAAGTTTTTGAGAAGAATATTGCAAAGTTCATAGTTGAGCAACAATAGAGTGAAGTACTTTTTGAAAACAGCTACACTTCAGGTGAAAAAAACGACATTTCAGATTTTCTGATCCAGAAATAGCTATCGCTATGATATAATTAGTTTATGATTATTACTATTCCTATAAAAAACCAAAAAGATATTGGCACACCATCTGATTCAGTCGTTGTTCTCGGCTATTTTGATGGTATACACAAGGGGCATCAAGAATTATTTCGTGTTGCCAATAAGGCTGCGAGAAAGGATTTATTACCTATCGTCGTTATGACCTTTAATGAATCTCCAAAGATCGCTTTAGAGCCTTATCATCCGGATTTATTTTTGCATATTTTGAACCCTGCTGAACGTGAAAGAAAATTAAAGCGCGAAGGTGTAGAAGAATTATATCTCCTTGATTTTAGTAGTCAATTCGCTAGTCTCACGGCAGAAGAATTTTTTGCAACTTATATCAAGGCTATGAATGCCAAAATTATTGTTGCAGGTTTTGATTATACATTTGGTTCTGACAAAAAAACAGCAGAAGATTTAAAGGATTACTTTGATGGAGAAGTTATCATTGTTCCACCTGTAGAAGATGAGAAAGGAAAGATTAGTTCAACTCGTATCCGTCAAGCTATTTTAGATGGAAATGTGAAAGAAGCAGGAGAACTTTTGGGAGCACCGCTTCCATCAAGAGGGATGGTGGTTCATGGCAATGCTCGTGGTCGTACAATTGGTTATCCAACAGCTAATTTAGTGCTTTTAGACCGCACTTATATGCCAGCAGATGGCGTTTATGTCGTTGATGTTGAGATTCAAAGACAGAAGTATCGTGCTATGGCTAGTGTCGGGAAAAACGTGACCTTTGATGGAGAAGAAGCACGTTTTGAAGTCAATATTTTTGATTTTAATCAAGATATTTATGGGGAAACCGTCATGGTTTATTGGCTTGATCGCATTCGAGATATGACCAAATTTGACTCAGTTGACCAATTAGTGGATCAGTTAAAGGCTGATGAAGAAGTAGCTCGAAATTGGTCTTAAGAGCTTGAGTAAACAAAAAAGAGGTTGTTTGTAACCCAAAAGATAGATGATTTAGTCTAACTTTTGAGGTCACGACATTACCTCTTTTTATTCTTTTTCAAAGGTAAATCCTTCTCCAAGGATTTCGTGGGCTTCTGTAATGGTTATAAAGGCTTGAGGATCGATTCGATGAATCATTTCCTTCATTTTCACAATCTCATTTCTACCGACAATACAGTAAATGATTTTCAAATCTTTTTGACTATAGTAGCCTTGACCAGAAATAAAAGTAACACCTCTTCCTAGGTCATCATTGATCGCCTTAGCAAGTTGGTCAGGACGTTTTGTGATAATCATAAAGCCTTTACCTGCGTAGCCACCTTCGCCAATCAAATCAATAACACGCGAAACGATAAAATCAAATAAGAGTGTGTAGGAAACCAATCTCAAATCCTTGAAGATAAGGAGAATGAGCATGAGAATACAAAAATCTAAGATAAAAAGTAGTTTCCCCATTGATATATGAGTGTATTTGTTGAGAATACGAGCTAGAATATCAGTTCCGCCAGTTGTACCTCCAGCATTAAAAATAATTCCAAGGCCAATTCCCAATAGGATTCCTGCTATAAGGGCTGTGATTAGTAAATCACCTTGAAGATCAATATGAAGGGGAATACGCTCAAAAAAAGCCAACCAAGCTGACAAAGCTAAGGTTCCAAGTAAACTAGAATAGAGGGATTTGGCTCCAAATATTTTCCAAGCTAGGATGAAAAGGGGAATGTTAATCAGCAGGTTCATGAGAGAAACAGGTATTTTAAAAAGATAAAAGGTGATGAGGGTAATACCTGTCGCTCCTCCTTCAAAGAGATGATGAGGAACTACAAAATAAGTCAGCCCAAAAGCATAAATAGCAGCACCTAGTAAAATGGTTAAAATGGGATAAATTTTTTTAATCATAGGACACCTCTTTTCTTATAAGTTGATTATATCAAATTTTTACGGAAAATTTGAGTGACTCCATTAGGATTTTTAATCTTTTTTTGATATAATTAAAGGTAAGAAAACCAATCTGAATCCTAAAATAGAAAGATTGATACTATGACAAAAATTAAGATTGTAACCGATTCATCTGTTACTATTGAACCAGAACTCGTAAAACAATTAGATATTACAATTGTTCCATTATCTGTAATGATTGATAATGTTGTTTATTCTGATGCTGATTTGAAAGAAGAAGGTAAATTCCTTCACTTGATGCAAGAAGCTAAGAATCTTCCAAAAACAAGCCAGCCGCCTGTAGGTGTCTTCGCTGAAGTTTTTGAAGACCTATGCAAGGATGGTAGCCAGATTCTTGCTATTCATATGTCCCATGCTCTTTCGGGGACTGTAGAAGCAGCGCGTCAAGGTGCTAGCCTATCTACTGCCGACGTAACAGTTATTGACAGTTCCTTCACTGACCAAGCTTTGAAATTCCAAGTTGTTGAGGCTGCAAAATTAGCGCAAGAAGGCAAAGAGTTGGAGGAAATCTTATCTCATGTAGAAGAGGTTAAAAACCACACAGAACTCTATATTGGCGTTTCAACTTTGGAAAATCTTGTCAAAGGTGGACGAATTGGCCGTGTAACTGGATTGTTGAGCTCCCTTCTCAATATCCGTGTTGTCATGCAAATGAAAGACCATGAATTGCAGCCAATGGTTAAAGGTCGTGGAGCTAAAACTTTTAAAAAATGGTTAGATGAGTTGATAACATCGCTTTCTGAACGTTCTGTAGCAGAGATTGGAATTTCATATTCTGGTAGTGATGATTGGGCAAAAGAGATGAAAGAAAGCTTACAAGCTTATGTTGAAAAGCCAATTTCTGTTTTGGAAACGGGTTCCATTATTCAAACTCACACGGGTGAGAACGCTTGGGCTATTTTGGTACGTTACCACTCCTAAAAAAATAAATAAAATGGGAAGAAATAGCGTTTTTAACTTGACCTAAAAGGGATTTTAGGATATGATTATATTTGTTAATTAGAAATTATTTGGAGGAATCGTTAACATGGCAAACAAACAAGATTTGATCGCTAAAGTAGCAGAAGCTACAGAATTGACTAAGAAAGACTCAGCAGCAGCAGTTGAAGCTGTATTTGCAGCAGTAGCTGACTATCTTGCAGCTGGTGAAAAAGTTCAATTGATCGGTTTTGGTAACTTTGAAGTTCGTGAGCGTGCAGAACGTAAAGGTCGCAACCCACAAACTGGTAAAGAAATGACAATTGCAGCTTCTAAAGTTCCAGCATTCAAAGCTGGTAAAGCTCTTAAAGACGCTGTTAAATAATCAGCCTTTAAAAAGCCTATTGTATCAAGCTTTCTAGCTTGATCAGTAGGCTTTTTAATTATGAAATCTAGTAATAAATAGAGTTAAAAAGTTGAATGTTCCGAAAATATTGTATATATAGTAGTTGAATCTAAAATAGTACGAAACAATTTCTAAAATATTTATAGAAATTAATTTTACTTCCTCAATCGATTTGTTCTCATCTTATTTCAATCCGCTATACGTATGTATATAATGAAAAGAATTAAATAATAGAATTGTGCGATAACTATTTGAAGCAAGATTAGCTTGTTAGAAAATCCAACAAGATAGCGAAGGAATCTAATATAAATTTTACATAATTTACTTTATGTCACAAACCCTTCGCTAAAATACTTACCATTATCTTGAATGCCTTTGGGAAACATGCTATACTACTTGTATGATTATTTTACAAGCTAATAAAATTGAACGATCTTTTGCAGGAGAGGTTCTTTTTGATAATATCAACCTGCAGGTTGATGAACGAGATCGGATAGCCCTTGTTGGGAAAAATGGTGCAGGCAAGTCTACTCTTTTGAAGATTTTGGTTGGAGAAGAGGAACCAACTAGTGGAGAAATCAATAAGAAAAAAGATATTTCTCTGTCTTACCTAGCCCAAGATAGCCGTTTTGAGTCTGAAAATACCATCTACGATGAAATGCTTCATGTTTTTGATGACTTGCGTCGGACTGAGAAACAACTTCGTCAGATGGAACTGGAGATGGGTGAAAAGTCTGGTGAGGATTTGGATAAACTGATGTCAGATTACGATCGCTTATCTGAGAATTTTCGTCAAGCGGGTGGCTTTACCTATGAAGCTGATATTCGAGCGATTTTGAATGGATTCAAGTTTGACGAATCTATGTGGCAGATGAAAATTGCCGAGCTTTCTGGTGGCCAAAACACCCGTCTGGCTCTAGCCAAAATGCTTCTTGAAAAACCAAATCTCTTGGTCTTGGACGAGCCAACCAACCATTTGGATATCGAAACCATTGCCTGGCTAGAGAATTACTTGGTAAACTATAGCGGTGCCCTCATTATCGTCAGCCACGACCGTTATTTCTTGGACAAGGTTGCGACGATTACGCTAGATTTGACCAAGCATTCCTTGGATCGCTATGTTGGCAACTACTCTCGTTTTGTTGAGTTAAAGGAGCAAAAGCTAGCTACTGAGGCAAAAAACTATGAAAAGCAACAAAAGGAAATCGCTGCTCTGGAAGACTTTGTCAATCGCAATCTAGTCCGTGCTTCGACGACCAAACGTGCCCAATCTCGTCGCAAACAACTGGAAAAAATGGAACGTTTGGACAAGCCTGAAGCTGGTAAGAAATCAGCCAACATGACCTTCCAGTCTGAAAAAACGTCGGGCAATGTTGTTTTGACTGTTGAAAATGCGGCTATTGGTTATGATGGGGAAGTACTGTCAGAGCCTATCAACCTAGACCTTCGTAAGATGAATGCTGTCGCCATAGTTGGTCCCAATGGTATCGGAAAATCAACCTTTATCAAATCAATCGTGGAGCAGATTCCTTTTATCAAAGGTGAAAAGCGATTTGGGGCCAATGTTGAGGTTGGTTACTATGACCAAACCCAAAGCAAGCTGACAGCAAGTAATACGGTTCTGGATGAACTATGGAATGATTTCAAACTGACACCAGAAGTTGAAATCCGCAATCGTCTTGGTGCCTTCCTTTTCTCAGGAGATGATGTTAAAAAATCAGTCGGCATGTTATCTGGTGGCGAAAAAGCTCGTTTACTTTTAGCTAAATTGTCTATGGAAAACAACAACTTCTTGATTCTGGATGAACCGACCAACCACTTGGATATTGATAGCAAGGAAGTGCTAGAAAATGCCTTGATTGACTTTGATGGAACTCTTCTATTCGTCAGCCATGACCGTTACTTTATCAATCGTGTGGCAACTCATGTACTGGAATTGTCAGAGAATGGATCAACTCTCTATCTTGGAGATTACGATTACTATGTTGAGAAGAAATCAGAAGTAGAAATGATTCAAACTGAGGAAGCTTCAACCAGCAATCAAACAAAAGAAGCAAGCCCAGTTAATGACTATCAAGCTCAGAAAGAAAGTCAAAAAGAAGTTCGCAAGCTCATGCGACAAATTGAAAGTCTTGAAACTGAAATTGAAGAGCTAGAAAGTCAAAGCAAAGACATTTCTGAACAAATGTTGGAAACAAACGATGCTGGTAAACTCATGGAATTACAGACTGAGCTGGACAAAATTAGCCACCGTCAGGAAGAAGCCATGCTTGAGTGGGAAGAATTATCAGAGCAGGTGTAAAATGGAACATCTTGGAAAAGTATTTCGTGAATTTCGGACAAGTGGAAATTATTCTTTAAAGGAGGCGGCAGGCGAGTCCTGCTCTACCTCTCAGTTATCTCGCTTTGAGCTTGGGGAGTCTGACCTAGCAGTCTCACGTTTTTTTGAGCTTTTGGATAACATTCATGTAACAATTGAAAATTTCATGGACAAGGCAAGGAATTTTCACAATCATGAACATGTTGCTATGATGGGACAAATTGTGCCTCTTTACTATTCAAATGATATTGCAGGTTTTCAAAAGCTTCAAAGAGAACAACTTGAAAAGTCTAAGAGTTCGACGACTCCCCTTTATTTTGAGCTGAACTGGATTTTGCTACAAGGTCTGATTTGTCAAAGAGATGCGACTTATGATATGAAGCAGGATGATTTGGATAAGGTGGCAGATTATCTCTTCAAAACAGAAGAATGGACCATGTATGAGTTGATTCTTTTCGGGAACCTCTATAGTTTCTACGATGTGGACTATGTCACTCGAATTGGTAGAGAAGTCATGGAGAGGGAAGAATTTTATCAAGAGATTGGTCGCCATAAGAGATTAGTGTTGATTTTGGCCCTCAATTGTTACCAGCATTGTTTAGAGCATCTTTCTTTTGATAATGCAAGCTATTTTGAGACTTATACAGAGAAGATTATTGGTAAAGGTATTAAGCTTTATGAGCGTAATGTTTTCCATTATTTAAAAGGTTTTGCCTTATACCAAAAAGGACAGTGTAAAGAAGGTTGTAGCCAAATGCAAGAGGCTATGCATATTTTTGACGTACTAGGTCTTCCAGAGCAAGTAGCCTACTACCAGGAACACTACGAAAAATTTGTCAAAGATTAATTTTCCCAAATAAGGGAAAAAATAAAAAGCTCCTTTCGGTTTTGATACAATAGTTTCAAAATTTGAGAGGAGTTTTTATATGAATCGCTATGCAGTACAGTTAATTAGTCGTGGAGCTGTAAACAAGATAGGGAATATGCTCTATGATTATGGAAATAGTGTCTGGTTGGCTTCCATGGGGACTATCGGACAGACAGTTTTAGGAATGTATCAGATTTCTGAACTCGTCACATCTATTCTAGTCAATCCCTTTGGTGGAGTCATTTCAGACCGTTTTTCTCGTCGCAAGATTTTGATGACGACAGACCTTGTTTGTGGGATTCTTTGTCTGGCTATTTCTTTCATAAGGAATGATAGCTGGATGATTGGAGCTTTGATTGTTGCTAACATTGTGCAGGCTATTGCTTTTGCCTTTTCTCGTACAGCCAATAAAGCTATTATAACTGAAGTGGTGGAGAAAGATGAGATTGTGATCTATAATTCTCGCTTAGAACTGGTTTTGCAGGTTGTAGGTGTTAGTTCTCCTGTTCTTTCCTTCCTTGTTTTACAGTTTGCAAGTCTCCATATGACGCTACTACTAGATTCGCTGACTTTTTTCATTGCTTTTGTTCTAGTGGCTTTCCTTCCAAAAGAGGAAGCAAAAGTTCAAGAGAAAAAGGCTTTTACTGGGAGAGATATTTTTGTAGATATCAAGGATGGGTTACACTATATCTGGCATCAGCAAGAAATTTTCTTCCTTTTGCTGGTAGCTTCCAGCGTTAATTTCTTTTTTGCCGCTTTTGAATTTCTACTTCCCTTTTCGAATCAGCTTTACGGGTCAGAAGGAGCCTATGCAAGCATTTTAACTATGGGGGCTATTGGTTCCATCATTGGGGCTCTTCTAGCTAGTAAAATTAAAGCTAATGTTTATAATCTTTTGATTTTATTGGCTTTGACAGGTGTCGGAGTTTTTATGATGGGATTACCACTTCCAAATTTGCTTTCCTTTTCTGGAAATTTAGTTTGTGAATTGTTTATGACGATTTTTAATATTCACTTTTTTACTCAAGTACAAACCAAGGTTGAGAGAGAATTTCTTGGGAGAGTACTGAGTACAATTTTTACCTTAGCTATTCTATTTATGCCTATTGCAAAAGGATTTATGACAGTCTTGCCAAGTGTACATCTCTCTTCTTTCCTGATAATTGGAAGTGGTGTTATCATCTTGTCTTGTATATCGTTTATTTATGTTCGAACTCATTTTGAAAAATTGATATAAGGCTGCTTGAGTTTCAAAAATAATTTCAAACTAAGTGTTTTTTCCGCCCTTCTCGTTTGTGAGGAGGGCTTGTTTTATGGTAAAATGGTCTTATGAATAAAAGAATGAATGAGTTAGTCGCCTTGCTCAATCGCTATGCGACTGAGTACTATACGAGTGACAATCCCTCGGTTTCAGATAGTGAGTATGACCGTCTTTACCGTGAGTTGGTCGAGTTAGAAACTGCCTATCCAGATCAAGTATTAGCAGACAGTCCGACTCATCGTGTTGGTGGCAAGGTTTTAGATGGTTTTGAAAAATACAGTCATCAGTATCCTCTTTATAGTTTGCAGGATGCTTTTTCATGTGAGGAGCTTGAAGCTTTTGATGCGCGTGTTCGTAAGGAAGTGGCTCATCCGACCTATATTTGTGAGCTGAAAATCGATGGCTTGTCTATCTCGCTGACGTATGAAAAGGGGATTTTAGTTGCTGGAGCAACACGTGGAGATGGTTCAATTGGTGAAAATATCACAGAAAACCTCAAACGCGTCAAGGATATTCCCTTAACTTTGCCAGAAGAACTAGATATCACAGTTCGTGGGGAATGTTACATGCCACGCGCGTCTTTTGACCAGGTCAATCAAGCTCGCCAAGAAAATGGAGAGCCTGAATTTGCCAATCCTCGTAATGCGGCAGCAGGAACCTTGCGACAGTTGGATACAGCAGTAGTTGCCAAGCGTAATCTTGCAACGTTTCTCTATCAAGAAGCCAGCCCGTCAACTCGTGATAGCCAAGAAAAGGTTTTGAAGCACCTAGAACAGCTCGGTTTTGTAGTTAATCCTAAGCGGATTTTGGCTGCAAACATAGATGAAATCTGGAATTTTATCCAAGAAGTAGGACAAGAACGGGACAATCTGCCTTATGATATCGATGGGGTGGTAATCAAGGTCAATGACCTAGCAGGTCAAGAAGAACTCGGTTTTACAGTTAAAGCGCCTAAGTGGGCAGTAGCCTACAAGTTCCCTGCTGAAGAAAAAGAAGCTCAACTCTTATCAGTTGACTGGACAGTTGGCCGTACCGGTGTTGTAACCCCAACTGCAAATCTAACACCAGTACAACTTGCCGGTACGACTGTTAGCCGTGCGACCCTGCACAATGTGGATTATATTGCTGAAAAAGATATCCGCAAAGCCGACACGGTTATCGTCTATAAGGCTGGTGACATCATCCCTGCTGTTTTACGAGTGGTAGAGTCCAAGCGGGTTTCTGAAGAAAAACTAGATATTCCTACAAACTGTCCAAGTTGTGACTCTGATTTGTTGCACTTTGAAGATGAAGTGGCTCTCCGTTGTATAAATCCGCGTTGTCCTGCCCAAATCATGGAAGGTTTGATTCACTTTGCCTCTCGAGATGCCATGAATATTACAGGCCTTGGTCCATCTATTGTTGAGAAGCTCTTTGCTGCAGACCTAGTTAAGGATGTGGCAGATATTTACTGTTTGAAAGAAGAAGATTTCCTACTTTTAGAGGGGGTTAAGGAAAAGTCCGCTGCTAAACTGTATCAGGCCATCCAAGCATCTAAGGAAAACTCTGCTGAAAAACTCTTGTTTGGACTAGGGATTCGCCATGTCGGAAGCAAGGCCAGTCAGCTCTTACTCCAACATTTCCATTCAATTGAAAATCTGGCTCAGGCAGATCCAGAGGAAGTGGCTAGTATTGAAAGTCTGGGTGGTGTGATTGCCAAGAGTCTCCAGACATATTTTGCGACAGAAGGCTCTGAAATTCTCCTCAGAGAATTGAAAGAAACTGGGGTCAATCTGGACTATAAAGGTCAGACAGTAGTAGCGGATGCGACCTTGTCAGGTTTGACCGTGGTATTGACAGGAAAATTGGAACGGCTCAAGCGCTCAGAAGCTAAAAGCAAACTCGAAAGTCTGGGTGCCAAGGTAACAGGCAGTGTTTCTAAAAAGACAGACCTTGTTGTTGCAGGAGCAGACGCTGGAAGTAAACTGCAAAAAGCACAAGAACTTGGTATTGAGGTTCGAGATGAAGCTTGGTTAGAAAGTCTGTAATGATCGTTTAAAAACAGAGTTTGGATCATTTGACTATGTCTGTTAATTGAGACGAGATTGGTCAAGAATTTATTAGTGAAACAGAAATAAAATAAAAAGGAAAAATAAAAATGTATACCTACCCTATGCGCATTCATTACCATCGCAAGAATGGTGAATACGGCACTTGCTCTTTTGTAAAGAGTAAGGATCAACGAATTGATTTACTAACTTACCAAGAAGATTATTTTGGTGCCTTATTTAGTTTTGAACACCCAAGCGTTCATCCCTTAGAAAGCTTGAATTTTGTGGTTCATACAGGTCAAACTAGTAAAGAATATGCTATCCGTTTTAATCACTATCCCCTATTAACAGAGGTCTGGATTTTGGAAGGCGATGATCGGATTTATTACTCTGAAAATCCTGCTATTGCCAGTCCTTTCTATAAAAATCAAAATCCTTTTGCCTTTGATAAGGCCATTAACAGTGCTAGTTTTGACCATCATTGGGGTTACCAAGGGGAATTGGGTTGCCGTGTAGAGGACAATCAGGCTCATTTTTCCCTTTGGTCACCAACAGCGACAGCAGTGCAGGTTGTGGTTTATGAATCAGCTGCTAATGATGCCTCTGTTTGGAAAACTTTTAATATGGAGAGAGGCAATCGCTACTCTTATAACCATAAGGACAATACTATTGGTGTCTGGAGTTTGGATGTTGAGGAAGATTTGACTGGTAAGGCTTATCAGTATCAGGTCCAATTCCCTCATCACCAAACACTGACACGTGATCCTTACACCATTGCGACCAGTCCTGATGGCAAACGTTCAGCTATTTTGAGTCATGAAGAAAAGCAAGTTGAAAACTTCGAGGTCAAGCATGGTTCTGATGCTGCTTGGCGTTTGGAAAATCCATGTAAGGCAGTTATTTGTGAAATGCATATTCGTGATTTGACCCAATCACCGACCTCAGGTGTAGATGAACATCTTCGAGGAACATTCTTGGGTGCTGCTCAGACTGGAACAGTTAACCAGTACGGTCAGTCAACTGCTTTTGATCACATCAAGAAGTTGGGCTACAATTATGTTCAGTTGCAACCAATTGCAGACCGTCACAAAGAATACGATGAGGACGGGAATGTGACCTACAACTGGGGTTATGACCCACAAAACTATAACGCGCCAGAAACTAGTTTTTCAACTAATCCAGATGATCCAGCTCAGGTCATTCGCGACTTGAAGACCATGGTTCAAGCTTATCACGATGCGGGCATTGGTGTCATTATGGATGTGGTCTATAACCATACCTTTTCAGTTGTTGATGCACCTTTCCAAACAACTGTCCCTGATTACTATTATCGTATGAATCCAGACGGTACCTTCCAGAATGGAACGGGTGTTGGAAATGAAACAGCCAGTGAACACGAAATGTTCCGCAAGTATATGATTGATTCTCTTCTATACTGGGTGCAGGAATACAATATTGACGGCTTCCGTTTTGATTTGATGGGGATTCATGATGTCAAGACCATGCAGATGATTCGTCAGAGCTTGGATGAAATCGACCCTAACATCATCCTCTATGGAGAAGGTTGGGATATGGGAACAGGCCTTGCCCCTTATGATAAGGCTAAGAAAGACAATGCCTACGAGATGCCAAATATTGGTTTCTTTAATGACAATCAGCGTGATGCTGTCAAAGGTGGAGAAGTTTACGGTGCAATTAAATCAGGTTTTGTCAGTGGTGCTGCGACAGAGCCAATTCTTGCCAAAGCAATCCTAGGCAGTCGTGAATTAGGAACCTATACACATCCAAATCAGGTGCTTAACTATGTAGAAGCCCATGACAATTACAATCTTCACGATTTATTGGCAACCCTTCATCCAGACCAAAGTTCAGAGCAAATCATGCGCAAGGTTGAGACAGCCACAGCCATGAATCTGCTCATGCAGGGGATGGCCTTTATGGAAATCGGTCAAGAATTTGGTCGTACCAAACTCGTTGCGACTGGTGATAATGGTGAGTTGACACACGATGATAGAGAGCGTGCGATGAATAGCTATAATGCTCCTGACAGTGTGAACCAAGTCAACTGGGATTTGATCAATGAGCGTCAAGACAGTATTGAGTTTATCCGTCAAGTCATCCGATTGAAGACAAAAACTGGTGCCTTTTCTTACTCTAGCTATGATGAAATTTACCATCATGTCTTTGTGCATTCTGCGATTGAACATAGCGGCTGCCTTATCTATGAAGTTCACGGCAAAGAACACCTCTTGGTTGTTGTGAATGCTAAATCAGAACCCTATCCATTTGAAAATGCAGGAAATTTAGCTATGTTGGTAACCAACAGTCGCTCAAAAGAAGACAATGTGTTAGATGATATTAGTCTAGCCGTCTTGAGTGTTTTATAAAGACCATCTATCTCGCTATTCTAACACATCATTGGAAGTGAACGAATAGAAAGAACTTAGCTGATAACTCACTTGTATAGAAAATTTGATAAATATTTTCATCAAACGTGTAAAATCAGGAAATTGTTTTCCTGATTTTATTTTTTTACTATAAAACAATAATAATAGAAAAAATACGAACTTTTTGGTATTATAGTAGAGAAAAGAAAGGCGTTTTCGCAATTTTTTTGAAAAAATATTGATTTACAAGTGGACACATCAGTGAATTTGTTGAAGATTTTCAAAATAATTTTAAAGAAGTATAGTAATTTACTTGAATCTTCTCTAAAAAGGTAGTATAATAAAAACATAGAAAACGCTTACAGAAAAGGGGAGGTATTATGGATAAAAGAGAAGCTTTGCGCACCTTTATGACAGGAGAAAATTTTCACCTTCAGCATTATCTAGGAGCACATAGGGAAGAGCTAAATGGAGAGTATGGTTATACTTTCCGTGTTTGGGCACCTAATGCTCAGGCTGTTCACTTGGTTGGTGATTTTACCAACTGGATTGAGGGGCAGATTCCAATGGTAAGAAATGACTTTGGGGTCTGGGAAGTCTTTACCAATATGGCTCAAGAAGGGCATATTTACAAATATCATGTCACACGTCAAAATGGTCATCAACTGATGAAGATTGACCCTTTTGCTGTCAGATATGAGGCGCGTCCAGGAACAGGGGCAATCGTAACAGAGCTTCCTGAGAAGAAATGGAGGGATGGACTTTGGCTGGCACGAAGAAAACGTTGGGGCTTTGCTGAACGTCCTGTCAATATCTATGAAGTTCACGCTGGATCATGGAAAAGAAATCCTGATGGTAGTCCTTATAGTTTTGCCCAGCTCAAGGATGAACTCATTCCTTATCTCGTTGAAATGAACTATACTCATATTGAGTTTATGCCCTTGATGTCCCACCCTTTGGGGTTGAGTTGGGGTTATCAGCTTATGGGTTACTTCGCTTTAGAGCATGCTTATGGTAGACCAGAGGAGTTTCAAGATTTTGTCGAGGAGTGTCATATCCATAATATTGGGGTTATCGTAGACTGGGTACCTGGTCACTTTACCATCAATGATGATGCCTTAGCCTATTATGACGGGACACCGACTTTTGAGTACCAAGACCATAATAAGGCTCATAACTATGGTTGGGGCGCTCTCAATTTTGACCTTGGAAAAAATGAAGTCCAGTCCTTCTTGATTTCTTGTATTAAGCATTGGATCGATGTCTATCATTTGGATGGTATTCGTGTGGATGCTGTTAGCAACATGCTCTATTTGGACTATGATGATGCTCCATGGACACCTAACAAAGATGGGGGAAATCTCAACTATGAAGGTTATTATTTCCTTCAACGCTTGAATGATATTATTAAGTTAGAATATCCAGATGTGATGATGATTGCAGAAGAAAGTTCGTCTGCAACCAAGATTACGGGAAGGAGAGAGCTTGGTGGTCTAGGATTTGACTACAAATGGAACATGGGCTGGATGAATGATATCCTCCGTTTCTACGAAGAAGATCCGATTTATCGTAAATATGACTTTAATTTGGTGACTTTCAGCTTTATGTATGTTTTCAATGAAAACTATCTCTTGCCATTCTCGCACGATGAAGTGGTTCATGGCAAGAAGAGTATGATGCATAAGATGTGGGGAGATCGTTACAATCAATTCGCAGGCTTGCGCAATCTCTATACGTACCAAATTTGTCACCCTGGTAAGAAATTGCTCTTCATGGGTAGCGAATATGGTCAATTCCTAGAATGGAAATCTGAAGAGCAGTTGGAATGGTCTAACCTAGAAGACCCAATGAATGCTAAGATGAAGTATTTCACTTCTCAGCTAAACCAGTTTTACAAAGACAACCGCTGTCTGTGGGAAATTGATACCAGCTATGATGGTATTGAAATCATTGATGCGGATAATCGAGACCAGAGTGTTCTTTCCTTTATTCGTAAGGGTAAAAAGGGAGAAATGTTAGTCTGTATCTTTAACATGGCACCTGTTGAACGGAAAGATTTTACAATCGGACTACCCGTTGCAGGAATTTACGAAGAAGTCTGGAATACTGAGTTGGAAGAGTGGGGAGGCGTTTGGAAAGAACATAATCAAACTGTTCAAACGCAAGAAGGACTATGGAAAGATTATGAGCAGACCTTGACCTTTACCCTACCGGCTATGGGAGCTAGTGTTTGGAAAATCAAACGCCGCTTGAAACCTACTAAAACCGTCACAAGTAAAAACCAAAAAGGAGTAGAAAATGAAGAATGAAATGTTAGCTTTGATTCTTGCTGGTGGGCAAGGAACTCGTCTCGGTAAACTCACTCAAAGCATCGCAAAACCAGCTGTGCAATTTGGTGGGCGCTACCGTATCATTGACTTTGCCCTATCAAACTGTGCCAACTCAGGGATTCATAATGTTGGGGTCATTACACAGTATCAGCCTCTTGCTCTCAACAATCATATTGGGAATGGTTCAAGCTGGGGACTAGATGGTATCAATTCTGGTGTTTCTATTCTTCAACCTTATTCTGCCAGTGAAGGAAATCGTTGGTTTGAAGGGACTAGTCACGCTATTTACCAAAATATCGACTATATCGACAGTGTCAACCCTGAGTATGTCTTGATTTTGTCTGGGGACCACATCTACAAAATGGACTATGATGATATGCTCCAGTCTCATAAGGATAATAATGCTAGCCTGACAGTAGCAGTTTTAGACGTCCCTCTTAAAGAAGCAAGCCGTTTTGGTATCATGAACACAGATGCCAACAATCGTATTGTTGAATTTGAAGAAAAACCAGCTCAACCTAAATCTACAAAAGCTTCTATGGGAATCTACATTTTTGATTGGCAACGCCTTCGTAATATGCTCGTTGCTGCTGAAAAGAGCAAGGTTGACATGTCAGACTTTGGTAAAAATGTCATTCCAAATTACCTTGAGTCAGGTGAAAGTGTTTATGCTTACGAATTTAGCGGTTACTGGAAAGATGTTGGTACGATTGAGTCGCTTTGGGAAGCGAACATGGAGTACATTTCTCCAGAGAATGCCTTGGATAGTCGTAACCGTCAATGGAAGATTTACTCAAGAAACTTGATTTCACCACCAAACTTCCTCGGGGCAAATGCTGATGTGGAAGACTCATTAGTTGTAGATGGATGTTTCGTTGATGGAACTGTTAAACATTCTATCCTTTCAACAGGCGCGCAAGTTCGCGAAGGAGCGGAAGTTGTTGATTCAGTTATCATGAGTGGAGCTATTATTGGTCAAGGAGCTAAGATTAAACGTGCCATTATTGGTGAAGGTGCGATTATTTCTGACGGTGTCGAAATTGATGGAACAGATGAAGTACAAGTTGTAGGATATGATGAAGTAGTGGGGGTAGCAACAGATGAAGATTGATAAATATTCTGCCATTTTAGGAAATACAGTTGGTTTTCATGATATGTCGACATTGACGGACCACCGTCCAGTAGCAAGTTTGCCATTTGGTGGGAAATATCGTTTGATTGACTTCCCGCTTTCAAGCCTTGCTAATGCAGGTGTTCGTAGTGTCTTTGGTATTTTCCAGCAGGATAATATCAGCTCAGTCTTTGACCATATTCGTTCAGGACGCGAGTGGGGCTTGTCAACTCTTCTTAGTCACTATTATCTAGGAATTTACAATACCCGTGTAGAAAGTAGCACAGTTGGAAAAGAATACTACCAACAGCTTCTTACTTATTTGAAACGTTCTGGCTCAAACCAAACGGTTGCCCTCAACTGCGATGTCTTGATTAACATTGATTTGAACCAAGTTTTCCACCTACATAGTACAACAAAAGGGCCTATCACTGTAGTTTATAAAAAACTAGCTAAGAAAGATATTTCAGAAGTAAATGCAATCTTAGAAGTGGATGAAACAGACCATGTTCTTTCTCATAAACTCTTTGATAGCAAGTCAGCAGCTGAAACGTTCAATATGTCTACAGATATCTTTGTCGTTGATACACCTTGGTTGATTGAACGCTTGGAAGAAGAAGCTAAAAAAGAACATCCAGAGAAGTTGCGTTATGTTTTACGGGATTTGGCTGCAAAAGAGGGAGCTTTCGCCTACGAGTATACAGGCTACCTTGCAAATATTCATTCTGTAGAGTCTTATTACCAAGCTAATAAAGATATGCTTGAATCACAGAAATTCTATTCTCTCTTCTCACCAAATCAAAAGATTTATACAAAGGTCAAAAACGAAGAACCAACTTATTATGCTAATACATCTAAAGTAAGCACTTCTCAGTTTGCGTCTGGTAGTATCATTGAAGGTCAAGTGGCTAATTCTGTTCTATCACGTAATATTCATGTCCATAAGGATAGCTTGGTTAAAGATAGCATCTTATTCCCTCGTGTTGTTATTGGAGAAGGTGCTCAGGTAGAATATGCTATCTTGGACAAGGGTGTTGAAGTTGCGGATGGAGTTGTGATCCGTGGAACTGCAGAACATCCAGTCGTCGTTAAGAAAGGTAGCAAAGTAACAGAGGATATTCATTCATGAAAATTTTATTTGTAGCAGCAGAGGGTGCACCCTTTTCAAAAACAGGTGGTTTGGGAGACGTCATTGGCGCTCTTCCTAAATCACTGGTAAAAGCGGGACATGAAGTTGCAGTGATTTTACCCTACTATGACATGGTAGAGGCTAAATTTGGAAATCAGATTGAAGATGTTCTTCATTTTGAGGTGAGCGTCGGTTGGCGCAGACAGTACTGTGGGATTAAGAAAACCGTCTTAAACGGTGTAACCTTCTACTTTATTGACAGCCAATATTATTTCTTCCGTGGTCATGTTTACGGTGATTTTGATGATGGGGAACGTTTCGCTTTCTTCCAACTGGCTGCCATTGAGGCTATGGAAAGGATTGACTTCATTCCTGACCTTCTCCATGTTCATGACTACCATACAGCTATGATTCCTTTCTTGTTAAAGGAAAAATACCGTTGGATTCAAGCCTATCAAGGAATAAAAACTGTTTTAACCATTCATAATTTGGAATTTCAAGGACAATTTTCAGAAGGAATGTTATGGGATTTGTTTGGAGTCGGCTTTGAACGTTATGCTGATGGTACCCTTCGCTGGAACAACTGTCTGAACTGGATGAAGGCTGGTATTCTTTATGCTGACCGTGTTTCAACCGTTTCACCTAGCTATGCTCATGAAATTATGACCAGTCAGTTCGGATGTAACTTGGATCAGATTCTTAGAATGGAATCTGGTAAGGTATCTGGTATCGTGAATGGGATTGATGCTGATCTTTATAATCCTCAGACGGATATCCTTTTGGACTATCATTTTAGTCAGGAAGATTTATCTGGGAAAGCCCAAAACAAGGCAAAATTACAAGAGAGAGTTGGCCTGCCAGTTAGAGCTGACGTTCCTCTAGTGGGAATTGTTTCTCGTTTGACACGTCAAAAAGGTTTTGATGTGGTGGTCGAAAGTCTTCACCATATCTTGCAAAATGATGTTCAGATTGTTCTTTTGGGAACTGGAGATCCAGCCTTTGAAGGAGCTTTCTCATGGTTTGCTCAGATTTACCCAGACAAGCTATCAGCAAATATCACTTTTGATGTCAAACTTGCTCAAGAAATCTACGCTGCTTGTGACCTCTTCCTCATGCCAAGTCGTTTCGAACCGTGTGGCTTGTCTCAAATGATGGCTATGCGTTATGGAACTTTGCCATTGGTCCATGAAGTTGGAGGCTTGCGAGATACCGTTCGTGCTTTCAATCCAATCGAAGGAAGCGGTACTGGCTTTAGCTTTGACAATCTATCTCCTTATTGGTTAAATTGGACTTTCCAAACAGCTTTGGACTTGTATAGAAATCATCCAGACATTTGGAGAAACCTACAAAAACAAGCTATGGAGTGTGATTTCTCATGGGATACAGCCTGCAGGTCATACCTTGACTTGTACCATAGTTTAGTTAACTAATAGATAAAATCGTATGATGACTTCATACGATTTTTGGGCTGTTTAGAGAGGAGAACTGATGTCTCAAGTAAAAGGCTTGTGTGTTATGGATGTGGATGGAACCTTAATCCTAGAAGAAGTGATTGATTTTTTGGGAAGAGAGGTAGGTCGTGAGGAGGAAATTTCGCAGATTACAAGTCAGGCAATGCGAGGAGAGTTGAACTTTGAAAGCAGTTTAAGCAAAAGAGTTTCCTTGTTGGAAGGTCTTCCTATTGCGGTCTTTGATAAAGTTTTCAACTCAATTCATCTAACGCCAAATGCCCAGGAATTTATCTCTATTCTCCAAAAGAATGGCATCCTAGTTGGTCTGGTGTCCGGTGGATTTACTCCAATAGTTGAGAGATTAGCAAAATCTCTTGGAATCGCCTATTTTTCTGCCAACCAACTTGAAGTCAAAGATGGTCTTCTAACAGGAAAATTAGTTGGACAAATTATAAGTCCTGAGGTCAAAAAAGAGACTCTGGAACAATGGAGAAAGGAACTAAAACTTTCTAAAGAAAGAACGTTTGCAATCGGTGATGGGGCCAATGATTTATTGATGTTGAAATCAGCAGGATTGGGAATTGCTTTTTGTGCCAAAGAAGTGCTGAAACAGGAAATACCGAATCATGTTGACAAGAGGGATTTTTTAGAAGTTCTTCCTTTGATTGACTTTTTAGAATGAGGGGAAAATATGAAGATTGTAATTGCACCAGATTCGTTTAAGGAAAGCTTGACAGCTCAACAGGTAGCTGAAGCAATAAAAAGAGGCTTCCAACAATCGATAGCAGATGTAGACTGTCTCCTCTGTCCTGTTGGTGATGGGGGAGAAGGTACTGTAGATGCTATCCGACATTCTCTTGACCTAGAAGAAAAATGGATCCAAGTGACAGGCACTTTTGGCCAAAAAGAAGCCATGCGCTATTTTCAAAAAGGGGGACTGGCACTATTTGAAGTTGCTGATTTAGTTGGCCTTGGAAAGATTCCGCTAGAGGAACGAAATCCACTGAAAATCCAAACTTGTGGTATTGGAGAATTGATTCGCCACCTCATTAGTAAAGAGATTAAAGAAATCTATATTGGCGTTGGTGGTACGGCTAGTAATGATGGAGGACTGGGGATTGCTGCTGGTTTAGGTTATCAATTTTATGATAGGGATGGAAATGTCTTGCCGGCTTGTGGTCAATCCTTACTAAAATTAGCTTCGGTTTCAACAGAAAATCGCTATGAAATTCCTGAAGATGTGCAAATTCGTATTTTAGCAGATGTCGCGAGTCCCTTATGTGGTCATCAAGGTGCGACCTACATTTTTGGCAAACAAAAAGGCCTACATCCTGCTATGTTTCCAGTCCTAGATCAGGCAATCCAAGATTTTTATGAAAAAGCCTCACCTGTAACATTGGAAATTAAAGGAGCAGGAGCTGGTGGAGGCCTTGCTGCTGGTTTGTGTGCCTTTACTCAGGCAAATATCGTGTCTGGAATTGATACCTGCTTGAACTTAATCAACTTTGATAAGAAAGTTTCAGATGCTGACTTGGTTGTTGTAGGAGAAGGAAGGCTAGATCGTCAAAGCTTAACAGGTAAAGCGCCTATTGGTGTAGCAAAAAGAACCCCTGTTGGAGTTCCTGCTATTGCTATTTGCGGTAGTCTTGCTGAGGATTTACCTCCCTTACCATTTGAAAATATTCAAGCCGCCTTTTCAATTTTGGAGAAAAGTGAACCTTTAGAAGATAGTTTGAAAAATGCCAGTCTCTATCTGGAGCGCACGGCTGCCAATATTGGGCACTTATTAAATATGCACAAGATTTAGCCAAACCATTTCTTCCAGAAGGATGTTTTGACTGGTTCTTCCTTTTGAACTTCCCAAAGTTTTGCAAAAGCAAGTCGAAGGTCCTTTTCTTCTACTTGAACTGGTGCATTGCTATGGATAACCAGACCGAAGGGAGAAGTAGCATGCTCTTCAGATACTATGGTGGCTTGACTATTGGTTTCTTTTGCTTCTTTTAAGTAGAAAACTTGCTTGTCAAATTCGATAGTTGGTGAGATTTTCACAAATAGAGGCTCTGCTTTTTCCTGTAGGTTTTCTAAAATAGATAAAAAGCCTTTTTCTAGCTGAGGGCTATTTGCTGTGTCAATATCTGCATATCCAAGAACTCTTTCTTCAAAAGTACCAAGATAGCGTCTTTGCTCATCCGGATTTAATTTTGCTCCACCATGAGCTTTTTCAAGTAATTGTTTTGATAAATCTGTCATGAAAACAGTATATCATAAAAGTTAGAATAAAACAGACAAAAGAAAGCGATTACTTTATAAAGTTAAGGAAAATTTGCACAAAGATAACGTTTTTTCTTGAAAAAGGAGGGGTTTTAAGGTATTATAGAGGTGTAAAAAATTTAACTCATAAGGAGAGTAAAAAATGTCAATTATTACTGATGTTTACGCTCGCGAAGTCCTAGACTCACGCGGTAACCCAACACTTGAAGTAGAAGTTTACACTGAATCAGGTGCTTTCGGACGTGGTATGGTTCCATCAGGAGCTTCTACTGGTGAACACGAAGCAGTTGAACTTCGCGACGGTGACAAATCTCGTTACGGTGGTCTTGGTACACAAAAAGCTGTTGACAATGTAAACAACATCATTGCTGAAGCTATCATTGGCTACGATGTACGTGATCAACAAGCTATCGACCGTGCTATGATCGCTCTTGACGGTACTCCTAACAAAGGTAAATTGGGTGCAAACGCAATCCTTGGTGTGTCTATCGCTGTAGCTCGTGCTGCTGCTGACTACCTTGAAATCCCACTTTACAGCTACCTTGGTGGATTCAATACTAAAGTTCTTCCAACTCCAATGATGAACATCATCAACGGTGGTTCTCACTCTGACGCTCCAATCGCTTTCCAAGAATTCATGATCGTACCTGCTGGTGCGCCATCATTCAAAGAAGCTCTTCGTTGGGGTGCTGAAATCTTCCATGCTCTTAAGAAAATCCTTAAATCTCGTGGTTTGGAAACAGCCGTAGGTGACGAAGGTGGATTCGCTCCTCGTTTTGAAGGAACTGAAGACGGAGTTGAAACTATCCTTGCTGCTATCGAAGCTGCTGGATATGTTCCAGGTAAAGACGTATTTATCGGATTTGACTGTGCTTCATCAGAATTCTACGATAAAGAACGTAAAGTTTACGACTACACTAAATTCGAAGGTGAAGGAGCAGCTGTACGTACTGCTGCAGAACAAATCGACTACCTTGAAGAATTGGTAAACAAATACCCAATCATCACTATCGAAGATGGTATGGATGAAAATGACTGGGACGGTTGGAAAGCTCTTACTGAACGTCTTGGTGGTAAAGTTCAATTGGTTGGTGACGACTTCTTCGTAACAAACACTTCTTACCTTGAAAAAGGTATTGCAGAAGGTGCTGCTAACTCAATCCTTATCAAAGTTAACCAAATCGGTACTCTTACTGAAACATTCGACGCTATCGAAATGGCGAAAGAAGCTGGTTACACTGCCGTTGTATCACACCGTTCAGGTGAAACTGAAGATTCAACAATCGCTGACATCGCAGTTGCAACTAACGCAGGACAAATCAAGACTGGTTCACTTTCACGTACAGACCGTATCGCTAAATACAACCAATTGCTTCGTATTGAAGACCAACTTGGTGAAGTAGCTGAATACCGTGGATTGAAATCATTCTACAACTTGAAAAAATAATCGTTGATTTAACAACGTTTCTAGCCCCTCGGATTTTATCCGAAGGGCTATTTTTGTATTTAGGGGGCAAAAAAGGGGCAAAACTTTTTAAAAAATCTTTTTCATAACTTTATCCAGTACATTGATTGCTTCATCTTTCATGTTCTTCGTGACGTGAGTATAGATGGAATTAGTAACATCAGAATCAGAATGTCCAACCCTATCCATGATTGTTTTTAGCGGAATTTTATTCTCAGCTAAAATGCTAATAGTTGTATGTCTGAAGATGTGAGGGGATAGATGTTTGGGAATTGGTTTCTTTAGGCGTTCATTTGCTCGCTGGAGAGACTTGCTTAGGATAGAGCTATGAACGGGCTTTCCCGTATTTGTAACAAAGATGCGGTCGCTTTTATGCCAATTCTTATCGGTTGTTTCGCTTAGACGATTTAATTCAATCATTTTATCAAGTATTTCAATCTCTCTTTTTGTGAGGTGTGTCGTCCTGAAGCTGGCAAAAGTCTTAGTTCCATCATCGTCTGGAATGTATCGATTAAATGTAGTATGAATATCTAATGTCTTACTATCTTTGTGATATTTGTCTAGTGTAAGACCAGCTAACTCACCGACACGACAACCGTTCAGGATCATAAACTCACATGCCAAGGCGTATCGTAATGTAATATCTTTTCGATAGAGTTCTTTTAAAATAGCCTTGTATTCTTTTGGTTCTAGATATTTATCCTTTGCATTTTTAATCTGCTCCAAGCTTTGTTTTTTTCTCGGAAGTTTGGCTTTCCTAGCAGGATTATTCTCAATAAAACCTTGGTCGATAGCATAATCAAAGAAGACGTTTAGAATTGATTTGACACGATATTTTTGGGTATATGTCCATTCTTCAGTATCAATCAATCTTTGAACCAGCCGTACATCCATATTTTCCAATTTAGTACCTAGTTCAACTTTATCGGATATTCGGTTGTAGGTAGCTAACATAGTCTTATACGTACTCAATTTAATTTGCTTCTGGTGAAATTCCCACCATTCGTCAAAGACTGTGTGAAAGAGAGCAGAAGCAGTAGTCAATTTTTGCAGTAAGGATTCTATCTTTTCGTCCAGTTGTTTCTGAGCTTCTTTCTTAGCTCTTGCTGAACCCGAATCAAGAGTGACAGATACCCTTTTCCATTTCTCGGTATACGGGTCTCTGTATCGTTCAAAGAATTTATATTTTCCGTTGGAAAGTTCTTCCATCCACATTGATTTTCACCTCATTTCTTGATAAAATAGGCATAGTAAAACAGGCTTTTTAATGCCTTTTACTATACAGGATATCCTCACGCTCAGAGTCGCCAAACTTTGCGAGCGTGGGGATTTTTTAGTTTTTAAAAAGGGAAGCAACAGTTAAGTTACTTCCCCTGGCACGCTAAGGTGCAAAGTCTAAAATTATGAGGGTAAACCTCTAAGTAACTTAATTATAGTTCAATTTATAAATACTGTCAACGATCTACTCAAATCCTTTGAAACTCTCTAAAATCTTATCTTTTGAGTCTGTAGCATTAAGCACTAAAACAACATAATTTCCGTAGATATAAGCAGGGTGTCCGATTAACTCTTTTTCTTTTTTAGCTTCTTTAAACATTGGGTTTTTCTCGTAGTATTCGTAAACTTCTACAGCAGTATCATCTTCTAAAATGAACCCTTTCCCTGATTCGGCTTGAATAAGACTAGCTTCTTTTGAGATTTCTTCTTTGATAGTGAAGCCATTGCTTTCTAGTGCTTTTTTAAAATCGTCTAAGCTAGTAGCCTTTTTAGAAGCAGGTTTGTCATTTGCTTTAGTTTGCTTTGTTTTTGGTTGTTCTGCGCTATCTTTGGTAGTCGATTGGTTGTTTGAACATGCTACTAGAACTGTAGCACTAAGCAAGATTGCTGATGTTGTTAGTAGTTTTTTCATTGGTATTCTCCTTTATTTCCGTTTTTTATATGCCAACTATTTCCAAAAAGGAAACAGTTGATTTTTACTATTAATTTTATCTACACCATAAAATTAAATCGATTCCAACGATATGTAATGTTCAAAGAGAGTGTGGTTTTTATTTTTGGGCTAGGATGGCGATAATTGAAACGACAATCCCGATAATTGAAAGAAGAGATCCGACGGTTAATGCGATTAACCATTTTTTGTTTTCTTCTTTCTCTTTTTGTTGCTCCAGTTTGAAATCAGAGAACATTTTTTCCATTCGAAGTCCCATATTTTCAAAACCATCACGCATTTCAGTTCTGACTTGGTCGAATTTTAAATCAACTTTTTCAAAACCATGTTTGACATCAGAATTGATTTTATCAAGTTTTAAATCAATTTCTGTTTTAGTATACATTTCACGTTCCATACTTTGTTCCTCCTGAATCTTTGCTTTCATTATATCACCATTAGCATAATTTTGGGAACGCAATTCTGTGACTTTGTCTGTAGTTTTTGTTTTAAACTCGCTTGTACCACTCATGCCTGTTACCTCTTGTAAAGATAGATATATTGATGAAATTCATCGAGAACCTTTTGATATTCCGCGTCAACAAGTTTGAGAGTAATTCTATAATCACCTTGTTTTTTAGGGGTCAATCCAAAGATAAAACTTCCTGTAGTTATACCGTAATTATTTTTGGAGAAGATAAATTCTTCTTCATGGATGTATACGTTTGAAACGTGTATGAGTTGCTCATGGAGTTGTCCATCTCCTTGAAAGAAAACATGGATTTGGTATTTGTAATTAGCTTTAATATTGAACAAATCAATGTCTACTCCAAGCGAAAAAGAAGCAGGAAATTCATCCAAAGAAGAAGCAGTTGTCAAAAGTTTTTCATTTTCTAAGTGTACAAAACGAATGTTCGATATTTTTTCATTAAAGGAAATTGAAGAAAATTCTTCATTTAATTCAACCATTGTTATTCTCCGTCTATTTTTCTCTATACAAATTTACGACTTCCCCAATGATTCGGAAGTCTGTTTCTGGTGTGATTGGCATATCTTTGTAATCAGGGTTCAAGCTATGTAGGTAGGATTGTTCTGTATCAATAACCAGTTGCTTGATATATGCCTCTCCGTTGTAGTTAAACACTCCGATAACACCATCATTCAAATCAACACTTGTCTGGATAAACACTAGGTCGCCATCATGATAATCAGGCTCCATGGAGTCACCTTTAATCGGGATAACAAAGTCAGCATCTACATCTATTGGCAACTCTATCTGTTCAACTCGTACATCATTCAAATACTGCCCAGTACCAGCAGAAGCAGCGTGGTCATAGTAGTCGTAACCATAGAGTTGAACAACTTTCTCCGATACTTCGTTTATCTTCGTTTTTCTTCGCTTCTCTTGTTCATCTCGTAATTTTTCAGCGTATGTGATAACTTTTCTTTGTCCAGGCGGTTCAAGTTCGTTGTAGATGGATTGGATGGGGGAAGTGGCAGGTGGTGGTGCAGGGCTGACTTTGATAGCAGAATCTTCACTTACAAACCTTGGGTCTAAAGTCGATTTTAATACTCCAAAATAATCAGCTATCTTTTGTACATTTCCGGGTATAGGCAAAGAAGTTCCTTTCACATAACCCGTTAAAGTGCTAGCAGGTATACCTGTCGCTCTGGACAATTCAACTTGCTTACAATTCCTATCCGACAAAATCGTATTAAGGTTTGCGGAAAAGATTTTCATATCCTCTTTGTCTTGAGGAGTTAACTTTCCTCGTCCTCTGGCCATTATTTTTCTCCTTTTGTCTTTTACTATATAATAACGCTTATTTTCGTATTTGTAAATAAAAAATTCGAAAAAAATACGAAAAAATTCTAAAAAAGTATTGACATACGATTTAATTCGTAGTATAATTAAATCAAGCTTAAGGAAATAACAAAAAAACAAATCGGAGGGAAACATCATGAACACATTAAACGAGAAAGCAATCAACATCTTCAAAGCAGTAGCAAAGGAAACTTTAATTCAAGGCACTTGCGAGGAAAACTTCCTCTATAGCCAACTTGAAGCATTCTGCACTAACTGCCGTCAATTCGCTTTCGGATGGACAGAGTTAGCAGAAGAGATCGAACGTCAAGAACGTTACCTTATTGATTCTGGTTTCACTCAAGATGAAATCGATGACATTCGTTTTGATGCAGCATTTGAAGGAATGCTTGACAAAATGAATGTAGCCTGATTGGTATCACCAAGGTTCGAATCTTTGGCAGGTTGTTGCTCCAAGAGCAAAATAAAAAAGGAGGCGATAGAATGACAGAAAAAGTCATAGAACTTGCAGATCAATTCATTGGCTCGCATGAAACGTACAGAGAAGCAAAGATAGCGTGTGAGAGGCTATTTAGACAAGCCAGCTATGAGATAGAACTCAGGGCGCCGGAATGTAAAACAAGGGGGTGAGTGCGTGCAAAAGATGACGCTACGAGCAATAAGAACAAATTACAATTTATCTGCAAAAGAAGTTGCTGATAAACTACAAATTCATCAACAAACGTTGTTGAAATATGAGCATGACAGTTCTAAAATTCCAGTTGATTTATTAGATAAGCTAGCTCGGTTATACAATGTTAAAAAAGATTTTATTTTTTTAGGAAAAAAATACGAATTAAATCATAGTTTAGGAGAGATATGAATGACCAATACTTTACAGAGGTAGATATGGATAATCATGAGAGATACTTTAAAATTCCGTATCGGCTAATAGAAGATGATTATTTCTCAGGATTAGATCCACTAGCTGTTATGATTTATGGTATTCTGATTGACCGTGTTTCATTATCTCGAAAAAACAAGCAACACTTTACTGACAAGGAAGGGCATTTGTACGTTATAGCTACAAATCCTGAAATATGTAGTTGGATTAAAAAAAGCGAACCAGTAGTAATTAAATTAAAAGGACAACTGATAGAACATGGCCTTTTGAAAGAAAAAAGGCAGGGCGTTAGATTGGCGAATTTACTATATCCTCAGAAAATCAGAACTAAAGAAACTTTAGTTCAAGAACTTAAAAATGTTAAGGGGGGAACTAAAGAAACTTTAGTTCAAGAACTTAAAAATGTTAAGGCTAACCAACCTAATAATAACCAACCTGATATAACCAACCTTACTGAACCAGATGGTGCTGGTGCTAATAATCTATATAGTATGGAGGACGCACCCGCAGAAAATGATTTGGGAATTGTTCACGATTGGATTTTTTCAGAGTTTGGAAGATACCCAACACCATTTGAGATTGAGGACTTGAAATACTTCTTACAAGATCATAGTAAAGAGGTTATCAAGTTAGCAATCAAGGAATGTGTGGGAAATGGTAAACCTTACTTCAAATATCTGGAGAGTATCTTAAGAGACTGGAAACAGAAAGGTTTAACTACTGTTAAGTTGGTAGAGAATAGACAGAAACCGAAGCGGTCAAGTGGGAAGTCGAGCAGTGAGTTGAGATTGTCAGACGATGGTTACAACCCACGACTGGGATTCTAGGAGGGTGCTATGCGAGCAGTATCAAGAGATGAATTGCAGGGTAGATTTTTACAGATTGAAACTTTGAATACTCAATGTCCCAAGCATGAAGGTGTGTATATGTGGCGTTCAGTCAACCCTTGCACACAGAATGTGATGACTTATTGTCCTGAATGTTGGCAGGATAAAATCAACAGTCAAGCAGGCGAACAACTTGCTCAAGCTGAGGCTCAAATCAGAAATACACGGTCTTACTCTTTATTTTCTAAGGAGAGCATCATTCCACCTGATTTACAAAATGCCACTATCGGCAACTTTGAGATTCACACAGACCAAGATGCTGAAGCAGTCAATTTCGCTAAGCGTGTGACGGTTGACTATGTGAAGGAGCGATATGAGGGGAATACGATTATCAGCGGTCCGCCTGGAGTTGGTAAGAGCCATCTAGCAGTTGGAATTGCCAAGACGCTGAACGAGAGTTTTCAGAAGTTCCAGTTGAAGCGCTCGGTGGTCTATATTCCCTCCATGGAACTATTCTCACGGATGAAAGACGCTTTTAGATACAAGGATTCCAAGTGGGAAGAAAGACGGACTATCCAGTTCTTGCAGAAAGTAGACTACTTGATTTTGGATGACCTTGGCAAAGAGTCAAGTGTAGGAGATGAAATCAAACAGGGGAACAACTGGATGCAAAAAGTCCTGTATCAGATACTTGAAAACAGGACGAATACGATTATAACTACGAATTATGGAGGCAATCACTTGGAGCAACTTTACGAGAAAAGCCTAGTAGATAGAATAACGAAAGGAAACATGAAGACCAATGCGTTCAAATTTAGCAATGACACAGAGTCTAGACGCACCTTGTCAGCAAGTGACTACTGAAGAACGTCAGAAAATTATTGAACAGTTTGAAGCTAATCACTACGGACTATCTAGCTTGCTGAAAGAGCGGTTGCTGATTACAAGCGACTACCAGTTTACAAGAAAGATGAACGAGCTGACGTACTATGCAACAAATGGAAGCGTCTATAGAATCTAAAAATAAAAGCACCTGACGGCAATCAGGCGCATACTTAAATATTCAACATGATTATAACACGAAAGGGAGGAAATTGCATGCCGAAAACAGAAATTACTTATAAGCCAGTTGATGTGGACGAAAAAGCTACGCATGGCGATTACAAACATCTTTGTCAGAGGTGGGAAGGGTTGACTCCAGGGACTGCAAAAGTCTGGGCGGGTGAAATGCGAGAACATCCTGATTTTAAGCAGTTCATCGATAACCCAACTCATAAGATTGTATTTATCGATTACGAAGGATTTCGCATGTTCGTCAAATGGAAAAGTCGCAATCGCTATCGTGCGAAGAAAGAAACTTTATCAGAAATGCTTGAGAATATCAAGAAAGAAAAACAATTCGGAGTATAGGAGAGAGAAAATGTTTGAACCACCATTAGTTAGCCAGCTTTTAGGAACTGGCGCAGTGATTTTAGGATTTATCATCGCAGGGTTTATAGCTCATCAGTTGGATAAGCAGGAAGAGGAGAGAATCCGCCAGAAGGAAGAAGAGAGACGAGAAGAGCAAGAATTTGCGTCTATGATTATCCAAGGGTACAACCAAGCATACGAACGTGGTAGAGAGGCACAGCGTCAAGAAATCCGCAAGAATGTCCGTCGGGAGTTCAAGGGCTTCACATACGACAATGAACCGCCTGTAGGATTGCGTCCTGAGCCATTATCCTTACCAGAACCACGAAGATCACGCTATGCAAAGCATTTGGGGTAGAGCAAAGGAGACGCTGATGACTAGAATTGAACTTGAAAACCGTGTATGGCTTTTGGCCAATCATGAAGAAAAAAACGAATTGCTGGACCTTGGGCTAAAATAAGGGAATTACAGAGTTTTTAAAGGAGGAAGAAAATGGCAAGTTTAACTTTCCCAGAGTTGCAACAAAAAATGCAATTAGAAAAAAAGAAATCCAAAGATGTAAAGTACGCATTTAGAAATGCCGAGGACATCTATACAACTTTCAAAGAGCTAAAAAGCGATTGGTCTGTAATCGTAACTGATGAACTCATTGAGCTTGTTGGAAAAATCTTTGTAAAAGCAACAGCCGTAGCTTTTAATGATGAGAGAGACGAGAGGTACCAATCAACAGCATACGCTGAAATGAGTCCAGTTCCAGTATTTAATACCCAAAAAGGGCAGATTAAACAAATGCAAGATCCGCAATGGACAGGTGCAGTCAGCTCATACGCTCGAAAATATGCTTTGCAGGGGTTGTTTGCGATTGGTGAAAAAGATATTGATGAGTATCCAGTAGAAGAAAGCCAAGAGCAAGGGCAGAATAATCAGCAACAGAAACCAAACAACCAGCAAGCCCGAGAACAAAATCAAGTAAGGTACATTGACAACATTCAGTATCAAGAAATTATCAAGAACGTTGAAGAAATTGCGACGATTAAGGGAGCGCCAGTTGATACAGTTGCAAATTTTGTATTGAGCAAGTACCAAATAGATGATTTCCACAAAGTGCCAGTTGATGGCTATAACATAGTGATGGAATATCTCACTAAACAAATTCAAAAAGCATACGAAAAACAAGGAGTACAAGACATGACTGAAAATAAAATTTATTCGCCATGAGCTTTCACAGAAAACGAAAGCCAAAAACAGAAATCTAATCTTTCAGCTCTAAAAGAGTTGAAAGAGAAATATATCATCAAGGACAAATGGAATTACGACAAAATGAATGAACAAGATCAAGAAACCGTTGATGTTGTATATGGTCGAGTTGGTGGTGGTTACGGGAATTCACTATATGAGATTTACAAGAATACCCCTAATTTATCAAAAACAGAACTTGCCTTAATTTGTGATAATGGCAATTTATGTTTTGGACATTCATCATCAGGTAGTAAAATCAAAATTTTCACAGACTAGGAGAACAAAGGCATGGTAAAAGATGTAACTAATAGCTTGACAGAAATTAAGGTAGATTTCCAACCAGCAGTAATCAATGTTGATTATGATAGCGTTGAGAAACAACTTGCAGCAATCGTTGCACAGTACACGGATTATGAGGTGACGGCATCCACTTATAAGATTGATTATGATGAGCGTACACGCCTTAATAAATTAAAAGAGGCGTTGGAAACTCGGCGTAAGGAAATCAAAAATAACATCAATAATCCATACAAGGAATTTGAGAAGTGGTATAAGAAAACAGTTGAGCCATTGGATAATGTTATCTCAAACATCACAGCAGGACTTAATGCGATTGATGAACATGAACGATTGATGCGCGTGGATGTTATCCGGACTACCTTTGAGGATAGGTGTATGTTCGCAGGGATTGAAAAATCAACATTCGCTGACAAATACGATGAGTACAGCCTCAAGAAATATTTTAAAACAGGCAAGTATGAGCTGAAAAATACAACACTTGATGAAATGGATGCCTTGGTGCTTTCAGAATTTGATGCCCTGGAAGAATATAAGGCCAACAAGCAAGCTATCCAAGAGCAAGCTCAAGAGTACGATTTGCCAGCTGATAGCTATATCAGACATCTTGAAGATGGTAAGAGCCTTGTTGATGTTTTCAAGATGATGAAAACTGATCGTGATGCTGAGATTGCACGCAAAGAGCAGAAAGAGGCTCAAGAAAAAGCAGAAGCTGAACGACTTGCAGAGATTGAACAATTGGCCAAAGAAAATGCAAATGCGCATATCAAGGCTTACGATGCTGAAACAGGCGAGATTTTGGAGCAGGGTACAATTACACCAGAACCTCAAAACAATGCGCGAGAGGTGGCAAAATTTGAACCTAGCGAGCCTTTAACAATTGACTTGCATTTGACATTGCATGGTGGGAAATCTCAGTTTGATCAGTTGAAAGAATGGCTTGAGGATAACTTTATCAGCTTTGAAACTTTGGAGGGTTAGGTGGGATTTAGAAAGTATCAACTTATTTTAGAGTTTGAGGAGGCTAACAGGCCTCTCACACAAATTGAAAAGAAAAGCCTTGCCATTTACTCTATCGAGTATTTAAAAGTGGTGCTAGATAGCTTAGAACGTGAATATTGCAACAGGAGGTATGCACAATGAAGTTTAATGAACTGATTGAAAATGTAAAAGGTTGGTCAACAGAAAGGAGTCAGAACTATGAGATGTTTTTATGTCAGTGGTAAAATTGCAGATCTTGATTTGGGGTCAGAAATCAATGCAGAAAATTCATTTATGGCCGCTATTAAGTTTGTGAAACGATACACCGACTTATTAAATTTTGGTTCAAATGAAATCAAGGTATCAGAAGTAGAGGAGGTGCAAAATGATAAATAACGTTGTTTTAGTAGGGCGGCTTACAAGAGATGCCAATCTAAAATATACGCAATCTAATATTGCGGTTGCTACGTTTACTCTTGCTGTAAATCGTCCATTTAAGAACGAGGCTGGAGAGCGTGATGCTGATTTTATCAATTGTGTTATCTGGAGACAGTCAGCTGAAAATCTTGCTAATTGGGCTAAAAAAGGCTCATTGATTGGTATCACAGGAGTAATTCAAACACGTACCTATGATAATCAGCAAGGTCAACGTATTTATGTTACAGAGGTTGTTGCTAGTAACTTCCAATTACTAGAAAGTCGTAACAGTCAGCAAAATAATCAAGGCCATCAAGATCATCATGGCGGTTATCAGCAACAGGGTTACAGCAACCAGGGCAGTTCTTTCCAAAATGGAAATAACATAGGGAACAATTTCCAAAATGGAAATAGTTACGGGCAACAAGGTAGTTTCTTTGAGGGGAATACAACAAATCCATTGGATATCAGTGATGATGATTTGCCATTTTAATGTTTGATAGATTGGAAAAATATGACTGAATTAGTAAAAGTAGACGTGCAGTGTCCGTTTTGTGGGGAATGTTATCACAGAATGGTTAAGATTAAACCTTCATCAATTCGTTGTAGAGCGTGCAGTAAGTTTCTGCATTTGAAATGGACAGGTAACACACCAACCAGCACGAATAAAGCAGGTTTTGGGCGGTTAGCGTATGATCCGTATAACAACAATGAGGAGATTATGGAACTGAATGAGGTGTTCACAAAGACATGAAAGAACGATTGATTTTAGAAATAGAACCCAAACCACAATCCAGACCAAGATTTGCAAAACGTGGGAATTTTGTTAAAGCATACGAAGAACAGGATATGAAAATCTGGCGTGACCATTGTCAGTTATTGATTGCTAAACAGTACGCTGGTAAGTCTATGCTTGAGGTAGCACTGAAGGCACGGCTTAGATTTTACATCAAACCGCCTCAGTATATTTCTAAGGTCAAGAAGAACCAGCAAGCGCTACTGGATGAAGTTATTCCAGTAGACAAGAAGCCTGATATTGATAATTATGAAAAAGCGCTATATGACAGCATGTCAGGGATAGTGTTTAAGGATGATGGGCAGATAGCTATGCACGATGTAGGCAAGTTTTACAGCCTGAATCCGAGGATTGAAGTAGAAATTGAGGAAATAAAGGAGGTGGAGTGATGGAAGAAGTTATTATGGCTACGTTGCCTAACAAAGAATTGAACAGATTGATAAAAATTGAATTGACGCTCCAAACAATGATTGACCGTGGACTTATTGACGAAGAGCAGTTTAATGAAATTATGGATGAAGAAGAGTAAGGAGGTAACAGATTGAAACGATTCATAGCTATCTGGATTTTATTGTCTGCTGGATTGAACCTCTGGCAGATGGACAGGATTCGAGATTTGGAAGAGAAGAAGCCGATGGTTATCTATAAAGCGGATAATCAAGGCGCTGAGATATTTGGTAAAGTCGTCGAGAAAGGACGGCATGGGAAGCTATATATAGTGACTATTCGTGATTACGGTGTGTTCGTTGTTACGAAGGACGTGTACGATAAAGTGAAAGTAGGGGATGGGGTGATGTTATGATACCAAAATTTAGAGCGTATGATAGTGGCTCATTAAGTCGCATGTATCAACCAGACGAAGTGATGGCTGGAAATGGTGATATCTGGATTATTGATGAGGATTCTGCTGCTGGTGAATGGATTGTGAATAATGATATTCACCTCATGCAATCAACAGGACTCAAAGATAAGAACGGAAAAGAGATTTTTGAGGGGGATGTAGTCAAAATGTCTAAGGATGTCTATTCTGAGCTAACTTATTACGAAGTTGCAAGGCATTATGGCGGAGCCTATCGTCTTGAATCAAAACAACACGGATGTGAATTGTGGTTACGCCATACTGATTGTGAGGTTGTAGGCAACATCTACGAAAACAAGGAGTTACTAGATGCCTGACGTAGAATGGATTATGGAGAGTTGCCATATGATGCGTGACAATGGTATCTGGGCAGGAGAGAAGCAGATTTCCTACGCTAGTCCAGATGGGCAATATACGTATTACGTAAACAAGCGTAAAGATGGCACTTATTATTTACATGGAGCGTATAAACATTATGGCAGGACGTAGATGGACGGAAGACGAGGTTGATTATCTGGAGTGGTACGTCTTGTCCAGAGAAGAGCATGATTTAACACAGGCTTGCAAGTTTTTGGATAGAAGTTACCAAGCAGTTCGGTCAAAATTAGCCAAACTCCAGAAATACAATCCTAACTTGCAATTTCAGCCCAAATGGTCAGACGCAGATGATAGCTATATCCTGAAATACTACCAACGCTTTTCGTACAAGACCTTGGCTCGTATCTTAGGACGTAGTGAGAAAGCCATTCGAGACCGTATCCGAAAATTAGGGAAACGAAAAATTTTAGACTTGACTATATTTCACAAAGATGTAGTTTCGCTAGCCAATCAAGGTATAGCTGTAAAAGATATCGCACAAAAATTAGGACTACATTACAATCAGGTATATTACTACTTGAATAAACATCATATTCCTTACAAAAAGCGAGAGTTTAGAAATCAAAGTAACAATTTCGCTTGGAGGAATTTGAATGATATGATTTTTATGAGGAGGACTTAACATGACAGACAACATAAACAAACCAAATCACTACCAAGGTAGATTTGGCATGGAATCTATCGATGCTCTAAGAAATTTCATGACACCAGAACAGCTGAAAGGCTTTTATCTTGGAAATGCCTTGAAGTATCAACTGCGATTCCAAAAGAAAAACGGTCTGGAAGACCTGAAGAAAGCACGTAAGAACCTTGATTGGTTGATTGAGGAGATGGAGCATGAGAATTAAAACATCAATGGGAACAATCATCAATGTTGACAGGATAAAGCGCAGTATCACAGTTGAGGGTATTGAATTGGGCTCAGATTGTCGTGCTTTAGTATCTAAACACAAAGATGGTACAGGTACAATAACACTAGTTTTCGATGGGAAAATAATTTAAAAAAGGAGTAAAAATAATGTTTACACAATACAATCATGAAACAGGAAAAACGACACTTACAAAACTTGCTAAGGGCGGTATCATTACAGTTGCAGCTGTTGCTTCACTTGGAATTTTTCGTCTTACGGCTGTGAAACGTATCCCAGCTAATACAGTTGGAGTTAAGGTTAGCGCAATTGGAGGTGTTCAAGAAAACACCCTGCAAACAGGATATCATCTAAACATGCCATTTATTGACAAAGTCTACACCTTATCTACGTCTGTTCAAACAAAAACAATGGAGAAAATCACGACTCAGACAAAAGACGGTCAATGGTTGAATACTAATATCGATGTGAAATATCGTGTTAATAAAGAAAAGGCTATGACTGTTTTTTCTAACTACACAACGTTAGAAAATGTAAATGATAGTGTAGTATCTCCAGCAGTTCAACGTGCTATAGAATCGGTAACAGGTAATTATGATATTTATGATGTACTGGGTGACAAGCGTACTGAGGTCTATGAGGCAATTGATAAGGCTCTTAAAGAAAAATTTGAGTCTTACGATTTGGAGTTTGTATCCTTTACCATCACAGACCAAGACGCAGGTGATGAAATTGAAGCAGCAATCAAAAATGAATCTGTAAAACAAAAGGAAATAGATACAGCTAAACAGGAACAGGAAAAAGCTAAGGTTGAAGCCGATACCAAGAAAGTTCAAGCTCAAGCAGAAGCAGATGCAGGTATCATCAAAGCAGAAGGTGAAGCCAAAGCCAATAAAGCTAAGTCAGACTCAATCACAGATAATCTTATCCGGATGAAAGAAGCAGAAGCCAGAGAGAAGCATGGCTGGGTCACTGTTAACGGTGCAGGTAGTGTGATTACGAATAAAGAATAGAATAAAAAAAGCCAAGACACCCTCTGTCTCAGCTAATAGTTCTCGCAAAGACTATTATATCACAAAGGAGATAGAGAGTGAACAAGGCTAAAGAACTCTTGAAAGAGTTGCAGGATCTGGACATGGACATCCAAAGCCGTATAGATGAAATCAATGAGCTTGAGGCAGGTTTGCTCTCAAGTCCTAAGTGGTCAGGTGTCAAAGTCAAAGGTGGACAGACTAGAAAAGTTGATGATGTCTATACTCAGTTGGTAGTGATGAAAGAGGCTATAGAGCAGGATACTAAAGAGGTTATTAACAGAAAACTTGAATTAGGTAGAATGATCAACAGGCTTAAAAATCCAAAAAGTAGGTCCGTCCTTAGAATGACTTACATTACTAAGACTTACATTGAGGATATTTGCGACAATTTGAGAATTAGTAAGGCAACTTATTACAGATTACGCAAACAGGCTGAGTCTGAATTAGAGGAGACTATCATAGACAAAGTGAGCTAAAGTGAGTGCGCATGAAGTCTAAAATCTGTTAGAATGGTAGTGTCAAGAATTGAAAAGAGAGGTCTCAGAATTTGGTAGATGGTTACCTGAAATCAGGGTGTCGTAAAGACATTGAGGGTTCGAGCCCCTCCCTCTATTTCGTTCATTGACGTCTCCTTTATATTTTTCATTTTATTTCCGAGACTTCGGTCTCTTAGACAGTAAGGACAGGTTAGCAGGTTGTTTGGGTCTCCTTAATTTTTTACCAAACGTGCGTTTTACTGCTAGACCAGTTGGTTCGATTCCAGCTGCTGTCATTTGAGTGTTTGTGTCCCAAAAATGGGGTAGGCAGTAGGCTTAGCATTCATATATCACTCATTAACTTAAAAATAGTTGCAGTAGCGACCGAACCTTGCATGGTTGCGTAGCTAATTATATTCCGGATAAGTTATAAGCTAGAGGGTTTGATTCCCTCAGAGGTTTTAAATGACTACAAAAAAATAAATCAGAAAATTTATTTCTAATTAACACGCAAGGTAGTAGTCGCCTTGCAAGAAGGTCACACATCGTGTGGCTTTTTTTGATTTACAAAACGGACAAATAGGAGGTAATAGGTTGGGCAGAGCACGAGACCCAAACCGAGATAAAGCTTTTGAAATTTATAAGCAGAATAACGGAAACATCACTAACCGCAAGATTGGTGACATGTTGGGTGTGCCTGAAAAAACTATCTCAGTTTGGAAGTTAAGAGATAAATGGAGTGATTGTAGTACTTCAAAAGATGAATGTAGTACTACAAAAAGGAAACGGGGAGCGCCGAAAGGCAATAAGAACAGCAAAGGCGGAAGTATAGGTAATCAAAACGCCCTTAAACATGGTCTGTTCGCTAAGTATCTACCGCAAGGAGTGCATGAGATATACGAGCAACTGGCAGATAAGCAACCAATTGATATTCTTTGGGAGAACATTCAGCTAACCTATGCTAATCTTTTACATGCCCAGCGCATTCTGTATGTTCAGGACGTTGATGATACAACCACTATGCTTGTTGCAAGCACAGCAAAAGGCGGAGAAAGCTATGAAGTTCACACTGCTTGGGATAAGCAGGGTAAGGCCTTAGCTGCAATTGCAAGAATACAGTCAGAACTTAGAAATATGATTAAAACATATGATGAATTGACTCGCTCAAGCCTTGCTACAGAGGAGCAGAGATTGAGAATTGAGATTCTGAAATCTAAACTGCCTGACAATGAACCTGAAAACATACATGATGATGGTTTTATTAAATCTCTAGAAGGGGTGGTTGAAGAAACTTGGCTAGATTAAGAATGCAAACCAATACATTCAAATTTCAACCTTTTAGCAAAAAGCAGAAGAAAGTGTTAACTTGGTGGCTTTGGAACTCTCCGGTCCATGAATCGGAAGGTGTTATTGCTGATGGTGCTATCCGTTCGGGTAAGACTGTCTCTATGAGTCTAGCGTTTGTCATCTGGGCGATGACATCATTCAACCATCAGAACTTTGCGATGTGTGGTAAGACAATTGGCTCTTTTAATCGTAACGTTTTGAAACTGTTGTTGGTTATGATACAGTCAAGAGGTTTTAGCTATGTCTATCATCGGACGGATAACTTGATAGAAATCACAAAAGGCGACGTGTCGAATGATTTTTATATCTTTGGTGGTAAGGACGAGAGCTCACAGGATCTTATTCAAGGTTTAACGCTGGCAGGTATCTTTTTCGATGAAGTAGCGCTTATGCCTGAGTCCTTTGTTAACCAGGGCACAGGGCGGTGCTCTGTGGCAGGTTCCAAGTGGTGGTTTAACTGCAACCCAGACGGGCCTTATCATTGGTTTAAAGTTAACTGGATAGACAAAGCAGAAACAAAGAATATGCTTTATCTGCATTTTGATATGGACGACAACCTTTCTCTTTCAGAGAACATCAAGAAGCGTTACAGAAGTCAATATCAAGGTGTTTTCTATCAGCGATATATTCAAGGTCTTTGGACGGTTGCAGAAGGTATTGTCTACGATATGTTCAGTAAAGATAAGCATGTTGTATCAACCTTGCCAGAAATGAGCAAACTGGGCAAATATGTCTCGGTCGACTACGGTACGCAGAATGCGACCGTTTTTCTTTTGTGGGAAAAAGATATCAATGGCAAGTATTACTTAACAAGGGAATACTACTATTCAGGTCGTGACGAGAACGTGCAGAAAACCAATGCTGAGTATGCTGATGATCTAACTGCTTGGCTAGGAGATACGAACATCGAACGAATCATTATTGACCCGTCTGCTGCTTCATTCATTGCTGAATTGAAGAAGCGAGGATATAAAATCAAAAAAGCTAGAAATAATGTCCTTGAAGGCATTCGTTTTGTTGGTTCTATGCTGGGCCAAGAGAAAATAGCAGTGCATGAGAGTTGTGTGAATACGCTGAAAGAGTTCCATGCTTATGTTTGGGACGAGAAAGCTTCAGCAAACGGCGAGGACAAGCCTATCAAGCAATTCGACCACGCAATGGACGCCCTGCGTTATTTCTGCTATACAGTATTATTCAAGTCAGGAGGTATGACTGTTTGGAAATAGAAGTAATTAAAAAAATAATCTCGTCGCAGATGGTTAAGCACAGAGAGTTTGTCTCACAAGCAGCTGATGCTGAGAAATACTATCGTAACGAGAATGATATTAAACGGAAGAGTAAGCCTGCCGACAAGAAAGGCGCAGAGAATGAAGCAAAAGCAGAAGATAATCCTTTTCGTAATGCTGACAACCGTATTAGTCACAACTGGCATCAGTTATTGCTTGATCAGAAAAAGGCTTATGCGTTGACCTATCCGCCTACATTTGATGTGGACGATAAAAGCGTTAATGATAAGATTGTAGACGTCTTAGGAGACGATTATGAACGTATCAGCAAGCAACTTTGTGTGAATGCAGGAAATGCTGGCATCGCTTGGCTTCACGTTTGGAAAGACGCTAATGATAACTCGTTTAGATATGCTTGTGTGGACTCAAAAGAAGTAATACCAATCTACTCAAAGTCTTTGGATAAGAAGTTAATTGGGGTACTGCGAGTTTACTCTAGCATAGATGAAACAGATGGTAAGAATTATACTGTTTACGAATACTGGAACGACAAAGAGTGTTCTTTCTATCGCCATGAAGAAAATAAACCACTGGAAGAATTAGAGACATTCCAAGCAATCTCTTTGGTTGATACCATGAATGGCGACCGCTCAAGCGACAATAGTTTCAAACATGATTTTGGTCTTGTTCCTTTTATTCCGTTTAAAAACAATGAAATCGAGACCAACGACTTGAAGCCAATCAAAGACCTGGTTGATGTTTACGACAAGGTTTTTAGTGGGTTTGTAAATGATACAGACGATGTTCAAGAGGTTATCTTTGTCCTTACTAACTACGGTGGACAGGACAAGCAAGAGTTTCTAGAAGATTTGAAACGCTACAAGATGATTAAGATGGACAACGACGGCATGGGAGACCAATCAGGAGTTACAACCATTGCTATTGACATTCCAACCGAAGCCAGAAATCTGATTTTAGAGAGGACTAAGAAACAAATCTTTATTAGTGGCCAAGGGGTTAATCCTGAAACAGATAAACTGGGGAACAGTTCAGGCGTTGCTCTGAAGTTCCTATACTCTCTTTTAGAGTTAAAAGCTGGTAATATGGAGACTCAGTTCAGAAGTGGATATGCCACGCTTGTCAAGATGATCTTGAAACATCTAGGATTTTCCGACAAACTCAAAATCAAGCAAACATGGACACGGAACTCAATCAATAACGATACAGAAATGGCTCAAGTAGTTTCTACTCTTGCAACTATCACATCAAGAGAGAACGTAGCTAAATCGAATCCAATTGTAGAAGATTGGCAGGATGAACTGCGCTTGCAGAAAGCTGAACAAGAGGAACGCCCTGAAAAAGCCTACGATATGGAAGAGTTAGAGCATGAGTCGGAAGCTGAATAAAGAAGAGAAAATTGCTTTCATCGAATCTCTTGACGACCTCAGCCGAGAAGAGAAGGACAGATTGCTATATGAGTTGGCTCAGATTGACGACCTCAGCGAGATAATAGACTACATCGATAATTTATACCGCAGAACACTAAAACGCATTACAGGGCGTTTAGAGGCGTTTGAGAGGGTATCTAAAAATCGCAGTGACTCATTGCCATTTTATCTGTTATCCTTGACTAAGACTGACCAATTAAAAACCAAGCAAGAGATTGCTGGTTTTGTTAAGAAACATCCTGATTTAACAGAGTGGTCAAGGTCAATAAAGGTCAAAACAAATGCAGATGCCTTGTTTGCTGGTGTTGAGATGGATATCGCTGAAATGACTGGTAAAATCAACAAGCGAATAGAAACACATCTCAAACAAACCTACCAAGAAACTTACTTAAATCGTGCTTACAACTACCATAAGCAGACCAAAAGGGAACCGAATTTCAAGCCTGAGCGTCTAGAAGAAGAGTATCTTCAAAAGGCGATCAACGAAAACTTCAAAGGTAAGCGATTCTCTGAGCGTGTTTGGGGTAGCAACATGGACGAATTGGTTAGTAGAGTAGAATCGCTTGTAACCAATGATTTAAACCGAGGTTATCCCGTAGACCAGTCCAGTAAACTTCTAGCAATTGAGTTCGAACGTGCTCGTAATCGTGCGGTTACTGTTTTGCAGACGGAAACGAACGGAATTCAGGCTCAGGCAACGTTAGATGAATACCAAGACGACAATATCAAGAAGTACAGGTATCTGGCGACCTTAGAGGTTCACACATGCCCTATTTGTGGTGAGTTGGATGGTAAGGTATTTCTTGTTAAAGATGCAGAGAAAGGTGTAAATTACCCTACTATGCACCCTCACTGTCGATGTACGACGGTTCCTGCCTTAGAAAAAGGTGGGAAACGCTATGCAAGAGATATTGAAACAGGGAAAGGCTATGAGGTTGAAAGTGGTCAGACCTTCAAGGACTGGCGAAAGCAGCAACTTGATAAGTATGGCCAGACTGCTATCAAAGACAAGCTACAAGCTGAACGATTGGAAAAGGACAGAGTACGCAGAACCAAGGAGCAGTTCATAGCTTATAGGCAGGTTTTAGGCTCTCAAAATATGCCCAAAACATTTGCAGGCTTCTATGATTTGAAGTATAATGATGTTGAGGGATACAAGGAACTAAAAGACCGCATCAGATGGGCAAAGTCCAAGTTTCCTACTGAGAAATCTTTAAATGGACATTTCAAAAGTCATGGGAAAGAGTTCGGAGCGGAAAACCCTGAAGAATATCAACAATTGGCTAGAAATTTATTATCTTCTGTTGTCTCTAAAAATATTATAGGTTATGATACTGGAGAAAGAAGAGTTCGATTTAATCGAGAAACGGGGACAATTGCGATTGGAAAAAGAAATGCCTCAGGAAAAGCGAGAATAACAACTATGTTTAAGCCAGATGATGGAGAGGAATATTACCATGACGACTATAAAAAAGAATATAATAATGATTGACGGATGGGAACATGTGCATTGCCCCGTATGTGGAAATTTAGTAGAAACTTATGATATTTGTGATGTTTGTCATTGGCAAAATACGGGAGCATTTAATATCGATGGCGGTCCAAATAAAATGACACTTGCGGAGGCTAAAGAAGCATACGCAAAAGGCTTACCAATTAGATAAAAAAGCACCTAGAGAAATCTAAGTGCTTTTCTTATTTTTAATTTTTTTCAAAAAACCTCTTGACTTTGTTGCTACAAAGTTATATAATGACATTGTAGCAACAAAAAGGAGGTGAGCAAATTGCTTGCACGAAAAGAACAATTCAAAGATAAGCCTAAAAATACCATGTTGCGAGTTCGAGTTGACGACGAAACGGTTGATAAACTTGAAGAAATTGCAAAAAAAACGGATAGCACGAAATCTAGTGTTATCCGAAAAGGTATTGACAAGTTATATCAAGAATTAAATAAACAAAAATAGCCTAGAACCCCTATCGCCAAACAGTTGGTTCTAAGCTATCGCACGAAAGAAACTCTTTCTGAAATCATTATATCAGAAAAGAGCTTCTTTGTCATACCGCAAAGGAGTTTTTATAATGGCAAAAATTGAATTAACAGAAGAACAATTGACTCATCTAGGCTACGAGCTTTCAGATATTCGAAGAACGGTTGAAATGGCAACCAATATGACAGAAACCTTGTCTTGGGTTCAACTTAAGGACGATACAGCTTTTAAAGAGCTGTCTAAAAAGTTCTTTGATACTTTTAATGAACAATTCGGTTTACTTCATTCAACACTAGATGAAATTGCTTTTATTTTGATGAACTCAACAGATAAAGCAGAAATCTTAGGAAGTAAAATTTTTAACTAGGAGCATAAAAATGGAACTACAAATTTTTAAAAATGAACAATTCGGAGAAGTAAGAACAATAGAAATTAAAGGCGAGCCATTCTTTAATTTGAATGATTGTTGCCAAATTCTGGATTTAAGTAACCCACGAAAAACATTAGAAAGACTTAATCCAAAGGGTGTAACTAGTAGTGACATCCTTACAAATGGAGGAGTCCAACAAGCCAACTTCATCAACGAAGCGAATTTCTATAAACTTGTTTTTCAATCTCGCAAACCAGAAGCAGAGAAATTTGCTGATTGGGTCACTAGCGAAGTGCTGCCCTCTATTCGTAAGCATGGCGCTTATATGACCGACCAAGTGGCCTATAATATCACACACAACAAACAAGCCTTAGCAGACTTGCTCCTTATGGCTGGTAATCAACTGAAAGAAAAAGAAGCAGTCATTAAAAACTTGGAAGCTGAAAAAGCTGTACTTTCCGTTGAAAATACTATAATGAAGCCGAAAGCAGACTATTTCGATGAACTAGTAGATAGAAACTTACTGACCAGCTTCAGAGAAACAGCAAAACAATTAAAAATCAAAGAACGTAAGTTTATTGACTTCTTGATGGAGAAAAAATACATTTATCGAGATAAGAAAGGCAAGCTCCAACCAACAGCCAATAAAAATGATGGTTTGTTTGAGGTCAAGGAAACACTCAACGAAAAAACACAATGGTCTGGCACACAGACTCTCATCACACCTAAAGGTCGTGAAACCTTTAGACTACTATTTATCTAATTATGTTCTAACCGCATCGAAATCGAGGCGGTTTTCTTATGCCCTGAGCATGGCGTTAAAAGGTTCAAATATTGGACAAGTCCGTAGTCCTAACAAAAGCGGAGCGACTGGTGATGGAGAACACCTAAAAAGCCTAGCGTAGAGGAAAGGATTTTCAAAATGAAAAAAGAACAACTGGCAAACATCGGCTTAACTGAAGACCAAATTTCTCAAGTCTTCGCTTTGTATGGTGCTTCTGTCCAAAAATTCAAAGATGATGTAGCAAGTAAAGAAAGCGAATTAGAGAGCGTTCGTGGACAGCTGACACAACGTGATAAAGACTTGAATGATTTGAAGAAAAAAGGCGCAGATGTTGAAGATATTCAGCAAAAGCTAGAGGGCTTACAAGCTAAGTACAAACAAGATACAGAAGCGCTTGAGATGAAACTAGCAGATGAGAATAAATCTCGCTTAATCGATGCTGAATTGGCAAAAGCTGGCGTTCGAGACGCAGAAATTTTTGAGAAAATCTTAAACAAAGACGAAATCTCTGTAAAAGATGGCAAATTGATTGGTTTGACTGAGCAAATCGAAGCTCAGCGTGCTAAGAGTCCATATCTCTTTAACGGGGAGAAACAAGCCCAATATACGCCAAATCAGGGCGATGGGCAAGGTGCTAATTTAGGGAATTGGGAAACTGCTATGAGCAATCCTAACTTTAACCTAACTCAATTTTTAGAACAACAAGGAGAAAATAACTAATGGCTAATGAACTTACAAAAATTCTAGACACGATTACACCTCAACAGTACAATGCCTACATGCAACAGTACACTGCTGCTAAATCTGCTTTCGTTCAAAGTGGTATCGCAGTATCAGACGAACGTGTCTCTAAAAACATTACATCCGGCGGTCTGTTGGTCAACATGCCTTTCTGGAACGACCTTACTGGTGATTCTGAGGTTCTCGGGAATGGCGACAAAGCCCTAGAAACTGGTAAAATTACTGCTGGAGCAGACATTGCCTGCGTTCTTTATCGTGGACGTGGTTGGGCTGCCAACGAATTGACTGGTATTGTAGCTGGGTCTGACCCAGTGCGTGCTATCTTGAACCGTATCGGTGCTTATTGGTTGCGTGAAGACCAAAAAGCCTTGATTGCTACCTTGAATGGTATCTTTGCTACTGGTACCGGTGGTGAGAAAGGTGCGCTGGAAGAAACCCACGTATCAGACCAAACGAAAGTAGCTGAAGGAATTAGTGCAGCTATGGTACTTGACGCTAAACAATTGCTTGGGGATTCTGCTGATCAAGTTACTGCGATTGCTATGCACTCAGCGGTTTATACAAAACTACAAAAAGATAACTTGATTCAATACATCCAGCCAACAACTGCGACTATCAACATCCCTACCTACCTTGGTTACCGTGTCATTATCGATGATGGTATTGCGCCAACAGGAGATGTTTATACATCATACCTTTTCCGTACTGGTTCAATCGGTCTCAATACAGGAAATCCATCAGGATTGACTACGTTTGAAACTTCTCGTGAAGCAGCTAAAGGCAACGACATGATTTACACTCGTCGTGCCCTTGTTATGCACCCTTACGGTGTGAAATGGACTGGCGCAGAAGTTGCTGAAGGAAACATCACTCCATCAAACGCTGACTTGGCTAAATTCAAGAACTGGCAACGTGTTTACGAGCCTAAGAACATCGGTATTATCGCTTTGAAACACAAAATCGGCAAATAGATTGGGTGACAGAATATGATTCAAGAATTGAAACAAGACAACACAATGTACTTGATCTCATGCGTTCGGAAAATGCGTCAGGATAATTATTTCAACGATATGGAAGTTCTCCATTACGCTTTAACTCAAGCAGAAAATGAGATTTTGAATTATATTCACCAAGACAGTGTGCCTGGACGTTTAGAGAACGTATGGATAGACATGACCAACGACTTACTAGACAAGGTCAAGGAGCAAAGCGTTCTTGCTAAAAAAGCTGACGCAGACGACTTTTCGGTTAAGAGTATCAAAATGGGTGATACGACAATCGAAAAGGTTAGTCCTTATGAAATGATTCAACGAATGAAACAAGTGCCGTCATCACTTGAGCGCTACAAGCGTCAGTTGAATCGTTTTAGGAAGCTACTATGACCGAATATGCTAAGACAGTCTTTGATTGCTTGTATGACTGTAAAATGACGGTTAAAGTTTATACTGAGCAAGAGATAGACGGTTTGACCAGTATGTCAGAAAGCGTGCTATTAGAGGACATTCCTTGCAGGATTTCGCAAATGAGCAATAGTTCAACGAATGGGAGCGACTATCAAGCTAATGGATATGATATGAAACTCTTTTGCTCAGTTGTCTATGATATCCCTGCAGGTTGCAAGATTGAGGTGACTGATAGAAATGGGCACGTTAAAGTGTTTACACGTTCTAATGTGCCTATTGGTCAGTACTGGTCACATCAAGAAATTGCTATAAAGCTAGAGGGCAAGTCATGAGTGGCAGTTTTGATTATCGTAGTTTCGCTAAATTTGCTAACAACTTCAACAGGAATGCGAATCATGCGAGAGTAGACCGATTTATGAGACAGACCTTGAATTATGAAGGTACAGAACTAAATTCCAAAGTAAAAGAGAGAACACCTGTCGGTGTTTATACGGATCATTGGGTGGAGTTCACAACCAAAGATGGCAAACACGTCAAATTTTGGGCAAGCGCTCATGGTAAACAAGGCGGAACTTTGCAAAAAGGTTGGTCTAAAAGCCGTATTGAAGTATCTGGACGGACTTATAAGCAGAAAGTTTATAACAAGGTCTACTATGCCCCACACGTTGAGTACGGGCATAAGACAGTCAATGGTGGCTTTGTTCCAGGGCAGTTTTTCCTTCATAAAACGGTTGAAGATACTAAAAGCGATATGGAAAATCGTGTCCGTGATAAGTATGATGGCTTTATGAGAAAGGTAGTGTTAGGAAATGGCAAATAAAGGCTTTCGGTTAGTCGAGGAGTTAGTTAGTCACATCAAGGGGTTATATCCTGACATCAGGATTTATCTGGATGAAGTAGAGCAAGGTTTTAAAGAGCCTTGTTTTTTTATCCATGTGGTTGATACTAAGTACACTCCAGAGGCCAATAAGTATGTGAAAGTACGTTCTAAAGTGGATTTGTCTTATTTTCCTCCTAAGAAAAAGCGTAGCGAGTGTTTAGCAATGCAGGAAGAATTGAGTTATAAACTCTTACACTTGCCGACGATTCATTTATTTGACCGTCAGTATGAAGTGTTTGACAACGTTCTGCATTGTATTTTTAACGCAAGCACACGCTTGAAGTTAGAAGAGGAAGATATCAAACAACGTGAATTGAAAGTGAAAGAAGAGGTAAAAGATGGATAATGTAGACGGAATTGTGTTCCCTACTGCGGACATTTTGGAAAGTAGCGCTTTTACCAACGGAGAAAAAGACATCTTGGGGGCTATTTTAGATCCAGAAGAGTCTTATAGTTTGGAAGAAGCAAGAGCAAAACTAGAATACGAACTAGGAAGGAAGATTAAGTAATGGCAGGTGGAATTTGGAAACGCCAAAATAAAGTAAGACCAGGTGCTTACATCAACGTCAAATCAAAAGACATTGCAATGACTCGACTTGGTGGTGATGGTGTCGTAACAGTACCGCTAGCACTCAGCTTCGGTCAATCAAAGAAATTGATGAAAATTCGACGTGGTGAAGACCTATTTAAGAAGCTAGGTTATGAGCAAGAAAGCCCACAGCTTTTGTTGCTGAATGAAGCATTCAAACGTGTGAGTGAAGTCTTGCTTTATCGTCTGAATACGGGCGAAAAGGCAAACGTAAGCCTTTCAGACAACGTAACGGCTCAAGCTAAATATAGCGGTGTCCGTGGGAATGACATTACAGTAACGGTCAAAACAAACGTAGACGACCCAAGTTCATTTGATGTTGTCACATTCCTTGATACTGTTGTTATGGACTCGCAAACTGTAAAAGTCTTGGCTGATTTGAAAAACAATGATCTCGTTGAATTTTCAGGAACTGGCGAACTGCAAGCGGTGGCTGGTGCTAAATTGACTGGTGGTACTGATGGAACAGTATCAACTCAAGACTACACAGAATACTTCAAGGCGCTTGAAACAGTTGAGTTTAACTATATGGCCTTGCCAGTAGAAGACGCTTCTATCAAAAAGGCGGCTATCAACTTCATCAAACGTATGCGTGAAGACGAAGGACTTGGTGCTCAATTGGTTGTTGCAGACTCTGACGCTGACAGCGAAGCGGTAATCAACGTTAAAAACGGTGTTATCTTGTCTGATAAGACAGTTATTGATAAGACTAAAGCGACTGTCTGGGTTGCAGCAGCCAGCGCAAATGCTGGCGTTGAGAAATCATTGACTTATGAGAAGTACGAAGATTCTGTTGATGTTGTGGGTCGTTTGAGCCATACAGAGACAGAAGATGCGCTCTTGAAAGGGCAATTTGTCTTTACTGCTCGTCGTGGTCGTGCAGTAGTTGAACAAGATATCAACTCACACGTCAGCTTCACGATTGAGAAGAACCAAGACTTCCGTAAGAACCGTATCTTGCGTACTTTGGACGATATCGTGAACGATACTCGTTATGCTTTCTCTGAGTATTTCCTTGGAAAGGTAAGCAACAACGAAGATGGACGTCAAGCGTTCAAAGCGAACCGTATTCGCTACTTCAAAGACCTTGAGGCTCGTGGTGCTATCGAAGACTTCAAAGTTGAAGACATCGAGGTACTACGTGGTGAGTTAAAAGAGTCTGTAGTGGTTAACGTTAAAGTGAAACCAGTAGACAGTATGGAAAAACTGTACATGACAGTTACAGTAGAGTAGGAAAGGAGATAGTATGGCTTTTTTAAAAGGTCGTGACGTAATTAGCGGTCAGGAAGGTACCGCTTTTATTCAAATCGACGGAAAAAATGAGTTCATGTTCTATATCAAGGAACTTGAAGCAACAGTTAAGAAAAACAAAGAAGAAGTCCGCACCCTTAACAAACGTGGTACGCAAGTAAAAGCGACTGGTTTCAAGGGTGAAGGTAAGATGACCATCTACGGTGTCACTTCAACATTCAAGGAAATGATGTTGGACTACATGAAGAATGGTCGTGATACATTCTTTGATATCCAAGTGACCAACGACGATGCGACAAGTTCAATCGGTCGTCAAACAACTATCTTGCGTGAATGTAACCTTGATGAAGTTGTGATGGGTCAATTAAAAGTTGAGGAAGATTTCTTGGAAGAAGAAGTTAACTTTACTTTTGAAGATGTGGATATCTTGGAAAAATTTAATGCGCCTAAATTAGGTTAGAAAGAGGGTAGATAAATGGCAATTTCAGACTTTTTACTAGAAAACGTTCAGCAGGAAGAAACAAAAGAGGTACACCTTAAACGTTTCAAATCTCCTTTTGTCATTCGCAGTATTGACGAAAGCCTAAATGATACGTTGAAGAAACGTGCGACAATCAAGAAGAAAAACCGTCAAGGTGTTGCTATCCCTGAGTTCAACAACGATAAGTACATCGACTCTTTAATGTCTGCCTGCGTTGTTACGCCAGACTTAAAAGATGCTCAACTACAAGAATCTTATCGTACGGTTGGGGATGAAGCAGCAACCTTGAAAGCTATGTTGAAGATTGGGGAATATGCTACCTTAATGCAAGAAATCCAGTCGCTTAACGGATTTGATGAAGATATCAATGATCTTGTTGAAGAAGCAAAAAACGACTAGAGGACGGGGACGCAGAGTTGAGTTATGCTTACTACTGTTTGCATCAATTTAACTGGACTCCGTCCTTTTTGGATAGCTTATCTAAACGTGAGAAAGCCTTGGTTTTTGCCTTTATCGATATCCGAGTAGAGGCAGAAGAAAAGGAACACAAAGAAATGGAAAGGAAAAGCAGAGGAAGGAGGAGACGGTAGAAGATGACTACATTAATGCAAACACTGGCGCTTAGAGATAATTTCTCAAGCCCTTTAAACCGAATTAACAGTACGATTAACAGGACTATTGCTAAGTTCGGCGAGTTGGATAGACGCGTCAAGAAGATGACGCAAACTGCAACGATTAAAGTCAAAGCAGATATGCCTAAGAATTTAACTGCACCTAAAGCTTCTAGCCCTGTAGCGCCTAAAATGGCGTCGCCTGTCACCCCTAAACTTCCTTCAACCGGCCCTCTTGTTGGTGGCCTTGGCGTTGCTACGTCCATGCTTGGTCGAATGACTTCTATTTCTCGTGCTTTGAATTTCATGGTTGCTATTCAAGCCTTGAGGCAAATGGCTAATTTAATGAGTGGTCTGATTAAGTCAGGCGATGAGTATATCCAGACCATGGCAAGGCTTAAGACGATAGAAGACGGATCTAAGACAGGCCAAGAACTACAAGATAGTATCATGGCAGCAGCACAACGCTCAAGGACTGGCTTCGGTATCATGGCAGACTCAGTGGCTAAAATACGCTTACAAGCTGGAGAAGCCTTTAAAAGCAATGATGAAGCTATTGCATTTGCTGAACAGTTGAATAAACTTTATAAAATCGGTGGTGCAAGCTTAGAGCAACAAAAAGCAGGAACGCTTCAAATCACACAGGCGCTTGCTTCGGGAGTTCTTCGTGGTGATGAGTTTAATTCTATGATGGAGAATGCTCCGCTTGTTGCCCAAAAACTAGCTAGACACCTTGGCGTTAGCGTTGGGCAACTACGGGCAATGGCTAAAGATGGACAATTAACCGGAGATACTCTTAAGAACGCTCTGCTTGGTTCAGCAGTTGAAACAAACGCTGAATTTGCGAAAATGCCGATGACTTTTGCTGATATGATGACTCAGATTGGCAACGTAGCTTCATACGCATTTCAGCCTTTGATTCAAGCATGGCAAGAGTTTATTAATAGTACCGCTGGACAAAACTTCATGGCAGGTTTAGAAACCGCTATGTTTGCGATTGGCCAGATAGCTCTGTGGCTCTTTAATCTCTTTGTTGCAGGTTGGAACTGGGTTACTGAGAACATAGATTTTGTAATCACTGCTTTAATAATGGTCGCAACTGTAGCTACCATAGTAGGTATTGCTATATTTATAGCAGGTATGATTGCACAGGCTCCATGGGCGTTAGTCTATTTAGTTATGATTGGCATTATTGCTGTTGCGCTCTTAATAGCTACAGTTCTAAATGCTATGGGGATTTCATTCTTAGACGTTGCAGCGGCTATCGTTGCAGCCTTTGTCTTTGTTGGAACGGTAGTTTATGACATTATTATGTTTGTTGTCAATCTTGTCATGTATATGATTGCACCGATTGTGAATCTCTTCGTAGCCATTTATAACATTGGTATAGCTATTGCAGAGTTTTTGAGAAATGTCTTTAAGCACCCGATTTATTCCATCAGAAAGTTATTTTATAATCTTATTCGAACTGTATTAGATTATTTTGCTTCGTTTGTTGATGGGGTAGTCAATGTAGCGCAATCTATCGGTAATGCTTTTATAGCTGGCGCAAACATGGCTATTAAAGCTATCAACTGGATCATTGACGCTTTAAATAAAATACCAGGAGTGAATCTAGGAAAAGTTGGCGAAATGGGCTACATGTCCAATGACGGTAGTTTTGCCAATGGTATTCGTGCGATGGGAGAGATGTTTAATCCAGGAGAGGCTCCTGATGATTATGAATCTTTTGACGGCATGCGTGCTAACATGATGACTCCAGGTGGTTTGTGGGATGGGATGAAAAATCCTTTCTCAACTGCTGGTAATGCTTTTAGTGGTACTAAGGCTTTTGGTCAAGGTGTTGGTGATGCTATGCAAGGCTTCGCTGATAAGATGAAAGGTCAAGACGAACTTGCTTCTAAATTTGACCAAATGAACCAAACGCCTGCAGGAGCAGGTGCTCCGGAAGGTGGCGGTGGCAAAGGACTTGGAGACAAGTTAGGTAAAGGCAAGAACATTGGTAACGTCGGTAAGATTGAAGATGAAGTCAAGCTGAAAGACGAAGATATCAAGATGATGCGTGATGTTGCAGAACGTAAGTACATCATTGATTACCAAGTTCTAACACCTCAAGTTAGTGTCAATTACGAGTCTAAAAATAGCGCTACTGAACAAGATATCAATGATCTAGTTGGCAAGATTGAAGAAAAGATTATCGGACTGGTCGATAGCGACCTAGGAATTGCGTAGGAGGTAGAAAGAAATGGCGATTGGTATTTTTGTAGAGTACAAAGGTCAAGTCACACAACTTCCTGTCAATCCAGAGGAGCTAAAAACAAAGAATAGCGCAAATAACGAGTCAACAACGAGTATTGCGCTAGGAGAAATAACCCAGATGAGTTTTCCTAAACTCTCTGAGGTTACTTTCACTTCATTCTTCCCTAGAGACACTTTCCGCTCTTATGTCCTGAATAAATCAGGAACGCCTGAAACCTATGTCCGACTCTTAAAGAAAATCATGGATGGGAAAGAACCTTGTCGCTTGATTATCTCTGGCGTGGGTATCAATATACTTGCGACAGTTGAGAGTTTTGAGCAACAAAGAAAAGCTGGTATTCATGAGGATGTTTACTACGACATCACTTTCAAAGAGTACAAGATGGCCAAGGCTCGGTTTGTAAAAATCGAAAAGAAGGTATCAGAGGAGAAGAAAGCTAGTCAACCTCAGAAAGAACAAGCCCCTTCGACTAAGAAAGAAGTGACTATCGGTGCAAAGGTGCTCGTTAATGGGCAACTTCATAGAGATAGCTACGGAGAAGGGCCTGGTCAAACTGAGTCAAACGCAACTAGACTTGTCAATTATATCAATATGAAAGGGTCGCATCCTTATCACGTTACTATGCTTGATGGCGGTTGGCGTGGTTGGGTTACTGCTGATTCGGTGCAAGTCCTATGATGGAATTTCTGATTCAAGATGTGAATGACGGTAAAGTCTTTGATATCACTGAGTTGGTCGGAGGTGTCAAATGGGAAACCAGCATTGATTTTCAGCCGGGAAAACTTGAGTTTGATATGATTATAGACTCGCAGGTTGCTTGTAACTTTGGGGATGTCATTCGCTTTAAGGTAGATGATAAGGGCATTTTTTACGGTAAAGTTTTCAAGAAAAAGCGGAAATCAGCCAAGAAATGGTCGGTTACTGCTTATGACAGAATGAGGTACCTGAAAAACACTGACACAATCGTGTTTGAAGCCTCTAAAAGTCATGAAATATTTAGTAAGATTTGCGAAATCTCAGAACTTGAGTACAAAGTTGTTGATGAAGGTAACTGGACGTGTCCTGAGAAAATCGAAGATAAAAAAACTTATTTTGCGATGATCCAGAACGCTTTGGACTTAACGTTGATTCATGGTGGCATGTGGTACATCATCAGAGATAACTTTGGTACAGTCGAGCATATAGCCTTAAATTCGCTGATTACTGATTTAGTGATTGGGGATGATAGCGTAGCTACAGACTTTGACTATGAAGGCTCTATCGATGATAGTTTCAACTATGTAAAATTGACTAAAGACAACAAAGAGAGTAAGAAGCGTGAAGTTTACGTCGTGAAAGATTCTAAAAATGTTGCTCTTTGGGGTAAGTTGCAGTACCACGAAAAAGTGGATGAAAAGATGAATGAGAGTCAGATTCAACAAAAGGCTGAACTCTTATTGAAAGCTAAGAATCATCCTAAAAAGACTTTTAAAGTTCCTTGTTTAGGACATCTTGGAATCAGTGCAGGCAACAGTGTGGTACTGGATTTTGCTGATTTAGAGTCCGAAGGGATTAAGAAGAACAGTCTTGGCATCATCTCTAAATGTACCCATAAGTGGGATAAGGTGCATACAATGGATTTAGAATTGAGGACGCTGGAATAATGGCAGGAGAGTTATTAGCACGACTTTTGGCGCAAGGAGTAGATGATGGAACAGACAGAACAGACATTGTTTTTGGTTCTGTCACATCTGTTTCTCCTCTGACAATCAAGGTTAATAATAAACTTGAAATCCCTGAGTCCTTTTTAGTTCTAAGTCCGATGGTTAAAGAACTACGTACTGGAGATACTGAAGGGGACAATAAGAGGTGGATTGTTTTTCGTGATCTTGAAGCAGGAGACAAAGTCTTAATGATTAAAGCCCAGAACGGGCAATTATACTACGTTTTACAAAGGATGGAGTGAAGATGGTAGATATACGAAACATTGAAGAAGTTGTTTTGCCATCCTACACTTATCAAGTGAAAAATGGCAGAATACACGGATATATTGACGGCTTAGAAGCCATGAGGCAAGCAGTTGAAAAGATTCTGCTTACAGAACGGTTTGAGTGGGTAATCTACTCTTCGAACTACGGAGTAGAATTGGAGCGCTTGATTGGAAAGCCTTATGATTTTGTAAAAGCTGACCTTGAGAGAACAATTTCTCAAGCTTTGTTAGTTGATACAAGAATTAAAAGTGTTCAGAATTTCTTTATCGAGCAACAAACCAAGGACAGCTTGCTTTGTGTCTTTGAAGTCCATACCATATCCGGTTTATTTAAAGTTGAAAAGGAGGTGACGCTGATTAATGATAGGTGATTTCTTAGAAAAATACACGTTTGATTATCTGATGAATGACGCTCTTTCTCGTGTCAATGAAAATATTGATACACGGGAAGGTTCTATCATCTATGACGCATTAGCGCCTGCTTGTTACGAGTTAGCTGGTTTTTATTTGCAGTTGAAAAATCTACTGCTAGATACATTTCCACAGACCGCTATTGGTCAATACCTAGACTACAAGGTTGAAGAGTTCGGACTCCACCGTTATCCGTCAAAAAAAGCAGTACGCTTTGCGGAGTTTAAAAATGAGAGAAAAGAAGGCGTACAAATCGCTTTGGGTTCTCGTTTTGCGACAATTGACGATGCTGCACTCATCTACAAGGTTGTTCGTGCAACAGATGTAGTAGGTAAGTATGAAGTAGAGTGTGAGACGACTGGTGTTGTTGGGAATCGCTACTACGGCAATATCTTACCCTTGGAGAACTACAGAAGCCTTGCCACTGCGGTCTTAGGAGAAATTGTTACATCTGGGCAAGATGAAGAAACTGACGATGAATTGCGGAAGCGTTTCTTGATTTACGTCAATGAGAAGCCTTTTGGCGGTAACTTCATTGAGTACGTTCAGCGTGTCCGGGAAATTGATGGTGTTGGCGCAGTTCAGGTTTATCCAGTTTGGAATGGCTCAGGAACGGTTAAAGTGGTTGTTTTAGACAACGACTTAAACTTGGCATCTACCGAGACAATTAAGAAGGTGCAAAATGTTCTGGATCCACTAGAATATACTGGAAAAGGAGTTGGACTTGCTCCTATCAATCATCGTGTGACGGTTACGACCGCGACACGCTTCCCGATTGATATTGAGTTTAAACTTGAGTTGATGACAGGATATCAGCTAAATCAAGTAAAAGGACTGGTAGACAAGGCTCTAGACCAGTATTTCTTGGACTTGAGAAAGAACTGGGCGCAATACTCAGATGTCAATACCTACAGCATGAAAATCTATCGCTCGCAGTTAATGGCTAAGCTACTGACCATTACAGGTATCGCAAACGTAGATAAGATGAAATTGAACAACCGTGAAGCTGATTTGTCGCTTGTTTTTACAGGACAATTACAACAATTGCCGTATAAAGGAACAGTGAGGACGGTTTAATGGTAAAAGAAGTAAACTTATCTGAATACGTTCCAGATTACTACGAGGGCGTCAAGGATATGAAAGAACTGATTCGGGTTGAAAATGCTCTGTTTAAAGACGGTACTATCTCGTTAGATCAGTTCATCAAGAACCAGTTTATTATGCTCTGTGATGTCCCTACCTTAACGAAATTTGAAGAAGTCTACGGTATTGTTGCTCACGCCGACGATACGTTGGAGTGGAGAAGAGAGCGTGTTTTACTGCGGATCAATATGAGGCCACCATTTTCATGGTGGTTTTTAATTCGCAAATTAGACGACCTTTTCGGGAAAGGAAAGTACAAGGCTTCAGTAGATTTCGCTAATCAGGTTTTACTGATTGAGTCTGGAGCAGAAACGAGTGGACTTTTTAGAGAGTCAGTTATCTTTGTCAATGCAATCAAGCCAGCAAATATGGGGTATACTCATATCCCGACAGTAACAGAAAGAGTCAAGCTGAAAGAACGGTTGTTCAAGACTTCGGTAGATTTCGCTAGAGCAGGTTATGCAGTTGTAGGTGTGACACCTTTTGAATACGAAGGACCGCAAGAGGAGGTTTTATTCAATGATTAAAGAAACGTTACTAAATACAGTTACAGAAACCGTACTAGCTAAAATCAACAAAGCAAGGTTGAACGATAATCAAATTGTGACGATACAGAAACAACGAGAGCAGCGTTTTGTTTTGATTGATTTCTTGGTACCAGACTCAATCAGAGAAATTAACAAGATTGAGTTGCTAGACAGTTCAAACGTACCTCAGTCTGTCATTGATGTGTACGTTCCGATTGAAACAACGACACGATTCAAATATAGACTGGAGGTGCTAACAGATGGCTAAAATTTGGCGGTCAAGAGACATCATTGGCGCTGAAGATGCGCAACGATGGGAAAACAAAGCCGACTTAAATCACAGGCACAAGGTTGGAGACATCGACGGTCTGTCTGAAAAGATTGACGAGTTCACTAGAAGTAAGGCTGAGAAGGTTGACTTAACTGGTCACATCAACAACCGAAACAACCCACACGGTGTCACTAAACAACAAGTGGGTCTAGGTAACGTGGACAACGTAAGGCAAGCCAGTTATACAGACCATGAAGCTACAAAAAGAGAAGTCGCCGAGCAAGAACAACGATTGTCATTGCTAGAAGAAATGGTACTACAGAATGCGTTCTATATACCAATCAAGGCTGAAGATAATGATGATGTATTGCTAGGGGACGAAAACAATAATCTAGTCGTAGCTGATTGGAAATACCAAATAGTAGAAAGGGAGGAATAGATGAATGGTAATTATGAGTAACCAAGTTAGAAAAGCTACTGATTTGCCAACGTTATCCAACGTATCAGACGGAGATGTGGTGCTAGTTCATAGTGGAGCAGGATTGAAAAAAGTACCTGTATCCACTTTGAAACGAACATTTACAACACCACAATCGGCTATATCAGTAGCAACATCAAACTCAAACGGTATCGTCAGACCGGATAATCAGACGACAGAGGTTTCAAATGGTGTGCTGAAAGCAAAGACTGCAACTAGTGGGCAGGCTGGTGTGGTGCGACCTGACAACTCAACGATTACAGTCGATAATTCGGGTGTTTTGCGAGTAAACAGGTCAGCGCTTGGGATTCCAAGTACACCGTCCGAAATAGTCGCTAATAAGCTGATTAACCAGAACGGAAACCAGCAAATGAAGTATTGGTATGGATCTAAATATCAATATAATTCAATTAGCACGAAAGATCCCAACACAATCTATGATGTATATGAGTAGGTGATACTATGGCTACAAGAGAAGGAATTTATGTTAGAGGACATGAAATTGTCCAAAGATACGTTGGTAATAGGTTGGTGTGGGAGAAGAATAAACTTATATTTATTGGATCGCTTTCCTATCGTTTTACGTCATCAAATGCCAATAGTGTTGAGTATAGCCTAGAAAACTTAAATGGAATCTATAGATTAGCAGAATACGAAGCATACCGCTCAGCGATTGTTGTAGAAAGAAATGGGCGTAGATTTAAGAATGTATCCGTGAATATAGAAGCCCGTACTGGGCAATTCAATCAAACAGAGGGGCGAATTATAATTTATTTCGCAAATCCCGGCGATAAATATAATTTTCTTTCTGTGTCGGGTTCGACATCATTTTATAAAAGCAAGAGGTAATTAAACATGGAATTTGTATTAGTAAATAAATTTTTTAGAGTTGGCAAGACGGAAGTCTCTATTCAATGTGACAAGCCGTTTACTTTTTTCACTCGTGAGTTAGAGGGTGACCGTTTGGGTGACACGGACGAAACGCTCATTGAAGCAGTCAAAGAGATTCTACGTACCGAACTTGACCCTACAAGCGCAATCGTCAAAAACCAAGAACAACTGGCTAAGACGACGGAAGCGCTGGAGAGAGCCAACCAACTCATGGATGGCATGCAGAAGGTCAGCTTACACAATACTGACGATATCGAGGAAATCTTTGCACGCTTGGAAGTGCTTGAAAAACACAATGGCATTGAACACGAGCATGAGGACGAAGCAGAGGGGCCTCACGTTTCTGAGGCAGAAACACACCCTACTGAACCGGCTCCAGTAACTCCACCGGTTCAACCAGAACCCCAACCAGCCACAGAAGTAGCCACAAACGGAGTACCGAACGTGGTCGTATCTGAACCAGCACCAGCTCCAGCGCAACCAGTGGCAGAAGCGCCTATCCAACCTGCACCAGCAGTAGAACAACCAACAGAAAGCGAGACAGAACATGAAATTCCTACACCGACAAGCGAAGCGAGCACTAGTGAAGACAATGGAGGTAGCAACAATGAGTAAAATTACATTAGACCAAGCTAAAATTGACATGTACATTAACCTGCTGAAACGTGGAGCGATTGACTTTTCATTTGTCAACAAACGCTTCCGAGACCGTGTGCGTAAAGAATTGGAACGCCTTGGGTTGAGCCATTTGGCGAACTAGAGAGGTGTTTATGGATGTCTTTGAGAAAATAGAACACTTTTTCACTAACGTAATGCCAGTGCTAACTCCAACAATCATTGCTTGGATAAGCTATCGGTTGCCGAAAAAAGCCAAGGAAGAAACAGATAAAATTGTCTCGGAACTAACCGATGTCAAGAAACAGATTGAAGATGTCCAGACTACCGCTAAAGATAGCAATTCCAAAATCGATGAAGTACAGGAAAAGCTAAAAGTGCACGACGAGGCGCATCTAAATACTATGAAGTTGCGCCTCGGCCGTGATATGCGACAGGCTATTAACAGAGGATATACTTCTAGAGATGAATTCTCCCTAGTAGAAAGTATGCATAAAAGCTACAAAACTCTAGGAGGTAATGGCTACATAGATCGTTTATTTAGCGATTTTGAAAAATTGGATATCAAAGAAGGCATCTTAATAGATGATTAGATAGAAAGAGGTTCAGAATGGGTTGTAAAAACCACAGAGTGAATACAACCAATTTGGCTCGAATTGATGGTGGCGACCTTGTTAAGCAAGGAGATTTGTCTTCTACTTTTGGATTCGAATTGTTAGATGAAAATTACCGTGTTATGACCTTATTTGAGGGTCAAGATGCGGTTGTTACTCTAACAAAGGGACCACGTAGGTGGAAGACAACTGCTCCCGTCACTAGCCATTCTGTCAATTTCAATTTAGACAGTATTCTACCAAGCGGAAAATACCGAGTAGAAATTTCGGTCGGAGGATATATCTTCCCAAGCGATAGAGATACTTATATTGAAATTGAAGACTCAGACAAGGAATTGGTTACTGAAGATATCTATAAATTAAAGGAATTAGATATAGCAGAAGAAGTAAAAAAACAACTTGCAGAAAGACCTGCAAGTGAAGGTGGAGCATGTCAGGAAATCCCTGACTTGCTTTTTTACTACAATTTAGGAAAGGTGTAAAACAATGGATACTACAAAATTAACAGCATTCGCACAAGCGGTCGGAGCAGATATCAAGGAAGTGAAGCAAAGTGTCAGCACTAAAGTAGAAACTTCAGCAATGACGCAAGCTATTTCACAGGCAGTTACTCAAGCTAAATCCGAAGTTAAGGCTGAAATCTTGGGTGAAGGAACGCCTGAGAACCTTGATACCTTGAAAGAAATCGCGGAAAAAATCACGAGCATGGGACAAGATGAAAATAGCGCACTTCTTGGCAAAGTAACTGAAGTCAGCGGACGTGTAGACCAGATTGCCAATGTTGACTTGGTCGCAACCTATAACGCAGCGAAAGCGTGAGTGCTATGAGTAATTTAGAGGAATTTGCCCAAACAGTTGGGCGTGACGTCAAGGCGCTGAACCAAAAGCCTGAGCCAATGCTGACACTGACAGGAATTACTCTTGGAATTGTTGGGGGCAATCATGTCACCCTACCATTACCAGACAATGTAGGTCAAGAAATCCGTGGCACTGGCTCGCCAGAAGGGCGTATAAGTGCAGAAATAGGAGCGACTTACATCGACACAGCCAAAACTAACGGCGCTTTAAAATGGATTAAGACTACTGATGGTGGAAATCAAGGCTGGAAAGTTGTTGAAGGTGACACTGGTTGGGTGTTAGGTTGGCAGGATGATACGAATAAAGATGTCATAAACCGAATGTATTTCAGACGTATAAATGATGTTGTACATGTGAAATTTGAACCTAAAATTAACAAAAGCACTATTAGTCCTAGCGCTAATTTAATATTAGATCTTGGCGGTTATGAGTCAGATGATAATTTATCTATTGATGGTTTTAAACCTGTTGATGATGTAGTTCAGACTATATATGGTACTTCTAGCGATATTTATTCTAATACTGCTAGTGCGGAAAATTCAGAAGGTGCGCAAGGAACAGGGGCTGTGATTATTCAGTATGAATATTACCGTCATGATAAAACTAGATTGAAATTACAAATTGTAACTAGTACATTAGGTGTAGCAGAAAATCACGTCAACCCATTCTCTTATTTAACAGAAGATGAGTGGCCTACAACATTACCAACAATAGGAGGATAAACACATGACACAATTTAATGAATTTATTATCGCTTTTGCGACAGGCTTTTTAGCAGTAGCAGTAGGCGGTATTGTAAAAGCAGTAAAAGATTATCTTTTGCGAAAAGGCGGAGAGAAAGCGGTGATTATCGCTGAAATACTAGCCAAGAACGCAGTTAATGCCGTTGAGCAGGTAGCTAAAGAGACTGGTTTTAAAGGTGATGAGAAGCTAGAGCAAGCTCGTGATAAAGTTAGAGCTGAGCTGACCAAATATAATATCAGTATGACCGACAAGGACTTGGACACCTTCGTAGAGTCAGCAGTGAAACAGATGAATGACGCTTGGAAAGGACAAGAGTAATGGATATCGATACAAGCAGACTACGTACAGGCTTGCCCCAGGTTGGGGTGCAGCCTTATCGACAAGTACATGCTCACTCAACAGGCAACCGCAACTCAACAGCTCAGAATGAGGCAGACTACCACTATAGAAAGGACCCTGAACTTGGGTTCTTTTCTCATGTGGTCGGAAACGGACGTGTCATGCAGGTCGGACCTGTAAATAACGGATTTTGGGACGTTGGTGGTGGTTGGAATGCAGAAAGCTATGCAGCAGTTGAGCTGATTGAAAGTCATTCAACTAAAGAAGAGTTCATGACAGACTATCGCCTTTATATTGAATTGCTACGAAACCTAGCAGATGAAGCAGGCTTGCCGAAAACACTTGATACAGACGACTTGGCGGGTATTAAAACGCATGAATACTGTACTAATAACCAGCCCGACAACCATTCAGACCACATTGACCCTTATCCATATCTAGCCAAATGGGGCATTAGCCGCGAACAGTTCAAGCAGGATATTGAAAACGGCTTGACAATTGAAGCAGGCTGGCAGAAGAACGATACAGGCTACTGGTACGTACACTCAGACGGCTCTTATCCAAAAGATAAGTTTGAGAAGGTCAACGGAACCTGGTATTACTTCGACGGCTCAGGCTACATGCTTGCGGACCGCTGGAAGCAGCACACTGACGGTAATTGGTACTGGTTTGACCAGTCAGGTGAAATGGCTACAGGCTGGAAGAAAATCGCTGAGAAGTGGTATTATTTCGACGTAGAGGGCGCTATGAAGACAGGATGGGTCAAGTACAAGGAGACTTGGTATTATCTTGACGGTAAAGAAGGTGCCATGGTATCAAACGCCTTCGTCCAGTCCGCAGACGGAACAGGCTGGTACTACCTCAAACCAAACGGAACATTGGCAGATAAACCAGAGTTCGCAGTCGAGCCAGACGGCTTGATTACGACTAAATAAAATGTGATATAATGGTTATGAAATAACGGAGGAATTTATGAATCACGAAAAAATCGGTCAGGTTACCGATGAAGTAAAAGAAATTTTTAATATTGTTCTTGAAGCAAGTGAAATCAAGGTCAACAAAGAAGGCTTGAGAAGCCATATGTTGAAACGCCATCATAATGATGTGATCCATCATATTGAAGACTTGGAACTCATACTAAGAAATCCAGATTTTGTTGGAGTCAATCCGCGAGAGAAAGACGCTAGTTTTGAATATGTAAAAAGATTTGATGATAATGTTCTCGTTGCCATCAAGTTACATAAAAGTGGCGATTTCTTTTATGTTCCGACCATGTATCGCTTACAAGATTTCAAATTACAAAATCGTATTAAGTCTGGTAGATTGAGAAAACTTGACAAAAAAAGCAGATAGTGCTAGAATAACATTAACGAAAGACATTTGAGGGCAGAAAGGTTCCTGCCGCACCTTGGAAAAGGTATCTGAGATGCTGGGTACACCGACCAGCCAAGTGTCCGTTATTTCAAAGGAGGGGCTTAAATGCTCCTTTTTTTATTTAAAATTTCAAAAAAGATTATCCCCACCGCAGGCTCAGGCTTGCGTTTTTTTGTTTGCTCTGAAATTGACTTGTTGACATCAACAAATAGTATTATAAAGTGCTTGGTTGCCAATTTTGTTGACGTTAACAAAATTAGAGTTTGTATTTCTATTTTGCAAAAACGCGCATTTTGAACGATTAGAAAGCAAAATTACAATCCTATTGTTCAAAAAAGCGTTTTCTTGAAGAATAGGAATAGAAAATCGTGGTGTATTATTGTCAAAAACGGTGTTTTGTCAATAATAAAAACAGGGGGCAAAAAAGGGGCATAAGGTGTAAACTTTTGTATTTTTACGGTAAAAAATATATGTAGTTTATGACGTATAAACCCTTATTTTACAAGGGTTTGCACTCATGTAGTTTTATATAAAAGCTCTAAAATAGAATACCGTGGATTGAAATCATTCTACAACTTGAAAAAATAATCGTTGATTTAACAACGTTTCTAGCCCCTCGGATTTTATCCGAAGGGCTATTTTTGTATTTAGGGGGCAAAAAAGGGGCAAAACTTTTTAAAAAATCTTTTTCATAACTTTATCCAGTACATTGATTGCTTCATCTTTCATGTTCTTCGTGACGTGAGTATAGATGGAATTAGTAACATCAGAATCAGAATGTCCAACCCTATCCATGATTGTTTTTAGCGGAATTTTATTCTCAGCTAAAATGCTAATAGTTGTATGTCTGAAGATGTGAGGGGATAGATGTTTGGGAATTGGTTTCTTTAGGCGTTCATTTGCTCGCTGGAGAGACTTGCTTAGGATAGAGCTATGAACGGGCTTTCCCGTATTTGTAACAAAGATGCGGTCGCTTTTATGCCAATTCTTATCGGTTGTTTCGCTTAGACGATTTAATTCAATCATTTTATCAAGTATTTCAATCTCTCTTTTTGTGAGGTGTGTCGTCCTGAAGCTGGCAAAAGTCTTAGTTCCATCATCGTCTGGAATGTATCGATTAAATGTAGTATGAATATCTAATGTCTTACTATCTTTGTGATATTTGTCTAGTGTAAGACCAGCTAACTCACCGACACGACAACCGTTCAGGATCATAAACTCACATGCCAAGGCGTATCGTAATGTAATATCTTTTCGATAGAGTTCTTTTAAAATAGCCTTGTATTCTTTTGGTTCTAGATATTTATCCTTTGCATTTTTAATCTGCTCCAAGCTTTGTTTTTTTCTCGGAAGTTTGGCTTTCCTAGCAGGATTATTCTCAATAAAACCTTGGTCGATAGCATAATCAAAGAAGACGTTTAGAATTGATTTGACACGATATTTTTGGGTATATGTCCATTCTTCAGTATCAATCAATCTTTGAACCAGCCGTACATCCATATTTTCCAATTTAGTACCTAGTTCAACTTTATCGGATATTCGGTTGTAGGTAGCTAACATAGTCTTATACGTACTCAATTTAATTTGCTTCTGGTGAAATTCCCACCATTCGTCAAAGACTGTGTGAAAGAGAGCAGAAGCAGTAGTCAATTTTTGCAGTAAGGATTCTATCTTTTCGTCCAGTTGTTTCTGAGCTTCTTTCTTAGCTCTTGCTGAACCCGAATCAAGAGTGACAGATACCCTTTTCCATTTCTCGGTATACGGGTCTCTGTATCGTTCAAAGAATTTATATTTTCCGTTGGAAAGTTCTTCCATCCACATTGATTTTCACCTCATTTCTTGATAAAATAGGCATAGTAAAACAGGCTTTTTAATGCCTTTTACTATACAGGATATCCTCACGCTCAGAGTCGCCAAACTTTGCGAGCGTGGGGATTTTTTAGTTTTTAAAAAGGGAAGCAACAGTTAAGTTACTTCCCCTGGCACGCTAAGGTGCAAAGTCTAAAATTATGAGGGTAAACCTCTAAGTAACTTAATTATAGTTCAATTTATAAATACTGTCAACGATCTACTCAAATCCTTTGAAACTCTCTAAAATCTTATCTTTTGAGTCTGTAGCATTAAGCACTAAAACAACATAATTTCCGTAGATATAAGCAGGGTGTCCGATTAACTCTTTTTCTTTTTTAGCTTCTTTAAACATTGGGTTTTTCTCGTAGTATTCGTAAACTTCTACAGCAGTATCATCTTCTAAAATGAACCCTTTCCCTGATTCGGCTTGAATAAGACTAGCTTCTTTTGAGATTTCTTCTTTGATAGTGAAGCCATTGCTTTCTAGTGCTTTTTTAAAATCGTCTAAGCTAGTAGCCTTTTTAGAAGCAGGTTTGTCATTTGCTTTAGTTTGCTTTGTTTTTGGTTGTTCTGCGCTATCTTTGGTAGTCGATTGGTTGTTTGAACATGCTACTAGAACTGTAGCACTAAGCAAGATTGCTGATGTTGTTAGTAGTTTTTTCATTGGTATTCTCCTTTATTTCCGTTTTTTATATGCCAACTATTTCCAAAAAGGAAACAGTTGATTTTTACTATTAATTTTATCTACACCATAAAATTAAATCGATTCCAACGATATGTAATGTTCAAAGAGAGTGTGGTTTTTATTTTTGGGCTAGGATGGCGATAATTGAAACGACAATCCCGATAATTGAAAGAAGAGATCCGACGGTTAATGCGATTAACCATTTTTTGTTTTCTTCTTTCTCTTTTTGTTGCTCCAGTTTGAAATCAGAGAACATTTTTTCCATTCGAAGTCCCATATTTTCAAAACCATCACGCATTTCAGTTCTGACTTGGTCGAATTTTAAATCAACTTTTTCAAAACCATGTTTGACATCAGAATTGATTTTATCAAGTTTTAAATCAATTTCTGTTTTAGTATACATTTCACGTTCCATACTTTGTTCCTCCTGAATCTTTGCTTTCATTATATCACCATTAGCATAATTTTGGGAACGCAATTCTGTGACTTTGTCTGTAGTTTTTGTTTTAAACTCGCTTGTACCACTCATGCCTGTTACCTCTTGTAAAGATAGATATATTGATGAAATTCATCGAGAACCTTTTGATATTCCGCGTCAACAAGTTTGAGAGTAATTCTATAATCACCTTGTTTTTTAGGGGTCAATCCAAAGATAAAACTTCCTGTAGTTATACCGTAATTATTTTTGGAGAAGATAAATTCTTCTTCATGGATGTATACGTTTGAAACGTGTATGAGTTGCTCATGGAGTTGTCCATCTCCTTGAAAGAAAACATGGATTTGGTATTTGTAATTAGCTTTAATATTGAACAAATCAATGTCTACTCCAAGCGAAAAAGAAGCAGGAAATTCATCCAAAGAAGAAGCAGTTGTCAAAAGTTTTTCATTTTCTAAGTGTACAAAACGAATGTTCGATATTTTTTCATTAAAGGAAATTGAAGAAAATTCTTCATTTAATTCAACCATTGTTATTCTCCGTCTATTTTTCTCTATACAAATTTACGACTTCCCCAATGATTCGGAAGTCTGTTTCTGGTGTGATTGGCATATCTTTGTAATCAGGGTTCAAGCTATGTAGGTAGGATTGTTCTGTATCAATAACCAGTTGCTTGATATATGCCTCTCCGTTGTAGTTAAACACTCCGATAACACCATCATTCAAATCAACACTTGTCTGGATAAACACTAGGTCGCCATCATGATAATCAGGCTCCATGGAGTCACCTTTAATCGGGATAACAAAGTCAGCATCTACATCTATTGGCAACTCTATCTGTTCAACTCGTACATCATTCAAATACTGCCCAGTACCAGCAGAAGCAGCGTGGTCATAGTAGTCGTAACCATAGAGTTGAACAACTTTCTCCGATACTTCGTTTATCTTCGTTTTTCTTCGCTTCTCTTGTTCATCTCGTAATTTTTCAGCGTATGTGATAACTTTTCTTTGTCCAGGCGGTTCAAGTTCGTTGTAGATGGATTGGATGGGGGAAGTGGCAGGTGGTGGTGCAGGGCTGACTTTGATAGCAGAATCTTCACTTACAAACCTTGGGTCTAAAGTCGATTTTAATACTCCAAAATAATCAGCTATCTTTTGTACATTTCCGGGTATAGGCAAAGAAGTTCCTTTCACATAACCCGTTAAAGTGCTAGCAGGTATACCTGTCGCTCTGGACAATTCAACTTGCTTACAATTCCTATCCGACAAAATCGTATTAAGGTTTGCGGAAAAGATTTTCATATCCTCTTTGTCTTGAGGAGTTAACTTTCCTCGTCCTCTGGCCATTATTTTTCTCCTTTTGTCTTTTACTATATAATAACGCTTATTTTCGTATTTGTAAATAAAAAATTCGAAAAAAATACGAAAAAATTCTAAAAAAGTATTGACATACGATTTAATTCGTAGTATAATTAAATCAAGCTTAAGGAAATAACAAAAAAACAAATCGGAGGGAAACATCATGAACACATTAAACGAGAAAGCAATCAACATCTTCAAAGCAGTAGCAAAGGAAACTTTAATTCAAGGCACTTGCGAGGAAAACTTCCTCTATAGCCAACTTGAAGCATTCTGCACTAACTGCCGTCAATTCGCTTTCGGATGGACAGAGTTAGCAGAAGAGATCGAACGTCAAGAACGTTACCTTATTGATTCTGGTTTCACTCAAGATGAAATCGATGACATTCGTTTTGATGCAGCATTTGAAGGAATGCTTGACAAAATGAATGTAGCCTGATTGGTATCACCAAGGTTCGAATCTTTGGCAGGTTGTTGCTCCAAGAGCAAAATAAAAAAGGAGGCGATAGAATGACAGAAAAAGTCATAGAACTTGCAGATCAATTCATTGGCTCGCATGAAACGTACAGAGAAGCAAAGATAGCGTGTGAGAGGCTATTTAGACAAGCCAGCTATGAGATAGAACTCAGGGCGCCGGAATGTAAAACAAGGGGGTGAGTGCGTGCAAAAGATGACGCTACGAGCAATAAGAACAAATTACAATTTATCTGCAAAAGAAGTTGCTGATAAACTACAAATTCATCAACAAACGTTGTTGAAATATGAGCATGACAGTTCTAAAATTCCAGTTGATTTATTAGATAAGCTAGCTCGGTTATACAATGTTAAAAAAGATTTTATTTTTTTAGGAAAAAAATACGAATTAAATCATAGTTTAGGAGAGATATGAATGACCAATACTTTACAGAGGTAGATATGGATAATCATGAGAGATACTTTAAAATTCCGTATCGGCTAATAGAAGATGATTATTTCTCAGGATTAGATCCACTAGCTGTTATGATTTATGGTATTCTGATTGACCGTGTTTCATTATCTCGAAAAAACAAGCAACACTTTACTGACAAGGAAGGGCATTTGTACGTTATAGCTACAAATCCTGAAATATGTAGTTGGATTAAAAAAAGCGAACCAGTAGTAATTAAATTAAAAGGACAACTGATAGAACATGGCCTTTTGAAAGAAAAAAGGCAGGGCGTTAGATTGGCGAATTTACTATATCCTCAGAAAATCAGAACTAAAGAAACTTTAGTTCAAGAACTTAAAAATGTTAAGGGGGGAACTAAAGAAACTTTAGTTCAAGAACTTAAAAATGTTAAGGCTAACCAACCTAATAATAACCAACCTGATATAACCAACCTTACTGAACCAGATGGTGCTGGTGCTAATAATCTATATAGTATGGAGGACGCACCCGCAGAAAATGATTTGGGAATTGTTCACGATTGGATTTTTTCAGAGTTTGGAAGATACCCAACACCATTTGAGATTGAGGACTTGAAATACTTCTTACAAGATCATAGTAAAGAGGTTATCAAGTTAGCAATCAAGGAATGTGTGGGAAATGGTAAACCTTACTTCAAATATCTGGAGAGTATCTTAAGAGACTGGAAACAGAAAGGTTTAACTACTGTTAAGTTGGTAGAGAATAGACAGAAACCGAAGCGGTCAAGTGGGAAGTCGAGCAGTGAGTTGAGATTGTCAGACGATGGTTACAACCCACGACTGGGATTCTAGGAGGGTGCTATGCGAGCAGTATCAAGAGATGAATTGCAGGGTAGATTTTTACAGATTGAAACTTTGAATACTCAATGTCCCAAGCATGAAGGTGTGTATATGTGGCGTTCAGTCAACCCTTGCACACAGAATGTGATGACTTATTGTCCTGAATGTTGGCAGGATAAAATCAACAGTCAAGCAGGCGAACAACTTGCTCAAGCTGAGGCTCAAATCAGAAATACACGGTCTTACTCTTTATTTTCTAAGGAGAGCATCATTCCACCTGATTTACAAAATGCCACTATCGGCAACTTTGAGATTCACACAGACCAAGATGCTGAAGCAGTCAATTTCGCTAAGCGTGTGACGGTTGACTATGTGAAGGAGCGATATGAGGGGAATACGATTATCAGCGGTCCGCCTGGAGTTGGTAAGAGCCATCTAGCAGTTGGAATTGCCAAGACGCTGAACGAGAGTTTTCAGAAGTTCCAGTTGAAGCGCTCGGTGGTCTATATTCCCTCCATGGAACTATTCTCACGGATGAAAGACGCTTTTAGATACAAGGATTCCAAGTGGGAAGAAAGACGGACTATCCAGTTCTTGCAGAAAGTAGACTACTTGATTTTGGATGACCTTGGCAAAGAGTCAAGTGTAGGAGATGAAATCAAACAGGGGAACAACTGGATGCAAAAAGTCCTGTATCAGATACTTGAAAACAGGACGAATACGATTATAACTACGAATTATGGAGGCAATCACTTGGAGCAACTTTACGAGAAAAGCCTAGTAGATAGAATAACGAAAGGAAACATGAAGACCAATGCGTTCAAATTTAGCAATGACACAGAGTCTAGACGCACCTTGTCAGCAAGTGACTACTGAAGAACGTCAGAAAATTATTGAACAGTTTGAAGCTAATCACTACGGACTATCTAGCTTGCTGAAAGAGCGGTTGCTGATTACAAGCGACTACCAGTTTACAAGAAAGATGAACGAGCTGACGTACTATGCAACAAATGGAAGCGTCTATAGAATCTAAAAATAAAAGCACCTGACGGCAATCAGGCGCATACTTAAATATTCAACATGATTATAACACGAAAGGGAGGAAATTGCATGCCGAAAACAGAAATTACTTATAAGCCAGTTGATGTGGACGAAAAAGCTACGCATGGCGATTACAAACATCTTTGTCAGAGGTGGGAAGGGTTGACTCCAGGGACTGCAAAAGTCTGGGCGGGTGAAATGCGAGAACATCCTGATTTTAAGCAGTTCATCGATAACCCAACTCATAAGATTGTATTTATCGATTACGAAGGATTTCGCATGTTCGTCAAATGGAAAAGTCGCAATCGCTATCGTGCGAAGAAAGAAACTTTATCAGAAATGCTTGAGAATATCAAGAAAGAAAAACAATTCGGAGTATAGGAGAGAGAAAATGTTTGAACCACCATTAGTTAGCCAGCTTTTAGGAACTGGCGCAGTGATTTTAGGATTTATCATCGCAGGGTTTATAGCTCATCAGTTGGATAAGCAGGAAGAGGAGAGAATCCGCCAGAAGGAAGAAGAGAGACGAGAAGAGCAAGAATTTGCGTCTATGATTATCCAAGGGTACAACCAAGCATACGAACGTGGTAGAGAGGCACAGCGTCAAGAAATCCGCAAGAATGTCCGTCGGGAGTTCAAGGGCTTCACATACGACAATGAACCGCCTGTAGGATTGCGTCCTGAGCCATTATCCTTACCAGAACCACGAAGATCACGCTATGCAAAGCATTTGGGGTAGAGCAAAGGAGACGCTGATGACTAGAATTGAACTTGAAAACCGTGTATGGCTTTTGGCCAATCATGAAGAAAAAAACGAATTGCTGGACCTTGGGCTAAAATAAGGGAATTACAGAGTTTTTAAAGGAGGAAGAAAATGGCAAGTTTAACTTTCCCAGAGTTGCAACAAAAAATGCAATTAGAAAAAAAGAAATCCAAAGATGTAAAGTACGCATTTAGAAATGCCGAGGACATCTATACAACTTTCAAAGAGCTAAAAAGCGATTGGTCTGTAATCGTAACTGATGAACTCATTGAGCTTGTTGGAAAAATCTTTGTAAAAGCAACAGCCGTAGCTTTTAATGATGAGAGAGACGAGAGGTACCAATCAACAGCATACGCTGAAATGAGTCCAGTTCCAGTATTTAATACCCAAAAAGGGCAGATTAAACAAATGCAAGATCCGCAATGGACAGGTGCAGTCAGCTCATACGCTCGAAAATATGCTTTGCAGGGGTTGTTTGCGATTGGTGAAAAAGATATTGATGAGTATCCAGTAGAAGAAAGCCAAGAGCAAGGGCAGAATAATCAGCAACAGAAACCAAACAACCAGCAAGCCCGAGAACAAAATCAAGTAAGGTACATTGACAACATTCAGTATCAAGAAATTATCAAGAACGTTGAAGAAATTGCGACGATTAAGGGAGCGCCAGTTGATACAGTTGCAAATTTTGTATTGAGCAAGTACCAAATAGATGATTTCCACAAAGTGCCAGTTGATGGCTATAACATAGTGATGGAATATCTCACTAAACAAATTCAAAAAGCATACGAAAAACAAGGAGTACAAGACATGACTGAAAATAAAATTTATTCGCCATGAGCTTTCACAGAAAACGAAAGCCAAAAACAGAAATCTAATCTTTCAGCTCTAAAAGAGTTGAAAGAGAAATATATCATCAAGGACAAATGGAATTACGACAAAATGAATGAACAAGATCAAGAAACCGTTGATGTTGTATATGGTCGAGTTGGTGGTGGTTACGGGAATTCACTATATGAGATTTACAAGAATACCCCTAATTTATCAAAAACAGAACTTGCCTTAATTTGTGATAATGGCAATTTATGTTTTGGACATTCATCATCAGGTAGTAAAATCAAAATTTTCACAGACTAGGAGAACAAAGGCATGGTAAAAGATGTAACTAATAGCTTGACAGAAATTAAGGTAGATTTCCAACCAGCAGTAATCAATGTTGATTATGATAGCGTTGAGAAACAACTTGCAGCAATCGTTGCACAGTACACGGATTATGAGGTGACGGCATCCACTTATAAGATTGATTATGATGAGCGTACACGCCTTAATAAATTAAAAGAGGCGTTGGAAACTCGGCGTAAGGAAATCAAAAATAACATCAATAATCCATACAAGGAATTTGAGAAGTGGTATAAGAAAACAGTTGAGCCATTGGATAATGTTATCTCAAACATCACAGCAGGACTTAATGCGATTGATGAACATGAACGATTGATGCGCGTGGATGTTATCCGGACTACCTTTGAGGATAGGTGTATGTTCGCAGGGATTGAAAAATCAACATTCGCTGACAAATACGATGAGTACAGCCTCAAGAAATATTTTAAAACAGGCAAGTATGAGCTGAAAAATACAACACTTGATGAAATGGATGCCTTGGTGCTTTCAGAATTTGATGCCCTGGAAGAATATAAGGCCAACAAGCAAGCTATCCAAGAGCAAGCTCAAGAGTACGATTTGCCAGCTGATAGCTATATCAGACATCTTGAAGATGGTAAGAGCCTTGTTGATGTTTTCAAGATGATGAAAACTGATCGTGATGCTGAGATTGCACGCAAAGAGCAGAAAGAGGCTCAAGAAAAAGCAGAAGCTGAACGACTTGCAGAGATTGAACAATTGGCCAAAGAAAATGCAAATGCGCATATCAAGGCTTACGATGCTGAAACAGGCGAGATTTTGGAGCAGGGTACAATTACACCAGAACCTCAAAACAATGCGCGAGAGGTGGCAAAATTTGAACCTAGCGAGCCTTTAACAATTGACTTGCATTTGACATTGCATGGTGGGAAATCTCAGTTTGATCAGTTGAAAGAATGGCTTGAGGATAACTTTATCAGCTTTGAAACTTTGGAGGGTTAGGTGGGATTTAGAAAGTATCAACTTATTTTAGAGTTTGAGGAGGCTAACAGGCCTCTCACACAAATTGAAAAGAAAAGCCTTGCCATTTACTCTATCGAGTATTTAAAAGTGGTGCTAGATAGCTTAGAACGTGAATATTGCAACAGGAGGTATGCACAATGAAGTTTAATGAACTGATTGAAAATGTAAAAGGTTGGTCAACAGAAAGGAGTCAGAACTATGAGATGTTTTTATGTCAGTGGTAAAATTGCAGATCTTGATTTGGGGTCAGAAATCAATGCAGAAAATTCATTTATGGCCGCTATTAAGTTTGTGAAACGATACACCGACTTATTAAATTTTGGTTCAAATGAAATCAAGGTATCAGAAGTAGAGGAGGTGCAAAATGATAAATAACGTTGTTTTAGTAGGGCGGCTTACAAGAGATGCCAATCTAAAATATACGCAATCTAATATTGCGGTTGCTACGTTTACTCTTGCTGTAAATCGTCCATTTAAGAACGAGGCTGGAGAGCGTGATGCTGATTTTATCAATTGTGTTATCTGGAGACAGTCAGCTGAAAATCTTGCTAATTGGGCTAAAAAAGGCTCATTGATTGGTATCACAGGAGTAATTCAAACACGTACCTATGATAATCAGCAAGGTCAACGTATTTATGTTACAGAGGTTGTTGCTAGTAACTTCCAATTACTAGAAAGTCGTAACAGTCAGCAAAATAATCAAGGCCATCAAGATCATCATGGCGGTTATCAGCAACAGGGGTACAGCAACCAGGGCAGTTCTTTCCAAAATGGAAATAACATAGGGGACAATTTCCAAAATGGAAATAGTTACGGGCAACAAGGGAGTTTCTTTGAGGGGAATACAAAAAAACCATTGGATATCAGTGATGGTGATTTGCCATTTTAATGTTTGATAGATTGGAAAAATATGACTGAATTAGTAAAAGTAGACGTGCAGTGTCCGTTTTGTG